>NZ_JACDOB010000005.1 GCF_017656375.1 Thermovirga sp.
ATATATATATTAACCTTTAGAGCTTATTTACGATAGCAAATTTAGTCTCCCTCCTTGACTACTTCGCCACTAAGTGTTACTAATAAACAAAAAAGTGTGAAAGAGGTAAATAATAATGAAAGCCTATAAAATGGTAGGTTGCTCTCTTTTTGTGGCTTTAGGGATTTTGTTGCCCATTTTCTTCCACATGTTTGGAGTAGGAAAAGTTTTCCTGCCCATGCACATTCCGGTTTTCCTGGCTGGACTGCTTTTGGGCTCCAGGGAGGGCCTGCTGGTGGGTATATTGGCTCCTTTGTTATCTTCCCTGCTTACGGGAATGCCTCCCATTGTACCCCCTATGGCTCAGCTCATGGTTTTTGAGCTTGGAACGTACGGATATGTCTCCGGCAAGATGCGAACAAAGGGCATTAACATATATGTTTCTCTGGCAATAGCCATGATCGCAGGTCGCACTGTTGCTGGGATCGTAGGATGGGGGCTGCTCCCTCTATTTGGACTGCCTAGGTTCCCTTTGCTTTTCCCTTTCACCACTTCCCTTGTGGCTGGCCTGCCTGGGCTAATGCTGCAGTTCTTGCTTCTGCCGCCTTTGGCCATCGCCATGGAACGGGCAAATATGCACATTGAAAGAAGGGAGCATAAGAAACTTGAACAGCGTAGTTAGCTATTTTGACGGCATAGCTCCAACCTGGGATACGAAGATAAAAGTAAACTACAATTTAATAGGGAAGATCTTAAGAGAAGTCCTCAAGCCTAAACATAAATTCACATCGATCCTGGACATTGGCTGCGGTACGGGAAGCTTGTTCCCCCTGCTTTTGGAGCTTTTAAAAGAAGATGGCACGCTCTGGGGCCTCGACCCTTCGACCAAAATGCTGGAAAGGGCTTCCGAGAAGTTTAACGACCCCAGGATAAGGCTAATCAATGCCTTCAGCGAAAACATACCTCTACAGGATGAAACAATTGAGCTAATTACTGTCTTTTCCTGCTTCCCCCACCTAGAAGACAAAAAGGCATGCTTAAAAGAGTGGCTAAGGGTTCTCGTTCCCGGAGGGATAGTACTCGTGCTGCACTCTCAAGGAAGAGAAAAAATAAATAGCATCCACAGCAGTCTCCCTGCCCCTATAAAATACCACCTATTAGAGAGTGCAAAGAATGTTGCAAAAGAGGCTTATGAAGAGGGGTTTTTGGCACTTGAAACACAAGATGACGAAAATATGTATCTGGTACTCCTCCAAAAGCCGTGACAAAAAACAAAGCAGGTGGCAGAGGTTCCGCCACCTGCTTTAATTTAGATGTGCACAAACAAACCCTTACTAATTGCTCAAAAGTGTTAGCATCGCTCCTGCCGCAACTGCCGTTCCTATAACCCCTGCAACGTTAGGTCCCATAGCATGCATCAAAAGGAAGTTGGAAGGATTTTCCTGGGAGCTTACACGCTGCACAACTCGCGCCGCCATAGGAACAGCAGAAACCCCGGCAGCCCCTATCATTGGGTTGATCTTGCCGCCAGAAAGAACCTTCATAAGCTGGCCAAACATAACACCACCAGCAGTCGAGAACATGAAAGCTATAAGCCCAAGGAAGATAATCTTTATCGTACCTATCGTAAGGAAGCTATCAGCCTGCATCGTAGCGCCTACTGTGAGTCCCAAGAAGATCGTGGTAGCGTTAAGTATCTCATTCTGGGCTGCGTGGCTGAGCCTTTCCGTAACCCCGCATTCCCTGAGCAGGTTACCGAACATCAAAACCCCTATCAGCGGTACCGAGGCAGGGAGAATGAGTCCTGCCGCTATGGTACAGATAATCGGGAACAACACTCTCTCCCTCTTGCTCACAGGACGCAAGCTGTCCATCCGTATAGCCCTATCTTTCTTGGTAGTAAGAAGTTTAATTACAGGAGGTTGAATAAGAGGCACCAGCGACATATAACTATAGGCCGCAACTGCCACAGCCCCAAGAATTTGAGGAGCCAACTTCATCGTGAGATATATCGACGTTGGACCATCAGCACCACCTATTATGGCTATAGATGCTGCCTCCTGCACGGTAAAACCGAGCATCATGGCCCCGAAAAGGGCAATAAACACGCCCAGCTGAGCCGCAGCTCCAAGTAAAAACGTTATGGGGTTTGCCAAAAGAGGTGAAAAATCGGTCAACGCACCAATACCCATAAATATGATGACCGGATATATCTCATGCTCAGTCCCAAAGAAAACATACCTTAAAAATCCACCTTCATCCATTATCCCCGATAGTGGCAAATTAACAAGTATACAACCTGTAGCTATAGGAACCAGAAGAAGCGGTTCAAACCCCTTTGCTATAGCAAGGTAAAGTAACACAAAAGCCACTATAAGCATTACTATATTACCTAAACTCAACCCTGCAAATCCTGACTCAGTCAGGATAGTCGACAAGGCCTTAAAATACAGTCCCATGGCCTCTCACCCTTTCAAGCCAGACTAGCCCAGCACGACGAGCACGTCACCGGTATTGACAGAATCGCCGTCTTTTACTCGCACCTCTTTAACCGTGCCAGATACTGGAGCCTGAATTTCGTTTTCCATTTTCATGGCTTCCAAAATAAGGAGAACATCGCCAGCATTCACTTGTGCTCCTACGCTCACCGAAACCTTCAGAACCTTACCAGGCATAGGAGCTTCTACTACTTCACCACCCGCCGGAGCTGGTGCAGCTGCGGGAGTAGGCGCTGGAGCTGGCGCAGCAGCAGGAGCTGGTGCAGCTGCAGGCGCCGGTGCAGGAGCTGCTGCTGGTTTACTGGCAGCAGAAGCTGTTGATGCTCCGAGCTCCTCCACTTCCACTTCGTAACTTGTGCCATTAACCGTGATCCTGTATTTACGTGCCATTGTTTCTCCTCCTTATCGACTTTTAGAAATTTCTTACATTACAATATATTCTTTCCCTAATTTAAATTATTCAAGCCCCTCAGAAAGATCCATACGTCCAGCTAGCTTCCACGCCTTCGCCGTCGGCCTTAATCTGGCAGTTCCAACTGGGGCTGTCCTTCGTATGGAGGTAACAACACCACCACACGAAGCCGCTAATGCAGCAGCTATAACAGCTACGACTTCTTCATCGCCTCCAGCCATCTTGACTGCCTTTTGTGCCACAGGAGCTGAAGGAGCTTTAGGGACCGCCTTGCTGCTTGCGCCTCCTCTGTTATCGGTATGTTCCTTGGTTCCTAAAGCAGCAATAAATCTCACCGCATATATGATCAAGGTCAATCCGATAAGCACCAGAAAGACTACCGAAAAAGCTATCATGGACAAAGCTAGAGCGCCACTTGTCCCTTGAGCAAACCTTTCAGCAAAAGTTGTCATCTCCATCACCAGGTCCCTCCTTAATGAGGCATTACGCCATGTTTTCTACGGGGCCTCAGGACACGTTTGCCTTCTGTCTGAACTAGGGCGTTGTAAATTTCCAACCTGGTCTCTTCGGGCAAGATTACGCGATCTACGAAACCTCTCTTAGCGGCCTGGTATGGCGTAGCGAAAGCTTCCCTATATTCCTCTATTTTCTTGGCCCTTTCGGCCTGGGGATCTTCAGCTGCCTCAATCTCCTTGCGGAAGATGATATTAGCAGCACCCTCGGCACCCATTACGGCTATTTCTGCCTGCGGCCAAGCCAAGACCACATCTGCTCCCAGGTCTTTGCTGCACATGCCTAGATAAGATCCACCGTATGCCTTCCTGAGCACAACGGTGATCAAGGGCACTGTGGCTTCGCTATAAGCATAAAGCAATTTCGCGCCGTGTCGTATAATTCCTCCAAGCTCCTGGGCTTTGCCTGGAAGGTATCCAGGAACATCAACAAAAGTCACGATAGGAATATTAAAGGCATCACAGTAGCGAATAAACCTGCTAGCTTTGTCGGAAGCATCTATATCCAAACATCCAGCCATAACTGACGCTTGGTTTGCAATAATACCTATCACAAGGCCTCCTACGCGAGCAAAACCTGTAACTATATTTCTTGCCCACATGGGCTGAACCTCGAAAAATTCTCCATTGTCAACTACTTTCTGAATAACATCCTGCACCTTATACCCTTTGTTCGGGTTAGTGGGAACCATCTCGCGCAAGGCCATCTCTGTTCTATCTACAGGATCGTCGGTCTCCACAAAGGGTGGCTCTTCCATGTTATTGCTGGGGAGATACGAGAGGAGTTTGCGTATCTGGGCAAAACATTCTTCCTCGTTCGCAGCGAAGAAATGAGCATTACCCGAAATCTGGTTATGAGTTCTAGCTCCGCCGATCTGCTCACTTGTCACATCTTCCCCAGTAACAGCCTTTATGACGGCTGGACCAGTTATATGCATTATACCTATCTTGTCGACCATGAAGATGAAATCAGTTAAAGCGGGGCTATACACTGCACCACCTGCTGTGGGACCAACTATGGCTGAAAGCTGTGGAACAACACCACTGGCAAGGGTATTACGATAGAAAATGTTGCCATATCCAGAAAGGCTGTCTACTGCTTCTTGTATACGAGCTCCACCAGAATCGTTCAGGCCTATAACAGGGGCACCGTTTGTTACGGCAAGATCCATAACTTTACATATCTTTTTGGCGTGCATCTCACCTAGAGAACCACCCATGACAGTAAAATCCTGGCTGAACACGTAAACTAGACGGCCATCAATAGTGCCATATCCGGTGACTACTCCGTCACCAGGATAAACCTTCTTGTCCATCCCGAAATTAACACACCTGTGCTCCACGAACTCGTCAATCTCAACAAAGCTTCCTGGATCAAGAAGCTTGTCGATCCTCTCACGAGCCGTGAGTTTGCCCTTCGCGTGCTGCTTTTCGATGGCCTTGCTACCGCCACCGCTTTGGGCTTTTTCTCTGCGCTTAAGAAGTTCTTCACACAACTCTCCGATGTTACGCTCACTCATTTTGCTTCCCCCTTAACTTTATGCCAATACTTCCCTGCCCTCAGTTCCTTTCGCTGAGTTCAAGGAGAACGCCGCCTGTTGACTTAGGGTGAACAAAGGCTATTCGAGCCCCACCAGCCCCATACCTGGGCTTTTCGTCTATGAGGCGCACACCTTTTTGTTTTAATTCCTCCAGCGCTTCTTCCAAATTTTCCACTCTTATGGCTATATGATGGATGCCCTCACCTTTTTTCTCTATAAATTTAGCTACCGGGCTATCCTCGCCAGTGGCCTCCAGAAGCTCAACCTCCGTGTCCTTTATAGGCAAGAAAGCTGTTTTTACTTTCTGCTCCTTTACTTCTTCTATCCCCTCACACTTAATACCCAAGGTAGCTTCCCAAAATTTCAAGGCATCCTCAATACTTTTTACTGCTATACCGATGTGATCTACTACAATAGGTTTCATAAAGTTTACCCCCCGCTCGCAAATTATGCCCATAAGCCAAATTAAAAATCTGCAACTAGAATTCTGACCGAAATAAAAAAATGTTCTATGGCATCACTTGACAAACTCAACCCATGCTAGCAGTTAAGTGTTTTTGCGCATTTTATTTCCTTTTTTCAGCAACTGCTTTCTCAAGCCATTCTATGCAAGTTTGGGTTGGTGTTCCGGGACCAAAAACTGCCCCTACACCCATTTCGAGCAGCCCAGGAACATCGTCTTCTGGGATAACTCCACCGCCAAAAACAATAATATCCTCAGCATTTTTTTCCTTGAGAAGCTTTATTATTTCCCTGAAGTAGTGCTCGTGGGCACCACTTAAAATACTTACTCCTATAGCATCGGCATCTTCCTGTATGGCCGTTTCCACTATGCTCTCCGGAGTCTGCCTGAGTCCTGTGTATATTACTTCCATGCCCGCATCTCGAAGCGCCCTGGCCACAACCTTGGCCCCTCTATCGTGACCATCAAGACCAGGCTTTGCGACTACCACCCTGATTTTACGTTCCGACATCACCGTCGCACCTCCCGAATCACTTCTTATAATTCTTACAGAACTATATTCTCTTGATACTCGCCAAACTCCTCACGGAGCACGCCACAGATTTCACCTTCGGTAGCGTAAACCTTTACTGCCTCTATTATTGCAGGCATGAGGTTCCGGCTCTCATCACGGGCAGCCTCTCTTACTACCTCAAGAGCACGCCGTACTGCTTCGCCGTCTCTTCTGCTCTTCATTTCCTGCAGGGCCTTCACCTGGTTTTCTCCTACCTTAGGATCGACCTTCAAGAGTTCTCTCTTTTCTCCCTGCTCGTCCACAGTGAAGCGGTTGACTCCGACTACTACGGCCTCTCCGCTCTCTACGGCTTTCTGATAGTTATAAGCTGCATCCTGGATCTGTTGCTGCACATAACCATTCTCTATCGCTCTCAGCATGCCGCCCATCTCGTCAATCTTGTTTATGTATTCCAAAGCCTGCTTTTCTATCTCGTTTGTCAAGCTTTCAATAGCGTAACTGCCTGCCAATGGATCTACAGTGTTGGCCACACCGGACTCATAAGCTATGATCTGCTGAGTCCTCAAGGCTATACCGACACTCTTTTCCGTTGGCAACGCCAAAGCTTCGTCAAAGCTATTGGTGTGCAAGGATTGGGTTCCTCCCAGTACTGCAGCCAAAGCCTGAATAGCCACACGGACAATGTTGTTTTCCGGCTGTTGGGCTGTCAATGTGCTTCCAGCAGTCTGAGTATGGAAGCGGAGCATCAGCGCCTTCGGATCGGTTACCCCAAACCTCTCCTTCATGAGTTTAGCCCAAAGCCTCCTGGCCGCCCTGAATTTGGCTATCTCTTCAATGAAATCGTTGTGAGCATTGAAGAAGAACGAAAGCCTCCTGCCAAAGACATTGGGATCAAGACCTTTGGACACCGCAGCCTCAACATATGCCAACCCATCAGCCAATGTAAAGGCAACCTCCTGCACAGCAGTTGCGCCTGCCTCTCTTATGTGGTAACCCGATATGGAGATAGTGTTCCATTTGGGAACGTGAGTACTGCAGAATTCAAATATGTCAGTGATCAATCTCATGGATGGTTTTGGAGGAAAAATGTAGGTACCTCTTGCAATGTATTCTTTTAATATGTCGTTCTGAATGGTTCCAGAGAGCTTATCCATCGACACTCCCTGCTTCTCTCCGACAGCTATGTACATGGACAAAAGCACCGACGCTGGAGCATTGATGGTCATGGACGTGGAAACCTTGTCCAAAGGAATGCCGTCAAAAAGCACTTCCATGTCGGCCAAACTGTCAATGGCAACTCCTACCTTACCTACTTCACCCTGTGCCATCGGGTGATCTGAGTCATAACCTATCTGCGTAGGCAAGTCAAAGGCTACTGAAAGACCCGTTTGCCCTTGCTCAAGGAGATATCTGTAACGAGCGTTAGATTCTGCGGCCGTGGCGAAACCAGCATACTGACGCATCGTCCAAAATCTGCCCCGATACATGGTAGGCTGAACGCCCCTGGTGAAAGGATACTGTCCAGGGAATCCAAGATCTTCCACATAACTGTGACCCTCAAGGTGCTCTGGAGTGTACAACCTCTCCAGAGGAAGGCCTCCTCCTGTCTTAAACTCTGGTTTCCTCTCCGCAAACTTCTGAAGAGCCTTTTGAACCTTCTCTTCGTACTTCTTGGTTCCTTCTTTGATCTTCTCAAGTTCTTCCTTATTAAACACTTCAGGACGCCCCTTTCCTTCTTAAGCGTTCTGTCTCCTTCATACATAAAGTGAAGGGATATTCAATCTTGCAACATTATTTATCAGAAGACAAAATAATGCAAGCATTTTCTTAGAATTGCAAGACAAAAGACTACAAATTGCACATATCTTCATGCTTCACCTTAAAAATTTCACAATAAGAGTGGTAAACATAACCATAAAAAACAGTGCCAATGGATAAGTAGCTCCATATCCTGCAGCGGGATCTTCACTCCCCGTAGCATCAATAGCCGCTCCCAAGCCTGGAGTGCTAGTCATGGCGCCACATATGGCCCCCGACAAAATAATCCAATTCATCTTCCATAGTTTTCGACCCAAAAGATAGCCTACCAAAATTGAAAAACAAGCAGTAATTGTGCCAATCGCTGCCAGGACCAAACCACTTTCAAAGAATACTTCCAACATTGCTGGGCCAGCCATCAAACCGGCCGAAGCAAGGAAAAACGAAAGGGAAAAATCCCTAAAAGCTCCCAAGATCTTCCTGTCCATACGCATATCCAACGGGCCTATTTTATTAAACGATCCAAGCAACAGTGCTGATAGCAGAGCGCCTCCAGTAGTACCCAAACTTATATTCCCTACCCCTGGTATTGGAAATGACAATTTCCCCATAAGCATCCCAAGCAAAATGCATGTTGAAAAAGAAATAATACTAAAAGCCCTAGATGGATTAGAGGCACCTTCGCCTTCTTTTCGCCATAAGATTTTAGTCATTTCTTTTAAAGCAACTTTCTCTTCTTCCACATCTATCTTCAAAAGTACTGGAGCCAACTGAACAAATAGCACAACGGCCAATACACCGAAGGGGTACGCTATGGTGTAACCTGCCACTACTCCTGGGTTCCCTGCTGAAGACTCTAAAGCAGCGCCAAGGCCTGGAGAACTAGTCAAAGCACCTACGTAAGTGCCAGCCACAACGTAAGGGTCAATTGCTTTACCTCCTAAATGGACAAAAAGCCAGGTACTTGTAGCACCAACAGCCGTAACAGCCGTAGAGAGCGCAGCGAACTTCCAGCCAAATTTTTTTATAAATAGGACCACATCCCTTGCGGCCAAAAGTCCCACACTTGTAACAAAAACTATCAAATTCCAATAAAAGAAAACTTTGCCAACCTGTAATCCCAAAGCACCTAATATCAAACCCGTAAAAAGGCACCCCGAAGTACCCAAAGAAACTCTACCAATGGAAATTTTCCCCAAAATCAGTCCGCTTGCTACAGCCAAAACTAAAATAAATATCTCATTGGACAAAAGTTTTACAAACATTGTTTATGCTCTCCTAAAATTTTTATGCTTTACGATATTTGGGCGGTTCTGTCTCATAAAGGTCATTGCCATAGGCATCAATCACCACAATGGCAGGGAAATTCCTTACAGTAAACTTCATGATTGCCTCTGGCCCCAAATCTTCATAAGCCACCTTTTCAACTCGAACAATGCTTTTCGCCAACAGCGCAGCTGCTCCTCCAACTGCCCCGAAATAAACAGCCTTATACTTTTTCATGGCTTTTTTTACCTCTTGAGACCTTTTCCCTTTACCTATCATTCCCTTGAGCCCCAATTTCAACAAAGTAGGAGTATATGGATCCATCCTGCCGCTAGTTGTAGGGCCTGCTGCGCCCACAACCCAGCCGGGAGGAGCGGGAGCAGGGCCTACATAGTAAATGACCTGCCCCTTTAGATCGAAAGGAAGGGGCTCTTTGCTCTCCGCAGCCTGAATTATCCTTTTATGGGCAGCATCTCTTGCTGTATAGACATCCCCATTTATGAATACTCGATCACCAGCCTTTAGGCGCATTACCAGGTCATCGTCCATAGGCACTTTTATCTCCATAGCTTCTATCATCTGCATTTCCTCCTAAATGGTTACTTCTGCATGCCTGCAGGCATGACAGCAAACATTGACGGCCACAGGAATTCCAGCTAAATGCCCTGGAACATATTCTATATGTAGCGCCAAACAAGAGGTCGTCCCCCCTAATCCCCCAGGCCCAATGCCAAGGCTGTTTATTCTTTCCAGGATTTCCCTTTCTAGTTGGGCGTAGCGGGGATCTTCATTGGAGGAACCAACAGGCCTTGCTGTAGCCCTCTTGGCGATCAAAGCTGCCTGTTCCATAGTTCCACCAATTCCCACCCCAATGACCGTGGGAGGGCAAGGGTTTGGTCCTGCATCCATCACGGTTTTTACGACGAAATCCTTGACTCCTTCAACTCCTGCGGCAGGAGTTAACATCTTAAGGGCACTCATGTTCTCGCTACCAAACCCCTTTGGCATGGCAAGAATCCTTACCCTGTCTCCTTTAACTATTTTTGTGTGTATCACCGCTGGAGTGTTTGTTTGAGTGTTCTTCCTCTCAAAGAGGGGATCATCAACAACTGATTTTCTAAAATACCCTTCATCATACGCAGCCTTTACCCCCCTGTTTACGGCATCCTCAACGAGGCCTCCCACTAGATGAACATCTTGGCCAATATCCAAGAAAACCACGGCCATTCCCGTATCCTGGCACATGGCTATGCCCTTATCTCTGGCTATATCGTGATTTTTTAGGATTTGATCCAATACATCCTTGCCGAGAGGAGACTTTTCGTATTTATCCCTCATGTCCAAGAGAGCATTATATATATCTTGCCCAATCGAAGTATTAGCCTTCAAAAAAAGGGCCTTAACTGCATCTTCTATCATTCCCACATGTATTTCTCTCACTCTCATTGGCACACCTCCCTTTCAAAACCCGTTTGAACTCCGTTTACTCTGGTGGTTTTTTCATGCCTGAGCCTGTAAGAGGAACCACTACCAGGTCTTTGGAGTCAAGAAGTCCCATTTCTCTCAAAAGCGCCTCAGCGGCGGGGGCCACAGCTGCTGTAGGCTCTACTAACAGCCCCTCCTCCTTAGCAAGCCTGCTTTGTTCAGACGCTATTTCCTCTTCGGAGACCGTTAATACCCCTCCTCCAGTGGAACGTACAGCGCTCAACATCTCATTCAATCTAGGAGGCTCCGCCACGGCTATCCCTTCCGCCAGAGTCTTGCCAATCCTCTTTCCCTGTTTGTAAAAAGCACTATAAAGTGGATTGCAGCGCTCCGACTGGACTGCAAATATTTTAGGCATCCTCCTCGCCAGGCCCCTCTGCATAAGCTCCTTAAAGCCTTTGTAAAGCCCCAAAAGCATTGTACCGTTACCAGCTGGAGACAGCACAGCATCTGGTGCCATCTCTCCAAGCTGTTCCCAAATTTCAAAAGCTACCGTCTTGGTCCCTTCTATAAAAAGGGGGTTCCACACATGACTAGCATAAAAAAATTTTTCGGCCATTCCCATTGCCTTCTTTGCCGCTTCAGACCTTCCTCCAGGCACTTCTATAACTTCTGCTCCAAAAGCCGCAATCTGCTTCTTTTTCCCTTCAGAAGTACCTTTTGGTACCACTACGTATGCTTTGATCCTTGCCCTTGCAGAATACGCCGCAACAGACGCTCCGGCATTTCCTGACGAATCTATGACCACACTGTCACAGCAGGCATTGACAGCGTCTGCAACGACCATCACTGCCCCCCTGTCTTTGAAAGAGCCAGTAGGACATAAAAACTCCAATTTAAAAAAAAGGTTGTCCCTACCCAACGCCGGTATCAAAGGTGTCCAACCTTCCCCCATGGACAAGTCTTCATCTACAAGAGGCAGCGCTTGAAAATAGCGGAACATACCTCTTTTGGAAGGGTCAATATCCAAGGCTTGCCAATCAGTCGTCGAAGAAAGAGGTTTTCCACAAACACACCGTGGAGGTCTTAACTGTGGTTCATAATTTTTTCCGCACTCAGGACAGTAAACTCTGAATTTCATCTTTAAAATCACCATCTTCACAGGATAATTCTCTTCTAAATGAGCATTTCGGAATTAAATATACCACAGCAAATTCCTAAGTGCCTTACTTAAAAATTTCACCATTTGACACTATTTATTTTTAGGATTATAAAAAGCTATGCAATGGGGGAGTCTGCTTAGTGCGGGCTGAGAGGAGATATATTCTCGACCCCTTGAACCTGATCCGGGTCATGCCGGCGTAGGAAATTGCAAGGCGCCTTTTCACAAAGCTAACCTTTCCAAGACTTCCCAGCATGATTTGGATGGTTCCCCCTTTGTAAGCATCAAAGCATACATTGCATTGGCGAAAGGAGGGAAACTCTTATGAAAGATGAAAGAATCAAAATACTAATAGAAGGGGCTCTTGCAGCTTCTTTTGCTTTGGCTCTTTCATATGTGAGATTATGGCATATGCCTCAAGGTGGTTCTGTAACATTGGAAAACATCCCCATACTTCTTTTTGCACTGCGTAGGGGGATTAAGGCCGGATGCGGGGCTGGAGCAATAGCGGGCATTCTACAGCTTGTCCTAAGTGGCTATGTGGTGCACCCCGCCCAGGCTATTCTAGATTATCCTTTGGCCTTCGGAGTTCTAGGAGCTGCTGCTTTAATTAAAAAGCCCCTATGGGGCGGCCTAGCTTTAGGGTCAGCTTTACGTTTTCTGTGCCATCTGCTCTCAGGAGTGATTTTCTTCGGAAGCTACGCTCCCGAAGGTACTAATGTTTGGGCCTACTCAGCTATATACAACGGAAGCTACATGATCCCTAATCTCATTCTGGCTGTTATCCTTACCTATCTAATTTGGCCAAGGCTAAAAAATCTGTAATGTGAAAACCCAAAGGGGAAGGGGCAGCTGTCAACCGCAAGCTGCCCCTTCTGACCTATCATCTTAATCTTATTTCATTATCTGTTTGTTTTTATTTCAATCCAAGTTGTTCTCTCTAGGTACAGTCTTGCCCTCATTGCAACTCAACCATTTGCTCCAATCTATACCCACGAAACCGCTTAACATGTAGATGCCGATACCAGCAAGAGGAGCTTTTTCTTTCAAGACGACAATTAACGACAACGCCAATATCCAGAGGAAAGCAACTTTTTGCTTATTCACTAAACCTTTCTTGAGCCCTTTCAAGTTACCAAAAGGTATGGAAGATATCATTAGAAGCCCAGTCCCAACAGTCATGAACAACATAACAGCTGGATGAACATCAAGGCCTGCGAATACAAAGGAAGCCAGAAAATGCCCTCCTGCAGGTATGGGCAGGCCCTTGAAGAACGATCCGGGAGTATGCTCCACATTGAACCTTGCGAGCCTTAGCGCTCCACAAAGGGCAAAAAAGGCAACTGCCAATGCCCCCATCGCTCCACCAAAGCCCTGCAAATAACGAGCATATATCAACATAGCAGGGGCAACTCCGAAGCTCACCACATCAGCCAAGCTATCAAGCTCAACGCCAAATGCAGTGCTGCCACCTATGCGCCTAGCAACTTTTCCGTCCATGAAGTCAAATATCACTGCCATGTATATAAGAATCACTGAGGGAACATAATGACCGTGCAGGGTCAAAACTAGGGATAGCATCCCACAAAGAATGTTTCCGCTAGTTATCATGTTCGGAATCAACTTTTTAAACGGTATCTTTTCGCGCCTCTTTCTCAAAGCTATCCTCTCCTATTATAGATATCCCTGCTTTAACCTTATCTCCAATGCTCACCACTGGTTTAACGCCCTCAGGCAAATACAGGTCCACTTTAGATCCTAATTTTATCATACCTATCCTTTCGCCACGTCTCAGCTTTTCGCCCATCTTCACTGTTGAGCTTATGCGCCTGGCTAAAAAACCGGCTATCTGCACAACCAAGGCCTTACCACGCCCAGTTTTTAGGCCAACGTAAAACCTCTCGTTTAACTCCGAGGCTTTTGGCTCAAAGGCCATCCATTTTTTCCCAGGCACGTACTCTAGAAAAGCAACTTCCCCTTCATAGGGGCACCGATTGACGTGAACATCAATCGGCGACATGAAAATACCTACCTTACAGGCCTCACCGGTGAAGGGGTGATATGCCCTTTCAATCTCCACGACTTTACCATCTGCCGGGCTAACCCACGCTCCTGGGATATCAGGCGATTCCCGTTTTGGATCCCTGTAAAACCAAAGCAAGAAAAGCCCTCCCACGCCAAGTAATATTGATAATAAAACGCTAAAAAACAATGAGCCACAACTTAACACCAGAACAATAAGAATACCAACTCTGCCTTCCGGAGCAATCCTCATTTTGGATTATTCCCCTTCATCCTCATTGCTGTGTATTACGCTTACATCGGCCACTTCGTCTCCCTCTTCCAGTTTAACAACCCTGTAACCTGTGGCCGTCCGACCGAGAAGAGAAATATCTTTTGCATCTAACCTTATAACCCTGCCCATGTTAGTCATTAATATAACTTCATCTTCAGGGGAAAGGCTCCAAGAGCCTACCAAAGTTCCAGTCTTATCAGATATAGACATGGCCTTAACACCGCCACTGCCTCTGTGATGACAGGTAAACTCGCTATAGTCCGTCTTCTTGCCTACTCCCTTCGTGCTGACCAAGAAGGTGTGTTTGTCTTCCTTTATCACGTCACAACCGACGACGAAATCCCCCTGAGCAAGACGAATACCCCTTACACCCCTAGCTTGCCTGCCCATGGGCCTGAACTCTTCTTCCTTGACCCTCAAGGCCTTACCTTTGGCTGTCACAAAAAGCAGCTCATCGTTACCAGAGGTAAACCTTACTCTAGCTATCTTGTCGCCTTCACTGAGGGAAAGGACTATTCTTCCAGCTCTTGTAAGGTTAACAAGTTCCTCTGCAGGCAAACGTTTAGCCGTCCCTTTTTCCGTTATGAAAAAGACGAATTTGGCACCCTTCAGCTTGCTATCCGCAACGGCAACAATCTTTTCGTTTGCGTCTAGGCTTAGATAATTGCTTATCAACCTTCCTTTACCCACTTTAGGCTCAGGAAGAACGTATCCTTTTATAGCGTACACTCTGCCCCTAGACGTGAACAAAAATATATCTCTATGGGTTGAGGAAACAGTGATGATAGCAGCTTCATCACCGCTCTTAGGAGTAGCACCTTTTACTCCTTTGCCTCCTCTCCCCTGGCAACGATAAGACTGGAGAGGCATCCTCTTTATGTATCCATCCCTTGAGAGCGCCACCACTATTTCCTCTTCCGGAATAAGATCTTCAAATTCCACGTCTTCTTCGGTGTTCATTATTTCCGTTCTTCTTTTATCAGCAAATTTGGCCTTGACGTCCAAGAGTTCTTCTTTTACCACTCCATCCAACACTGCAACATTGGAAAGAATGCTCTCATATCTTGATATATCGGCTAAAAGTCCCGCCAATTCTTCTTCCAGACGATGCTTCTCCAATCCTGTCAACCTCTGAAGTCGCATATCAAGGATCGCCTGAGCCTGAGCCTCACTGAAGCCAAACTGGCCTATAAGGCCTTCTCTCGCTTCCGAAGTATCCTTTGATCCCCTGATGAGGGCTATCACCTCATCTATCATATCGATCGCTTTGAGAAGCCCTTCCACTATGTGAGCTCTTTCCTTGGCCTTACGCAACCTGTAACTGGTTCTTCTTCGAACCACGTTGCGCCTGTAATCTAGGAAGTGGCTAAGCATCTGGATTATAGACAGAACTTTGGGTTCACCGTCCACCAACGCTAAATTGATAATCCCGAAAGTTGTCTGAAGCTGCGTTCTCCTGTAAAGCTGCCTTAGCGTCAGGTTAGGATCTGCATCTCTGGAGAGCTCCAGGACAATCCGTATGCCTCTCTTATCCGATTCATCCCTGAGGTCAGTTATGCCATTAATGGTTTTATTCTGTACTCCTTTGGCAATATTCTCCAACAGGCTGGTCTTGTTGACCATATATGGAATCTCGGTTATCACTATAGAGTTTTTCCCTCTTTTCCCTTCTTCCACATGGGTCTTGCCTCTGACCGTTACCTTGCCTCGCCCCGTCTGATAAGCCTCTACTATCCCATCTCTGCCTAAAATAATGCCACCTGTGGGGAAATCAGGCCCGGGCATTCTCCTCAATATTTCGTCCAGTTCCGGTTGAGGCTCCTCCAAGAGGTAGCACAAAGCATCGATAACCTCTCCGAGGTTATGGGGAGGAATGTTGGTAGCCATTCCTACAGCTATACCAGTACTTCCGTTTATCAATAAATTGGGCAGTCTAGTAGGGAGCGTCAATGGCTCCTGTAGAGAGTCATCGAAATTAGGTCCCCAATCCACCGTCTCCTCATCTATGTCAGAGAGCATCATCTCGCCCACGAAGGATAGGCGAGCTTCCGTATATCGCATGGCCGCGGGAGGATCTCCATCTATGGAACCAAAATTACCCTGCCCATCAACCAATGCGTACCTCATAGTAAAGTCTTGGGCCATGCGGGTCATGGTATCGTAGATCGCCGAGTCTCCATGGGGATGATATTTACCCATGGTCTCACCGACCACTCTAGCTGACTTTTTGAAAGACTGGTTATGCCTAAGCCCTAATTCCAACATTGAATAAAGGACTCGCCTCTGAACCGGCTTAAGGCCATCCCGCACATCAGGAAGGGCTCTGCCTACAATAACGCTCATGGCATAGTCAAGATAGCTGTGCTTTATCTCCTCCTCTAAAGGCAAAGGGATTACCTTCCCGAAAGGAAGAGTACCAGAATTTCTTTCCATTAGTTATCTCTCCTTCTTCAACCACAAATCATAAATAGTAACTCTCAATGCACAATGTTTTATTGTACCCTAGAATAGGGATTTTGTTTCATAATTTACCATTGATTTAAGTGAACTTTACCGTCCAGTATGCCCTCATGGGGGTCTTTATTTTCCGCAGGATAACCTAGAGCCGCTATCCCTAAAACCTTTATGTGAGGTGGTATCTTAAGAAATTCCCTTACTGCCAGCTCTACTGCCGGAGCGTGCTGCACCCCCAACCAAACACTACCTAAATCTAGCGCCTGAGCCGCCAAAAGGATATTTTCCATGGCGGCAGAACAATCCTCCTCCCAATAATATGAAGCCTGTTCGCTTTGGGTTGGATCACCACAGACTACTATCGCCAAAGGGCAGCGTTCCAACATTTTGCCGAAAGGATGGGCTTTTGCAAGGGAAGAAAGCAATTTCTTGTCATCCACTACAATAAAATGAGCGGGCCTACTGTTACCTGCACTTGGCGCAGCAAAGGCACACTCTATTATGAGTTTAACTTTATCCTCTTCCACGGGCTTATCATGGAAACGCCTTATGCTTCTTCTGGCAAGTATGTTTCTGATAGTTTCATTTACCATTTTTTCCCCTCCAAGAAAATTGACTCCGTTTATTATAAGCCATATTGATATTTTTCTAATCCATGGCCAGAAATGCTGTAAAAATTGAATTTGCCATCGACTCTACCACGTTATAATATTAGGATAAATAATTAAATCATTTCAACGTGAGGAGGAAACAAAATGCAAAACAAAATAGCAATTTTGGTAGAGAACGATTTTCACGACATAGAGTTCTGGTACCCATACTATCGACTGCAGGAAGCCGGATTCGAACCTCTAATCGTAGCTCCTGTGGCTCCCATGCTCTACAAGGGGAAATACGGCACCACCATAGAAGCCACATACGACCCAGAAAGATTAAAAGGGAAAATGCTTCGTGGCATTATAATTCCAGGCGGATGGGCTCCCGATCGGCTCAGGCTGTCCAAAGAAGTTTTGGAACTTGTAAACCAAGTTTACGACAGCGGAGGCATCATAGCTGGAATATGTCATGCTGGAAGCGTGTTGGTATCAGCAAAAATAGTCAAAGGGAAAAATGTAACCAGTTATCCCAGCATCAAAGATGACCTGCAAAATGCAGGAGCCCAATGGGTAGACGAGCCAGTGATAAGCTGTCAAAGAATAATAACAAGCCGGAAGCCTTCAGATTTGCCCTATTTTATGGTCGAAGTCATAAAGGCGCTTTCAAGCTGAAATCTATCAAACAGAACATCTACCAAGTTCATTAAAGGATGGATCACCGTTTTCTGGAGGGGCAATGGTTCCCCCTTCATGCTTGCTTCCTCCAGGGCTGGAAAGTAGGGAATAACAGCGGCAGGTTCAAGATCGTTTGCTTTTAAGCGGTCTGTCATGTGGGTTTTTGTCCTTTCGCTCACCTTGTTCAAGATCAAGTAAATTCTTTTGTTTAATTTTACAGACAACTCCCGCATCTTAACAGCCAGTTCCAAAGATTCCATTGTTGGATCTAAAACCACCAAAAATTCATCACATGCTTCATAAAGGGACCTTGCAACGTGCTCCATAGGTGAACTTGTATCTATCAGATAAGTCCAATTACCCATATACAGCATGGATATAAATTGTCTAGCCAAATCGGTCATAACACATGAACAACCTTCTTTTGGCTCCCTGATTTTTCCTATAGATACAAGATATAGGTTATCCCTACAACTGACACAAGTGCAAGGCAAATCTCTAACGTGTAAGCCCCGTGAAAACCTTGGGTCTTTTATTTTCTCTAAAGACATCCCCGAAGAAAAGCCTTTAGCTATAGCCTCTCGCCCGCCAAGTTCCTCAACCAGTGTCCTCTCTGGAGAAGGTAAATTTATCATCCTATGTAAACTAAAGCTGCCTTCATCTGCATCAATGGCACAGACGGACCTCCCATTTACGGCTAAATAACGAGCTAAAAGAGCTGTAACGGTACTTTTACCGCTGCCCCCTTTGCCGCACACTATAATCTTCGCCAACAAAAGCACCTCACACGAAATAAAAAGAAATTTAATGTGGCCAACCTGCCCTGAGGGATAATAACACATGGAGGGTAAAAATAGAAGTCCTTTAACATCGCTATGCACTTAGATAAAGTGTTATAATGTTAATTACTAAAGCTTTGCAGCCTCAGCATCATAAAAGCAAGAAAGGAGGGTAAATCGTGAAAACAAGGGTCATAAACTCAAAAATTGCCACCGCTATCGTTTTTTTGCTGATAATATGCCTGGCTCCTGAGCATGCTGCTTTTGGCGCAATGGGGGAAATAGAAACCTTTCGGTTTTCGGATATGAGCCAGGACCTGATCTCCCTTGATGGCGATGCATCTTCCGATGGGATTCCAGAAGCCCACTTCACAGCAACCATAAAAGGAATAGGAGCTCTCTCAAACGTCGAGATAAAAGCTCTAACCACTGGTCAAGTATGGAACAGCTCTAGCAGGAATATGCTTATCCAAGATTCAAAGGGAGAAGCCATAATGAAACCAGGAGGAGGGATTTCTTTACTGCCTTTTTTGGGATTTATAACGTTGCACATATACATAGCAGATGATGGGGAAAATTTCTCTAAAACTCAACAATACGAGATAACCGCTACATTTCTGGATGGCAGTTCTGCTAAAGCAAAAGCAACGGTTGATGGACGCTCCGAACTGTTTGTCCCCCCTCAAATTCCTTCTCCATCTGGAGAAACCATTACGCTGAAAGCTATAAACCTCGGTATAGGTGACCGGGACCTGGCGCGCCGCAGTGAAGTAATTCAACCTGACGGATATCGCGATGCTCATCTTCAGGTAAGGCTCAATACCATATCAGTTATAAAAGAAATTGTCATCCGAAATTTGAATGGGGCATCTTCAGCGTGGGATACTGTCCCTGGAAACGGTATTTGGGGCATATGTGTAATCAAAGATGGAGTCATGAAAAATAGGTCCGATGGTAGTGTGCTCTTCACAGTTGAAGGGGATACCACCCTGGATCTGTGGTTTGCAGATAACGGTTCGGTCGCAGAAGGTAATACTATTTATGAAGTAATGGTAAAACTAAACGACGGTACAATCCTTCGAGGCATAACCCAGGCTTCTTCGCAACCCTCTCTAGGCCAAACCCAAGAAGGAATAGTCTCTGCCCGGCTATATGCTCCATCCGAAGTAGATATAACTAATAAGGGAGAAACTCTGGGTGGGGATGGTCAGCCTGATTGGCTCATTAAAGCAGAACTGAAGGGTAAAAACCGACTTATAAGCATGATAATACGTGGTGATGACGGAAGCTCTGAATGGGATACGTTACCACGTAACGGCAAATGGCTGATAGGTGTAACAAACACTCAAGGAGAAGTGCTCAACGACGAAAGGGGTGCTGTATCCATTCCCTTCGATGGGACCTTGAAAATTAATTTATGGATCTCTGACAACGGATCGTTAAGCGAAGGTAACACCAACTACAAGTTAATCGCAGTAGCAGAGAACGGGAAAATCTACGAACAAAAAATTACCAGACCAGCTATATTAGAGCTATCTTTACCCCAAAAAACTCAAGTTTCAAAAGGAACAAAAGCCCGTTACCTCGGGAAAGGACCTAAAAACTACCTGAGAAAGGGAGAGATGCCATCATTACTTGAACCTCCTGATGCTAACGTGGACGCCCATGTAAAACTAAGACTGTCTAACGTCAATGGAACCATCAATAGCATCACCATCCAAAAAATAGGAGGGGGAGGGCTTAAATGGGACACTATACCTGGAAATGGCAACTGGAACATAGTTGTAACTAAAACACCTTCAGGGGGGATTTTATCAAACGCTGACGGTTCCATAAACATGACTGTCTCAGGCAACACCACTTTGCACCTTTGGCTTGCAGATGACGGCATCTTTGGCTCAAAACCCGACCGCTTTGAAATTGTAATCAGTATGTCTAACGGCAAGAAAATAAAAGTTCCTATCCATAAATAGGCAAATGAGTGGCAAGAGAATCTCTTGCCACTCATTTTTTACGTAAAAAAGATTTTATGTTGTTCTCTAATATTATGGCTATTACTGCAATAACTATGAGACTGCCCCCTATAACAACTCCTATGGAGGGCTTTTCTCCCAGCAAAAAAAAGGCAAAACATCCCGCAAAAACTATCTCGGTCATAGAGGTTAAAGAGGCTACGACACTCGGAATGTGCCTAAGAGCCATACTAATCAGAGCATAAGATAAAACTGTAGGAAACAGAGCCAGGTGCAAGACAGCAGCCCACCCTTTCAGGGACAAATTTCCCAGATCCGGGATTTCGCCTCGCACAAACATGATCAAACCCATTATCAAGGTACCCCAAATGAACATTTGCACAAAGGTCTTCAATGGTTCCTTGTTTCCTGTTCCATAACGGGTATTTATCATATAAAGGGAGTAGCCTACTCCAGAAGCCACTGCAAAAAACGCCCCAGACAGTTTAAATTGGCCGCTCAAGGGGCTGCCTACAGCAAACCACACCCCCAGAAAGCCCACTAGGACCACCATAATCCTAAAAATGGTTATTCGCTCTTTTCCTAGAAGGGCAGCTATTATTATCGTCCAAAAGGGGTTCGTATAAAACAAAAGAACCGTTAGGCTGACAGGAATAGTTACGAAAGCTATATTAGAAAAGTAAAGCACAAAAACGACGCCAAACAAACCGACTAACGCAAATTTTAGAAACTCTCTACCTCTGATTAAAAGAGCTTGGGGGTTCTTTACACTTGCATAAATAACTGCCACAAAGGCAGTGACAGCAGCCCTTATGAAAGAGACACCTGCTGGCGTAACGCCGTTTTCGAGCGCAACGCGCTCCATAGGCCCTAGAGTCCCAAAAAAGACTGTAGCAGCCAACATCATCAAAATGCCTTTCAAAAAATTTCCGCTCTCTTTATGACTCACTAGATAGCACCCTCACTTTATCTTCGCAAACAAGATAGGCTTTTTGAGGCAGGCTTTGCCAAAAACCAGTCTCCACAACTCCAGGAATTCTTATCAGCTTTTCTTGGATCTCCAACAAGTCCGAGGGAGGATCCTCAAAATAGATATCCACCACAAAAGTACCTCTTTCGGTCACCAATGGACCATTCAAAGTATGGTCTCTGCGCAGGATAGGCTCTCCTGCTGTTTCGTATATCTTTTTCAAGGTTGCCATGAAACCAAAGGGCTCAATTTCTGCTGCGATGGGGCCCTTAAACCTCTTAAAACTCTCGACAAAGCCGTTCACATTTACTACCAATACACTTCTTGCAGAATTTGCAACTATTTTTCCTCCAAGGAGGTCGCCATTTACTTTTACAGCTTGTAAACTTGAATCAAGAACATCAACTTCTTCCACACAGAGATCGACCCCTCGATCGTCAAGATCCATAACAGGCACCCCACAGCTTTTGGCCAAACTCTTCGTCCTCTTAGAACATGGAACGCTCCATACATCAACAAGGTCTCCCCCAGAAATGCGCTGTCCAAGCTTTTGGATGAGAAAATCCACCACAGGTCCTGTACCCAAACCTATAAACATACCGCTTTGGATTTCTTCGATTATTTTTTCTACGGCAAGCAATTGGAACATTACAACATATTCCCCCACTCAAGCTTCATTATACAAATCTTTACAGATTTATTAAAACAAGAGTATAATATAATGAAGATTGGTTTCCTTAATTTTTATAATAAAACAAATCTCATAAGCCCTTCTAGAAGTTTACAACATACTTGAGAAATTCTACTACCCGGGAGGAGGATTTGTTTGTCAAACCTAAAAGATAAAAATCGCTTCATAATAGTTTCAAATCGCCTTCCCATAAAGATGGAGAAAGAGGCTAACTCCTGGAGGGTAAGCCCTTCTGCTGGAGGGTTAGTTTCAGCATTGAGCCCTATCCTCAAAAACAGAGGGGGCATCTGGATAGGCTGGACTGGAACAACAGAGCGTATAGGGTTAAGGCCTTGTCGGGAAATACTTGATAATATGTCGAAGGAAATAGGATATCGTATATTTCCGGTGATGTTAACAGAAAACGAAGTTTCTTTGTACTATTACGGCCTCTCTAATGAAATCATATGGCCTCTCTTTCACGATTTGCCAGGTCTTGCCAACTTTGACCCTACTTACTGGAGAGCATACCGCAAGGTCAATGAAAAGTTTGCGAGGGCCGTAGCAAGGCACAGCAGAAATGAAGATCTAGTATGGGTCCACGACTATCAGTTGATCCCGCTGGCTCAAAAACTAAAAGAACTAGGTATCGAAAGAAGATGCTTTTTTTTCCTGCACATTCCTTTCCCCTCTCCCGACATTTTCATGAAAATGCCTTGGCGATACGAACTTCTATCTGACCTATTGGAATATGAATTCATCGCATTTCAAACCGCTCAGGACCGAAGAAATTTCATAAGCTGCCTAAACAACATGCCTCAAAAACTCAAGACTTCCGGCAGAGGACCGGTAATTGAAGTTACAGAAGGGGAAAAGAAAATAAAAGTTGCTTACTTACCCATAAGTATTGATTTTAAGAGCTTTACGAGAATGGCCACCTCTGAAAAGGTCTGTGCCATGCTTAAAGATTACAAAAAGAAATTGCACAGAAAAACAGTGATCCTCGGAGTAGATAGGCTAGATTACACAAAGGGGATCCCTTTGCGGTTGAAAGCCTTTCAAATGGCATTAGAGAAATACCCGCAACTGCATGAAAACGTCACACTTGTGCAAATAGTTGTGCCAAGCAGGGAAGAAGTGCTTGCTTATAGTGAACTGAAAAACAACATAGAAACGCTTGTAAGCAGCATAAACGGAACGTTTACTACTCCAGGATGGGTACCTGTACACTACATGTACCACCCGGTACCTAGAGAGGAACTTGTCGCCTTGTACAGGCTCGCTGACGTGGCGTTGGTGACTCCCTTGAGAGATGGCATGAATCTGGTAGCAAAAGAATACTGTGCGTGCAAAATAGACAACGATGGCGTCTTAATCTTAAGCGAATTTGCAGGAGCTGCCGCACAAATGTACCACCATGCCCTGATAGTGAACCCATATGATACAGAAAGAATGGCAGACCTTATCCTAAAGGCAGTAGAAATGCCAACAAAAGAGAAAAAGAGTCGCATGAGAAATTTAAGGAAAAAACTCAAGGAACAAGATGTTTTCTGGTGGGTGGACAATTTCCTGCGCGCTGCAACAGGCAAAGCCCTAGTTGACTTTCCCGAAAAAGAACTGCCTCCCATACTTTATGCCATTTCGCCTAGAGGAAGATCATAAAGCATATTACTGGTCTTTTTCAATCTTTAATATCACCTCCCGTGTTCGGGGCCCATCAAACTCACAGAAAAATATTCCCTGCCATCTACCTAGCAAAAGCTTGCCACCTTCTATTATCACTCTTTCACTTACACCTACAATGGAAGACTTGATATGAGCTGCAGAATTGCCCTCTATATGTCTATATCCATCTTCAAAGGGAATTACCTTATTTATTTCATTTATGAAGTCCACACACACATCTGGATCAGCAGCCTCGTTTATGGTTACAGCCGCCGTCGTGTGAGGAACAAATATTGTACAATACCCACTTTTTACACCACTTTTTTCGACGGCCATCCTTACTCTTTCTGTAATATCTATCATTTGTGTTCTTTGAGTGGACCTGACATTCAATTTCATCAACATTGCGTCTACCTCCTAATCTAACTCGAGAGTACAATAAATGTATCTCAAATCTACACATAATAACAACCGGGGGGAAATCATGAGCGTAACTTTGGTTTTTCACAGGGATTTATCGTATTTGCTAAAAAACCACAATGAAAGCAACAAACAAAGCACGGTAAGGACTCTTGACAGAATCGCATCGGTGAAGGATTTAATAGAATCTCAAGGCGTGCCTCATACAGAGGTTGGAAGTATAATTTCAAATGGAACAGATAAGTCCTTTGATTACATACCTGTGGATGGGGAAGTTATACACGTTTACCCTTTGACTCCTCCAGTAGATGTGGAAAAATCTACTCTTCTGAGAGAAAATCCAGTTAAGGAAATATCCTTTATAGTCGACGTAAATGTAGGAAGGCTTGCCAAGCTCCTCAGGCTTTTGGGGTTTGATACTCTATACAACCCTGATTGGTCAGACAAGGAGCTGGCAGGCATAGCCGTCAGGCATAATAAAATACTTCTGACCAAAGATCGGGAACTTTTAATGAGAAAGACCGTAACATGGGGGAAATTGATACGCTCAATTTCCCCCTGGGAACAGCTATTCGAAGTAATACTGTTCTACGGCCTGAAAGACCAAATTAAGCTTTTTTCGCGGTGCACATCTTGTAACAGCCTTCTTGTTCCTGTGACAAAAGAAAAAATTGTAGATCAGCTCGAGCCCCTTACCAGAATTATGTATAACGAGTTCACCCAGTGCCCCAAATGCGGTAAGGTGTTTTGGAGGGGCTCTCATCATCAGCATATTCTCAAAAAGCTGCAAAATATAATGACCACAAAATGATACAGCCTTATACCCTCGCGCAAGCCCACTTCCCTAGAGCTTCTGCTATCCTGCTAGCAGCTTCAGCTAAGACTTCCGGTTCTCGCACTAAAGCTATTCGAACATACCCTCGTCCCTTTTCTCCAAAAGCTCTACCTGGCGTCACAACTACCCCGGTTTCCCTTATGCAAAATTCGACAAAAGAAACATCATCATCACAATTAGGGACTTTTGTCCATATGAACATGCTGCCCATGGGAGGGATAACTTCCCAGCCCTTCTCCGCTGCCGATTGTATGAAGGCGTCCCGCCTATCCTGATACATTTGCCTTGTTCTTGCAATTATTGCATCCCTGTCAGGGTGAGTTAAAGCTTTTATGGCTGCTTTCTGAACAGGCATAAACAGGCCGTAATCTATGTTGCCCTTCAATCGACCAAGGGCTTTTACAAATCTTTCATTTCCAACGACGAAACCTATGCGCATGCCTGCCATATTAAAGGTCTTTGAAAAGGAATTAACTTCCACTGCTACGTCTAAAGCACCTTCAACCTCTAGCACGCTGGGTGGCCTGAAACCATCGAAGGCAAGCTCGCAATAAGCATTGTCATATATAAGCCAGATGTCATGCTTTTTGCAAAACTTAACTGCATCCTCCAAAACATCCAACGTAGCTCCAACACCAAGGGGATTGTTGGGGTAATTCAATACCAAAAACCGCGCCTTTTGCGCCACATCCTCTGGAACCCCAGAAAAATCCGGCATGAAGCCATTTTTTTCTTCCAGCGGCAAATTCCACGAGTGTCCGTCAACCATGTTAGGCATGTAGTGATAGATGGGGTAACCTGGATCAGGGAGGATACAAAGGTCTTCTTGCTCCATGGTCACTAACGGGAAGTGGGCAAATCCCTCCTGAGAACCCCAAAGGGGCAAAACCTGGTTTTCAGGCTCGAGAGAAACTCCAAACCTGTCCTTGTACCAATCAGCAATGGCCTCCGGCAGTTTGGGGTCAATAAAGGGATATTCGTAAGATTTATCCTCCTTGGCAGACTCCAAAAGTTCCTGGAGTATTGGGTTTTCTGGCCGCCTATTGGGACTTCCTACCCCCAAGTTTATAATCTCTTTGCCATCCTTTCTCGCCTGGGCTATCCAATTCTGTAAAAGGCAAAAAACCCCCTCCTCACCTGCACCAACGCGATTCGCAATATACGGCATATATATTCCTCCCCTACTTCGGATTCACATATTGTACTGCAACTCTTTATCAAAACATACCACTATTTTGAAAGGCCTTCAATGGCCACAAGTTTATCCTCTTCAACACGACAATAGGCCAAGGCTCTTTTCTAATGACAATGTGGAGGTGACAATATCACTGTCCGGTAACAAAACACAATTAGAAAGATTGACACGGAGTATAAAACGTGATATAAACCCCCCAACAACATAAAGCATACAATTTGTTTTCGGAGGCAGAAATACAGTGAATAATCAAACTATCAGTATAAATAATAACAGCGCTTACAGCTTCTTCTTTTTTACCGGCACGGGTCCCGTTCGCAGGACTGGTGCCAGTTAGGCGCTGGAACCAAGCGAACTGAGGGCCCCCACAGGGAAGTGGGGGCCTTTTTTTATACCTAATAATAAAATTTAGAGGAGGAGATATATGATGAAAGGAAAGGCCAAATCAAACAGGGAGAGAAAGCTTCGCGAGCTTGTGAAGAGAGTTTGGGAAAATGTCCCACACTACAGGGCAAAGATGGAGGATGTTGGAGTAACGCCTCATGATATATCCACCGCCAGAGATTTATGGAAACTCCCCTTCACGACGAAAGAAGACCTTAGAAATACTTACCCCTCGGGGCTTTTAGCATGTAGCAAGGAGAAAATTGTCAGATTTCATGCATCCTCCGGGACTACTGGTAAACCAACGGTCGTAGCTTATACTAGAAATGACCTTCAAACATGGACTGATGCCATGGCTTCTTGTCTGAAAAGGGCAGGTGTAACTAGTAGTGATGTAGTACAAATAGCTTACGGATACGGCCTTTTCACTGGAGGGCTAGGGCTCCATTACGGTGCAGAGAAGTTGGGATGCGCTGTTATTCCCGCATCTGGTGGCTTTTCTGAAAGGCAATTGATGCTTATGGAAGACTTGGGCACTTCGGTTTTGGCGTGCACTCCTTCATACGCCCTTAAACTATCCGAAATGCTCCAGCAAAAAAACAAGGCACTGAAGCTACGGCTAGGGATCTTTGGCGCTGAGCCCTGGTCCGAGACATTACGAAAGACCCTGGAAGAAAACTTGAAAATTACAGCCCTGGACGTGTATGGGTTGTCGGAAATAATGGGACCTGGTGTAGCCATGGAGTGCCCTGCTAAAATGGGCCTTCACCTTGCCCAGGACTTCTTTCTTGTGGAGATCATAAACCCTGAGACTGGGCAACCTGTAAAAGAAGGAGAAGAAGGGGAGCTCGTAATAACGACTTTAACAAAGGAAGCCCTACCCCTAATTCGATACAGGACAAGAGACATAACCAAAATTCTGCCTGGCAAATGTGATTGCGGCGACAGCAGTACGCGTATTGCCCGTATAAGGGGAAGATCTGACGAGATGCTCATCATAAGAGGAGTAAACGTCTTTCCTACTCAAGTTGAAACAGCTTTAGGCAAAACTTTTGGTCTTTCCTGCCATTACTATCTTGAGGTCACAGGCTCTGAGGGGCACAAGGATCTCCACGTATACTCAGAAATGCTGGAAAACCTTTCTCCTGAAGCAGAGGAACGCCTAAAGGCGAAAGCTATATCTAATCTGCACAATATTTTGGGCATAAGAGTTGAACTTCACCTTTTACCTCCTGGAAGCATAGAAAGAAGCGACGGCAAATCAAAACGGATAAGAAGTACACTATGAAAAGGCAAGAGGCTTATTTCGCGGGGGAAGAGGCGCCCTTCTCCCGCTTTGCCCTACGTAAGGGCGTTTTCAACTTCCCCGGATCTGAGCGGTCAAGGGACATTAGAGCTATACCGGAAAGCACCATAGCACCTCCTAAGATCGCAGAGGTTTCAGGCTTTTCTGACAAAATAACGAAAGCCCACATCATGGAAAAAGGAACCTCGCTCATAGTAGCAATCGATGCGGCATTGCCTGATATGAACCTCAACGACAAGATAAAAATGCCGTAAGGGATGAGGGTGCAAAATATAGCAAGGTAAAGAAGCACAAACCAAGCTTTCAGAGGAAGATACAGCAAAACTCCCAATCGTCCAGAACAAACGGCCAAGACGGTCATCATGGCCGTCGCCACGAAAAAGGTCCTAGCATACATGCCCAATCTATCATCTCTTCCTGGACCGAAGTGCCCATTTAGAACATACATGGCGTAACCCACCGCAGCCGCAAGGGCAGCAATAAGGCCCACAAGGTCTAAGGTTCCTTCAGCTTTTGCTCCACCTACAGCTTTCCATATCCCCAATAAAGCCATCAAAAACGCCATAAGCTGCAGGAGGGTCACCTTGTGGCGCCCTAAAAGCCAGCTTCCAACCATTACCCAACAGGGAGCACTATAATATATGACCATGGAGAGCCCTATGGAGATTCTAAGAAAGGCCACATTGAGTCCCAAACTGCTCAAAAGCATGCCCGCAGAACCGAGGATGAAAAGTGGGCGCTTCCAGTTCCATGTCCCTACGCTCCGCTTTTTGATCACGAAAAACAAGACCAAAGAACATACGGCATATCTCACAAAATTGACAGTCACAACATCCAGGTTCCACTGGCTGGCTATTCTGAACGCTGGACCCGTTGTACCCCACAATGAAGACGCCACAACGGCAAGCAAAAGCCCCAGCAAATACAATTTCTCACCCCCCGACACCCTTTATTGTACACTATTTAAGATTCCGTGTCAGGGCAATACGTTAAACAGAAATAAAGCTTTCCGCCATGTTATATATTGTTTCCATTGTTTCCACCAAATTTAATGCCAGGTCCTCCAGCACATGGGCCTGAGGCTCTCTGCAGCTTAAACAGAAAAACACTTTATCGTCAAATACGAGATATCTGCCCCCAAACCCATCCTCCACAACAGGGCCATAACAAACCAATTCAAGCCCATCAGTACTGCTGGTGCTGGTAGCAATTACAGAGTGGTTAAGAATCTTCCAAGACCTGGACTCAAACAAGGAAGGGGCTTTTTGTATGTCCAGATTGAACATGTCCCTGTGCTCATAAATGCTCTTTAAGCCAAAAAGATGCCTTTCTACTCCCTTCGCGGATTTACACTGAACTATGCGCTTTTTATGTGTTTCCTTAGCCTTTAGGAAAGCACCCATTTTTTTGTCAACAGAGGCAGTAGGGTTCAGCATGGTCATGACAAACTCCTTGGACTCAGAAGTGACGGTCCGTAGGGCCTCAGTTCTACCGTGATAGAAATGGCGCATCATGACAGTCTCATAAGAGTTCACGAATTCCCCAGAAATTTTGTAATGAGCCAACTGAAGGGCCAACTGGCAAAAAGCATCAGGAGATAGCCCTCTAGAGCGAAGAGATGACCTTCCGATTCCCTCCAGCTCTATCACGCGGAAAAAACTTTTTGCCTTAGCTGAGGCAAGCCATTTTTTGGCATCTACAAGCTTTTTTCCTAATATATCATTTAAATATAAAATACCTCTTTCCCAAAGCAGGCAATCTTCCTTGCTGAAGGAAACATATTTTTGCTCTCTAGCCTTAGACACCAAATAGGAACAAAGCCTAACCATAATGGATCCATCAATGCAAGTGTGTTCCATGGTAACACCTACCTGGCCGTCCTTAAATACAATAATACTAAAGGATTTGTCGAGCCATCTGTTCTCCCCTGAGCCAACAAGCCCCTCTATGGGAAATTGCTTCAGGCTTCGGGGTGAGGCATCATCGAAGGACATAACAAAAAGAGACGATTTTATTTTTTCCAATGTCGGCTGATTCAGCTCTACCCTTTCCAAATCCTCCCATATAGCAGCCCATTCTTCTCTTGGGAGAGCTGTAAAAACTCCTGCTCCCTTTAGGCCTTCTTGAAGCTTTAAATTGTCCAATATATACAAAAGGCCGCTGGCGATCCGTTCTACAGGCAGGACATTGCCATCTTCATCCAAGATATGGACAAAAGCGATGTTCCCCTCAGACATAATTGTTATATGGGTAGGGAATGGGGCATTTCCAGCAGCGCAAAAACTTATTATCTCATCAACTTTTTTTCTTGGAATCCGTGTGGTACCGAAAAGTAGTTCATATTGGGACATGCACAGCATTTGGCCGTGATCCCAATCAGGGGTAAGCTCTTTCCGTCTTATGAGGTCGTAGAACTTCCCTGCCCAATGGCAAAGGCTAGCGGCTCTCCATATTCTCTCCAACTCACTACCTGTCGGAGCCAAAGCAAGCTTATAAAAGACATTATCACTATACAATGGAAGGGAACGCCTTTCGGAAAGATAAGCTTCGATCCAAAAGGGTTCCAACCAATTTGCCACATCCTCCCTCTGAGCAAATTTAACAAGCTCTCTTTGGAGCAACAAACCCGAGCTGTTTTCGGCCAGCAGCTCAGCCATACATTTTTTAGCCTCTTCCAGCACATCTGCGGATACAAAAGGAGCAATCCATGGAATGTACCGTTCCTTAGTCTCCTCAAGAGGTGGTACTGGCAGCTTGGGCATATTTCGCATACACTTGCCTCCTTCTCAGATAAAGTTATACAAGGTCAATATATTCATCTGGGGTAACTGAGGCTTCTACAGTTCCTTCCGGGTAAACGTACACGCAAGCAGTGGCAGAGAAAATTACACAGCACTTTATTCCTGATTTTTTTGCATAATCCATTACTTCTACAATGACCGAGGCATACCCTTCATAGGTAATGCGCTCTCCTTCATAAGGGCGAGAGCACGCCACCACGAAGCCGTTATCTATGGGATCTAAAGAGGAGGACATGAAATCCACAAATTTCACAAGCCGCAGCAAGGGCTTTGCGCCCTCTATAACAATATAAGGATATTTCACCCTGCTTACAAGCTCGTACTCTCCCTTTGCGGGATTGCGAACTACTACGTAGGACTTCCCCCCTGTCGTCATCCTGCTTGCCATCGAAATCCCCCCTCGGAAGGTTGAGCAAAGCACAACCACATCTCTGGCAACCAATAAAAGCTCTCTTCTTGCTATTTATTACTTTACCCAAATAGCGTACTTTTACTAAGGATTTCTGTCAATATTTTTCGTGGCTCTCCATAAATTGATTGTAATGTTTTGACCTTTTTGATAATATCCCCCGTGTAGTTAAAAATGCTGTAGGCTTAGTTAAGGATACAATAGTGTTCTCTGTTTCAGCTGGCTATGATTACTTTACAAACCATATGCTCTGCGCGAGAGCTGTTAATTGGCAAGACGATGGTGAAAGGGGAGCCTTGGTAAGCATCATGGATCAACATAAAGATAAGAGACTCTTTGTAGAAGAAAACCTTTTTATATATGAGGAAATATTTGAAACCTCCCTAGACGCAATAGCCATTCTAGACAAAAGTTCGAGGGTATCTAAAATTTCCAAAAGCTTTTCAGAAATTTTTGGCTACAGCAAGAAAGAAGTCTTAAATAGAGAAATAATCGACTTCATATACGAACAAGATAAGCTGATCGTAGAAAAGGAAACAAAACGCAGACATTCTGGATACAAGGGAGATTACGAGATACGCTTTACCCACAAAGATGGATTTCCCATCTGGTGCCGAGTGGCAGCTTCGGGATTTTTCGATAAACAAGGCAATTACTACGGATGTTTAGCAATGATTTCCGATATTACTGAAAGGAAACAGTTGCAAAAAGAGATTATAATGCAGAAGACTTTTCTTGAAACCATCATACAAAAACTACCAGAAGCCATTGCCGTCCTAGATAATGAACACAATATAATAACCATAAATGAGGCCTTTACGAAACTATTTGGCTACCAGCTTGAAGAAATCAAGGGGCAAAACCTGGATGATGTGTTAGACAGAGGAAAAGAAAAAAGCGCTAACCGCGAAAAAACATTGGACGTTCTTTCTGGCAAGGAAGTTACAGATAAAGGATTTAGATACTCAAAGGACAGAAAACCTCTCTACGTGAACGTAAAAGCCTCGCCTATCATTATTGATGGGGAAATTGTTGGGGCAGTCTCTATCTACATAGATACGACATCACAAAAGGAATATGAAGCATACCTAGAAAAAGCATCCCTACATGATTCACTGACTGGACTTTACAATAGGACTTTTTTAAATAGACAATTAATTATTTTACAGACAGATGACAATAATTTCCCTGTAACTGTAATCATGGCTGATATGGATGGGTTAAAGGATATAAACGACACTTATGGCCATACAATAGGCGACAAGTACCTTAAAAAGTGCGGAGAAATTTTTTCAAGTTGCACACGACGCGGAGACATAGTTGCAAGGATCGGAGGAGATGAATTTTGCATTTTAATTCCATCTGCAGATGAAAAATTAGCACAAAAGGTTATAAGGCGCATTACAGAAGCAGTAGAAGCTTGCAATAAAGGCAAAAAACTGCCTGTGCCTCTTTCCATCTCCCTGGGGTACTCCATTGCTCAAAGCAAAGCCGACCTGCCTGATAAGGCGCTTAACGAAGCGGACTCTTTCATGTACCGCAACAAGGCAATCAAAAAGGCTGTAAATAAATCCAAAAACGAAAAGCCCCATGCCTAAAGTATAGGCATGGGGCTTGTAATTAAAGCTATCTTTCTTGCCAAACAGGCTTTCTTTTTTGAAGAAAAGCATTTAGGCCTTCTTTGGCATCTTCTGCAAGCCCTAATGCCGTAAACTTTTCTCCGGCAAGTTCAATAGCTCTTTCCAAAGGAAGGCTTTCCATTTGCTGCAAGCCTCGTTTGCCGGTCCTAACCGCCAAGGGGCTTTTTTCAGCAAGTTTACGCCCAAGGCGTAAAGCTTCTTCCAACAAATTATCTTGAGGGACCACCTTCCATACGAACCCCATCTCATAAGCCTTCTGGGCAGGGATAAACTCCCCTGTCAAAACATACTGAATAGCCCTTTTGGGGCCAATCCACCTGGACAGTTGGTAACCTGGCTCAAGGCATATCAACCCCACGTTTACGGCAGTTGTGCCAAAGACCGCATTATCTGCTGCCACTATGAAATCACACGCCAAGGCTAAACCTGTCCCATTAGCCAAAGCATACCCTTGAACCGCTGCAATTACGGGCTTGGCCATTTTAAAAAGGGTAAAGTTGTGTTCGTCCATTAACCTTAAAAATTCCCTCAAAGTGTGCCTTTCCTGAGCAAGAAACTCCTTGAGGTCAATCCCCGTGGAAAAATGTTTACCTGCAGCGTCCATTACTACTACCCTTACCTTTTTATCCTTTTCCATGGCCTCTAGCGCCTCGTTGAGTTCTCTTGCCAATTCTACCGTGAAAGTATTCATACTATCAGGCCTGTTCAGGGTAACCCTACCTATTCCACCATCAAGCACCGAAACTAGCACACTTTTTGTGTTATCCAAGATGACCACCTCCATTCTTAAATAAGAATAACGCCTTCCTGGAGAAATTTACAAATAGGAGTTCTATTGACACCTTTTTGCAGTTGGTGTAATTTTATAGCTGCATATATGGGACAGATTGTCCCGTTTTTGGAGGCCTACAATGCAATATCATACTAAGAGAATGGATCATGTAGAAAAAATAACTCGTGTAATGGAAGTGCTCTGCAGGGACAAAGCCACGTACAGCCTTAGGGACTTGGAAAGGTTGACGGGTATTCCAAAGAGCACTCTCCATCGCCTTTTGACCTCTCTGGAAAAGCAGGAATGGGTCTATAAAGACGCTTCAACTGGAAGCTTTAGGCCTGGCATAAGGTTCTTCCTCTTGAACAACCGGACCTGTTTTTATCAGGAGCTCATAGGGAAAGCCCAAGAACAGATGGAAAACCTCGTAAAACAAACAGGTAAAACATGCCTCATGTGTGTTCTTGAGGGAAGCGTTGGGCTTTGCATCCACAGTGTAGAACCTCCTTACCCCGTTAAATACGTTGCCCATAAGGGTATGGCTATTCCTCTTTATGCAGGAGCTTCTGGAAAGGTTCTTTTGGCTTTCTGCAATGAATCACTGAGGAGAAAAATTCTCACAGAAGGTCTTCCTCCCGAGGTAGACCGCAAAGAATTATTGGCTCAGCTGGAAGCCATCCGTGAAAAAGGCTACGCTTTCAGCAGGGAAGAGTGGATCCCTCATGCAGGAGATATTAGTGCTCCCATTTTCGACCGCAAGGGTAATTTTGTGGCCCAAATAGGCGTGGCAGGCCTTGCAACCAGTTTCGAGGGACGTGAGGATGAAATAGCAAAAATGGTAAAAGAGGCAGCCAAAAATATAGGCTGCTCCATCTAATTAATAACAAAAATAAAGACACGGAGGTAAGTACAATGGCAAAACAGCTAATTGAGTGCGTACCAAATTTTAGTGAAGGTAGAAGGAAAGATGTCATTGAAGCAATAGTTGAACCTTTCAAAAAACAGAAAGGATGCTACCTCTTCGATTATCGTGCAGACGAAGATCACAACAGGTTGGTCGTCAGCTTGGCCGGCGAGCCCCAGCCCATCTGCGACGCGGTACTTGAAGCCTCAAAAATCGCCATGCAGCACATCGACATGAACACCCATCAGGGCGCTCACCCAAGAATCGGTGCAATCGACGTAATACCCTTCACTCCTATAAGCAACATAACAATGGAAGAGTGCGTAGAATTGGCCAGAACCTTTGGAGAACGCTACTACAACGAACTCAAGATTCCCGTATACTATTACGAAGAAGCGGCCATAAGGCCTGATAGGACCCGCCTTGAAGTCATCCGTAAAGGACAATATGAGGTGCTAAAAGAAGAAGTAGTAAAGCCAGAACGCCATCCAGACGTAGGAGAGCCAAAACTTCACCCAACTGCAGGAGCGACAGTAATAGGAGCAAGAAAGTTCCTCATAGCCTTCAACGTAAATCTCAACACAACCGATGTCAGCATCGCCAAGGCCATAGCCAAGAGAGTGAGAGCCTCCGGCGGTGGATTTACGGCAGTTAAGGGGATCGGCTTAGCCTTGGAGGATAAAGGGCTCGTTCAGGTAAGCATGAACATAGTAGACTACGACAAGACAGCCATTTACAGGGTCTTGGAGTTCATCCGCATGGAAGCCGCAAGGTGGGGAGTCACCATAAATGGCACAGAAGTCTACGGCATGATCCCCGCTGCAGCATTAATCCAGAGCGCTGAATATTACCTACAAATCGACGACTTTGATCCTTCTCAGGTCTTAGAGTTGAAGCTCCTTGAACTTATGAGAGAGGAAGATTAATTATGCTTACAACCCTGTTTCGCAACGCTGCCATATACACTCCTGTTGATGAGGGTAAACCCTTGGCAGGCAAGCTCCAGGGACAGGTGAGGTCGTGGGAAAAAGGGGCTCTCCTCTGTGACAAGGGGGTAATAATGGCGGTAGGCCCTGAGGAAGAAGTCCTCTCAAAAGCCAAGGAACTAGACATCGACATGGAAATAGACTGTCAGGGTGCGTGCATGATACCAGGGTTCGTAGATCCTCATACTCATATTTGTTTTGCCGAACGTAGGGAAAAGGAATTTTCCATGCGCCTTGCAGGCGCCTCGTACCTGGACATCCTAAAGGCTGGAGGCGGCATACTCTCTTCAGTCCGGGCCGTGAGAAATGCTTCAGAGGAAGAGCTGCTCGCTACAACGTTGGACAACGTCTTGACAGCGTTGAGCTTTGGTACCACCTCCATGGAGATTAAAAGCGGCTACGGCCTAGACACGGAAACAGAGCTTAAAATGCTCCGGGTAATAGACAGAATAGGGAAAGAAACTCCTCTGGATGTGGTGCCCACTTTCATGGGCGCTCACGCCATACCTGAAGAATACAAGTCAGACCCTGAAGCTTTCGTTAAGCTACTTATCGAGGAGATGATTCCAGCGGCAGCTGACCAGAACATTGCTCAATTTTGCGATGTTTTCTGCGAAGAAGGCGTTTTCTCCGTGGAACAGAGCCGAAAAATTCTTTTGGCTGCCAAAGAACATGGCTTTAAGCTGAGGATACATGCCGACGAAGTCCATGACCTAGGTGGAGCTGGACTCGCTGCAGAGTTGAGGACCACATCTGCAGAGCATCTTCTGGCAGCTAGCGAAGAAAATCTCAAGGCCATGGCCGAAAGCGGAGTAATAGCTAACCTGCTGCCTGCGACGGCCTACAGCCTGAAAAAACCTTACGCAAAGGCAAGGAAGATGATAGAACTGGGTGTCCCCGTGGCTCTCGCCACAGACTGCAATCCTGGTTCAAGTTACACCGAATCGATGCCCTTTGTCTTCGGCCTCGCTGTAATGAACATGAATCTCACCGTCGAGGAGGCGCTGGTTGCCTCCACGTTGAATGCAGCCTGGTCAATAGGCCTAAATCATAAAGTAGGAAGCTTGGAAGTAGGAAAACAGGCAGACTTCCTGCTCCTGGACGGTGAAACGCCTGCCATACTGGCATACCACGCTGGAGTCTCTCCGGTAATGGAAGTTTACAAAAAAGGCATCCACGTAGCCTAGATAAAAGACAGGAGGTTATAAAATGAAGCTATCAGAACTTACCATAAAGGCGTTTACAGATGAACTTGCTTCCTCCTCTCCTGCTCCTGGTGGAGGTAGTGTCGCAGCTTTAGCAGCATCCTTGGGCTCTGCCCTCTCATCCATGGTAGGAAGACTGACTGTCGGTAAGGAAAAGTACCGCGATAACTGGGAAGCCATGGAAAAGGTAATCGAGACTGGAGATACGTTGAAGGATAGATTCCTCCAGCTGATGGAAGATGACACCGAGGCGTTCAACGACTTCATGGCCGCTTTGAAGATGCCCAAGGACACTGAAGAACAGAAGGCTGCTCGCACGAAAGCCATGCAGGAAGGGCTCAAAAAAGCCGTCAAAGTGCCTCTTGAGACGTTGAAAGCCTGCAAGGCAATGGCAGAAATTGCCCTGACTGCCACGCAAAAAGGGAATCCCAATGCCATTACTGATGCAGGCACAGCAGTGCTTCTTGCCAAAACTGCAGGGATTGCCGCTGCATATAACGTAAGGATAAACCTTGGAAGCATAAAGGACGAGGCCTTTGTCTCAGAGGTAAGCCAGGAAGTAAAAGAGACGCTGAAAAGCATCTTTGAGATAGCAGATAAGGCTGGGGAAATAGTGGAACAAGCCCTCGTATAGGCGAGGATTTTAGCAAAAAGCAAAAGGAGGGGATTAGTAATGGATCTTAACTTTCTCAACGGAGAAGCCATGACCATAAAACTGGATGCTGAGCTCCCTGAGTATCCAGAATTTGTACCTGGAATAAGAAGGGCACCAGACAGAGGGTGGACCTTGAATCAGAAAGAAACAGAGCTCGCATTGAAGAACGCCCTCAGGTACGTACCGGAGGAACTTCACGAGAAACTTGCCCCTGAGTTCATGGAAGAGCTCATGACAAGGGGGCGTATCTACGCTTACAGGTACCGTCCTGCGGGGCGCATCTGGGGCAAACCCATTCACGAGTACAAGGGCAAGTGCCTTGCCGGTAAGGCGTTTCAGGTAATGATAGACAACAACCTTGACTTTGATGTCGCCCTCTATCCTTACGAACTCGTGACATATGGAGAAACCGGGCAAGTTTGCCAGAACTGGCTGCAGTACAGGCTCATCAAAAAGTACCTTGAAGAGCTAACGGAAGACACCACATTGGTTATAGAGAGCGGACATCCCGTGGGACTCTTTAAGTCAAGGCCAGATGCCCCTAGGGTCATCATCACCAATGGCCTTTTGGTTGGCATGTTCGACAACCCCAAGGATTGGCACAGGGGAATGCAGCTTGGTGTTACAAACTACGGCCAGATGACAGCAGGCGGTTGGATGTACATAGGCCCCCAGGGAATAGTACACGGCACCTACAACACCATACTCAACGCAGCTAGGCAGCAGTTGGGTGTAGGCCCTAAAGATAACCTGGCAGGCATTCTCTTTGTCTCCTCAGGCCTTGGTGGCATGAGCGGAGCCCAGCCCAAAGCTGTTGAAATCGCAGGCGGCGTTGGCATCATCGCAGAAGTGGATCCTTCAAGGATAGAGACCAGAAGGAAACAAGGATGGGTAAATGAGGTTACCGACAGCTGCGAAAAAGCCTTTGCCATGGCCAAGGAAGCTGCCGATCAGAAGCGCCCCTTGTCAATTGCGTACCATGGTAACATAGTAGACTTACTCCAATACGCCGTGGACAACAATATCCACATTCCTCTTCTTTCGGATCAGACTTCCTGCCATGCACCATACGAGGGTGGCTACTGCCCCGTAGGGCTCACATTCGAAGAAAGGACCAAGATGCTTCACGAAAATCCTGAAGAATATCGCAGGAGAGTGGACGAGACCCTCAGAAAGCACTTTGAGCTCATCAAGACTTTAACTGAGCGTGGAACCTACTTCTTCGACTACGGTAACTCCTTCATGAAGGCTGTTTTCGATGCTGGGGTTAAAGAGATCTGCAAAAACGGCAAAGACACCTACGACGGGTTCATCTGGCCTTCCTACGTTGAGGATATCATGGGACCAGTGCTCTTTGACTACGGCTACGGCCCCTTCCGCTGGGTATGCTTGAGTGGAGATCCAGAGGACCTCAGAAAGACCGACAAGGCTGCAATGGAGTGTATAGATCCTAACCGCCGGGCTCAGGACTACGACAACTGGATCTGGATCAGGGACGCAGAGAAAAACAAGCTAGTCGTAGGAACTCAGGCCAGAATCTTGTATCAGGATGCAGAAGGCCGACTCAAGATAGCCTTAAAGTTCAACGAAATGGTAAGAAAGGGAGAAATTGGCCCTGTCATGCTTGGAAGGGACCATCATGACGTTTCGGGTACTGACTCACCATTTAGAGAGACTTCCAACATTAAGGATGGCAGTAACATAACCGCTGACATGGCAATCCAATGCTTCGCAGGTAACGCTGCAAGAGGCATGACCCTGTGCGCCCTTCACAACGGTGGCGGAGTAGGCATAGGCAAGGCTATCAACGGCGGCTTTGGCATGCTGCTTGACGGGTCTGAGCGGGTTGATGAGATATTGAAGTCCGCCATGATGTGGGACGTCCTCGGCGGTGTAGCCAGAAGGGCCTGGGGACGCTGTGAGCACGCCATGGAAGTAAGCCGAGAAATCAACAGCAAGTACAAAGACAGCTATCACATCACCCTGCCATACGTGCCTGACGATGAACTAGTCTCCAAGACTGTCGCTGAAGCAATAGAGAAACACAAAAAATAAGATAGCAAAAGAAAAGCGAACGAAGGTCCCGGCAGGCTTTGCCGGGACCTTTCAATAGGGAGGCAGGCCAAATGGAGCTTTTTATAAGTCCACCTCTGTCGGAGTGGTTTTACAGTCGAAATGACCCATCTGATCCGAGGCTGGGAGACCTGATAAAACCTGTAGAAAAAGACCTTCAAGAAGAGATCAAGAAAGCTCATATAGCTATCCTGGGGTTCCCAGAGGACCGGGGAATAATAGCGAACGGCGGTAAGGCTGGCGCATCCTTGGGCCCTGAATACATACGAAAGGCCTTTTACAAACTAACTCCCGGCTTCGGCAATGCCTTCATGAGCTTGAGCATAATTGACCTAGGGAATATAATACCTGGCCAAACCCTGGAGGAGAGTCACACAAGGCTCAAGGAGGCTGTAAAAGTAGTCGTAGAAAATGGGGTTTTCCCCATAGTTTTGGGGGGAGGGCATGACCTTTCCTTTGCAGGTTTTTGTGGCCTAGTAGAAGGCCTTCAGCTAGGTGAAAAGGCCCTTGGGGGAATCAACGTAGACTGCCACCTGGACGTACGAGAATATCACGATAAAATAACAAGCGGAACTCCCTTTAGGCGGGCACTGGAAGAACTCCCCAACCGTGCCCTGAATCCAAGAGCCTTCGTTGAATTTGGGATACAGGAGCCATATAATTCCCCCTACCACTACGAGTGGATAAAAAAACAGCACGTAACGGTAATGACCTTGAACAACATAGGCAACAGGCCTATAGAATTCTTCTTGGAGGCCTGCCGCATTGCCAGCGAAGGCACAAGGGCCGTAGCACTCTCCATAGATATAGATTCAGCACGAAATCACGAAGCGCCTGGGGCCTCGGCCAGCAATCCAAGGGGATTCAAGGCACCGGAACTGGAAAGAATAGCATATATAGCTGGAAGAACCGGAAAAATAAGGTACCTGGACATAGCAGAGATGAGTCCTCCCCTAGATCAAGGGGGCCGCACTGCTTCTTTATGTGCGGGGATCCTCTTTTGGTTCTGCAAAGGCTTTTCCGAAAGGGCATATTTGACATAAAACAAACGCCATGTTAGGATTGCTCAAAATGATATCACGAGGAGCATTTACGCGATGAAGATAAATAGTTTCAAGTTTTGCTGTTGTAGGCAGATGGTTAGTTAACCTCTGCCGCAGCCGGAAAGGCTGCGGGAGAAAAAGCCCGCATGTGCCTTCCGGCCAACAAAATAAACTGAACCGATAAGTGATAAGAAGCGGGCTTTCTTTAAGGAAAGCCCGCTTTATTTTTCAAAAGGCAAAGAATAAGGAGGTGAGGTCCGTGGAAAGCGGTTGTGGCTGTTGTAGGCCAGTCATCAAAGAAAAACACAATTTTAGCTATTTAAAGATAAGGAGGAATAAAAACATGGGAATTATAAAAGACATAATAGCAGATTACAAGGCCATAAGAGATCAAGACCCCGCTTTCCGCGGGGGGATGCTAGGTTTTCTGGAGATAATATTCTGCTATCCTGGCTTTCACGCTCTTTTGGTTCATAAACTAAACCACTTTATGTATCAAAAACTGAAGTTAAGGATTTTACCTAGGCTCATAAGCTTAATAGTGCGATGGATCACCGGCATAGAGATCCATCCAGGAGCAAAAATAGCTGGTGGCGTCTTCATAGACCACGGTATGGGAATAGTAATAGGCGAAACCGCCACAGTAGGGCAAGGAGTGACCATATATCAAGGAGTCACCCTCGGTGCTACCGGCAATGAAAAAAGTTTCCAGAGGCACCCAACCATCGGTGATGGCACCATCATAGGAAGCGGTGCCAGGGTTCTGGGCAATATAACTGTAGGGGCAAACTCCAAAATAGGAGCTAACAGCGTGGTACTTAAAAACATTCCTCCCAACAGTACAGTGGTCGGAATCCCAGCTAAGATCGTCAAAATAAATGGCATGAAGACCGTGTCATTACAAGAGCCAAATCAGGACCTTTTGAACAAAATAAATAAACTTCAGAAAGAAATAGAAATTCTTAAGGACCAACTCAAAATGATTGAGAAAACTGAAGAAATTTTTGACGGAAAGGTGGTAATTTAAATGATATCCATCAACTCTTTACCTTTAGCCAAATTGATAGGCAGAACCCCCATGTATCAGATAAATCCCATAAAAAATGCTGCTAAAATCCTCATAAAGCTTGAAGGCAACAACATTGGAGGGTCAATAAAGGACCGAGCAGCCTGGGGTATGATGCAATTTGCAGAAAAAGAAGGAAAACTGCAAGATCAAACCGTAATAGTGGAACCTACCAGCGGCAACACTGGCATAGCCTTAGCCATGTTGGGCTCTGCCATGGGGTTGAAGGTCATGTTGACCATGCCAGAATCCATGTCAAAAGAGAGACAGGGCATACTCAAAGCCTACGGAGCGGAGCTAGTCCTGACGAAGGCAGGAGAAGGAATGAAAGGCGCCATCAAAGCCGCTCATGAAATAGCCAATAACACACCCTTTGCCTTTATGCCAGACCAGTTCTCCAACCCAGGGAACCCGTGGGCTCATTCGGTAACCACTGCCCCAGAAATACTGAGGGATCTAAACGGCAAGGCTCCATTCGCTTTCGTCGCTGGCATAGGAACAGGAGGAACCATCTCAGGAATTGGCAAGGTATTAAAATCCGTTTTCCCCTCTACAAAGGTCATAGGTGTCGAGCCAGCCAAAAGTGCTGTGCTATCCGGCAGAGCCCCAGGCCCTCATGGCATACAAGGCATAGGAGCCGGGTTTGTACCCCCCAATCTAGACCTTGAAGTGGTGGATGAAATAATAGCTGTAGAGGACGAACAGGCATTCGATATGGCCCGATGGCTAGGGAAAAAGGAAGGGTTGTTCTGCGGTATATCCTCAGGAGCAAATATTTGGGCTGCTATGAAAATCGCAGAAACTGCTCCACCTGACGCTGTAGTAGTAACTATCGCCCCCGACAGAGGAGATAAATATCTTAGTGCTTCGGTGTTCAACTGACGTAACATGGGGCGGTAAACCTCAACCGCCCCAACAACCATTACATTATTATAAATAACGCCAAAAGACATATGCGGCAGAAACCGCCAAAGTTGCTAACATTAAAACCATCCCTCTCGCAAGGAAGGTCTTAAAATCCAGTTTGATGCCAGCCTTATTAGCAACACCTGCCATAACTAGGTTAGCTGATGCACCCACCAAAGTTCCATTGCCACCTAAGCACGCCCCAAGAGCCAGGGCCCACCATAAGGGCCTCGGATCGTATCCTCCAAGTTGGGAAATATGTTTGACCAATGGAATAACTGCTGCAGTATATGGAACATTATCAACTACCGCAGATGCTACACCTGATGCCCATATCAAAATCATCGTCAATGCCCTGAAGTGATCGCCAAAAAGGGAAAACATCTTCGTAGCAAACAACTCTATCACGCCGACATGCTCAAGGGTACCTACAAGCATGAAAAGCATGGAAAAGAACAAGATAGTCACCCAATCCACGTCCAGTAATATTTCCTCCACGTCAACGGGACACACTATCAATGCAAGGGTCGCCCCTGCAAGGGCTATTGTGGCAGCTTCAAAATGAAGCATCCCATGCAATATAAAACCAACTAAGACAAGAGCCATTACAAATAGCACTTTAACAGTAAGAGCTGGATCGTGAAGCTTTTTCGGAACAGAAAACTCTCCTTTCGACATTTCTCCATCTCTTTTCGGCCTCAAGTCATTGCCATACCAAAAATAGAGCAAGCCAAAAAGGACAATCATGGACAAAGCCACTGGCGGGCCCAGGTTTATTATGAACTCATTAAAAGTAAGGCCCGCAGCTGAACCTATCAGTAGGTTAGGAGGGTCTCCGATGAGGGTTGCAGTACCACCTATGTTTGAAGAGAAAATCTCAGCAAATATGAAAGGCATGGGATTTATCTCCATGACATCCGCCACCGCCAAGGCTATCGGCCCCACCAACAGTACGGTTGTCACATTATCTATGAGGGCAGACACTACTGCCGTAAGGGAAGCCAAAAAAACCAAAAGTATCCAAGCGTTCCCTTTGCTGTAGCTTACTGCCTCAGCAGCTATATGCTGGATGAGGCCAGTTTTTTTAAGTATGCCTACCAAAATCATCATGCCCAGCAAAAGCCCAATGGTGTTGAAATCTATAAAAGAGAAAATCTCACTTTGTTCAACCAATTGCATTAGGAGCACCAGTGAGAAACCCAACATTGCTGCTTTGAGTCTGTGAAGTCGCTCCGTAATTATGAAAGCATATGTAAGGCAAAAGATAATAAGAGCAAGTAACTGGACACGATTCAAGAATATCATCTCCAAAAATCTATAAATTTGCTAAATTGGCCCTCGACGGGGAAAAATAGTACTCCTTTTTTCCATTTTTTCAAGCCAAACCCAATAATTCTTGATTGCTCTACAATATATAATAGGATTTTCTAGTTCCCTATCAGCCCTTCCAACTTCACAGCCATACCCCTGTTCAATATTTTTAAGATCTCTACCTCCTTGGCGGCACCTTCTCTGTTCCCCAAGAGCAGGAAAGTTACTCCCTTGCCAAAATGGCTGTCAGGAAAGTTGGGCTCCAGGGCAAGGGCCTTTTCGAAGGCCTCCATAGCTTCTTCGTAGTGATCTACTCCTATAAGGGCAAACCCCAAGCTGTTGTACGCCCTGTAGGACTGGCTATCCGCTTCAACTGCCTTCTGGGCTGCATCAAGAGCCCTTTGGTAACTTTGAAGGCGAAGGTAGGTCTGACTGAGGTTGTTCCAGGTTTCCACCGAGGTTGGATCCAACTCTCCTGCCCTGGCAAAGGCTTCAGCCGCAGCATTGTACTGCCTGTTCGAAAAAAGCATGACTCCGAAGTTGTAGAGCAGCTTTGGATTATCCGGATCTTTGGCTATGGCTTCCTTGAAGACTTCTGTACCTTTATCGGCCATTCCCATTCTCCTATAGGCAAATGCCAAGGCCACTTTTGCATTGGTATAATCAGGCCTTAGTTCTAGGGCTTTGTTGTATTGGGCTATAGCACTCTCATAATCACCAAGGGCTTTTTGAGCTTCGCCAAGGTAATAATGGTTTTGAGGGCTTTCAGGAGCAAGAAGAGCTGCCTTTTGAAGATATGAAAGGGCTTCCTGCGGCCTGCGCTCTGCTAGAAGGAGCCTGCCTAGATTGGACCACCCCAAAGAGAAGCTTTCATCTACTTCCACTGATTTTTTAAATGCCTTCTCGGCCTCAGAAAGTTTTCCCATTTTCCAGTAAAGGTTTCCTAAACTGTTATGTATTTCAGGCATATTGTCTTTAAACTTTAAGGCCTCCTGATATTCCCTAAGGGCCTGGTCAAATTCTTCTTTGCTTTCCAAAACCACTCCCAGGTTATAATGCGCTTCCGCTAATGTAGGCTTTAATTGCAGTGCCTCTTGTAAAAGCTCTTCAGCATCATCAAGCCTTCCCTCCGAAGCTGCATCTATGGCTTTATTAACGAGGTTCTCTGCTTCGCCTGCAAAAGCAGCTCCTGTAGCAAAAGCGAAAATCATAAGACCTGTAACTAAAAGCATAAAAACTTTCTTCATCATTCACATCCCCTTTCATGGGCGACCTAACCTTCTTTTGGCCCATAAGTCTGCCTCTGTTTCCTTCTGCTCTTTAAATCGAAACCACCACTTGGCATCTTTGGTAGGAACAGGAATATTCTGAGTGTGATGCTCAAGCTTCAGATGGGCTATTTCATGAAGGAGTAGGAATTCAAACAGTTTCTCTTCTGGCACATCCCTATTCCCCCACTTGGAATAATATGATTCGGGTGAAAAGGCTTCCAGCATCTCTACTCGAGCAACTCCTTCAGAAGGGATCGTTATACGGGCGAACATATCTGCTCCAAGGTATGACCTGAAATCCACCTCTACTCCCCACTCGGAAGCCATCTGCTTGAGCCTTTTCTTTTCTGAGGTGGTAATTCTTATAACGCCTTTTCTCAAGGTCTTATTCCTCGTCCTTTTTTACGTGAATTGCAAGCCACAAGCAAGGAGGGTCAAAAGATGTATAAGCTACTCTATGTTTCTTCCCCGCAGGCAAAAAAACCCAATCCCCCTCCTTCAATTCCTGAATAGAGCCATCCTCATACTCCAATTGCGACTCTCCCCTGAGGAGCACGACCCACTCATCAGTACTTTGATCATACCATACTCCTTTAGGGGTTTCGCTGCCAAAGGAGATTATACGCTCTACCCACAATGCTTTATTCTTTAAAAGAACCTCTATTATCTCTTGGCCCCTTTCGCCTTCAGGCATCTGATAAAAATTTCCTTTTTCTTTCACATTCATCAACCCTTTGATAAATTCATCTTTGCCCTGTTTTTTGACTCATACATCCTTTTGTCCGCTTTTTTGAGTAAGCTATCTATATTTACTCCATCCTCCGGACATGAAGCCACCCCAAAATCAATGGCCATTTTCAACCCTCTGCTTCCCCACAGGTTGCTCTCAATCTCTTTACTTATCTTCTCCCACAAGCGCACCGCCTTTTCCAAAGACGTTTGAGGGTGAAAAGCAACGAATTCATCGCCCCCATAGCGGGCTATAATATCGCTTTTTCTTATCCTCATCTCCAACAGCAACGCCAACTCAATCAATAACCTATCTCCTTCCAGGTGCCCAAAAGTGTCATTTATAGCTTTGAAATCCCTTAAATCAACCATCACTAAAGCAAAAGTCCCCCCGTATCTTTTACATCTCTCAAGTTCCTCTTCCATTTTCATTGAAAAGTATTTTCTATTCCATAACCCTGTCAAAGAATCCCTTAGGGCCTCGTGTTTTGTTTTCAATATTATTTCCTTATACCCCCAAAGAATTCCCAAATGCCTAGCGAGGATGCTCAGCATATCCTTGCCTTCTTTATTGCTGAAATACCCTTGTCTATCCATAATCCTTAAAATTCCGAAGACCTTCCCCTCAAAAGCTATTGGAACATCTATTGAATTTCCCACCGCAACATTTATATTATCCTTCATATCTTCAAAAATTTTGGCGCTTTCTCCTCTTGCTATCACCTTAATTTCTCGTTTGTCTTTTATGGTGGATATTTTATATACGAGGGCTTGACAAAGAGCAGTCTCATTAAGTTTTTTAACTACGTACCCACATATCTCCTCAATGCTATCTTTTCCTGCGGCCTCTATGATAATCTCTAAAAAAGCCCGCTCCATTCGCCTCATTCTAGCGAGCTTCTTAAACTGGCTTCGAGTTGTCAGAATGGCAGCAAAATAGCTGCACAAGGAGCTAAGAAGCTCTCCGTCTCTTTTGTTGATAGCTTTCCCAGAAGGACTTTTAACAAATAAGGTACCCCAAAAGGTGTCTTCATATTTTATTGCTACTGCCATTTCCGAAGGGTCAGTTGCTTTTATTGTGAAAGGAAGAATAATTTTTGTTTTCTGGCTTTCCCTGATAGAATCCACAGAGCCTTTAGATAAATCCTCCCTTTTTGAATCTGCCCAAAGAAGACTGACATCCACAAACCCAAAGACATCCCTTATTTTGTCTATCAAAAATTCACCTATGTCATCTCTACTTTGATATTCAAAAAGCTTTAACGACACATCGACAAGTAGTTTTTTCTTTTTATTTAAGCTAGCCAATGCATCAAGGCTTGTAGCCAGGCTTTCTTTAAGTTTGATAAAGCTCATAGATTTCGCTGCAATGGTTGCCATAAATTCTAAAAGCTCAATACTTTCCTCTGGCAAATTTTTCAAAGATTCTACCACTAACGCTCCCATTAATCGCTGTTCCCACACAATAGGTACTATTATTTTTTGAGTTGCGTTACAAACAGAGAGGATCTCTTTAGGAATAAGGCTGCAATCAAGAACTACCGTCTCTTTCCTGATGAGTGCCTTCCAGTAAAGGGTGTTTTTCCTTTCTATGGAATAAAGTTCAGGAGAATAGCTTCCATACGCTAACAATACTAATTGTTTTTGGTTCTCGCTTAAGACATAAAAACATGCATAGCACCCCTGCAACACCTTTTCTATGGTCTCTACAACATACTGGGCCACAGACGGGATGCTTTCATGTTTTTCTATCTCTTCGCAAAAACAAATCAGATCTTTAAGATTTATCATTCTAACCCCTTCTACAGTTACTTTTTGCTTTTTGATTCTAATCAAAAAAATGATCTGTCACAAGAAATATATTGTTTTTGTTGTATTATTATTTTAGCAACTGGTTTTTTGAGAAATATTCAAAACAAAGGATGTGGATCGACTTGGGTAACATTATTACCGTTTTTGGAGCAGGAAGTTGGGGAACTGCCCTAGCCAATCATTTAAGTTATCAAGGAAAAAGGGTGACCCTGTGGTGCAGGCGGCCAGAACAGGCCAAAACTATAAACGCAACAGGCAGAAACCCCGACTATTTGAAGGACATAGATCTTTCAGAAAACCTAACAGCCACATCTGATTTAGAAGAAGCCTGCGATACCGACAAATTTATACTAGCAATTCCAACTCAATCTGTGAGAGGCTTTCTAGAACAAACAAAGTCTTTCCTCGACGATAAAGTGCATCTATGTAATGCGGCCAAAGGAATGGAAATCTCCACAGCAAAACGCATAAGCGAAATAGTAAAAGAAATAATGCCAACAGCGCAATACAGCGTCATCTCGGGACCAAGCCACGCAGAGGAGGTAGCCTTGTTTAAGCCAACAGCTGTAGTGGTAGCTTCCTTTTCTGAAGAGGAGGCAATTATGTGGCAAAACCTTCTGAACAAAGGTTTTTTCAGAGTCTACACAAGCTGTGATGTAGTAGGTGTAGAGATAGGAGGCGCTGTAAAGAACGTAATAGCTATAGCGGCAGGAATCGCCTCTGAAATGAACCTGGGAGACAACGCCATGGCAGCCCTGGTGAGCAGGGGATTAGCTGAAGTAATGCGGCTGGGGGCAAAAGCAGGAGCAAACCCCCTGACCTTGGCAGGCCTCGCCGGAATAGGAGACCTAATGGTGACTTGCTACAGCAGCTTATCCCGAAACTACAGGCTTGGTCAGGCCATAGCCAGAGGAGAGACGCTAGAAAAGGCCAAGGAATCTCTGGGGCAGGTAGCAGAAGGGGCATACACGGTGAGAGCACTGGTAGAACATGCCAAGGAGCTGGGCTTGGAGCTACCTATTGCAGAAGCAATCTACCAAGTGCTTTATGAACAGAAAACTCCTGCCTCCTTGCTGGAGGAGCTGTTCTCCCGATGCCCAAAGCCTGAGATGCCCCCGGAAATGAATTGGGGTTCAAAATAAAACCTATTAAGTTCTAAGAGCCTCCAGACTGTCCTTCGTGGCAACAGGCGATTTATGGCAGTGCACCAGCTTCCAATCGGGCTCTTTCTCGGTACCGAAGTTATGAAAGACCCTTGTTTCGTTGTGGCTTTTGTGAAGCGCCCCATCGGGCAGGACCGCCCTGATCATGAGAGTAAAAGTAACTATTGCAGTCTTACCGTAAAACTGGACCCTCGGCTGAAGAATTTCATGCTCGAAGAAGTGCTCTTTCTCCTCAAGAGGGTCCATTGAACCTTCAAGAACATTTCTGTGTATCCTAAGTTCCCTCAGGTGGAAATCAAGGCCATCTATCCTCACTGGACTTATGTACCACTCAAAAAAAGAACAATCTTCGGCCACCGTGCCAGCATAAACATTGGCGTCCCCGTGCCAGATGCTGTCCAGTTGCTTTTCTACTAATTTCAGTATGTCTTCCGCTTCCTTGTTCACTGATATCCCTCCTTGAAAATCTTAACCTGCCAAAATGTTGTTCCTTTTCGCTTTATAGGATAAAATGATTTTGATTCAACTTCAACAACCTTTAATAACCAATCAAGTAAGGAGGGAATAGAATGGCAAAGGCAGTCGTAGACAAGGACACATGTGTAGGTTGCGAGGCTTGCGTAGGCACATGCCCCGTAGCAGCTATCAGCATGGTTGATGGCAAGGCAGAAGTGGATCCGGATACTTGCGTGGAGTGTGGCGCTTGTGTTGCAGTTTGCCCAGTAAGCGCTATTTCCCAATAACAAACTGAAATAGGTTTCTAAATACGCCTAAAACGTGCTGGAGCCGCCCTGTGCAAAGCTAGCGTAGGGGTGGCTTCAGTGTATTTTAGGTTTAGAGAGAAAGGGTTTAAAGATGAAGGAACCCTGGAAGAAAGCTCTATACGTCATTGACATTTTAGAGAAAAAAGGATTCGAGGCTTTTATAGTTGGAGGAGCAGTAAGAGACCTTCTGCTCTGCAAAACTCCCGTGGATATAGACATCACCACTTCAGCTAATCTTAGCGATATAAAGGAAATATTACCTAAAGCCAAAGTAATAGGCAAAGAAAATCGCAAATCCGCATGCATTTCCATAGAAGGTGTAACTATAGATATAGTTTCCTTTGCACACACCACGTTAGAAGAAGACCTCAAAAGACGAGACTTCACCATAAATGCCATGGCCATGAGCAGATGTGGCAATATAATCGACCCTTGGGGTGGCCTTTTAGACCTATCCGCAAGGCTTATAAGATTTACAGAGTCTCCTGAAAATAGGGTTCTAGAAGACCCCGCACGGATAGTAAGGGCTGCTCGATTAACTGCATCAATGCCTGGCTTTACACTCGCAGAAGAGACAAACAACATGTGCAAAAAACATGGGAATCTTTTAAAAAAGATTCCCCCTGAACGTATAGGTAAAGAGATCCTAAAGGCTTTCGACGGAAAGCCTTCTGCATTCGTGGATATCCTAGAAAATTTGGATATTCTAAACATAGTCATTCCTTGCCTAAGTGCCCTGAAAGCAGTGAACCAAGATCCCGTTAAACACCCCGAGGGAGATGCTTTTACCCACTCTCTGCTGTGCCTGAAAACAATGGAGAGCCTAACCTTTGACAAAATAATGAAGATCGCCTCTTTATTTCACGACCTTGGCAAAGCTGTAAGCATTTCAGATCACGAAGCAAAAGGGGCAAAAATAGCCAGAGAGACTTTCATGCGCTGGTCATGGCCACAAAACCTAACAAATGAAGTTTGTTCTTTGATAGAGTGGCACTGGGCACCCTTTCGCTTGCCTGAAACTAAAACTGCAGCAAAGCTACTTCTGACCAAAGGCTCAGAGTGGATAGGCAAACTTTTCCTACTGGGATATGCAGATACGCTAGCAGGAGCTGGGGACATGGAAAGATATATAAGAAATAGAGAAACAATCCTCAAAATTCTTTTCAATTTGAGCTCTGGGTTGCCTATTAGTGGAAAAGACATCATAAACCTATACCCCGCTTTGAAGGGAGAAAAAATAGGACAAATACTTGATGAGTTGGCAGAAAAAATAGCCACATCAGGACCTCTAAGCAAGCTGGAAGCCGTAACATGGTTAAATAATAAATACAACCATTAAAAAAGTTGTTACCCTACCTTTATTCAGCTATTATTATATTGTTACTGGTTAATTGGCTAATTAAACTTGATGGCTTTTACCCGAGAAGGGGGGCTTATTTATGAGTGAACAAATTGAAATACAACAGAGCACCCAATTCAAGGATCGAAAAACCTTCCGAGCCTTAAGCAACTGCCTGGTCCTTGCTGCCTGGTTTGGGGCCATGTATGCAGCTGATGTGGCTTTTGGGTTTCACCGTGCCAAGATGCTGGACGCATCGCTTGCCTTGATATACCTTGCAGCTTCGCCTCTTGTAACTGTAAAGTTTTCAGAAACATGGAAAAAAGCGCTGGGGGTTGTCGTCATCGCAAATCTGCTTATTATTTCTTCCATACCTCTGTTCTACGTCCAACTCGGCCTTACGGTACAAGTGGCTCTTTCGAGGCACATAATATCCCTTTTGTTCTGCATACTTCTTGGGCCCTACTTTTTGCAGCCCAAGGGATTACCTTTCTTCTTCGTCTTGTTCTACAACGCCCTTTGTTTTTATATACCCATGATGAAACATGGAGAAGTTGACATGAATCTGGCCTACATAGTGATAGTCTATTCTTTTACCTTGCTCTTCTCGTACTTTTTCATTGACATACTGAGGCTGCATGTCACCCAGATATCACTGCTCATAAAAGCCCACAAGGAAGCACAGAAAAAGGCTATAGAAGATTCCCTTACGGGCGTATACAATAGAAACTACCTGGATAATTTCATAAAGGCACTGGTAGAAAGCGATGTCGAAAAGGTTTTGCTATTTATCTCCCTGGATGACCACGATAAAATCGTGGAAAACCATGGTCACATTGTAGCGGACGCTTACATCAAGAAGGCTGCTAAGATGATAGCAGAAAAGATACGATCAAAAGATGTCCTGGCCCGCTACGGTGGTGTAGAATTCATGGTAATATTGGACAATCCAAGCATAAACCTGGGACAAACCGTAGCTAGAAGAATCCTCAGTGGCCTTAAAGAAATAATGCCCGAATACTCCAAGGCCTCAATTGGCATAACAAAGATTGTCCCAGGGATAACCTATCAGGCAGTTATGGTCAACGCAGATACTGCCTTATTCAGAGCCAAAAACTCTGTCTTTGAAGATGTGTCTGTCGTAGACCCTGAAAATCCTACTTTTGATTCTATCCATTTTGAAGATATAATCGAAAACCCACAAAAGGAGGTAGATAGGCCATGAGCGAGAAGTCAAAAGCTCTTGAGGTTATTCTCTCAAGAAGAAGTATCAGGTCCTTTGAGAACAAACCCTTGAACGATGCTATTTTCGAGCATCTCCTTAAAGCCGCTATGGCCGCGCCATCGGCCCACAATCAACAACCTTGGGAATTCATCATAATAGACGACAGAAAGTTATTAGATGAAATACCCACATTTCACCCCTACTCCAAAATGCTCCTAGGAGCGCCAGCAGCAATTTTAGTGTGCGCTAAAAAGGACTACATCAAAGACGAAGACCTTTGGCCTCAAGATTGTGCTGCCGCAACGGAAAACATCCTGTTAGCTGCTACAGCACTGAACCTAGGTTCCGTTTGGCTTGGAGTTTATCCCAAAAAAGCACTCATGGATGGCTTAAGCAAAACCCTAGGCCTACAGGAAAACGTAATACCCTTTTCTTTAATAGCCTTGGGCTATCCAGCAAAAACCAAGGAGCCATCGAACAGATATGACTCCTCTAGGGTGCACAGAAACGGCTGGTAAAAGTTAAAAGGCTGACTTAAAGGTAGGGGGCCCTTGTGACATCAGACATCGAAAAAGAAGAACTCAGCAATGCACTAAAGGATGAAAACCTTTACATAGTTTTCGCCGTAACCTTGCTTTCGGTGTTAGGTGTAGCAAGCGTAACCCCTGCTTTTCCACAGATTGCCATTTTTTTCAATATTTCCCCCGCAAAAACAGGGTTAATTGTCTCTGCTTTCACCATACCAGGCATAATAGCAACGCCTCTTCTAGGGCTTTTAGCGGACACATATGGAAGGAAAAAAATTCTTGTGCCCTGTCTGCTCTTGTTTGGCCTTTCTGGTGTGATGTGCGCTTTCTCCCGAACCTTCAATGAGCTTTTGTTTATGAGGGTACTGCAGGGTATGGGAGCTTCAGCGTTAAACTCCCTGAATATAACTATTATAGGTGACCTCTACCAAAAGAGACTAAGGACAGAAGCCATGGGATACAACTCCAGCATCCTGGGTGTTGGAACAGCAACATACCCTGCTTTGGGAGGATTGCTATCCATGTTGGGATGGCGGTACCCTTTCCTACTACCCATTGCAGCCATTCCGGTTGCCCTTTGGGTAATGTTGAGGTTGAAGCAAACAGACCTTCCGAAACACAAAGCAGACCAACCCTTTAGAAAAATGTTTCAAGCCTTTTCGAACCCCATGGCAATTCTACTTTTTTCCACTAGTACAATTACTTTCATAATATTTTACGGCGCATTCCTGACATTTCTCCCCTTTTACCTTAACAGCAATTTTCAGGCAACAGCCTTGCAAATAGGCCTCATATCGGCTTTCATGTCCTTATCCAGTGCTATTGTTGCTTTCAACACAAAAAATATATCGAAAATGCTATCCGAAAGGATTCGCCTTTCTTTGGCTTTCGTGCTTTACTGCCTGGCCCTCATCATAGCCCTGTACCTTCCCAACTGCCTGAGTGCCCTGATTCCTGCCGGTCTCATGGGTGCCGCACAGGGCCTTAACATGCCAACACTGATGACCATGATCACAAACATTGCCCCAGAGGAAAACAGAGCTGCCTTTATATCTCTAAACAGCATGTCTTTAAGGTTAGGCCAAACCATCGGACCATTCCTAATGGGAGGCATCTATTCCCTGTTGGGCATAAACTGCGTCTTTTCCTCCGGAGCAATACTAGCCGGTACAATGTCCGCCGTTCTTTATTTTGTCCTCAAAAGCAAGTCCAAATAACACCAGGCTACTCAGCAATAATAGCCATAAAAACTAAAGGCTCTTCCCCGGTGTTTTCCAAGGAATGCTTATGCCCATCTAACGTTATCATCACGTCCCCTGGACCCACTTCATATCTTTTATCGTCATCGGTAAATATCCCATGTCCGGAGACGATGAAGTATATTTCCTCATCTCCTTTATGCTCATGCTCCCCCACTGCCGCCTTGGGATCAAGCTCTATCCTGGCAACCATCTTGAAATGGCTTCCCTGGGGTTTCTCCCCAATAGATATAAAGGGGAAATAAAGAGCCCCACCTGGTCCATTTTGCAGGTGCTCCCTCCTAAAACCCTTGGTCTCAGAAAATTTGAAAAACATACCTAACATTCCCCCTTCAAAATAAAAATTACAGGCGATTTGGCTTATCTTTTAGCCACTCAAGCAAATGATCTAACTTCCAACAGTTTACCACCCTTTCCTTTCCCAGCCATGCCCTGCGGGCAACTGAGACGCCAAAATCAAGAAACTCCATATGAGAAGGCCTGTGAGCGTCCGAACCTATGGAAAAAAGGCATCCTTTTTCTTTCGCTAAAGCTGCCAGGTAGTCAGGGAGGTCCAATCTGTAAGGGTTGGCATTTATCTCCAATATGGTCCCTGTTCGAGCAGCTTCCTCAAAAACAACTTCCCAATTCGCGTTCATGCCTTGCCGCTGGCCCATAAGCCTGCCCGTTGGGTGAGCTATTATATGAACCCTGGGGTGCCTTATGGCCTTTAAATATCTTTTCGTTATCTCTTCCTCTGTCTGACGCATGGAAAGGTGAATAGCACCTATTATCACATCCAATTCTCCCATTAAATCCTCAGGCACATCTATAGTCCCATCGGCTAAAATCTCCGCTTCCACACCCTTTAGCACGCGCACCTTGCTTTGATTCTGATTTATGTCATCAATCTCCTTCATTTGGGCTTTAAGCCTATCTGCATCCAAGCCACCTGCAACTGCAAGAGTGGCGCTGTGGTCAGTAATGGCGATCCAACTTAGGCCTTTTCTATGAGCACTGAGCACCATATCCTCAATGGAGCTCATGCCATCGCTCCAAAAGGTATGAACGTGAGAATCCCCTTTCAGATCTTCCACATCCACAACATCGGGCAAGGTGCCCTTTAAGGCCTCCTCTATGGCCTTGCGGCCTTCCCTCAGCTCGGGCAATATCCAGGGAAGACCCAAAAAACGATAGACATCCTCCTCTTCGGCACACAAGATCTCCTCACTTCCCTCGACGGCCTTGAAGGAATACTCGCTCAAGCTGAACCCTTTTTTCAGAGCCAACTCCCTCAATTGTACGTTATGCTCCTTGCTCCCAGTAAAATACTGCAGAGCTGTCCCCCATCTAGAAGGTTCAATTACTCTGAGGTCACCCTGCAACGATCCCCTCAAGAGAACGCTTGCCTTTTTGCTTCCTTTTAGCAAAACTTTCTCCACTATAGGTAGAGAACAAAATTTTTCGACAGCAGCTTCTGGATCATCAGCGGAGACGAGAAAATCCAGGTCTCCTACCGTATCTTTCCGCCTGCGGAAAGATCCTCCTACTTCTATTCTTATACCTGGAAGGTCCGAAAGGCCTTCCTTCACCATCTCCGCCAAGGGCCAAACCTCAATCAAGGGGATTCTATCTACACTTGACGCTCTCTTTCTCTCTTCGATCCCGGCAAGGATTTTCGCAGAAATTTTAGGGCCAAAGCCTGGAAGGCCAGCCAGCTTTCCACTTCTTGCCGCTTCCTCAAGCTCCTCTATTGTCTGCACCCCCAAGGCCTTCCAAACAGCCTTCACCCTCTTAGGCCCCATGTCGGGGATTTTCAGCATTTCTAGCAATGAATGGGGAACTTCCTGGGATATTTTTTCGTAATATTCTAGCCTTCCTGTAGTCACCAATTCTGTTATCTTCTCCCCTATGGCCTTCCCAATACCGTCAATGGTGAATATGGTTCCATCCTGGACCATGGATTCCAAATCCCTGCCCAAACCACGGATGTTCTCGGCAGCTCTTCTGTAAGCATTTACCTTGAAGACGCTCTCCCCTAATATCTCGAGCATATCCCCTATTTCTTCAAGTATTTCCGCTACCCTCTCGTTATTGAGTTTTTCAGACAAACTTCTACACCTCTGCTTTTGTGTTAACTTTAATATATTCATTATACAACTGTACGGGAAGTTAAAATCACCAGTAAAAACGTACACCTTACTACCCAAACTGTGCTATATTTTGTTAACAAGCCGGAAAAGGAGATGAAACGGAGGATGAGAGAGCCCTTTCGTAAAATATGTTTGTTTGCCATAGCAATTTTTGCCTGTTTATTTTGTTTTCCGAACATCCAATCTTTCGGAGCCAACAACGTAGTGAACTTGGAGAACATCAAGGGGCCTAAAATAAAGGACCTGTACATGGTGATATACAGGGATCCAGACTCCCAAATACTGGCATTAGAGACAGGAAAGCTAGACGTCCTGGGTGACATCATAAGGCCTGTGGACATAAAGAGGCTTTCTTCCAGAGACGATATACTCATGACATTGTCTGAAGGCTTCCACATATTCTTTTTGGGCTTCAATCTCAGAGAATACCCCTGGAATGACTTGGCACTGCGAAAGGCCCTCTCCCACGCCGTCCCAAGAAAAAAATTTGTAAGAGACCTTTTTGCGGGGTACTGCTTGCCCATATATACATACCTCCCACCCGTCTCCCCATATTACGAACCTGACGTCACCCATTATGAGTACGATCCAGAGAAAGCAAAAAAAATCCTTGCCAAAGCCGGATGGAAGTGGAGCCAAGGAGGACTATTAATACCTCCCGGTAGCGACAAGCCTCTGGAAAAGGTGTCTTTGCTATGCCCCACCGCACAGGCAGCTCCTACAACAGCAGAGCTGGCTTCTAGAATAGCGGAATCCTTCTCCAGCCTGGGGCTTCCGGTGGAACTGGAAATGCTTGACTTTTCCATGATGATAAAAAGGCTGGATAAGCACGACTTTGATCTATTCGTAATGGCCTGGAGTTTAAGCCGCGACCCTGATAACCTATTTGCCTTCTTCCATTCCTCCATGGACACCGAAGGGGGGTACAATATTCAGGGCCTCCACGACTCCGAAATAGATAAAGTTCTTGAAGACCTTCGCTGGGCTCCCGACAAGGACTCTGCCGTCAAGGCAGCCAAAGAGGCTCAAGAGATGCTGTCAGATAAGGCACCGTGGATTCCCATATATTCCCGTTACATGATATCTGCCATAAGGAAAGACTGGAAGGGGTTAACATTCTCAAAGAAGACTACAGCAGACAACATATGGAGCCTTCTAAACATGGAGCCAGTAAACGGAAAAATGAGGCCCTTATACTGGTGCCTGCCTGAAGACCCGAGGACTCTCAACCCCCTTGCGGCTGGTTCCGCTTACGACTGGGCTGTTTTGGGGTTGATATATGAATCCCTTATAGGTACAGACCCTTATACTCTGGACGATATTCCACAGCTAGCTTTAAAATGGAATATAGAAACCGAAACTCACGGCACAAAAAAATTAACAAAACTCGTATTTCACCTTCGTGAAGATGTTACTTGGCAAGACGGAGCACTTTTTACCTCTGAGGACGTTAAAGAGACTATACTTTTCTTAAAAAAACACCAACTTCCCCGTTATTTCGACCAAGTTAACAACGTAGTCTCAGTGGAAACGCCCAACGAGCATGAGGTCGTCGTCACTTTAGAGAACACCAGCTACTGGTACCTGCACAACATAGGAGGGCTACCCATTTTCCCGGCACACATCCTCAAGAATGTTGAGAACTGGAAAAGCTGGAGGCCAGAAAGGCAAGAGAACCCCAAGGACCCAAAACTTACCCAACTTGTGGGAACTGGGCCTTTTATATTCATGGAATACAAGCCAGGAGAATACGTACATCTGAAAAGGTATGATGGGTATTGGAAAAACAGATAATGATTAAACTCATCAAAAACTACTGGTTCAGGCGCATAGTAGGATCGCTGGTAGTCCTATTGGTGGTGCTGATTTTGAATTTCTTTTTGTTTCGTATAATGCCGGGGGACCCGGTTAGCACCATCATTGATCCTCATTTTTCACCTCAGGCCAAGCAGCACCTCAGGGCGCAGTTTGGCTTGGATCTACCTCTTTACCAGCAATTTTACCTTTACGTAAAATCCCTGGTCACCTTCAACTTTGGCCAATCTTTTCTCTCTCAAAAGCCCGTGTGGGAGGAACTAAGGACGAGAATCCCAAACACGGTGTTCCTCCTGGGAACGGCTTTCATGCTATCTGCGCTGCTGGGAATATGGCTAGGGGTAAAAGCAGCACAAAAAAGGGGAAGTGCCCTTGAGAAAGTGGTCCTTCTGGCAGGCTCTATATCCTTTTCCTTCCCCTCTTTCTTCGTGCAGCTTGTCCTGCTTATGATTTTTGGATGGGCCATTCCCATATTCCCCATACGAGGATCTCTGTCAGTTCCACCGCCTTCAGGTATGGCAGCCCTTTGGGATTTTCTATGGCATATGACCTTGCCAATATTCTCTCTGGTGTTATTGGGGTTTGGGTCATGGGCCATATACGTGAGGAACCTAATGATCAAGACTTTCTCGGAGGACTACATTCTCCTTGCCCGGGCCAAAGGCCTTCCGGAAAATAAGATCCTATGGGGGCATGCTTTCAGAGCTTCCCTCCCACCTATAGTAACCATGTTTCTTTTGGCTCTTCCCGGCATTCTTTCTGGGGCAGTAATAACAGAAACAGTCTTCTCTCTGCACGGGGTAGGGAAATTCTTACTCGACTCAATTTTGGGGCATGATTATCCCGCCGCAGGAGCTGCCTTCTACCTTTTGGCGATAATAACCATAATCTGCAACCTCACCGCTGACTTCGCATATGGGCTGGTGGACCCAAGGATCCGGCTCGGGAGGAAAATGGAATGAAAAGAATCCTAAGGCGGTTCAGCTTTTGGCTTTTGATAGGATTCATACTGGCAGGCATATGGGGGCCAAAATGTTTCAAAAGCAGTGCTGAAACTCAGGTGGCTTCTCCCTTCTCCATGCCATTATGGGTAAAAAAAGACACATCACCGACCATGTCCTTTGCGCTAGAACCCAAAAGGGAGCACGTTCAATTTGAATGGAACTGGGAAGCCCCACCAAACATCACCATATGGGGAACCGCAAAGTTTGAAAAAGAAACTTCTGCATCACTGATTTTGGAGAACCCGAACGGGGAGACAATTCTCCTCGCACAAAACGAGGGGAACACGTTCCTGACAGTAGACGTAGATGGAAGGGACATGAGCTTCAAAATGGGCTTAGGGCTATCGCCCTTTGACGATCCAATGAAAGAACTGTTTCCCACTAAGGGCCGGTACACAATAAAACTATGGCCGCCTGATCTAAAGATAAAATCTGGAGCCATCAACATAAGAATAGAAGGTTCCAGATGGGGCCTTCTTGGGACAGATCAAAGAGGAAGAGATGTGTTTCACCTCTTTCTCTTAGGCATAAGGATATCTCTACTGGTAGGAATCTCCGCCACATTGCTGGCCACATTGCTTGGAGTTTCTGTAGGGCTGGTGGCTGGTTACGCCGGGGGCCTGGTGGACACTGTACTCATGCGAATAGTAGATGTGCTTTTGGCCATACCGGGGCTGCCCATACTCATGGTCCTTGCAGGGATTTGGGGTAAAGGGCTTTGGCAACTTGTGGTCATATTAAGTATCTTCTCATGGATGGGAACAGCTAGAACCATAAGGTCCCTTACTCTTTCCCTTAGAGAGAGCACCTTTGTGGAAGGCCTTAGAGCATTAGGGGCTAAGCCTTCGTACATAATGTTCCGGCACCTTCTACCAGAAAGCCTCCCCATACTCCTGGCCAACATAGCTTTAGGGGTGCCCTCGGCTATCCTGGCAGAAGCAGGTTTATCCTTTTTGGGACTGTCTGATCCCAGGATAATATCATGGGGGCGCATGTTGAACGAGGCCCACGGCTTTGGGGCTTTCACTACAGGCGCATGGTGGCTTATACTTCCTCCAGGCATTGGCATATCATTGATATGCCTTGCCTTTCTCGATTTAGGGAGAACCCTGGAGGAGATGGCCGACCCCAGGCTTAAAGGCGGTGCCAATAAATGATCCACATTCAAAGGCTCTCCGTCTCCTATAAAACCGAGAGAGGGCAAGTTCCGGCCCTAAAAAATATCAACCTTAGCATACCTAAGGGAACGGCTACTGCCATAGTTGGGGAATCAGGAAGCGGGAAAAGCACCCTCCTTCACAGCATCATGAGGCTTTTGCCACCAGAAGCAGAACTTTCAGGGAAAATAATGTTCGAAGGTATGGATATAACGTCCATGGATGACGCTGCCCTCAGGTCCTTTCGCTGGAGGAAGTGCTCTCTGGTGCTTCAGGGAGCCATGAGCTCCTTCAACCCAGTACTATCTATAGGGAAACAGATAGCAGAAACAGTAGCGTACCATCTGCACCTCTCTTCAAAAGGCTCTTACAAAAGGGCAGAAGAACTGCTGGAGATGGTGGGGTTGCCTACTTTCTTTTCGAAACGGTTCCCACATGAGCTGTCTGGAGGACAGAAACAAAGGGCAGCTATAGCTATGGCCTTAGCGTGTAGCCCACCATGCATTTTGGCAGACGAGCCTACTACAGCATTAGATGTAATAACACAAGCGGAAATAGTCTGGCTGCTTAAGGAAATAACCCGAAAAAACAACATGACCCTTTGCATGGTAACCCATGACTTGCCTCTAGCTCTTTCTGTATGCGACAGAGTCGCAGTTATGCATAGGGGTGAGATTGTAGAGATACAAACACCTTCAGGAATATTAAATAACCCTACACACCCTCACACTAAAAAATTGGTGGAATCCATAAGATCCATAGAAGAGAGGGGTAACCCAAAATGAGGCAAAACGCTCTTGAAGTATCTGAACTATGGGTCTCATTCGAGAAGGGCTCAAAAGCTTTTCACGCGTTGAGAGGAATAAGCTTCTCCCTTGAGAAGGGTCAAACTCTCTCGCTGGTAGGAGAGTCCGGCAGTGGTAAAACCACTGCAACCCGCGCATCTTTGGGGCTTATCGCTCCCACGAAGGGCAAAGTCACCCTCCTGGGAGTTGACATAAACAATTGCAGCAAGGATAAGCTCATAGAGACCAGGCGGCGCTGCGGGTACATATCCCAGAACCCCTACGACTCCATACCACCTACTCTGACCACCTTGGATGCAGTTGCAGAGCCTCTTGTCATATGTAAAGGGTTGAACAAGAAAACAGCAAGGGAAAGAGCTAAAGAGATGCTATCTGTATGCGGTATCGTAGATGAAGTAGTATTAAATGGAAGGGTAAAGTTCTCTCTATCTGGTGGGCAAAAACAGCGAGTTGCTCTAGCCAGGGCCCTTGTAACCGACCCTGAGATCATCTTCGCTGACGAACCCACGAGCATGCAGGATGCCTCCAACCGAGGAGACATCCTGGATATACTTCAAGAGTACGTAAAAAAAGGCTCTTCCTTGGTACTCACTACTCACGATCTTTATTTGGCTGCCGCTGCCACGGAGCACTCCATAATTCTCTTTCACGGCAAAATCATGGAAGCTGGCCCATCCAAGGAAATACTGAAAAAACCTCTTCATTTTTATACGAAGGCTCTCCTAGATGCCCTCCCTGGATTGGGCAAGAAAATAAAAAAGCCTTCCCTTAAGCAGGGAGAGCCTGAATATCGACTTTCAGGATGTCCTTTCCTGACAAGATGTCCAAGGGGAATCGACAAATGCAGCAAAACTTGCCCTCCCATTAAGGAAGTATCCCCAGGACACTTTGTGGCCTGCTGGCTTCTTTAGACATTGTCACCTCACAAAGTCCTATTTCCTTGGAAACTTCTTCTCAAGCAACATAAGGAAAGGGACTCCAAGGCAAAAACAAGCCACCACTTCGCCGGCCCCTACGTAAAGCATTGCAGCCTGCCAGGAAAAATCCGTCAAAAATGACAAATAGGCACCAACAATCACGGCGTTTACCACTACTGGCGGAATTGCTGCCGTTATCTTGCTAGGCATCTTCCTTGTCAGCATGGCAGCCACAAGGGTTGCAAGGCTTCCAAAGACCACATCTATTATGCCAAATCCTCCAGCAAAATTAGCTATAACGCAACCTATAAACAAACCAGGTATGGCCTCCACCCAAAGCCAGGGAAGAAGCGTCAAGGCTTCAGACACTCTAACTTGTACTGGGCCATAAGAGATGGGAGCAAAGAAAATGGTGAGCATGGCATAAGCTGCCCCTATTATAGCCGCTTTTGCTATACCTTTTGGTGTAGTTATTTTGCTCCAGGCTTCCTTGACATCTTCGAACATTTTCGTCTCATCCCTCCTATTGCTTTCGCTCTCTATTACACTTCTTTAAAAGCTTTAACTGCTCTCTCAAGCAGGGCAGGGAAGACCTCTAGGGAGAAAGGCAGATAAAGCCTTTCCGTTGGCTTGTGGGGGTCTTTCCCCGACGGCCCTATGTTCAAAACGGGGATATCTAGCTTCATCAGGTCCTTAACTGCCACTCTGTAAATGCTCCCCCAACCCGGCATGTTGGCTGCCACGCAGAAGGGGTCGAAGGCACTTCCCTTGTAGCCCATGTAGCTCAAGTCACAAATTCCACCAAAGAACTCCTTAATTTCCATATCTATACCGAACTTATCCTTGGCTTCATTAACTACCTTCTGAGCCACATCAGCAACTAACAAATCTGAACTGGTCTCTCTCGTGTTCTCCCTGTGTGGGTACCAAGGAGGCAAAAAGCCTACTACTATTTTGGGTTTCCTTGAAGGATCCTTATCACTTAACTTCTTCAAGAGCTCTATAGCCCTTTCCCTATCGTCATTAAGTTCGGCAAGCTCCGACGCTATCCTTCGAATTTCCCCTTTTATGTCAGGGTTAGCCCTGGCAAGCTCGGTCAGATATTCCTCAAAGGATAGCACTAGGGGAGAAAATTCATCGGCATCGAAACCGGCGCTTTTTGCTGAATCAGCCAAATGCTCTAAGGCCCTCTTGAATGCTCGTTCTGCAATCTTCTTAAGTTCTTTGATAATATCCGCCGGGTACTTTCTCAGCGTCAGCAAATTATAATACACCAGGGCACGATCAGGAAGGGTTACAGAGTAAGATTCCCTAAGGTCCCTAAAGTAAAGGCATGCTGGTGGGGGAGTTTTTTCCCCGTTAACTTCCTCTATGAGGTCAGGGTTGGCTTCCATTAGCTGGTTACAGAAGGAGGCAAGCAGCGTTGCACTCAAGCCCCTGTAGTACTGCCCTACATGAGCTCCTGCTCCCATGCAGTAGAAAAAGGGCATGAGCTTACCAACCGTTCCACAGAAGATAAGCTCTTTGCCCTCTACCTGAGCCCCCGCACTGGATGGCTCGGTCAGAATGGCTCCCAGGTAGCGCAGGTTTTCTTTTTCCTGCAACTCTACAAGAAGGCTCACTGCTGCCCGCATCCCCTCGGAACTGTCCTCCTCGTCAGGTACTGCTAGGAAAAGAACATTAACCGGAAATTTGGACACATCCGCAGCAAACTCTTCAAGAAGAGCCATCTCCGCGGCAAGGCCGCACTTCATGTCCATTATTCCCCGCCCAAAGAGGTAATCGCCAGAAAGCAAATCTTGCTTCGATTCTGTGTCCAGATTTTCTCCTTTAAGGGCTTTAGTGTACTCCATGGGAGAAAAAGCCAATTTTTTGTATTTCCCATAATCTCCGACATCTACTACATCATAGTGTCCCGTCAAGATAACGGTGTCTTTCGTGTCCTCTGCGGAATAAACGATGGCCCCTACTACATGCCTTCCCAATGGATCGTTAGGTAGGGGATACCATATCAAGTTTTTGGGGTTGTCCTTTAGGCCAGGGACCCTTTCCAAGAGCTTCTCCTTTATGAAAGCTCCCATTCTAGCCTCTCCCTCGGTCCTGCTAACACTGGGAACCTCCGTAAGAGCAAGTAGCAACTCCATAATAGACGATTTATGCAAAGCCATGGTAACACCTCACAATTAACAATATTAGGTGGACTTTACGAACAGGATACAGTATAACATCAAGGGGTTTGTATTTGCTAACGAGGTGATTTTCATGAAAAAAATAAAAATAAAGTTTATAGAAAACAACTTAAGGCTCTTGGTAATAGCCTTATCACACTTCGTGAACGATATTCATAGTGCTTTCCTGCCCACGTTTATCCCTATTATAGTAGAACAGCTTGGAATCGGTTATGGACAAGCAGGCCTTTTGAAATCATTATCGGGTATCATCCACATGCTCATACAACCAATGGCCGGTTATATGTCGGATTCATTCTCAAGGCCTTATGCCATTGTAGCAGGCCCCTTCATGACTGCATTTGGGGCAAGCATGCTGCCACTTAGCCATTCCTATGGAATGGCATTCCTCTTTGTAGGGTTATGGAGTATGGGAAGTGCAATATACCATCCACTAGGGAATGGGGGAGTTGGACACATAGTACCTCCATGGAAATTAGCTTCATCCTTGGCCATATTCTCCGTTGGTGGAGTTCTAGGTGCTACTATAAGCCCTCTTTACGCCATTACTCTTTATAAAATATTCGGCCCCACTTTCCTTCTGCCATTGGGAGCTATGATCCCCGTGGCTGTCGTCTCTTACCTCATATGGAAGACGTTCCCCACCCTCTCTAGCAACAGTTCCAGTGATAAACCTTCTCCACTCAACTTCCTCCAAACTACCATGCGCGTGTTCAAGACAATATTCCCAATTTGGACAGTATCAGTATCCAGAGATACCGCAACACAAGGAATAAAATTCTTCCTCCCCCTCTTGATAGCCTCAAAAGGAGGAAATATCGTGGATATAGGGACGATATTGTTCATAATAAGTATCATCGGAGCTATCTCTCCAATTCTAGGCGGAAGGCTTGCAGATAAGCTAGGTGATAAAAGGGTAATAATCGTCGTTATGACGTTAGCCCCTGTATTTCTACTCCCTGCAGCACTCACTGAGGGACTCACTTCAATAGCCTTATATGTGGTAGGCATTGCCCTGTTACAAGCTATTTTGCCTGTAACAGGAGCTGCAGCACAAAAAAAAGCGCCTGAATCTAGAAGTGTTGTAGCATCTCTTGTTGGCGGACTTGCTTACGGCTTGGGAGGAATCCTGGTGGCCCCCCTTGGAATTTTTGCAGACATTTGGGGATTAGAAGCCACCCTTTCGTTTATAGCCCTTCTTCCATGGCTTCCCATGTCCCTATTCTTCTTGCGGCACAAATCTTTATAATCTATAGCATATCACCGAAATGATGTGTTATAATGTCGCACTGAAGGAGGGTGATTTAATTGCTTAAAATGGAAGTAGATCAGTATCTTGATTTGCACAAAAAGATGGAAGCTCGTGCTGAGGAATTATGCAGGCTTTATATGAAGGCTTATTTTGATGTAGAGGCCAGTGACATAATGGTCACTAACCTTGAAGCAGGCAAAAGCGGCCGCATAAAGATAATGTTTACCGAATCGACTACCAACACGGAAGAGATACTTAACCTGCCTTTAGAGTATTTTTGGCTCACAAACGATGAGGTAAAAGTACGAATGTCCCTGGACAAGGAAGAAAAAGAAAAACTGAGAAAGCAAAAACACCAACAAAAGGACAAAAAATAACATTAACTTTAATTATTCTTTTTGGGGGCCTTCATTGACGGGTCCCCAAAAAGATAGAAGAGCGGCAATAGTAGCCACGAAAACTACCCCATAATAGGCAACGACCACCGAAGTTTTACCCAAAAATCCTCCTATCAGTGGGCCAAAGGCCCATGCCATGTCATCAGAGGTGATGACAGCCGTAAGCAAGGCGTTCTTCTCATATTTTATCCTTTCAACAGCAACTGAAATAAGGGTGGGCTGCAGGGGAGCAAAAGCTATCCCTAACAAAAAAGAGCACATCAATATCAGTAATGGATCATGAAAAACAACAATTCCTGCTGCAGATAGGGCCATTGCAGAAAAACCAAGCACCAAAACAATTCTTGGAGAAACCTTGCTAACCCATACAGCCAGAGGTCCCCTAACCAGCAATGTTCCCACTGCATAAGGAGTAAAAAACCTCCACAGAGATATTCCTTTTTTTTCAAGAAGAAGAGCCATGAAGTTACTGGAAATACATATTACTAGAGCCTGAGAAAAGACTAAAAATGCAAGATATAAAAATTCCTTTCTATGGAACAAAGGCGCTATTCGCGTAGGAGATTCAAGGCTGCCTCCCCTTTCACTTAAGCGCAAAGACAAAAACAGGGCTAATATGGCCATAAAAGCTATGCCCCCGTAGAAAAGCCACAATCGACCGGATAAAATAGCTTTCTCTGCAAAAGATATAAAAACAAGCTGAGGCAATATAGCTGTAGCCCCGAGCCACAGGAGAGCTCTTCGCGTCATCTCTGGAGGAAACAGCACATGAACGTAAACAAGATTGGCCACGAGAAAAATGGAAAGAGCTACTCCATGAAAGGCCTTGGCGAGGATAAGCAAAGGGAAAGATCTCCCAGCCATAAGCAAAATGACAGGCACAATTAAAAGAAGAAAAGACGCAACAACCAAAGCCTTTTGAGCTTTATGCCTATCTATTAACTTCTTCACCAATGGCCGGACAGCAATAAGCACTCCATCCATTGAGAAGGCCAAAATGGCTACGTGCATAGTACTATAGCCCCACTTTATTACCTGTATGGGAAACGCAAAAAAGACCATAGCCGCAGAGTAATGGCACAAGGCTATCATTAAAAGAAACATATAGTCTCTATATCTATTATCTTTTAAAAGGTTTTGGCTCCTATTTTTAACTTGCTCGAGTAAATTCACTATACCTCTCCTTCTCTTCTCCGTGTGGCATAATATTATCAGAATAAAATTAAATAGCAGCAAGTGATATCCTCAAATACTCGTAAAAACATCCATATTAGGAGGGATTTTTGGTGAAAAAGTTTATTGTAGAAGATCCTTTTTGGCAGATATTTCCTGATGCCAAGATAGGTGTTCTCATCTGCCATGGCATAGATAACTCTGTAGGGGATCGCGAGCGATACCAAAAAATGCTTTTAGATGCCGAGAATGAGGCATTAAAATACTTGAAAAACCCCACATTTAGTGAAAATGATGTAATAAAGGCATGGAGAGAGGCATTTAAAAAGTTTAAAACAAAAAAGGGTGCAAGATCATCAATAGAGGCATTACTTAAAAGGGTTAATAAAGGGGAGCATATAGGAACCATTAATCCCCTAGTTGATATTTACAACTCTATCTCTTTAAGATATGCCTTACCATGCGGTGGCGAGGATATAGATAAGTTTGTCGGTGACATAAGGTTGACTACCGCCTCTGGGAGTGAAGGATTTGTACCCCTTGGTTCAGATGAAAACATGCCTCCATACGAAGGCGAAGTGATATACAAGGATGATGAGGGGGCCATTGTCAGGTGCTGGAACTGGCGGGAATCGGTTAGAACAATGCTCACTGGGGAAACAACTAATGCATTTTTGTGCATTGAATTGGCAGATGAAAGCAGGCTCAAAGAGCTTAAAATGGCACTAGAAGATTTATCAACACTAGTGATAGAAAATCTAGGTGGAACAACAGAAATATCAATTTTAGACATTGGCAATAGAGAAATAGCCATAGAGTGAACTACTCCGTTTTTTAGTTAAAAGTTATAGGGAGACTAACTAGCCTCCCTATAATAAATTTTTTATTTCTTTCTCTTTTCTGCTCTCTTTCTTCTATCCAGGTCTGCAGGCTCAAGAGATAT
>NZ_JACDOB010000006.1 GCF_017656375.1 Thermovirga sp.
CCACCTTTCCGTAAAAATGATTTGACTAGAGCCTAGGGTAGTTTGTAGCCAAGAAATTTGTTCACGGATTTGAAAAATTCGTCTATTTCTTCTTCTACATGGAGGATATCTCCGCTTCGAGGTAGGTAGAGTTTGTTTATTTCTCCTTTATTTACTATCACAATTTTCCCTTTGGCTAGTCCAGGCAGCAATGCAGCAGGTGTAACTACTAGGGAGGAGCCTACGACAAATAATAGGTCAGATTCCTTTACTAACCTTTGGCTTTCTTCAAGATACTTGACCATTTCTCCAAAGAAGACTATATCTGGTTTTATTACTCCTCCACATTGATCACAGTGTGGGACGTCCTGGCTAAAAGTTAAAGCTATACTTTCTTCGTAGTTCCAGGTTTTTTTACATCTTATGCAGTAGCTTTTCCATATGCCTCCGTGAATTTCCAATACATTTTTATTCCCTGCCATTTGATGTAGTGAATCAATGTTTTGGGTTATGACTCCTTTCAGCTTCCCGTTTTTTTCCAAGGTGGCAAAGAATTTATGTGCATATGTGGGTTTTATGGTCTTGAGGGTTTTAAGAAACTCCCTATGAAAATCATAAAAAAAGCGAGGATTTTCATGGAAATAATCTATATCGAAGATTTTTTCAGGGTTTATGCCTAACTGTCTTCGATATATGCCATTAGGCCCTCTAAAATCAGGGATTCCAGCGCTGGTAGACATTCCTGCGCCGCTGAGAAGAACAATGTTGGTGGCTTTTTCTATTTCATCGGCACATATTCGAGCTAAAGCCTTTTTGTTCATGCCACTTTTCAAATGGAGCACCTCCTTCAATAAAAAATATGCCTTCAGAAAAAATTATACAAAAAGACTCTATGCAACCGGTTACACAACATGATAAAATGTGATCGCTCACGTTTTGAGCAAAACTAAAGGAGGTGCTTCAGCATGCCGGGAAGGAGAATTGTATATGGGGTGGATGATAAACCACCTTTCCCAATAATGGTATTGGCAGGATTTCAGCACGTTTTGACGCTCTTTGGGGCTACCACTCTTGTGCCTTTGATTTTTGGCCCCGCTATGGGTATGACTCCCGCTCAGATAGGCTTTTTTATTTCTTGTGTCTATTTTGCCATGGGAGTGGCAACTTTGATACAAACATACCCCAAGCTTGGGTCAGGTTTGCCTATAGTGCAAGGCTCAAGTTTTAGCTTTATTCCACCTATCATGACTATAATAGGTGCTTACAAGGCCATGGGTCCCCATGTGGTGATGCAGTACGTTGGAGGAGCCTTGATCTCCGGAGGGTTGCTGCTTTCAGTTATAGGATACAGTCGCCTTGTGGGAATAATTAGGAAGATAATAACTCCTGTGGTTATAGGTCCTACTATAATGGCCATAGGTTTTTCTCTTGCTCCTGTTGCTATTCAATATAATGCAGCTAATTATTGGCCTGTGTCTCTTCTCGTGGTTTTCTGCGTCTTCTTTTTTAGCCTCATCAGTAAGAATAAGTTTATTAATATCTTTGCTGTGCTATCTTCCATAACTATAGCCTACCTCATCTGCTTGTTTGGGAGCTTTTTAGGGTTGTTCCAGCCTGGGCATGCAGCTTACGTTGATCTGAAGGAAGTAATAGCGGCTCCGTGGTTTAGATTTAAATTGATCATGCCGTGGGGGGCACCAAAATTTAGTTTTCTTGCTTTTGGAGCCATAATAGCGGGCTTTTTTGCCGTTATGATCGAATCCATAGGAGATTATCACTCATGCTCCTACGCCGCTGGTTTGGACGATCCGGATTCAAATACCATAAGTAAAGGTATAGGTGCGGAAGGCTTAAATTGTGCCCTTGCGGGAATTTTCGGTGCAGTGGGCACCACTTCCTATACGGAGAATATAGGCCTTATTGGTTTGACCGGTGTTGCTTCAAGGTGGGTCGTACGGACGGGGGCTGTACTTTTGATAATCATGAGTATGATTGGTAAATTAGGGGCTTTAATAGCAACTATTCCTAGCCCTGTTATAGGTGGAGCATATATTGCCCTTTTTGGGATAATAGGTGCTTTGGGAATACAGGTACTTATGAGAGCAGATATGGGAAGTCAAAGAAATGTTCTTATTGTGGGTTTTGCCTTTTTAATGGCCCTTGGCCTGCCAGGTTGGGTAGAAGGACAGCAAGAAGCCTTTTTCGCCTATGGCATTCCGGGACAGGTTTTATGGGCTATCCTTAAGACGCCTATGGCCGTTGCAGGTATCAGTGCGGCTTTCTGGGACACCATAGTTCCTGGAACTCCAGAAGAAAGAGGCATGGTGAATAGGAAGCGTTAGAATAAACTCACGAAAAATCTTGTATAAATAAACTATCTAGTCCAGGGGCGCTTTGCCTCTGGACTTTCTTTTTTAAAAGGTACTCTATAATATAGGTGATACAATGATCGTATTAACAAGCAAATAAAACCTGAAAGGGTTTAAGAAGTGGAGGTTGTAATAATGCCTGAAAAGGAAATAGACACAAGGGCTCTGTTTGGGATTTCGTATGGGCTATATGTGCTGTCTTCTCGCCTGGAAGATAAGTTGAATGGCCAGATAGCTAGTGTTGTTGTGCAGGTAACATCAGACCCAATAGTGTTGGCATGTTGTTTGCATAAAGACAATTTTACGACCAAATGCATAAGAGAAAGCAGAATGTTTAGTATATCCATCCTTGAGGAAGAAACCCCCATGACGTTCATAGGGAACTTTGGGTTTAAGTCAGGTAGGGATATAGATAAATTCAGTTCGTGCAAATGCGAACTCACTGAAAGAGGTGTTCCTTATACACCTGATTATTCATTGGCCGTAATAGAAGCAGAAGTAATCAGTGAGGTCGACGTCTTTACGCACGTGCTATTTTTTGGGAAAGTTGTACATGCTAAAGTATTGAAGGATGGGACCCCAATGACCTACTCTTATTATCATGAGGTCAAGAAAGGGAAATCCCCAAAGCATGCACCTACTTTTGGCATTGATGCAGGTAAAATCCATTAAAAGGGAGGACGTTATGTTTGGCGTGTCCCTATAATGAGCTTCCCCGATTTGTGAAACTAAAAATATGGCTTGATGAGTTGTACGAATGCTACAATAGCAAAGAATTTGTGCATCCTGACCCGGTAGAGTTGCTTTATGATTATGAGGATATAAGAGAGAGAGAAATAGCAGCTTTAGTAGTTGCAGCGTTGGCTTATGGGAGGGCATCTCAAATAGTAAAGAATGCAGCTAAAATCTTAAAAGTTATGGGAGAGTCCCCAAGAGAATTTGTCCTTTCCCAGCCAGTTGACAGCCTGAGTAATGCCTTCAGAAGCTTTAAATATCGTTTTACAGATGGCAAAAGCATAGCTACCCTTCTAGTGGGTGTGAGAGGTATTATAAGAGAGTTTGGCTCTTTGGAGTGTTGTTTTGCTTACCCTCATGATTCTGAGTTTCCGGGGGTAAAAGAGGCGATGATAAATTTTTACGAAAAGCTACAAAAGCATGCAGCTTCAAACTTGAACTCAGTACTGCCAGATCCAAGAAAGAATTCAGCCTGCAAAAGGCTGTATTTGTTTTTAAAGTGGATGGTTCGTAAAGATGCCATCGACCCAGGAGGGTGGAAAGTTATATCTTCAAATGAGCTTATATATCCTTTGGATACTCATATGTTTTCTATTGCAAGGAGCTTAAAGGCGACTACGAGAAAGAGTGCAGATTTTAAGGCTGCTGTTGAGGTTACTGATTTTTTTAAAAGAGTAAATCCCCAAGACCCTCTCAAATATGATTTCGTGTTGACTCGCTTTGGGATAAGGCCAGATCTAGACAAAAAGAAGTTGCTTGATTTTTGTGTCGAAAATAGAGCGTAGTACAGCTCTTAAGCTATAATAATCAAATAATTTATTTGCTCGAGGGAACAGCATTGGAGGGGTAAAAACACAATGGGTATTTTGCCTTATTGGGATAAAAATGTGGATTTTGAAATTGATTCGTGGGTTCCTTATAGATTGGACTTTTCTCCTGTGTCGATTAACTCTATGTACAGTGATCAACTGGAACAGATTGCTATGTTAGCACTCAATTTGGATAGTGAATTGCTATGTGTCGATGGCATAACCACTGGCCAAGCTGGCACCTTGTTCAGGCAGAACATATTTGATCCAGAAAGAAAGTTAAAGTGTGTTGGGTGGTTTTCAATGGTGTTCGGATATTCAAAAACCATGGAGCGTTTGATCGGACTTTTTGCTAATGCTTTTCCTGGCATAACAGCAGGTTTAGCTCTTTGTGGCGTATGGGACCGCAATATGCTTGTTGATGAGCTTAAAACTATCATATTAATCAGCAACAAAATAGTTTTTAACGAATCGGGATGTTTAGAAGCCCTTGAAAGCCTTATGAGAAAAGCTGCGAAAGAAGGAAATGACAGGAGTTTTTTCGCTGAAAAATTTGGGTATAGGCGCTTTTCCATCCCCTTTGAGACAGATGATGTGACCCAACTTGCTATCTCAGACATTTTATACAGTTTTGAGCTGGAGGAGACCAGGGAAATATTGGGTCCTCCTCCTGAGGTAGTGTTTCCTAGAAGGACTTTGGAGGATCTATTATGATGAAATTAGGATTGGCTTTTGCTTTGAGCTTTGGCCTTTCCATGGATGCTTTTGCTGTATCTTTGGGGTTGGCCTTGGCCTCAATAAGGCTTGAAATAAGGGATATTCTTAAGGTGGCTGGGAGTTTTGGCTTATTTCAGGCAGGGATGCCTTTGGCTGGTTGGTTTATGGCGGGGAAGTTTGTGAATATTATAGGAGCCTGGGATCATTGGATTGCCTTTTTTTTATTATGTGCTATTGGTCTCCACATGATTTATTCTGGTTTTCATAGTGACGATTCTTTTGATAAGAAGCGCGGAAGGTTAGGTTTAGTGAGTATAATGGCTCTTTCTATAGGCACTAGTGTGGATGCTTTTGCTGCGGGAGTAAGTTTTATTGGCATGAATATAGCTGTATACCATACTGTTGCGGTTATAGGCATTACGACCTTTGCTTTTTCTATGAGTGCAATGTTTTTGGGTAAAAGGCTAAGCAAAGGGATAAGTTCCAAAGCTACCATGTTAGGTGGTATTGTTCTCATAGGAATTGGAGCTAAGATACTGTTAGAGCATATTTGGAGATGATGGTGTTTGGAGGTTCAAAGGATATGGACAGGCCTGGTTGGGATGCATATTTTATGTCCATTGCAGAAGTAGTTTCAACACGAAGCACTTGTTTGAGAAGACATGTTGGTGCGGTTATAGTTAAAAACAAACAAATTGTAAGCACCGGCTATAATGGAGCCCCAAAGGGAGTCACGCACTGCTCTGAAACCGGCTGCCTGAGGGAGCAACTCAATATACCTGCTGGTGAAAAGCATGAAATCTGTAGGGGATCTCATGCTGAGATAAATGCCATAGTTCAGGCTGCTTCGGTGGGCTCGTCGACTGAAGGAGCAGTGATGTATTGTACCCACCAGCCTTGTGCTTTTTGCGCAAAGGCGATAATAAACGCAGGCATAAAAAAGGTTATATATAAAGAGGGATATCCGGACATTTTATCTGGCGAGCTAATGGCAGAGGCTGGTGTAAGAGTGGAGCGTTTTAGCTCTGAGGAAAGAGATTAAGGAAGGGGGGAGTTCCTGCCATGCCTATAGAGATAAATAGAGGTGGAGAGAAAAGGGGTGGGATAGAGGATCTGGAACAGCTTGTGGGGTTGTACTCGATCAAAAGGGAACTCCGTAGAATTGAGTCCATGTTGTGGCTGAATAAACACAGAAAGCAGAAGGACCTTGGTGAGCTCAGTTTGCAATCTTTAAATTTTGTTTTTAAGGGAAATCCTGGAACCGGGAAAACTACTGTAGCCCGTTTGATAGGGAGAATATTCCGCAAGTATGGCTTGCTGCGCGTGGGAGATGTGGTAGAGGTAGATAGGTCTAAGCTTGTAGGGCCTACGCCAGGCGAGACGGAGGTAAAGGTATTAAGAACAGTTCGCTCTGCATTGGATAGCGTTTTATTCGTGGATGAGGCATATAGCCTATCGGGAGGAGACACATCAGATCCTGGCTGGAGAGCCCTGGAGGTGCTTCTCAAGGCCATGGAGGATTATCGAGATTGTCTTGTCGTAATTTTTGCAGGATATCCAGAGGAAATGGAAAGGCTCTTTGATTCATTTACAGGGTTGAGAAGCAGATTTACATTTCATCTAGAATTTGAAAATTACTCCCCCTTGGAATTGGTGGATATCGCCAACTTTATGACTTCCCGTGAGAATCTTGAACTTTCTGATCAGGCAGCTTTAGCAATCCTCAATATGATGAAAAAGCGAGTACACGAAAAGGATTTTGCTAATGCTAGGGAGATACGCAATATAGTGGACCACGCCAAGACTAGAATGTCATCTAGGTTGCGAAATAAACGGAAAGTGACTCCTTGGGATATGAAAACTATAACTGTTTTGGATTTGGACGATTATTATGGGGAAGTTGCTTTCATCCGCAAAAATATAGAATCGGCAAAAAAGGAAATGTATGCAGACCCAACGAATATGGAGCTTCGATTCCAATTAGCCAAAAGGTATGAAGAAGCCGGCTTGTGGTCCGATGTGGTTTCTACGTTAGAGCCGATGGTAAAGGAGTTGGATGCACAGAATAGGGCTCTTTTGGGAGTTGCTCTATGTAAAATAGGGGATTTCCAAGACGCATGGGGATGTTTTAGTGAAAAAGACTTAAATGCTCAGGAAGAGTTTTATAAAGGCATTTCAGCTTTATGGATAGGCAAAAGAGAAGAAGCTGTTAACGCGCTTAAAAGGGCTGTAGAGAAAAAAAATGACGTTCCTGAATTTTATTTAGCCCTTTCCGTTGCTTGTTTTATGGAATCCAGGTGGAGTGAAGCGCTGTGTGCTTTCCTTAATGGCTTGGCTCTTATCAGGGAAAAAGAAGGAACTTTGTCGCCAGAATCGCTGAGGAACCTACCATATGAAACATTGAAAGATGAAAAAGTTCGAGGCGCCTTAAAAAAAGCGATAGTAAAAATTTTTAATTGCCCAGACGAGGCGCTGATATCTTTTGCTGAGGCTTTGTTAGGCACATCAGATGCTGTTGCTGCAGATGTTTCTGAGAATGCATTTAGGAAAGCTCTTTTGGCTATGCCAGATGATCCCCGCCCTCATCGTGGGCTGGCTTATTATTACAAGCACAAGGGGGATTTTCAAAAAGCTATAGTATCTTTTGAGGTTGCCCTTGAGCTGGAGCCGGGAAACGTAGAAGACTGGCGGGTTCTTGCGGAACTTTACACAGCCACTGGCCAAAAGGAAAAGGCTGAAGAAATCCTTCATGATGTAGTGTATGAACAAGTAGAAGCAGGAAGCCTCGTTTTGGATTTGGCAAAGGCTGAAGAAGAAAAGGGCAATATAAAAGAAGCGGAAAGATTATACGAAAAGGCTTGGCGGCAGAAATTGTCAGCGAAGGAGAAGTTTTTTTGTGGGGAGCAGCTAGGGCGCTTGAGGGCCTCAAAAGGCAGCTTCCGAGAGGCATTAAGATATTTTGAGGGAATTGAACGCAAAAATTTGACTCAAGAAGGCCTTTTTTGGTATGCGAGAAGCCTTGTAGAAGCCAGAAGATGGTCAGAGGCAGAAGTATTATTGAGGGAAATAGATTCAATCCCAGATGAAATCAGATATCCGTATCTTTATTGGAAGATAAGGGTGCTTATTGCCATAAAAGATCTATATGGAGCCAGGGCAATAGAGGCGGATGAAAAAGCTTCGCCTTGGCTAAGGTTAGCTTCCATGGTAGCCAGGGTAATTTGTGGGGATAGATCTGTTGCGCCGTATCTTAAAGAATTTGAGCCTAAAGAATTTGGGATGGATGGTTTAGGGCTTTTATGTGTTGGGTTAGCAGGTGTAGGAGAATGGGAAGGCCTTTATGCTTATGCGCAAAAGGCTAAAATGACACAACCAGGCCCTATATTGTGGGAATTGCAGGATGGGAAGCTGAGGGAGGAGTTGGACTACCTTGCTGGAGTTGCTGCTGCCCACATGAAAAAGTGGGAGAATGCTCTAGAGCATTTTAAAAGGAGCCATACTGTGCTTCTTCATCCCGTCACCTTGTACGCCGTGGCTGTTTCATTGGTGGCACTTGGTCGAGTGGAAGAGGCAAGAAGAATTTCTTTCCAGTTAAATGCTGCCCCGACGTTGAAGAAAAAGGTAGATGAACTAATAAAACAAAATACAGGCTTGAGGAAATTGATAGCTGAACCTGTAAGGGCGGAGTTGTTGGATGTTTTTGCGTTTATATGACGGCCATTGAGGCTGCAAAAATTGTAAGGAAGGTGAGATTGTTATGTTGAGTCGTGATGAAGCAATGGCATTGTTGAAGGAATACAACAAAGAGCAGAACCATATAAGGCATGCTTTGGCTGTAGAGGCTGCTATGAGGTATTTTGCAGAAAAATTGAACGAAGATGTTGATTTGTGGGGAATCACTGGCCTTTTGCATGATATAGATTGGGAGATAACCCAGGAAACACCAGAGAAGCATACTCACGTTGGAGCTAAAATTTTGGAAGAGAAAGGCTTCCCGCAGGAGGTCGTAAGGGCGGTTTTGTCTCATGGTTGGGGAATATGTTCTGATGTAGAGCCACAAAGCCCGATGGAAAAGTATCTTTATGCAGTGGATGAACTGACAGGCTTTATTACCGCTGTGGCCTTGGTGCGCCCAGGAAAATCCTTGCAGGATCTGAAGGTCAAGTCTGTGAAGAAAAAATGGAAGGACAAAGCTTTTGCAAAGGGAGTAGATAGGGAAGTTATTGCCAAGGGAGCAGAAATCTTGGGGCAACCACTTGAAAAGCTAATAGAGGAAGTTATAGAGGCTCTGAAGCCAGTGGAAAAAGAAATAGGGCTTGGAGAAGAATAGCTTTTTATAAGCGTGTAAAGAGGGCTCCCTTTCGTTAATGAGCCCTCTTTAATATGTTAAAAGTATACTCAGTGTTCACAATAATAGGCAATATGTCTTCCCCATGTTATACTGCAAGAAGACAGCGAAGTTGCTATTTTTCGCTAAAGAGAGGTTGCATATGGAGCCGCTGCATGAAGACACAAATAGCGATTTAGATGTTATGAGCTTGTTAGAGGAATACGAAGGGGAAAACTTTATGTTGAATTACTTATTTAAAAATGCACCCTTGGGAATGGTACGGATGGGGTGCAATGGTGTAGTTGCAGAGGCAAACAAAGCTGCGTGTGAGATGTTTGGTTACAGAGATAGAGAAATGAGTGGCAAAAAAATAAAAGACCTAATTTTACCTGAAACTAAGAGGCCTTCTGGGGAAGAATATATTTACAACCTATATGATGAAAGACAGGTAGTTGAGTTTGAAGATATGAGGCGAAAAAAGGACGGAAGTTTTATATATGTTTCTTTTCTTGGGTTCCCAATTTTGAGAAAAGGTAAAATACTTGGAGCTTTTGTCATTTATCAAGATATAACCAAACGAAAAGAAGAAGAAAAAAGCCTTAAAAAATCTATTTCAAATGAAAAGGTTAAAACAAACGTAATGACAGAATATTGGGAGCAAACTATATCTGTTTTGTCTTCCACTATAGAGGCCAAAGATCCATATACGGCTGGACATCAGAAAAGTGTAGCTATAATAGCCAAGCAAATAGCAGAGCAAATAGGTTTGTCTGAAGAAGAGGCCTACCCTATATTTGTAGCTGCCATGGTTCACGATATAGGAAAAATTGAAATTCCATCGGAAATCTTAGCAAAGCCCGGTAAACTAAGCTTGCTCGAGAGTAAGCTTGTGCAGAAACACGCTGAAGCAGGGAAAAGGATTCTTTCTCAACTCAAGACGGAATGGTCGATAGATGAAATTGTGTATCAACATCATGAAAGGCTAGATGGTAGTGGTTATCCTAGAGGGTTGATGGGCGGGGAGATTCTCCTTGCAGCAAAGATAATCGCCGTTGCTGACGTTGTGGACGCTATGAGTTCCCATAGGCCATATAGGCCTGCATTGAGTATGGATAATGTTTTGGGGGAAATCAACAGAGGTAAAGGTATACTTTATGACGAGGATGTAGTGGATGCCTGGATGGAAACGAAAAATTGAATGCACTTCTGTCTTGGGGGTGAATTACATCAATCTGTAAGCTGGGCTTCCAGCAGTTTCCATGAAATTCTTTCTTTTTGAATTCTAAACTCAAGTAACATGTAGCCTCCTATATGACCATCCTCAACATAAGCTAAGCACCAATTAGGTGCCATAAACCAGATAAGATTTTCGTTATATATAGCCATTTGGCCACCCATAATTCCCTCCCAAGGTATCAGGTCTTTTCTTTTCATGAGGTCTTTCTTTAAAACTTGCTCAGGGTTTGTAATCCCATACTGTTTGTACGCTTCCCAGTTTGGTTGGTCTGGGATTTTTGATCTAATGATCTGCATACTTTGGGTTAGGCTTTTGCGTTCCTCTTTTAGAGCTAATATAATGTCGTTTTTTTGGCGTATTTTTTTGTGATAGTGTAAAGAAATAAAAAAAAGTGTACATGAAAGAAATAGCAATGCAGTTATAGCCATTAGCGTAACAACAAATTTTTTATTTTTCCCCATTTCTCCCTCCAGTATTAGTATTTTAAAATCTAGGTCAAATTTTCAATTTATAAGCATCTTCTAATAGTTTATCATGATGATTGGCCTGAAGAGGCATAATATATAGAACTTCGAGAAAGAAGAGGTGTTTTTTATGGAATTCCTCGTTGGTCATGCGCAGAACTACGAAAAGGCTACAGGCTGTACAGTAGTACTTTTCCCCAAAGGGGCAGTGGCCTCCTGTGATGTTAGAGGCGGTGCACCTGCCACAAGGGAGACAGACCTTTTGAATCCCCATTGTTTGGTAACGAAGGTAGACGGGATTCTGCTCGCAGGGGGCAGTGCTTTTGGCTTATGCGCAGCAGATGGTGTGATGTCGTGGTGCCTGGAAAATGATAAAGGGTTTGATACAGGATTTGGGTTAGTGCCTATAATTCCGGCAGCATGTATCTTTGATTTTCCTGTAGGTGAAAAACAGGTATGGCCAGATTACGAGATGGGAATTAAGGCTTGCGAAAATGCTCAAGAACCTTTCAAGCTTCCAATGGGAAACTGGGGAGCAGGCACTGGGGCAACAGTAGGCAAGTACGCAGGGATCAAAAGGGCCATGAAATCAGGTGTAGGCTGGCACGCTATCCAAAAGGGAAAGCTAAAGGTGTATGCTTTGGCTGTGGTAAATGCCTTTGGTGCCGTATTGGACAGGAATGGAGCTTTGATTGCAGGAGCAGTTGAAGAAAATGGCAAAGTCCTTGCATTTGATAATTTTGCAGATGGAGAAGATGTATGTTATCAGTGGGGTGAGAACACTACGTTGGCAGTTGTGGTTACCAATGGAAAATTCACTAAGTCAGACTGTAAGCGTATTTCCATAATGGCTCATGATGGGATGGCAAGAACTATATCGCCTGCTCATACTCCTTTTGACGGAGACGTGGTATTTTGCGCTGCTACTGGCAAAGAGGATTCTTCTGTCATGGATACAGGCACAATGGCCGCAGAAGCGTTATCGGAGGCGATAAGAAAAGCAGTTCGATTTGCCAAAAGTGCATATGGCTTTAAAGGGAGAGGTGAAAGTCCAATTATTTAAGTAGTATGGCTGATGACTAAAGGGATTTTTTATTTTATAAGAAAATAGAAAGTAAATAGGGGGGAGTGATGCCTCGTGGTTATAAGGATATTGTTGGCGGACGATCATCCAATGACCAGGGCAGGCCTTAGAGATTATATAAAAAGAGAGAAGGATTTTGAGCTTGTAGGGGAAGCGAAAGACGGAGAAGAGGCTTTCAACAAGATAAAAGAACAATTGCCTGATGTTGCTTTGTTGGACATAAGAATGCCCAAAGAAAATGGGGTAGCACTAACGAGACGCCTAAAATCTGAGGGTATAAGTACTAAGGTGATAATTTTGACATCCTATGATGCGAAACAGTACGTTCTTTCCTCTCTCAGGGCTGGTGCAAGAGGATTCGTTTTGAAGACAGCAGGTCCTGAAGAGCTAGCAATGGCCGTTAGGGCTGTGGTATCAGGGAGGCTTTATTTAGATTCTGAGGTTTCAGCTTCTTTACATGATGAGGATTTTTGTCCTGAACCTTTATCTAACCGTGAGAGGGAAGTTCTTTTAAAAGCCGCAAAGGGCCTTTCTAGCAAAGAGATAGCGTCTGATTTATATATAAGTGAAAGGACTGTCCACGCGCACCTGGCATCCATTTACGACAAACTTGGTGCTAGGAACAAGACGGAGGCTATGTTGTTAGCATTGAAGTATGGTGTTGTGGCACTGGAGGAATTGATTGAATGAAAAAACACCTCTTGATCCTTCTGATTGTGGCCATACTGTTGCCGTCTTTTGCAGCTCTTTTTGTGGCTGGGACTGGAATAGTTCAACACAGAAGAGCTATGGAAAAGGTTGCAGAATCTTATGTTAAAGATGTAGCTCAAAGTATTGCCACGCAAATAGAATTTGAATGGAGCACTGGGATTGGTATGGGCAAATTTCAAAGTATGGCTAAATTTCACTGGTTGGCTTTCAACGTTTCCATACCGGGGTGGTTGGCAATAGTTGATTCCGAAGGCCGGATCCTGGTGTCAACGGAAGGTGCAGAAATACTTCCTTCGCTGTGGAATAAGGAGATACCACTGGGAGAGGCTTTGGAATTGAAAAGCCCAAATGGGAAACTTTTTACCCTTGCTGCTTATCCAGCAGGTTCTACTGGGTGGTTTGTTGTAGCTGCTGTTTCATGGGATGAGTTAATGGGTCCCATGATAAAGTTCAACAAGTGGCCCTTGCTTGTCGCTATTATAGGATTGCTAGGATTAGTATCCGTATATGCTCTATGGAAATGGTTGGTCGCACCTTTGAGAAAACTTTCTCAAGAGGTTTCGGCCCTGAGATGGGGGGTAGATCTGCCTGAGAAAGATGACCCCGTGGCTGTATTCGAAGTAGTTCGTCTTCGCAACGTCATCTATCACTTGGCTCAATCGGCCATAGATAGGGCTAACCTTATGAAAAGGTATGTCAGCGACATAGTTAAGGTTCAGGAAGAAGAAAAAAGGCGCCTCGCAAGGGAGATTCACGACGGACCTCTGCAGGAAGTTACGGCTCTAATGCAACAGATACGTTTAGCGAGAATGGAACTAGAAGATGGAAAGGAAAGTATAAGCAGGTTGCGAATGGCCGAGGAGGGGGGCCAGTTAGCAGTGAGAGATCTGCGTTCCTTGTGTGATGAGCTTTCACCACCATGGCTTGATCTTGGGTTGAAGGAAGTTTTGGAGGAGCTGGGGGAGAGAATTTCCAAGCACTTGGGCATGGAAGTTAGTGTAGAGGTAGAAAGCGGGATATTCCTTCCTCAAGATGTGTGCCTTGCTCTTTTCAGGGTTGCTCAAGAAGCCCTATATAATTCCTATCGTCACGGTGGGGCTACGGAGGTTAAGGTGAGGGTGTACAGAAGTGATGATAATATAGTCTTGGAGATTTCCGATAACGGCAAAGGATTTGATTCAAACGTTGATGTAGAAACCCTTAGGCTCAGTGGGCACAGGGGATTAGCTAATATGAGCGAAAGGATGAGCCTTATAGGAGGTAGCTTCAATGTCTACTCTCAGGAGGGGCATGGAACAACAATATTGTGTAAAGTTCCTGTTACTTGCGCTTCTGCCTAAAATGGCCGCCCCACACACCTTTCACATCTGAGACAAAAACTACCCCTGAGTTGCCTGTGATGCTATAAAGGTGCTGTATTTCGTCTCTGCGGCACAGCACCTTCAGAATGATTCTTCTGCCTTCTTTGCCGGAGCCATAAAGGACTGTCGTTCCAAACCCTTCGCTTCTTAATTTGGTTATTAGTTGTGAAGCTTCTTCGGTATCTGCAATGATAATTTCTATCAGGACAAAGGAGTTAAGAAATTTTTCTTCAAGGGTAACGCCAAGGAAATTTCCTGCCGCGTAGCCGGCAGCATAAGCTATTATTTGGGCAGGTTCATTGATGCCACTTTTTAGAATGTATCCTAAGGCAATTAAATAGATGGCAGATTCGAAAAAAGCCATTATGGAAGCCTGAAATTTGTTACCTCTCACTAGAAGCAATATCCTGAATGTTCCTAGGGGAACATCTAGCAGCCTTGAACAAAAAATTAAAAGTGGTCCTACAATATCCATATTTAGGCTCCTTCTTGTGAGCTATCATTTTTATTTTAGGATGTTAGCTTATTTTAGTACTCATTTTAGTATAGAATATATTTTACGAACAGAACGTAAAACAGGATTTAGGAAAAAGGGGGGAAGCCCATAAAGGGCAATAAAATGAGACTTAGAGTACTTGGCGCAGCTCAAGAAGTTACAGGTTCTAACTACCTGTTAGAAGTAGATGGTAAAAGGGTCCTTGTTGATTGTGGTCTTTATCAGGGAGGAGCTTCGGCTGGGAACCATACTCCATTAGATTACGATCCTTCTAGTATAGATGCAGTTCTTTTGACTCATGCCCATTTGGATCATACTGGCAAGGTCCCACTTCTGGTTAAACAGGGATATAAGGGACCTGTTTATGGTACCAGGCCCACGTTGGAGCTTTGCGATATTCTGTGGAGAGATGCCGCTCATATTCAGAAAGAAGACGCAGAATGGCAAAGCAGGAAAAATATGCGTAAGGGACTTCCCCCGGTAGAGCCTTTATATACTTTGGAAGATGTAGAGCGAACTTTAGAATATCTCAGAGCTGTGAGTTACGATGATGTAGTGGAAATAGTTGATGGTCTCAGGGTGAGGTTTAGAGATGCAGGGCACATTTTGGGCAGTGCAATTTTAGAAATTTGGCTCAAGGAAAGCGAAGAAGAGGTTAAGATAGTCTTCTCTGGAGACCTTGGGCCCCAGGAGACCGTTATGGAAGCTAATCCTGCTGTTGTGGAGGATGCCGACTTTGTGGTAATTGAGTCCACATATGGTAACAGAAACCATAAAACCAACTTAGAAAGCAGGGAAGAGTTCAGACAAACCATGAAAGAAATGCTCAAAGATCATGGTAAGGTGCTTATTCCTACTTTCGTTGTTGATCGAGCTCAACGTGTTTTATACGAATTAAAATTGATGCAGCAGGATGGCATGCTACCGGACAACGTTCCCATTTATTTTGATTCACCCATGGGGGCCAAAACAACGGCAATTTATAATGAACATATCTCGCTTCTTTCTTCTGAAATACAGGAAGAAGCTAGGAAAGGGCTCGATCCCTTCACACCTAAGCAGCTACATGTGGTAGAAAGCGTAGATGAGTCAAAGGCCATAAACAGCATAAAGCACGCTATAGTACTTGCTGGAAGCGGCATGTGCAGCGGTGGAAGAATAGTGCATCACCTCAAAAACAACCTTTTCAGGAAAGATGCTCATGTGGTATTCGTAGGGTACCAGGCAAAGGGCACTTTAGGGAGGCGGCTAATAGATGGCAGTAAGGTCGTTAGAGTAGCCGGCGAGGAGGTTTCTGTGAAGGCAAAGCTTCATACCATAAATGGTTTCTCAGCTCATGCTGATAGAAGCGATCTTTTGACCTGGGCTAGGAATTTTAAAACCAATCCTGTATTTATTGTTACTCACGGAGAGCCTGAAGCTTCGAGTGCTTTGGCGGCTTCCTTACAGGAAGAAGGGTATTCTGCTGTAGTTCCTCAGTTGGGGCAAGAATTTGTATTGACGCCTGCAAAGGAAATTGCCACAAGGCCAAAAGTAGCTCCTGTTTTTGAGCAAGAGACGTTGAAGAAAAAGGCTGCTTCAATTTTGGAAGAAATAGAGAAAACTTCAGAAACTCTAAAACTGGAAAGAGGCATTGACAATCCCGTAATTATGTCTCTTATAGTTTCGGCTGAGACGTTACTTGAAACAGCGAAGGAAAAACTGGAAAGCCAAAGGGAAGAAATGTCCAAGAGGTGAGCTTGTTGGAAGAAAACTATAGATATACAAAGAAAGGCCTGCTGCTTCTTGTGATATCCTTGTTTGCTCTCTTTTTTGCAACAACGATGTGCGTTGCTGATGAAATGAATTGGGGAGGTGCTTGGCAGGTGCTTTTGGAAAACAGCCCGTCCCTGAAGGCTGCAAGGCATGCTATAACGGCTGCCGAAGCATCTCTCAAATTAACAGGCTCGAACAAGCGAATAACTTCAAGTATCACTGTTACCGAAACTTTGCAGGAAGGAGCATCAGATTCTACGGTTGGGGGCCTGACTTTAAGCTATTCCGCAAACCTTGCAGGCAGGGAAGATTTAGCTATTGCCTCGGCAAGGTTAGCGTATGACGAGGCTGTTTTGTCCTATAAGATTGCCAAGATTCGACTTTTTCAAAATGCGTCCTTCGCTTACTGGAGTGCAGCAGCAGCTGATGCTGCACTAAAGGCAGCAGAGGAAGAGATACGAAAAAGAGAAGCCTTTCTTGAGGATGCAAAATTGCGTTACAAGCAGGGACTTGTTCCTCAACTTGATGTTTTTAGGGCTGAAAGTGCTCTTGCAGAGGCCAGGGCAAGTTATGCTTACAAAAAGTCAGTTCGTGAAGGATTTTATGCCATGCTCAAGGGGCTTGCAGGTTGGACCAATATTGAGCCTCAAAAGGACATTTTTGAGAAGGTAGAAATCCCTGTTAGAAAAGATGCTCCTGATTATTTTAGTGTTATAGAAAATCATCCCGCCATTGTATTGCAGAACCTTGAGGTTTCAAGGAATAAGGCTCTTGTAAAATTAGCCAGGACGGGAATGGCTCCACAAATATCCATATCAGGCACTAGAAACTTATTTAAAGGGGGAGCTGGTACATCGACTTACGCAGAGGACAGATGGAGCGCCCAAGCAACTTTGCTAATACCAATTGGCGATGGAGGAAAAACTAAATGGGGTGTCAAACAGGCGCAGGCATATCTGGATATGGCAAAGTCTGAGCTGGGAAAGGAAAAGGCTACAGTGATGGAGGAGTTGTTTTCCTCCTGGGAAGAATATAAGTCTGCTTTTGAAAATTACATATCGTCCAAAAAACGTTTGGAGCTAGTTTCAAAGGAAAGGGATATATCCATATTGCGATATAACGAAGGATTATCATCCCAGCTGGATGTCCTTGATGCTCAGTCTCGTTATGCAGATTCTTTGGCCAGTTATATAGAAGCCAAGAAAACTGTTTTGGTTTCATACGCTAGACTTATTGCGGCAGAAGGCCATCTGCCATAGGAGGTTTCAAAATACATGGAGAAGAAAAAAAAAGCAGTGTTCCTATGGGCTTTTGTGATAATGTTGTTAATGTTTTACGGGGTGTGGAAAGTTGTTACTAAACCAAAACCTGCTCCACCTTCTAGCGTTGCTGCAATACATGCAAATAAAGGAATACCTGTAATTGCTGAAAAAGTGAAAAGAGGGCCATGGGAACATTGGCTTAGCCTTTATGGAACAGTAGAATCTTCTCAAATTGTCCAGATTGCAGCTGATAGGCAGGAATATGTACTCTCTGTTTTGTGCGATGTGGGAGATACGTTGAATCCTGGTGATGTTATGGCTGTTTTGGATAAGACAGAAATTAGAAAGAAGTATGAGGCCCAGAAAGCCAAAACCACGGAGCTTAAAGATAACTACAAAAGGTTGCAGTCCTTGAAAAGCGCAGGGGGTGCGAGTTCTCAAGAGGTAGAAAGCGCTTTGTCCTCTTATCTCGACGCAGAGGCCAAACTCAAAGGATTGGCAATAGATTTAGAACGCTCCGAAGTTAAATCTCCTATAAAGGGTATCGTCGTGGAAAGATATGTGGAGCCTGGAGATTTGGCTTCTCCTGGCAAGGTACTGTTCAAAATAGCATCTTTGGAATTTCTCGAAGCCCATTTGGTAGCTTCTCCAAAAGATGCGTCAAGGTTGATGAATGCCAGTGAGGCCAGGGTTAAGGCCCCTTCAGGTTGGATTGACGCTGAGATAGAAAGAATCAACCCCACTGCTGACCCCCAAACTGGCCTGTTGAATGTGGTGCTTAAAATACCTCCAAACTCGGGCCTTAGGCCTAAAGAGACGGTAGAAGGGCAGTTAAAGGATGAAGATGTAGCCAGCACCTTGTATGTTCCCTATGAGGCGATCCAGCGACCAGATGAAGGAAAGTCCGCGGTTTATGTTGTTTCCGGCGATGTAGCGGTTCAGAAAGAAATAGTGGTAGGCCAGTCGTTCAATGGATATGTTAGGATTCTCTTTGGACTTAATGGTGAAGAGAAAGTGATAACAAAAGGTGCAGACAGGCTGTACCCAAACGCAAAGATATGGATTCAAAAGGACTAGTCTCATGGGATTGGTAGATGTTTGTGTAAGAAGACCTGTATTGACGTCGGTGATAATTATTATCCTGGTATTCTTGGGAGCTTATGCGTTTATTAATGAAGGAGTTGCTCTTCTTCCCAAGGTTGATGTGCCGGTAGTACTTATAAGAACTACCTATAAGGGGGCTAGCCCTCTTGAGGTGGAAAATTTGGTACTAAAGCCCATAGAAGATGCTGTGGCTACAGTGGAAGGTGTGGACGAGATAGATGGTTATGCCATTGAGGGAACGGCTTTTGTAGTTGCCATCTTGACCTATGATACAGATGTCACTCAGGCCACGTTAGATATATCAACGAGGATTAGGTCCATTATAGGCACTTTACCGGAAGATGCAGATGAGCCAGTAGTAGAGAAGTTTGATATTAATGCTCGTCCATTCATGATTTTGGTTGCTGAAAGCAACCTTCCATCCTATATGATAAAGACCGTTGTGGAAGAACAGGTAGCGAAACGCCTTACTCAAATTCAGGGTATGGCAAATGTAGATGTCGTGGGTGGAAGAACGAGGGAAATACATGTAAACGTGTCTCCTAAGGATTTAGTAGCTAGGAACGTAAGCTTGAGGCAAATTTCTTCATTCATTAAGGGAAGTAATTTAAATTCTCCATCTGGACGCATAGCACAAGGGCTGAAAGAAACTTCGGTTCGTGTTGTAGGTGAACCTGAATCTGTGGAAGCTATCGGAAACATAGGTGTTTCATTAGGCCAAGGACAAGTTGTCCTTTTAAAAGACATCGCAGAGGTAGAAGATGGGCTTGCTGAGGAGCGGAGCATGGCACGGTACAATGGGAAGCCTGCTGTACTTTTAGAGCTCGTGGCAAGGCCTAACGCCAATGTAGTAGAGGTAGCAAAGCAAGTAAAGAAAGCCCTGAAGGAAATAGAGCCCACCTTTAGAGGTAGCATAGCTTTGAATGCAGTTTATGACAGTAGTGAGTTTGTGGAGAAGGCTGTCAAAAATGTGATAAGGGACATGTCTATAGGCACTATCTTGACGGCCTTGGTGATTTTCCTTTTCTTACAGCAGTTTGGGGCAACCCTGGCAGTTGCTGTGTCCATGCCTGCTGCAATTATTGCCACCTTCATTCCCATGTACCTAATGGGATTTACTTTGAATGTAATGAGTACCCTGGGGCTTGCTATTTCTGTAGGAGTTTTGGTCAACAATGCCATTTTGGTTTTGGAAAATATCTATCGCCACAGAGATATGGGAGAAACCCCTATTAATGCTTCCATCAAGGGAACAAAAGAGATAGAGGTAGCGGTTCTTTCAACTACGGCAACAAACTTGGGCGTTTTTATTCCTGTTGCTTTTATGGGAGGAATAGTAGGTCAATTCTTTTATCAGTTTGCTTTGACAGTGGTTTTTGCTACATTGTTTTCTTTGTGGGCTGCTTTTACAGTGACACCCATGGCTGCTGCAAGATTAGGGGGAGTGCATCGGGTTTCAAAGCCTGCTAAAATTCTCACTGGGTGGTGGCACAAAATTTATGCCACTATTGATGATGCCCATCATTATTTGGTGCCTCGCTGTGTACGGCATCCCTTACGCACTTTGACGGTTTTTGCATTGCTGCTGGGAGTAGCTATTTATTTTTCCAGATTTATTGGTTTTCAGTTTTTCCCGAGGGTAGACGAAGGAGTAATTACGGTGAACATTGAGCTATCCAGCACTGCCTCTCTGGATGCTACAGATGAGGTGATTAAATGTGTGGAAAATTCTTTAAAGAAAAAACCTTATGTTAAATCTATTAGCTCCAATGTTGGAGGGGGGTCTCGGCTTGGAGGAGTAAATACCGGGACCGTTAGGATTTATCTGGTGGATGAAGGTAATAGGCCTTCTGCTTTTGCTATAGCCTCCAAGTTGCGCGAGGAGTTTGCATCTATACCAGATGCGAAAGTTTCTGTTAACGTATCTAACGGCAGGGGCGGAAGTAATTCTAAACCTATACAGATAACTCTAGTTGGACCTGAGCTGGAGGTTTTGAGTGAAAAATCCCAAGAACTCATTGAAAGGCTAAGAAATGTTAATGGCTTGGTAGATCTTGATTCTGATTGGGAAGTGGGACGACAGGAATTAAGGTTGTTACCAAATCATTTTAAGTTAGCAAGTGTTGGTGTTACTTTGGATGATGTGGCCTCAGAGCTTAGAGGCTACATAAGTGGCATAAAGGCAGGAGTATACAGGGAAAGGGGATATGAATACGATATCCTTGTGCAATTAGATAAAAAATGGAGGGATGCTCCATATAAAGTTGAAGATCTTCCTCTGTGGACTCCTAAGGGGTTTGTTCCCTTGAAGGAATTGGCTCATGTGAGATATGAGAAAGGGCCTACTGCTATATATCGTTTAGATAGGCAGAGAAAGGTAACTGTTGAGGGAGATGTAGCAGGAAGATCTGTTGGTGAAGTGTTTAGGGATATCCAACCTATAGTTAAAAAGATAGAGCTTCCCCAAGGATATAGGTTTATTTACAAAGGGGAAATAGAGGACATTCAAGAAAACTTCAGAAGGCTGATATCTGCTTTTGGCATGGCCACGCTTCTAACTTTTTTAATGATCGCGGGTATAATCGAGTCATATCTTTTCGCTTTCGTGATAATGCTTGCTGTACCTGTTTCTGTCATTGGTGTAGTTCCTGCGTTGCTTTTTACGGGAACTACTATCTCCATTTATGGGCTTTTGGGGCTTATAATGCTGGTGGGGCTTGTGGTCAACAATGCGATAATAATAGTGGATTATGCTGAATTGCTGAGAAAACAAGGCTACAAGCCTGACGAAGCTGTTATAGAGGCTTGTAAAGTTAGACTGAGGCCTATAATAATGGCAGATGTGACGACGTTGATTGCATTATTGCCTTTGGCTATGGGATTAGGTGCAGGAGGGCAATATAGGGCACCGTTGGCTATTGTGCTAATAGGGGGACTTGTAGCAGGTGGAACTATGGCCTTGTTCTTGATACCTCCCGTTTACGTGATGGTATGGAAATTGAAAACCTATGTCTCAAAGGGGGGCTCAATGTGAGAAAGGGATTATTTTTCTGGGGCGTTTTAGCCGTAGTAGGAATTATCCTTATAGGAGGATTTTACTATTTGGGGAAAAAGCCCGCTGTTTCAGACCCAGTAGACGCTATACCAAAGGTGGAGACGGAGCATCCTTGGCTTTTATTGGCTGCTTCTGGGGATCAAATAAACTTATTGCAATGGCCGGAAGATGAAGATAGTAGTTCCGTTGAAGCTTTAGCAAGGGATATATGGGCTTTATCGTCATTGTCAGATAAAGTGGCTATCTGGGCAGAGCTTCCCTACGTTGAGCACTGGTATGGAGCCTTTAAGTTGTCGAAGGAAGAGATTGACACCCTTGCCATGTTCAAGGTGCCCGATAGATGGAAAGCCCATCTGCCTCATGCAGCTGTGAGTGAGCTGCCAGGGGATGCGTTGCAAATTAAGCTTTCCAGAGATGGGGGATCATTTGTTGGAAAGATTAAGAAAGGAATCTTGTTAGTATCTCGAGATGCTGATGGCCTTTCTAAAATGTTGGAAGCAGTTGATACACCCTCGAAAAGGGTAAAACTTAAATGGTCAGTAAACCCTCAGTTACCTGCTCACCTGATTTTCTTTGATGGAGGGCTGTTAGCCAGAAAAATAAAAGAGGGCCTTAAACTCGAAGGGCAAAGCGGGAAAGCTGAGTCGCTAACAGTTACTTTTGGATGGGAAGCATCGCCATCATCGGGAGATATTTTTTGGAATGTTGAAGGATTGGAAAAATTACTTGCCACAAGCGAAGGATCTGGCGTTATGTTAAAACCTGTCGAGTGGGATAAAGAGTTGTTTTTGCCTAATCCTCTTGTTGTTGCATTTGGATTTAATCTAAAAGGTATTACAGGTAACCTTTTGGAAGAAGAGTTTGAAGAAGCTGTTCCCGTTCTTTCAGATAGAAATGAAGATTTTGGGAAACTATTAGATGGTGAAGTTTTAGTCATGGTAGGAGGCAAAGCCAGGCTTGCTTTGTTATCGCTTCCTGGAATTCTACTTCAGTTGCCAGAAAGAGGTAAAGATGGCCTTCGCATGGTGGAGGAATTGTGGGAAACTTATTGGCTAGAACCTAAGCCGATGGAAGGTTTCACCACAGGAGGAAATGTGGCATTTCCTCTAACCCTCATAGGAGCGGCTAACGAAAAATTAGTGTTGATAGGAGCGATAGACCAAAGTACTTTGTTAAAGAGAAAAGGCCTATCTGAAGTTTTGGGTTATGATAAACCTGCTTTGGGTTGGCTTTACATAGATTTCCCAAAAGCTGCTGAGGCTTTGGAGGATTTGGAAAAGATAAGCGATTTTTCAAATAAAATGGGTGTTGTTGATGCCCCTGATTTGAAAGACATAAGGAAGTTGATATCCAGATTCAAGCAGCTTGGCAAATTTAGAATGATTTTTTATGATGCCAAAAGCGGGGAGGCACACTTGGAGATGGGGGATTAGCTTCCGGAGTGCTGAATTGTTATTGTCAATATGATGTGGGAAAGCTGAAATAGAAGGAGGATATTGTAGATGGTAAAAAATGCCTTAGCGGTATTGATGGAGCGAAATTGCATTGAATGGTGCAGTAATCCAGAAGAGCTTGCTTCTTTATTTTCTAGTGAAATGGTTACAGGATACATAGGATTCGACCCGACGGCGGATAGCCTTCATGTGGGGCATTTGATACCAATAATGGGTCTTGCCTGGATGCAGCGCTTGGGTCACAGGCCTATTGCAATAGCTGGAGGAGGCACAGGCCTTATAGGAGACCCTTCAGGTAAAAGTAAAGAGAGAAACTTGCTTACATTGGAACAGGTAGAGCAAAATATGGTTACAGTCAAAAAACAGCTTGAACATTTTTTGGATTTTGACTGTGGAGCCAATTCTGCACTCATAATCAACAATTATGATTGGCTAGGCAAGCTAGGATTAATTGAGTTTCTCAGGGATACGGGTAAGCACTTTACGGTTAATTACATGATAGGTAGGGAATATGTAAGGAGCCGTTTAGAGGACCCAGAAAAATCTATTTCCTTTACTGAGTTCTCTTACATGCTTTTGCAGGCCTACGATTTTTATCATCTTTACAAAGAATATGGATGTAGACTGCAGATGGGCGGCAACGATCAACAGGGGAATATTATAGCTGGTATCGATTTGATACGAAAGAGGACGGGCGGCCAAGCTTATGGGATTACCTATCCGCTGTTGCTTACAGCTACGGGTCAAAAGTTCGGCAAAACTGAAGGCGGAGCTGTGTGGTTGTCTCCGGAAAAGACATCTCCATATAAATTCTACCAATTCTGGATAAATACAGATGACAGGGACGTGGAGAAACTTTTAAGGTTGTTTACATTTATGCCTCTTGACGAGATAAAAGGGATAATGGAGGAGCATGAGAGAAGCCCCGAGAAGAGAACAGCACAAAAAAGGTTGGCCTGGGAAGTAACAAAGGTAGTTCATGGAGAAACTGCTGCAGCTTCAGTCAAAAGGGCGAGCGAGATACTTTTTGGAGGTAGGTTTGACCTTTCTGAGTTGGACAAGAACATGCTTTCTGTCTTGAGGCGCGAGGTTCCTTCAGGATGTTTTTCAATGGATAAATCCTCTAATATTGTTGATCTGCTGGTCGAAAGTGGTGCTTGTAAGAGCAAAGGGGAGGCGAAGAGGTTAATAAAAGGTGGAGGATTGGTCATCAATGGACGGAAGGTAATCTCAGAAGACGAGACCATTTCCGAAAACGATCTTTTACAAGGCAAATATGTTTTCCTACGTTTGGGTAAAAAGAGATACCACATAGCGGAAAGCCAATGAATTTGAGAGGTGCAAGATATTAGTGGGCTCTATGTTGCCAGTTTTAAAAATTTTAAAGACTATCAGTTCGTATATAGGAAAGGGCGGAGTAAGAGCTGCCCTTTTTGATTGCTTTTTATCTAGCTTGTTGAAAATGGCGAAACCCAGAAGGAAAGTAGCTATGGACAACTTGTCCATAGCTTTCCCTCAAAGTGACGCCGAATGGCGCAAAAAGATATTGATAAAAGCTTATAATCATTTGTCATCTGCTTTGGTAGAGTACATCGTAGCCTTAAATGATCCAGAGGTGGTCGTAAGCTGGTTTGAGAAAACAGAAGGGAAGGAATACCTAGATGAAGCCTTGGCCAATGGGAAGGGGGCTATATTGCTCTTTGGCCACTTCGGTAACTGGGAACTTTTGGGAGGATGGCTTGCCTTATCAAATTACCCGGTTTACGCAATGGTCAGGAAACACGATGATAAAGATTTAGAAGAGCTTATAGATTCATATCGGAGGCGCATGGGGCTTAAGGTTATAGACAAGGACAATATAAGAGAGCCTGTCAGACAACTTAAAAAAGGACATTTTGTGGCAATCGCAGGAGATCAGCATTGGGGTGAAGGAGGGATAAAAGCCCCATTCTTTGGGAAACTGTGTAGCACACCTCCAGGGCCGGCCATGTATGCATTTTTGACGGGAGCTCCTATCATTCCCATAGCAGCGTACAGAGATGGTAAATATACATACACATTTGAGGCCCAACCGCCAATAAGACCTCAAAGGCAAGCAGATAAACAAAAGGAGATTTCAAGGTTAACTATAAAAGCAAACCAAGCGATTGAGGAGATGGTAAAAAAGGCGCCAGAGCAGTGGCTGTGGATGCATCGTCGCTGGCGCTAACGTTAAGGCTTTGGTCTTGGGTCATTTTCGGATATAAGGAACCCCCCGATTGAGTAATGGGTTTTGGGTATTTCATCTAGAATAATTCGCACTTGTTGTGGCTGCACGTCTAAAGATTCGCAAATGGCTTCTGTTACCTTGGAAATAAGCTTTCTTTTCTGTTCGTAACTTCTACCTTCCAAAAAATGAATTTGAACTATAGGCATTGCGCATCACCTTTCTTTGTTTAAATTGGCGTTTTATATGTTGTGTATTGGCTTATTTCCCTATACAAAAACTGCTGAAGATAGCGTCAAGCAAGGCCTCGTCTGCTTCTAGGCCTAAGATTCTTTCCAGGCACTTTCGGGCCTCTGCTAGGCAGGCAGCGGATACGTCCTCTCCCATGTTATTTTTCAATGCCTTTAAAGCCATATCTATGTTTAAGATGGAGATTCTAAGTTCCTCTAGCTGCCTTGCCGTGGTATTTAGTCCTTCGTTTACATCTCCGTTTTCTACGAAAAGTTCTACTATGCTGTCTTTAAGTTCTTCGATCCCTCTATTTGTGCTTGCTGATATTATATGTATCTTGCTTTCGGGCAGGATTTTGGAAATATCCTTTTCTGTGACAACCAATGGTAAATCTGCTTTGTTTATGACCACGATGTGACGTTTATTTTTTAGCGCCTCAGCAACATCTAGGTCTTCTTGGTGCAACGCTTCATTGCCGTCGATAACCCATAAAAGGACATCAGATTCATGCAGGGTTTTTTTAGCCTTCTCTACACCTATAGCTTCTACTTCGTCGGATGGCTTTCTTATGCCGGCCGTGTCGACTAATCGCAAAGGCACACCTTTGTGAGTTAGTACTTCCTCTATAATGTCCCTTGTAGTTCCTGGAATTGCAGTCACTATGGCCCTTGATTCGTTGAGGAAAGCGTTGAGTAGGGAAGATTTGCCAACATTGGGTCGCCCTACCAAAGCAACCCGTATACCTTCCCGCAGGAGATTCCCTTTTCTGGCGCGGTCCAGGAGGGGCACTGCCTTATCCTTTAAGGATAAAAGGCCTGATATTGCGTCTTCTTCAGTAAGGGGAGGAATGTCTTCTTCAGGGAAGTCCAGGTTAGCTTCAAGAAGGACGCTAAAATTCAGCATCTCATCATAAAGGTGTCTTATTTCCTTTGAAAAACTGCCTGCAAGATTTCGTGTAGCAGCCCTTAGGGCCTCTTCACTGCGTGCCCTTATTATGCCAATAATGGATTCTGCTTGAGTTAAATCTATGCGTCCGTTGAGGAACGCTCTTTTAGTGAATTCTCCAGGTTCTGCTAGCCTTGCTCCTCTTTTGAGCAATTCTTCTAAGCAGAGGTGGGCCACCAAGGTTCCGCCATGGCAATGGATCTCTGAGACCTCTTCTCCAGTATAGCTTCTAGGGGCCTCGAACCACACTGCTAAGACTTCGTCTATTTGTTCCCCGTTTTGATTCACGACGTATCCATGACACATGAAGCGGGGTGGCGAATCCTTCAGAGGTCTTTTACCTCTGAAAATGGAATCTACAAGGTCTCTTGAACCCTTGCCTGAGACTTTTACTATGGATATTGCTGCTTCTCCCCAAGCAGTAGCGATGGCTGCTATTATGTCCTGTTCCATTGTTACCTCTCTCACAAGAAATTTTGTTTGGGGGCGGGTCACTTCAAGGCTAACATCCCACCCCCATATCAATGCTAATTATAATAGCTCTTTCAATGCCTGGCCTAATCTGGATATGCCCTCTTCAGTTTGTTCTTTTGATGCGAAAGTGAAGCACATCCTGAAGTTGTGCTCGCCTCCGCCGTTGGGGAAGAATGGTTCACCTAGCACGAAGGCGACTTTTTTCTCTATAGCCTTTTCGAACAGGTCTTTAGCTTTTATGTTTGGAGTCTCAAGCCAGTAGAAAAAACCACCCCTTGGGGTTAGCCACTTTACCTCCCCTTTGGGCAAGTATTTTTGGAAGGCTTCCTCCATGGCGTCTCGTTTCTTCCTGTAGTGGTCAACAATTTTGGGCAGGAAGCTATCAAGGTGCCCCAGGCGGCAGTATTCATAGACCATCGCTTGGGCTACTACGCTGGTACATACATCTACGCCCTGTTTGAAAATTGTCATTTTCCTTATAAGTTCCTTATTGCCTGCGCACCAGGCCACACGGGTTCCAGGGGCAAGTATTTTCGAGAAACTGCAGGCGAATATAACTCTCCCCGAAGTGTCCATGGAGAAAATGGAAGGAATTTCTTCCCCGTCGAAACGAACGTAGCCGTAGGGGTCGTCTTCTAAGATCACGAGGTTGTATTTTTCTGCTATTTCCAAAAGCTTCTTTCTTCTTTCGAGAGAAAGGTCACAACCGAGGGGGTTGTGGAAATTTACTATGGTGTATATGAACTTTACTTTTTTGCCTTCGTTTCTGGCCTTTTCGATAATTGAAGGTAGCATGTCTACTTTCATTCCATTTTCATCGCATGGTACAGTGAGGAACGACGCACCATGATTTCTCATGGTCAACGTTGCGCCTAGGAAAGTGGGCTCTTCACATATGACCCAATCTCCTTTGTCAATCAAGACCCAGGATAGAAGATCTACAATCTGGGTGGAGCCAGTGGTTATCAGAATTTCGTCGGTTGATAATTTCCGGCCCATTTTAGGTGTCGTCCATTCAGCAAGAAATTCTTTGAGCGGCATATAACCTTCGGTGGTGCCGTATTGTAATACATCCTTGCCTTCTCTGTCTAAGATGTCCGCTGCTTCTTTGAACTGTTCAACTGGAAAGATATCAGGATCAGGCATTCCTCCCGCAAAGGATATCATTCCTGGCCTCCTGATCATGTGGAGCATCTCTCGGATAGGAGAAGGTTTCAAGTTAAAAGTTGCTTGGCTGTACAAGTTTTCCAAAAAATTACTCACGGTGCATCCCCCCATAGATAAAAAATTCTGCTTTTCTCCCCTATATAAATCTCAACTGGTATTCTTTGCCCCAGTTAAGCTCTTTATGGTTTTTTTAATATGTTCCAATCGCCTGTTCGTAGGCGGATGGGAGTTGAACCCATTGGGGGATGTTGAAAATCCTGCTTTTTTCATCCGGAGCAGAGCATTATAAAGCCCCCATGGGTTGTAACCAGCCTTATAGGCAAGCTGTACGCCAAAGTCATCGGCTTCCACTTCCATCTCCCTGCTAAATCCTGATTCTGCCAGCGCCAATCCCAAGCTAAGGATTGTGGAGGTTGTTTTATTATCTTTTCCAAAGGCGCGGTAGAGCAAATACCAGATTAAATTACGAGAAACTGTTTTTTGATAGTGTCCTAATTTAATGTGGCCTATTTCATGGCCAAAGATCCCTGCTATTTCATTTTTTTGGACCATTAATTTAAGGAGTCCTTTGGTCACGTGGATGGAGTAATTTGATCCCTCAAAAGAGACCCATGCGTTTGGTTCCTTCGCCTTCTCTAAAATGAGGGTTTTGTTTCCTTTAAGCCCAGCAGTTTTACTAAGTTGGTTCCACACTTCTTGGGCCTGCTCGGGGAGTATTGCGCCTTGAGCAGGGAGTGTAGTAAAGACAAGGCTAGTTAATATATACCACAATAAGCAAAGTTTTTTTATTTTCAAGAGCCTGCCTCCAAGCAGTTATTATACGCAAGTAATTATACATCATCTTGCTGTCTGTCTTTACATGTAGATTTTTTTATGTTATAAAGCTCGCATCGTTAGTATATTTTACAAGGACAGAGTGATGACGTCATGAAAAAAAAGAAAACCTTTGGGTTATGTTCAGTTTGTTCGGGAGCAATGGGCGGTTCTTCTTCCTCTTGGGGAGGAGGTAGTGCCTTTTTATTTTGTTTTCGGGCTCCCGGTTAAGCCAATTAGAGATAATTGATCTAGCAGTCAAGGATAAATTAGATGGGGAGCCTAGATAAAAGGCTCCCCATCTAGCATATAAGGATAGCCTTAGGGCAGGAAAAGGGGGAAGAAAAATGAGAAGATATCTGTTTACACCGGGGCCAGTTGAGCTGAGTGAGAAGGTAAAAAGGGCGTTGACAATTGACATGGTAAGTCATAGAAGTAGGGAATTTTCTTCCTTGATGGAAAGACTGCAGTCTAAGCTTAAAGCTCTAATGGATACCGATGGTCCTGTTTTGCTTTTCCCAGGATCTGGGACTTTTGCGTTAGAGGCGTTGATAGTTAATTTGATCTCTGAAGGAGATAAAGTGCTTTCTTTTTCTTGCGGGCATTTTGGTGAGCGTTTTAGGGAGATTGTGTCCCGCCTTGGAGCAAATATAGTGTCAATTGATAAGCCCTATGGTGAAGTCTTTACGAAAGATGATGTAACCGTTGCTTTAGAAGATCACAAGGACGTTACAGCCATCCTGATAACTCATAATGAGACATCCACAGGAGCTGTTAACCCTATAGAAGATATAACAAAATGCATTCCCGAAAATGGCCCTTTAGTTTTAGTGGATGCAGTAAGTTCTCTTGGAGTTATGCCGTGCTTCCCGAGGAAATGGAGGGTAGATGGAATTGCATCTTGTTCCCAGAAAGGGCTTATGGTGCCTCCTGGAATAGGAATTGCATGGCTTTCTGATAGAGCCTGGAAGAGAGTATACGAACGCAGGACCTGCCCTTCTTACAGCATGGATTTTACCATGATGCGGACATATTTGGAGAAAGAATTGCCTCAAACACCCGCAACCCCTCCGGTATCTTTGTTTTTTGCCTTGGATGCATCTCTTGCTGAAGTGGAGGCGGAGGGAGGATTTGAGAAGCGCTTCCAGGAGAGGCAGCTTTATGCCAGGGCCTTATGCAGTGCTGTAAAGGAGTGTGGATTAGAGCTTTTAGTAAAGGAAGAATATGCTCGTTCCCCCGGGGTTACAGCGATATGCATTCCAGACAAAGCTGATGCTGTCAGGAGTAACCTTCGTAAAAGAGGAATTGAAATAGCGGGAGGACAGGGAAGTTTGAAGAATAAAATCATAAGAGTGGGGCATTATACCAGAGAATCTATCTCGGAATTGCGCTATTTTATTCAAGCTCTTCGAGAAGCTTCTCAAGAAGCAGGGATTGTTTTAAAGGAGACTAACTTGGATAAAATCGACAACATTTTTGCAGGGGGGTGCATCTAGGTGTGGAAAGTGCTTGTTACGGAGAAAGTCCATCCTTCGGGTCTGGAGGAACTAAGAAAAGCCCCTGATGTGGAGTTAATAGAAAAAGTGGGCATGAACGAGGAGGAATTGCTATTCTGTGTGAGAGATGTGGATGCATTGATAACAAGGAGCGGGACGCCGATTGGTAGAAAGGTTCTTGAAGCGGCTAAAAAATTAAAAGTTATTGCCAGGGCTGGAGTTGGAGTAGATAATATAGATTTGGATTGGGCGAGCCGTAAGGGTGTAGTTGTGATAAATGCCCCTACCGGAAATACTTTAGCTGCTACTGAGCAAACTTTTGCGCTCCTTTTGGCCATTTGCCGCAAATTACCTCATGCATTTAACGATGTGTCGATGGGTAATTGGAACAGAAAAGCTTTTATGGGTATGCAGCTTCATGGTAAGACCATGCTCATTATAGGATTCGGCAGAATAGGCAGTCAGGTGGCTAAAAGAGCAAAAGCATTTGGGATGGATGTTTTGGCCTACGATCCATACATCAGGACTACAAAAGCTGAAGAATTAGGCGTGAAGCATGTTCCTGAATTGGAGGGTGCTTTGGCGTTGGCCGATATTATAACTCTACATACTCCTTTAACCTCCGAGACGAAAGGTATGATAAATGAGAGAACCTTACGAGCCTTCAAAAAGGGGGCTATCCTTATAAATTGTGCGAGAGGCGGATTAGTAGATGAGATTGCTTGCGCGAATGCCATTAGGGAAGGCCGTCTTAGGGGGGCTGCCTTTGATGTCTTTTCTAAAGAGCCCCCTAGCAAGGATAATCCTCTTCTTGCAGAAGATATAAGGGATAGGATCGTGCTAACTCCTCATATAGGAGCTAACACCCATGAGGCTCAATCTGCTGTTTCAAGCATAATAGCCAAAAATCTTTTAGCAGCGTTGAAGGGAGAACCCTACGAGCATGCAGTTAATTTGCCTTTTATGGAACACAAACTTTCGCCTCAAGGAAGGCGGTTCTTAGCCTTGGCGAGAAAGATGGGAATCTTGGCAGCTTCTATTGTAAATGGAGCTCCCGGTTCCATACTGTTTTCCACGAGAGGAATACCTATAGAAGAGGTAGTCGAGGTCAAAAAATACGAATATTGCAGCCATTCCCCATATGCTATAGCTGCACTTAAAGGAGTTTTGGAAAGGCATCTAGGGCGAGGAATAAGTTACATGGAAGCGCCTATTTTAGCCCAAGAACGGGGAGTATATGTGGAGGAAGCGAGTATTTCCGACTCGAGATATCGTTATTTGATGCAATTAAAAGTAAAAAGCGAAAAAGACGAAGCATTGATACAGGCAACGGTTACAGAAGACGATTGTAAGCAGCGCATAATAGGTATAAATGGATATCGTATGGATTTTGAACCTAAGGGAAACTATATTATTTTCCAAAATCATGACAGGCCTGGCGTCATAGGAAAGATAGGTTCATACCTTGGTGAAAAGGACATAAATATAGCCAATTTTTATTTGGGAAGAAAGGATGGAAGTGGTTTGGCTTTTGGAGTTTTACAGATAGATGGAAAAGTGAATAAGTCCGTTTTGGAGGACCTCAACGCTGTTGACGATTTTATCTGGGTAAATAGCGTCAAATTTGAGGGGGATCAGTGATATGCGTTTTTTTCTTATACGCCATGGAAGGACAGAGTGGAATTCTCAAGGGAGATACCAAGGTTCCATAGATGTTCCTCTTGATGAAACAGGCAAAAAGCAGGCTGAAATGCTGGCCAAATCTTTAGCCTGTGTATCTATAGATAAGGTTTGGAGTAGCCCATTGGAAAGGGCAAAAGATACTGCCCTATGCATATCGGGAGAACAAGGCTGTCCATTGGAAATCCACGAAGGGCTTGGGGAGATTTCTCATGGTGAGTGGGAAGGCCGGTATGCAGAAGAAGTGAAAAAGACCTGGCCTGAGTTATACGATCTTTGGCATAGTGAGCCTGAAAAAGTTAAGATGCCTTTAGGAGAAAGCTTGATGGATGTTGAAAAAAGGGCAAGAAATGCAATGGAAGATATATTAAGTGAAGATAAAGATCTTGTTGCTATTGTAACGCATGATGCTGTTATTAAGGTCTTGTTATGCCACTTTCTAGGCTTGCCCTTATCCAAATTTTGGAGCTTTCACGTGGGCAACTGTTCGGTTACCATGTTGGAAAAGAATAAAAAAGGGGTGCGTCTTTATCTTTTAGGAGAGCAGCCTTGGGCTACAAATAGATACAGTTGGGAAAAGCAAGCAGGGTTGTAACCTTTACGTGGACACATGATATTTTTAGGTGTATGTTCAATTCGGGTTAGTTTACATTTGCTTTTTGGGGGTGGCCGCGTTGAGTATTAAAAGAATGGAGGTTCTGAAATCTCTTGCCGTAGAAGCACCGACGAAAATTGTTATGTTGGTGATAGACGGCCTTGGAGGATTACCCGATAAAGATGGAATGACCGAGCTGGAGAGGGCTGTTACGCCTAATTTGGATAAAATGGCGTTAGAGGGGGAAACTGGACTTTTAGAAATGGTAGATGTGGGACTAACTCCAGGAAGTGGCCCAGGGCATTTAGCGCTGTTCGGTTATGACCCCTTGGAGTTTCCAGTAGGAAGGGGAATTCTCGAGGCTTTAGGGACGGGTGCTACTGTCTCCAAGGGTGATGTTTGCGCCAGGGGTAACTTTGCCACCTGGGGGCAAAGAGATGTCATTGTTGACAGAAGAGCTGGGCGGATAGAAACGGAAAAATCAAGGGAGCTCGTAAGGCGTCTAAGTGAAGCTATAACAGAGATAGAGGGAGTAAAGATTAACTACTACCCTGGCATGGAACACAGGTTTTCTTTGGTTTTTTCAGGTGAGGGATTGTGTGATTGTGTGAGTGATGCAGATCCACAGAGGGAGGGTTCTCCCATGAAGTGGGCGGAAGCCATATCGCCAGAGGGGGCCAAAATGGCATATATAGCTAACAAGTTTATACAAGAGGCCCGAAAAGTATTAAGAGACGAACCCAAGGCAAATGGGTGTTTGCTGAGAGGTTTTTCCGGAGTGCCTGACATTCCTCATCTTAGTGAATTATATAAAATTAAACCTCTTGCCTTGGCTGCATACCCTATGTATAAGGGCCTTGCAAGCTTGGTTGGAATGGATGTCTTAGATGATATAGAAGGTAGCCCTGCGAAGTTAATTGAAGAATTACAGGCCAGGTGGGATGCTTATGACTTCTTCTATGTTCATGTTAAACATACGGATAGCAGAGGAGAAGATGGGGATGTGGCAGGGAAAGTAAAGGTAATAGAGGAAGTGGATAAGGTGATACCTTCATTAATGGAATTGAGCCCGGATGTCTTAGTCGTGACAGGAGACCACAGCACCCCAGCGAAGATGAAGGGACACTCTTGGCATCCGTCACCGATCGCTCTACTTAGTTCATACGTGAGGCCAGATGGAAGTTCTAATTTTGGAGAAAGAGCTTGCGCTAGAGGAAGTTTGGGTATAATTCCTGCTTGGAAGCTAATGGGTTTGCTTTTGGCCCATGGCAGGCGATTGAAGAAATTTGGTGCATAATAAAACAGGAAAGGTGATAGGTTTGGCATCTCAAACAAATAAAATATTGGAAAACCAGAACCTTGGCGATATTAAGGCTCTTGAGGCTGGGAAGCGCTTCAAGGCCGTAGTTGCTCTGATTACTGCAAGACAAAGAAAAGACAAGAATGACAGGATTTTTTGGGAAGTTACGGTAATGGATTCTTTTGGCAATCTAGATGCTAAAATATGGTCCGATGCTAAATGGTGGAACATTAGAAACGGGAACAAAGAACCAATAGCACCGGAAAGCATCGATCCACAGGAGGATCTTGTGAACAAACCAGTAGGTGTTATTGGGACAGTTACAGAGTTTAAGGGAAGATTGCAGTACAACTTCAACGAGATTTATCTTTTGGACCCTGAGAAGCACCCCATTTCTAGCTTCCTTCAGAAATCGCCAATTCCTCTAGAAGAGATGGAAAAAGAATTTTGGGCCATAATAGAAAAGTGCAGAGAACCTTTGAGAGGATTTTTATCCTTTACCTTTAGTGGGTCCTTATGGAAGGAATTCAAAAATGCCCCTGCTGCTGTATCTCATCATCATGCGTACGTGCACGGCCTTTTGGAACATACTCTTGCTGTTACAAGGTCAGCTATGTCTATTGGGGAGGCTTATCAAAGCAAGGGATTCCCTGTAGAAATGGATATCCTAACGGCAGGAGCCCTTCTTCACGATCTCGGCAAGTTAGAGGCTTATTCTCTTGACCCCTTCCCAGGAATGACCCTTCAAGGGACAGTAATTGATCACATACCTTTAGGATATGCGAAGTTTAGAAGTCTTGCTTCTGAGTATGGGCTTGACGAAAACACAGCTATATCTTTGGGACATATTATAGTAAGCCACCATGGAAGAAAGGAATATGGTTCGCCAGTTTTGCCTGCTACTCCGGAGGCCATAATTGTATCCATGGCAGATGAGCTTGATTTTATATTGCATTGCTGGGATTCTGTTGAGATCCAGGGAGATAGCGAAATTTCTGATTTTAGTTACTCTGCACAGAGGCGATTTTGGAAAAGACAGGTGACAAACGATAAAAAGGGAGAATGAGATTATGCCTCTAACTTTTAAGATTGATAAGCATCAGCAAGGACGGAGACTCGACAAAGTAATAAGGGGTAAGTGGCCTGATTTGCCTCTAGGGGCTTTAATGAAGTATTTCAGGAAAAAACAGATTTTGTTGGATGGCAAGCCAGCAACTTTCAATGACAGGGTAAGCTTGGGGCAGGAGGTGTCAGTTCCTTGGGATGATCCAGCCCTTAAAAAGGCTTTTTTGCCCAAAAGAAGCGTATCTTCAGAACCCTTGGATATAATTTATGCTGACAGCAATATCTGCATAGTAAATAAACCTTGGAATCTGCTTACTCAGCCAGTTAGAAAAGGTGATGATTCTGTAGTAGCAAGGGTCATCAAAGAACTTAATTGGCAGGATAGTAATTTCACGCCTACTCCTGTCCATAGATTGGACCGTAACACATCGGGAATTTTGGTAGTTGCCCTAAATGGAGAAGCCTTGAGGGCCGTTAATGAAGCGTGGAGGAATAGGAAAGTACACAAGAAATATTTGGCTCTAGTTGCAGGGAATCCAAAGGATAAGGGAATTATAAATGTGGGCCTGGTGAAAGATACTTCTAAAAATGTAGTGATAGCTGTCAAAAACGGCGGGCTAAGCGCGGAGACTAGGTTTCGCAAGATTAAAGGTGATGACGAGGTCTCTTTGTTGAGTCTAGATCTCCTTACGGGGAGGCCTCATCAGGCTAGAGTTCATATGGCTTACATGGGGTGTCCCATTGTGGGTGATAGGAAGTATGGTGACTTAAAAGTAAACCGAGAGTGGGCCAAGCAAGGCGTGAAGAGGCCTTTATTGCATGGGCGAACTATAGCCTTTGGCGAAGATTTGCCTCCTTTCATAAAGTATTTGTCTAGGAAAACCTTTAATGCTCCCCTTCCGGAAGATTTTTTATTGGTGCTGAGAAAAAGAGGTTGGCACATATACAGTTGGGGGGTATAATTGAGTTAGCAAAATTATTTTGTGGGGGTGTATTGAGTGGTAGCTAATAAGCTGGAGCTAACAGCTTCTGCTAGAGAAAAACTTAGAAAGATGGGCGATGAGGCATATGTGATAGTAAGAAGGATAGGAGCTGGGTGAGGAGCTCGCTATGCGGCTCTCGTGGAGAGTGGCAAACCTCCTGTTGAGGAGGGGTATATAGCTTTAGAAAGCGATGGATTGAAGGTGTGGGTTCCTGAGGTTATGAAGTTCGACGATAATACTGTTCGCATTGAAGTGAGAGGGTTTCTTTGGAGCAAAACTTTGGAGGTAGTCAATGCTAAGCTTCCTCGGGGTGGTTGTTCTTAAGGAAGCTGAGGTTATAGGAGAGTAGGTAATGGGAGAGAGAAAAACTCTCCCATTATTTTCATGTTGTATATTTTAGAGAATTATAAAAAATTTTATATTTACCTTGACAAGCTATATCTTTCACATAAACTTGTATTTGTGAGGCTAATTTAGACGGAGTTAAGCTGAGGTTAGAGCTGTTGCCTTGCCAAGGTGGCAAGGTAGATAATATCCTAGAAAATTGGAGGGATTTTCGTGAGTTGGGTGGATGAAGTAGTTGAAAAGCAGGTTAAATCCAGGTGGCCGTGGCAGCCAGAGTTTATTCAGGCTGTTACCGAGTTTGTCAATGCCGTAAGGCCTGTGCTTGAAAGCGATCCGAAGTATAAAAAACACGCAATTTTAGAGAGGATTATTGTTCCTGAGAGGACTGTTGTTTTTAGAGTAACTTGGGAAAAAGATAATGGAGACATCGAAGTAAATTACGGTTACAGGATTCAGATGAACAGCGCCCTTGGCCCATATAAGGGCGGTTTGAGGTTCCATCCAAGCGTAAACCTGAGCATCCTCAAATTCCTTGCATTTGAGCAGATTTTCAAAAACTCTCTTACGGGGCTTCCTATGGGGGCAGGAAAAGGTGGAAGCAACTTCGATCCTAAAGGTAAGAGCGACAATGAAGTCCGCCGTTTCTGCCAGGCGTTCATGACCGAACTGTATCGCCACATAGGTTCTAACACTGATGTGCCTGCCGGCGATATAGGTGTAGGGGCAAGGGAAATAGCCTATCTATTTGGCCAGTATAAAAAGATTGCAAATCTTCATGATGGTGGTGTTCTCACTGGCAAGACTGTTGGTTGGGGCGGAAGCCTGATTAGGCCTGAGGCTACTGGTTATGGCTGTGTGTACTTTGCCGAGGAGATGCTCAAGACCAAAGGCGACTCCATAGGAGGCAAAAGGGTTCTCATTTCGGGTTCTGGTAATGTTGCCCAATATGCTGCGCAGAAAGTTAACCAGCTGGGCGGTAAGGTCATTTCTCTTTCCGACTCAAGTGGTACCGTTATCGACGAAGATGGAATTGAAGGAGAAAAGTGGGAATTTGTTATGGAGCTCAAGAACGTCAAACGTGGCAGGATCAAGGAGTACGCAGAGAAGTTCCCCACAGCCAAATACTATGAAGGTAAGAGGCCTTGGGGGCTTGCAGAAGCGGAAGTTGCGCTGCCTTGTGCCACTCAGAATGAGCTCGATCTGGAAGATGCGAAAGCACTCGTTAAAAACGGCTGCATAGCTGTAGCGGAAGGTGCTAACATGCCTACTACATTGGAAGCTACTGACTACTTGCTTGAAAACAAGATCCTTTTCGCTCCTGGTAAGGCGTCTAATGCAGGTGGTGTCGCTACTTCCGGTCTCGAGATGTCTCAGAACAGCATGAGACTTTTCTGGACCAAGGAAGAAGTTGACAAGAAGCTCCATGAGATAATGGTGAATATACATAAGAGCTGTGTGGAAGCAGCTGCAGAGTATGGACATCCTGGAAACTATGTTGTGGGGGCCAACATCGCTGGTTTCCTCCGTGTAGCCAAGGCGATGATAGACCAGGGCTTCTAAGAAAAAGGAGTTTTGTAAAAATATATAGTGTGTTAGAATCCGTGGGGGGCTTTTGCCCCCCTTTTTTAGTTGAGTATACTAAGGACCTTAAATTATGTATAATATACCAAATTAGATGTGCTTGTTTATTTGTTGCTGTTGTTTATATGCAGATTGGTGGCTCTAGCTTCAAATTTTTGGGGAAAGGGGCAATTTAATGGCGGATGTTTCTAATATTCCTAACTTGGCAGAGGTTCTCCTGTCTCAATCCGAAGAGCTTGTAGATGAAATAGTTTCATGGAGAAGAGAATTTCATCAATTTCCCGAACTAGGTTTTGAGGAGAACATAACTTCTTCAAAAATTGTCTCGGCGCTAGAGTCCATGGATTCAATAGAAGTGGTTAAAGGCTTAGGCGCTCCTACGTCTGTTATAGGGGTCCTAGGAAAGGGTTTGCATGGCCCATCGATAGCGCTGAGAGTGAATATGGATGCAGTACCTATACAGGAAAAGACAGGGTTTACTTTCTCTTCGTGTTTTCCAGGCATGATGCATGCCTGTGGACATGATTCCCACATGGCTGCCCTATTGGGAGCGGCTAAGTTGCTTAGCTTGCACAGAGACAAGCTGAAAAGACCTGTGGTTTTCTTATTTCAACCAGCCGAAGAGGGCAAAGGTGGAGCAAAGAAACTCATAGAGGAAGGTTTTTTGGACAAGTTTAGGGTTGGTGAAATGTTTGGGTTTCATTTTTGGCCCAAAATACCCTATGGAGAGATTCACACAAAAAAGGGGCTGTTCACTGCTCTTTCTGACCGCATACATATAGCAATTCGAGGGACAGCTACCCATGCATCTAGTCCCCACCTGGGTGTAGATCCCCTAATCGTGGCTGCAAATATAATGTTGGCGGTGCAGGGGATAATAACTAGAGAGTTAGATCCCTTGGAGACTGCTGTGATAACTTTTGGGCAAATGGAGGCAGGAGAGATATATAACATAGTTCCGGAATCTGCTCATCTGTGGGGCACTTTAAGGGCATTTAGTGAAAAAGTGCGGGATTTTATTAAGGAACGTATGGAGAACATGGTTCCTTTGGTTGCCCAAGCCCATAGAGCCATTGCGAATGTGGAATATATAAAGAATTATCCCAGTCTAATAAATGATCCTTTATTGACAGAAAAAGTAATAAGTTTGGCTAAGTCATTTTTTGGAGAGAGCCAGGTTTTTAATATGGCCAGTCCTATCCTTAATGGTGAGGATTTCTCTTTTTATTCCCTGAAGGTGCCATGTAATTTTATGCTTTTAGGAACTGGTTTGGATGTAGGGCTTCATAGTGCAGCATATGATGTTCCTGAGGATTTGATCCCTATAGGAGCGGCTTGGCTGGCTTATTTAGGGTTGAAGGTTTAATATTTTTTGATCAAGCTTTTAAATCTTTCTTTTTGTATTTTCAAATATGAGGAGGTTAGGGTTGTTGAATCGACTAGAAGATCGCATCCTTGAAATATGCAAAAAAGCCGGCGGGGAAAAGGCCTTCTGGTGGAGAGGGACGTGGTGGTCTCGCAACGTTCTTAGTGAGATGGTAACAAGGTGCAGAGATACTTTGAAGTCCGCTGGTTTCGGTGAAGGGCAAGTTTTGGCCGTTATAATGCCCAATTGCCCTTTGTTTTTATCCTTGGCTGTAGCAGTCTGGAGTCTTAAAGGGACGTTATTGCCATTAAATTTGCAGGCAGGCAGGCTTAACATGGCGAAGCACCTACAGCATGCAGGTGTGTCTTTGGCTGTCATGCCTGAGGGGATGGAAAGTGCGGCCGAAGATCTTACCAAGATGGGAATCTTGACGATAACTGCTCCTTTAGAAGGCCCTTTGCCTTCTGTAAAAGTGGGGCCTAATAGATCCTCTAATGCGGAAACAGCGGTCCTCTTTTATACTTCAGGGACTACGGGTTCCCCCAAGGCAGTTCCCCTTACACATGCTAACTTGCTGGATAATGTTACTAAATCTATAGATCATTTTATGGAATTACAGCCGGGGGATCGCTTTTTAAATGTGCTACCTAATTTCCATGCCCTAGGTTTTACAACTAGTAGCCTTTTGCCCTTGTTAGGAGGCTTTCCTCAGCTGATTCTGCCGAATTTTATGCCTGCAGAAAACACCTTGGCAGCCATTCTTGAGGCTGAGGTAACGGCTGTAATTGCGGTTCCAACCATGATAGCTTTGATGTTAGGCGCTATAGCTAGGGGGGCAGAGATACCTACTTCTTTGAGAATATTGGTATCTGGAGGAGATAAATTCCCGCCCTTATTGGACCAGCGGATTCAAAAGATATTAGGAATTGGTGTTCTTGAAGGTTATGGACTTACCGAAACCTCACCTGTGGTTTCGATAAACCCTGGACAAAAAGCAAGGAAATTGGGCACTGTTGGCACTATATTGAAAGGGTACGAGGTGCAAATTAGGGATAAAGAAGGAAATATAATTAAAGATCCAGAAACTGAAGGGGTTTTGTGGCTAAAGGGGCCTTCTGTTTTTGAAGGGTATTTCAAAGATGCTCAGCGTACTGCTGAAAGGATAAAAGATGGATGGTTTAATACAGGCGACATAGTCAAAATCGACAAAGACGGATATCTTAGCATACTCGATAGGGAGAGCGACATAATAATTGTAGGGGGATTCAATGTGTATCCGGCAGAAGTGGAAGAAGTAATTCAGTCAATTCCTGGAGTTTCAGAGACGGCCGTTGTAGGGATAGCTCATCCCGTCAGTGGAGAAATAGTAAAAGCGTATGTCGTAAAGAGACCAGGCACTAGCGTTCAATCCAGGGATATAATTTCTTATTGCAAGGAACGACTTGCTCACTATAAAGTCCCAAGAGTTGTGGAGTTTGTGGACGATTTACCGCGTTCAAGTATCGGAAAGGTATTAAGACGGGAACTTCGAAATAGGTGAGGTCCAAATATGGAAAGTTTATTTTCTAAGTGTTCAGTTATAGTAGTGGGAGATGCAATGGTCGACCATTATATATGGGGCGATGCCTCTAGGATCTCTCCAGAAGCCCCAGTTCCAGTTGTAAACGTCCATCGAGAGGAATATAGGCCTGGTGGTGCGGCCAACGTAGCAGCCAATGTTGTAGGTTTAGGTGGGAATGCTGAGCTTGTCACGTTTTACGGGAGGGACTTTGCAGGTAATATCTTGGAGGCCTTGGCGAAGAAATATAGCTACGGGTTTAGCCGCTCTGTGGCATTAGAGAATGTAAAGACCATTAGAAAAACAAGAGTTGTGGCACGAGCCCAGCAGATAGTCAGGGTAGATTGGGAGGAAAAACTTATATTAGAAAAAGCATCAGAGAGTCTTTTATGGAAAAGCTTGGAAGAGAAGGCCTCAGGCAGCAAGGTTTTAGTGCTTTCTGACTACGGTAAAGGAATGATAGGGGATGAAAGGGCTTCTAGGTTAATCCAATGGGCTAAGGAGCAAAACATAAATGTTGTCATAGATCCTAAACCACCAGCGAAGAATGGCTATCGTGGTGCCACGGTGGTTACTCCTAACAGGAAAGAAGCCGAGATAATGTCCGGTGAACGTATAGATACTTTGCGGGACGCCGAAAGAGTTGCATTAAAGTTGAGAAAGGAGCTAGAGCTTGATGCTTTGGTTTTAACCCTTGGCGGTGACGGAATGATGCTAGCTAGTGAAGAAGGATGTTTTCATTACCCTGCCCTTGAGCAGGAAGTATACGATGTTTCAGGTGCGGGTGATACGGTGGTGGCTTGTGTGGCATTGTCTATTGCAGCTGGCCTGGATTATGATGTCACTTCTAGACTGGCTATGATAACTGCTGGGATTGCTGTTTCAAAGGTGGGTACGGCTGTGGTTCATTGGGATGATGTAATAAAGACCAGAGAGTGGGCCTCAACTAGCGAACATATTGCCCTGGCGAAAGAGGCAAAAGGAGGGGGACCTCATGTTAGGAGTTAACGTTAATCTGCTTGTTCCTCCGTTGTCGGAAGAACAAGAGGCTATTAAGGCTTTTTTAGAAAAGCAGGGGCTGGTTTATGAGGGAAGGCCTGATGCGTCTGTAATAGTAGAGGATCCGTCGGGCAATATAATAGCGACAGGCAGCCTTTCAGGTAAAGTTTTAAAAATGCTGGCTATTGACCCCCAGTGGCGGGAAGCAAACCTTTCAGGAACCATAATAACTCGACTTATAGAATATGGAAGAAGTAAAGGAATTACTCATTTTTTTGTGTTTACGAAACCGGACGTAGCAGATAAATTCCGTTCTTTTGGTTTCAGGGAGCTTGCAAGATACAAAGATTATGCAGCGGTTTTAGAAATGGGTCATCCCGGAGTAGACCACTTTAAAAGATATCTTTTGGAAAACAAGAAAGAACTTAAAGAGGGACAAACTGCTGGGGCAGTTGTAGTGAATTGTAATCCATTTACTAAAGGGCATCAGTATTTGATAGAACAGGCATCGAAAGCTGTGGACCACCTGTATGTAGTTGTGGTGGAAGCCGACCTTTCGTCGTTTCCTTTCAAGCACAGAATTGAATTGGTGAAAAAAGGAACCTCTCATCTACCTAACGTCACTGTCATAAAAAGTGGAGACTATGCAGTTTCTCCGGCCACATTTCCTTCTTACTTCATGAAAGATGCGTCTGCGGAGAAGATTGCCTCCATTCAAGCCAGGCTCGACGTAACTTTATTTGCCAATTTATTCGTGCCAGTCCTTCAAATTTCCAAGAGGTTTGTCGGTACAGAACCTTATTGTGCTGTAACTGGTTCATATAATGAGGCCATGAAGGAGGTTTTGCCTCCTAGAGGCGTTGACCTTGTGGAAATACCCAGGTTGACACTGGGAGATGGTACAATTGTGTCAGCTTCTACGGTTAGGGAACTGATAAGGAGAGATGATTGGGAGAATATAAGAAGGTTGGTACCAGAGACCACTTGGGAATATCTGGTATCTGAGAAAGCTGGGTCTGTTTTGGCAAAGATAAAGGAAAGTACAGGCCGCCATTAACCGCTGGGAGGGGACTTTTATGAGTCCCACGGCAGAGAAGTGGATAAAGGTTTCTTTCAAGGTTTGCGTTATTGCGGTTGTGATATTGTGGATCTCAGCATTTGCCCCCGTTGAGGCTGAGGCCAAAGTAAAAATAATGCCTCTCAAACAAGGAGATTTAATTTTAGCTTTTGGCGATAGCCTCACCTTCGGAACTGGCGCTCCCAAAGGGCAATCCTATCCTGAGTTCCTTCAGGATGAGCTCGGGCTAGAGGTAATAAATGCAGGGGTTCCAGGAGAGTTAGCTTCAAAGGGAGCTAAGAGGCTCTCAGACCTTCTGGAAGAGTATAATCCCTCCTTAGTGCTGATATGCCATGGAGGCAACGACATCTTACATGGAAGGCCTGACGAACTTATAGAGCAGGATCTGGCAGCCATGGCAGAAACGGTGAAATTTACACCTGCAGACCTTGTAATAATAGGTGTTCCTAAGCCGGGGTTGGGATTAGTGGTCCCATCCTTTTACGAAACAGTTGCAGAAAAATATAACGCTCTTTATGAAGGAGAAGTTCTACGGGAGGTCCTTTCCAACCCAAGTCTCAAAAGTGATCTTATTCATCCTAATGCAGAAGGGTACAGAATCATAGCCGAAGCTTTAGCCAAATTGATAAAAAAATCCCAGTGGTAGAGGCTGTTTTAATGAGCGGTTATAATTTTAATTGCCTTGCAAGTAAGAAATCCAAAGCTTCTTTTAAATTGTTAAAATGATTGGGATGGTTTGCCAGATAATTCCCTATGGCAAAAAATTTGCCTCTACCGTAAGCTTTAAAGGCTTCTAGATCACTTTGAGTGTCTCCAAAATAGTATACGTTTTCGAATTTCAATGTTTGTGAAAGGACGTAAAATCCTTCTGGGGAAGGCTTGGAAATTCCCATATCCGATGTAATGTAATGATCTTTGGGTAAATCGGACCAGCCCAGAATCTCGAGGGCTAGCTGAAGTTCAGAACGACTTCTTCCAGTGTATATACCTACTGGAATAGAAAAGCTGCTCCAATGGGTGGTTATGTTGGGAGTTTCCAAATGCCATAGCCCCTTAATGCGTACATTTTGGGGGAGTCTGCCGTTGATGTGCTGCAATGTATTGGAACCAAAGTAGATTTCCTCACACAACTTTCGTACTTCTTCTCTTTTGGGAATATCGGAACCAAACATAGAGAGAACCCATGGGATGGGATCGCCTTGCTTGCAGCTCGACAAAATGTTTCCCCACTCCAATGGGCTTATGCGACTTTCAGATAACCTTTTAATCCTTTTGCTGGCAAGGAAAGCGAGAAATGCCCAAGCTATATCGTAATCGTCGTTAAAAGAAGGATGATTTTTGGTTACCTTGTAGTGCTCTTTCCCAAAAGGCCTGCAGTCTACTTGTAAGTTTAGTTTGTATTTGCTCCACCATTGTATTGCTGTAAAAACCACGTTAGGAAAAGATCTTGAAGTGTCCACCAGGACACCATCAACGTCGAAGATCAGAGCTCTTTTAGCTGCCATTGCTACCTCCATGTCTAGAAGAAAGTTCTTTCCAAATCGCTGTCAAAGGCAAATCTAAGTATACAAGGGCTACCAGGCAATGGTAAAGTAGATCAGACATTTCTGAAATGACTTGACCCTTTTTGCCCGTCGCCGCTGCGATGGCTGTCTCTACCCCTTCTTCGCCAATTTTCTGGGCTATACGTTCTATCCCCGAAGAAAATAAGTTGGCAGTGTAACTTCCTTTTGGCATCACCCTCTTCCTGAGTTTTAAAGTAGACAATAAACGATGTAAGAACGTAATGTTATCTTCTATTAGAGGAATCTCTCCTTCAATAGATCTGAAAAAGCAAGAAACTTCTCCTGTGTGACATGCCGGCCCCTGAGGTTCCACCAGAGCCAGTAGAGTGTCGCCGTCGCAATCCACCAGAAGTTTTTTGAGTTTCATGACATTGCCGCTAGTTTCTCCTTTGCGCCATAATTCTCCTCTTGACCTGCTCCAAAACACCAACTCTTTTCGCTTAAGTGTTTCAAGAACCCCTTCCTTATTGGTCCACGCCATCATTAGAACTAGACCGGTCTCTTGATCCTGGACTACGACTGGTACTAGTCCTTTTTCGTCAAATTTAATTTTTTCTATTTGTGCACCCATAGCACTCTTCCTCTCTGATAGGTGTTCCCTCTGATTTGAGGTATTTTTTTAAATCTTTTATTTTTATCTGGTCATAATGGAAAACTGATGCCGCTAAGACTCCATCAGCTCCAGCCTTTATGGCTTCAAGAAAATCTTCTTTCTTTCCTGCCCCCCCCGAGGCGATTATGGGCACATTTACTGAATTACTTGCCTCAGCGATGAGCCTTAAGTCATATCCATCCTTAGTTCCGTCCTTGTCTATAGATGTTAGTAAAATTTCTCCACAACCCAGCGACACGCCTCTTTTGATCCAGCTTATAGCTTCAAGGCCTGTGGGGGTAGTGCCGCCGTTGACGAAGACCTCGTAACGTCCCTTTTTTCCATTGAAGGCGACATCCACTGCCAGGACTACGGCTTGGCTGCCCAGAAGCTGGGAGCATTCTTTTATCAAGTTAGGTTCCCTTACAGCTGATGTGTTGAGAGAAATTTTGTCTGCTCCGAGGCTTATGATGAATTTTGCTTCTTCCACGGAGCTTATGCCTCCGCCAACTGTGAAGGGAATAAAAATACGTTGTGCTACTTTTTCTACCCACTGAGCCATTGTTTTCCGGCGTTCATTGGAGGCTGAAATATCCAGAAACACAATTTCATCAGCGCCTTCATTCATGTAAGTAAGCGCCAGCTCCGCGGGCTCCCCCGCATCCTTTAAACCCTTAAAGTTTATGCCTTTAACAGTCCGTCCATTTTTGACGTCGAGGCAGGGAATTATGCGCTTAGTTAACATCGCTTAGCAACCTCCAAGGCTTCTTTTATGTTTATTTTCCCTTCGTATATAGATTTTCCTAATACCACGCCATTAAGCCCCTCAAGTTTGAGTTTCGTTATATCAGAAATATTGGCTATTCCCCCTGCAGCTATTACTTCTGCTTTGCTTTTTGTCCCGGAAATAATGGTTCTGTAAAGACGAACCTCCGGCCCTCTTAAAGTACCGTCTCTATCTATTGATGTAACAAGAAACGTTCTGTAGCCAATAGACACTAAGTAATTTATTATCTCATGGGGGTGTAAATTCTTGGTTTTTTCCCAACCATGAGTAGAGACCATGCCATTTTTGACGTCTACAGCAGGTACCACCCTGTCGTTGAATTTCTCAAATAGTACGTTGGGAGTCGATTTGTCCCTGAAGAGCAGACTACCTACCATTACGCGAGTAGCTCCAGCTGATAGGGCGTTTTCTATGTCCTTAAAGGTTCTTAAGCCTCCTCCGAACTGTATCTTAAGTTCCATCTTTGCAAATTCTTCCAATAGATCCAGGTGGGTGGGAGTGCCTTTTTTAGCCCCTTCTAAATCCACTACATGGATCCACCGAGCTCCCTGCAATGCAAAGTTTTCAGCGGTTTTTATGGGATTATGGCTGTATATAGTTCCTTTGTTGAAATCTCCCTTGTATAACCTTATGACTTTATGTTCAAAAAGGTCTAAAGCTGGGAATATTTCCATGACTATTCCTCCAATTCCTCAATTGCCCAACGCAAAAGAGATAGGCCTTTTCCCCCACTTCGTTCGGGATGAAATTGAAAGCCTATGGCGTTAGGTTTTTGTATTATGGCAGAGAATAAACTTTCTCCATATGTAGTTATTCCTGTTGTATTGTTCGTAACCTCAAGGGCATAAGAGTGAACAAAGTAGAAATATGCCTCCTTGGAGCTTTCTCCCCACGGAGAAGTGAAGTTACTGATCCACTTAACTTCGTTCCAGCCAATATGGGGTAATTTGGGAACATTTACTAGTTTTTTTATTGTCCCTTCAAATATTCCTAGCCCTTCGGAGTAGTTGCCTTCGGTGCTGCTTTCACATAGAAGCTGCATGCCAAGGCATATGCCTAAGATAGGTTTCCCCTTTTCTTCCCAATCTTTTAGGAAATCAAACCAGCCGGTTTTTTTCAGTTTTTCTGAGGCTGGAGCGAAGGAGCCAACACCTGGAAGCAGTATAATCTCTACCTTATGTGATAAATCAAAAGTTTTTTCTACTACAAGGGCTTCTTTACCAATGAATTTTAAAGCCCTCAGTATGTTGCCAATGTTTCCTGCACCGTAATTTATTATGGCTATCATGACCATACTCCCTTCGTGCTTGGATCCAAAGGGCTAGGGGTTAGGGCTTGGCCAAGGGAGAGGCCCATTCCCTTAAAGATGGCTTCAGCCAAGTGATGGGAGTTATCACAAGAAAGGGCTTTAATATGTATTGTCATGCGGCCCTCTCTGGATAGTGCCCTAAAAAACTCTTCTACGAGTTCTGTGTCAAAATCTCCACACTTGGGGGTGGGAAATATGGCATCAAAAGAGCAAAAAGCCCTTCCTCCCATGTCAATGGAAACCATGACTAAAGTCCCGTCCATTGGCAGCAGACACCAACCATAGCGTTTATACTTGTTTTTTGAGAAGATTTTATTAAGATGAATTCCCAAAGTTGAACCTATGTCCTCGACCAGATGATGATAATCTATGTCTACATCGCCTTTACCTTCTATTTTTCCGCTCCAACCAGCATGGTGTAACAATTGCTCCAACATGTGAGCCAAAAAGGAGCAGGGTATATCTATTTTGACTTGACCGGGCTCAAGGCTTAAACCTATAGATATGTCTGTTTCCTTTGTCTGTCTTTTGGTTATTTCCATCATAAGCGCTTCCTCTCCTTCAAAATCCTGATTTTTTCCAGGAATCTGCCAAGCTTATCCCAGTGTTCGTGCACGCTTTTGTTGTTTGCAATTATTCGCAGCGATACCTGTGTTACCTCTTCCACTACCTGCAGGCCGTTTGCCCTAAGAGTTTCTCCAGTTTGTACGATGTCCAATATTCCATCACTTAACCCAAGGAGGGGGGCTAATTCTATGGAACCTTTAAGAGGGATTACCTCTGGTTGGATACCCATGGAAGAGAAGTACTGTTTGGTTATATTAGGATATTTTGTTGCTATCCTTATTCCCATTAGACTGCTTTTGTGTTTTAGGAAGAGATTAACAAGGCTTTGAGGGCCAGCAATTACCAGCCTGCACAACCCTTCTTGAGTATCTGTTATTTCTACCAGTGATGCGCCGCTCTCCCATATTACATCGCTACCTGCAAAGGCAACATCGGCAGCCCCGTGATGGACATAAGTTGGTACGTCCATAGGTTTTACCAAGATGTATCTAATTCCCTCTTCTTCTATAACAAGGGCTCTACCTCTGTTTTCGATGTTTACGCATGGTATGTTCATTTCCTTAAGTAACTTTATGCATGTTTTTAGCATCCTACCTTTTGGGAGAGCAAAAGTCAGCATTTTCTCTCCTCCTTTTCCAACCACTCAGCAAGGTCGTACTCGCAAGCATTTCCCAAATCGTATATCTTGTTTAGAGAAATGCTGAGCCACCATCTAAACTTACGCCTTTTTGCCAGATCAATGGATTGTTGCCTATTGTTTGTCCAGCTTAACTCTACGTGAAAACCTCTATCTGCCAATATGTTGGCTTTTTCCATGGCATTTTTAGGGCTGGCTTTACCAGCCCATATCATTACCCAGTTTGAGGTTGTGTTTGATTCTTTTGCTTGAGTTATACCCTCCAGGTCTAGAGCGAATCCTATAGCTTGTCCAATAATGCCGTAAGACGTTAGAAGGGCGTCATATCTCCCGCCTCCGCCTAAAAGCTTCTTGGATCTTGGGCTGTAGACCTCGAAGACAGGGCCACTGTAATAGTTAAGCCTTCTGGATAGAGCAAAATCCACCACGATGCGCTTTGCATATCCCAGTTTTTCCAATGAAGAAATCACGTATTTTATGTCTTCTAGAGGTGTTTCCTTTGGCAATAGCCTTTCAGCTTTTTCCAATATGGTGGTTTCTCCCTTTAAAGTGGGGAGAGCTAAAAGGGGTGAAAGCTTCAATTGGGGGACAGGATGCCTTTCCAATATGCTGTAATACTCTGCAAGGGATTGTCTAAGGAGCGCGTTTCTCAATGATTGAGCTATATCTGGGGCAGTTTTCTTGAGTATGAAATCTATTATGTTTGTGTCTCCAATGACAACCTGGGCATCATTGTGCCCCAGCAGGTCAAGCACCTTAAGCATAATTGATATGATCTCTATATCGGCACCATTGCCATCCCATCCTATTAATTCTGCCCCAAGCTGGAGATGCTCTAGATTTGTTTCTGGCTCTTCTGGCCCCAAAAAAATTTTATCAGCATAACAGATTCGCAGAGGCCTTTCCTGTGGTGCATAGTGGGAGGAAATGTAAGATACGGCTGTTAGCGTTAAATCAGGTCTAAGACATGCTACTTCTCCGTACGGAGTGTTGAGAACTATAAGTTTTTCCCTTATTGATGGTGGCAGCTTACTCCAGCAGGACGATAGCAGCTGTATGGTTGAAGGGCAGAAAACTTTGTAGCCGAAGGCTGAAAAAACTTTCAAAAAGGTATTTCTGGCCGCTTCTATTGATGCGGCCTTAGGGCCGCTGTATATGCGACATCCAGAGGGGATTTTAGTCATTGGATTTCCTCCTAAGTTGCATTGATAATTTGTGGGCCATAAGCCCTTCTTCCTGGGCGAGGATTTCGCCACTTTCAGCTAGGGACGCAGCACCTCTAGCGTCGATAGAAAGAAAGTACTGAGGGCGCATAAAAGTTCCAGTCCACAAAGCTCCGTTCCATCTGGCTGTTCCTGCTGTAGGGAGTATGTGGTTTGTTCCTGCTATGTAGTCTCCGAAAGCTTCAGCGCTATTGTGCCCTATGAATGCTGCCCCAAATGAGTTTAGTTTTTCAAGGTAGTTCTCAGCATCAGCAATTGCTAGTTCAAGGTGTTCTGGTGCCATTTGATTGGCGAATTCAATTGCCTCATAAATGTCTCCAACGTATATTTCGCCGTTTCCTTCCCAAAAGGCTCTTAGAGTGCCTGAAGGGTCTATTGCTCTCAGGTGAAATTCAATATGCTCTAAGACCTCTTTAGCTAGTGCCTCGTCTGTCGAGAATAAAACACTTCTGGCCATCGGGTCATGCTCTGATTGAGCTAATAGGTCTGCTGCAACAAGGCTTGGATCAGCTGAGTTGTCAGCTATTATCAGCACCTCGCTTGGGCCTGCCAGGCCATCGATTCCGATAGTTCCATAGAGTTGTTTTTTGGCTTCTGTCACATACGCGTTGCCTGGGCCGGCGATGAAATCTACCGGTTCTATGCCCTCAACTCCATAGGCTAATGCTGCTACACCGTGTGCTCCGCCCATGGCATATACTTCTTCTACCCCTACGAGTTTCAAAGCCGCGAGAATTGAAGGATGTATCCCCTTTTTGCCTCTGGCCGGAGAGATAGCGACTATCCGTGAAACTTCGGCTTCTTGAGCAGGAATAACGGACATTAGCACTGTGCTGGGGAGGGGATATCTCCCTGATGGTATATACACGCCGGTGCTGTTCACAGGAGTAAAACGTATGCCGGCAGTTATTCCTTTTTCTGTGTCTAGGGCCATTTTATTTAGTAAGGTTTTTTGCGCCTTATGAAAAGCCCGTATATTACTTATTGCCCTCTCTATACTCCTTCTAAGTTCAACAGAGATGGCTTCAAGGGCCTTGTCCATTTGTTCTTTTTCTATTTTTAGGGGACCGTCATATCCATCAAGTTCTTTTATAAACTTTAATAAGGCTTTTTTGCCAACATTCCTGATGGCGTCCAATATCTCTTTTACTCGGTTTTCTACGGTTAGATTATTGGCTTCAGCTGCGATTTTGCGTGATTTTATGCTTTTCATCGTTCACCACCCTCATAGTAGTAATTTATCTTGATAAAAAGATAGAAAATTAACTGAGCAAGAATATTACCATGCTGGCGTATGCTTGTAAAGACTCCAAAATTTAATTCATTGACAGAGCGGATAACAAGATGATAGACTCTCGTCCGTATCGGATGACTTGTTATTCTGATAAAGAGATAGGGGGATAAATAAAAATGTTGCCAAATGCTATGTTGAAGGATGGTTTTTTGAATGATAATTCACAACTTCGAGTTTTCCTTGACAAGAACGAAAACCCTTACGATGTGGCACCTGCCTTGAAAGAAGAGCTTAGGATGAGGATGCAGGACTTGAGTTTCAATAGGTATCCGGATATGGAAAATCGCAGACTTAGAGAAGCTTTGGCGCTTGATGCGGGATTGGATGCAGATAATGTAACAGTAGCAAATGGAGGAGACGAGATAATACAGATGCTGTTTTTGGCTTTTACTAAGCCTGGCTCTAACGTTTTGATGCTAAGGCCTTGTTTTTCTCAATATTGCTATCTTTGTAAGATTTTCCCGGTGAAGCAGAAAATTGTTCCTTTTAAGCTGTCTGCAGGAGAAGTTTCTTTTGACGAAGAAAAATTTCTAGATTGCCTCTCTTCTTATTCCCCTGATTTGGTTTTATTGGATAGGCCTAATAACCCCACAGGGAAAAGTCTCCCATTGGATTTCTTAAAAGAGGTGATAAGGCTTTCGCCGGGGGTAGTGTTGGTGGACGAGGCCTATGTCCAATTTGGTTATGACTCTATTTTGGATTTTTACGGGTCTTGCGACTTTCCTGACAATTTGGTTGTATTGAGGACCTTTTCAAAAGCTTGGGGAATGGCAGGGTTGCGGATAGGTTATGCCTTTACCTCTTTGAACCTACGCAAGGCTTTGGAGAGGGTACGTTCCCCCTTCAATCTTAACATCATATCTCAGGAGGCTGCCTTGATAGCTTTGAAGTACAAAGAATGGATGGAAAATAGAGTGGAGGGCATAAGGTGCACTAGAGACAGGTTTATAGCCGACGTCAGCAAGCTTCCGGGTTGGAGGGCTTATCCCAGTGCAGCTAATTTTGCCCTCGTTGAATCCTGCTGTGACATAGGAACGATAAGGGAATCTCTTAGGATAAATGGACTTGAAGTCAAATTCTTAAACCCAGCCGCCTTTGAAACAGAAGGGGATAAGAGAAATAAAACTTGGCTTAGGGTCACCATAGGTCGGGAGGAAGACATGGGCAGATTGATAAATATATTTAAGAATCTTTCCTAGGTAGATCTTTTCTGCTTTATAATCGTATTGAAAGTTTTAAAACAAAAGTGCTATGGAGGAGCTGTTTCTTTGTGCTTGAAATTCCGTTGGATCGGTCCTCTGAGGTGTCTCTTTATAAGCAAATATCTTATCATTTGCGAAGGATGATAGAGTCAGGAAGTCTACAAATAGGCATGCGCCTTCCTGGTTCAAGGGCTTTGGCTAGAACCCTTGGGGTCAGCCGTAATACTGTAGTGTTGGCTTATGATCTACTGGAAGATGATGGATATATAGAGCAGAGAGGGCGAAAAGGGGCCTTTGTAGCTTTTAAGAAGAAACGTTCTTTAGAGTTGCCCAAACCAGAGGGGCCGACCTGGGATCTGGCAAGTGGGGTCCCATCAGTGGATTTGATCCCATGGAAACAACTAGGCTCCATAAGCAGGGACATAATATATGAAAAAGGGGCTCTATCCTTAACTCCACCTCCATTGGCAGGCTTGCCGGAATTGAGGAAAGCTTTAGTCAGACATGCAGCTTCTAGAGGAATTCCTGCAAGATGGGAGGATGTGGTTGTGACTACCGGAGGGCAACAAGGCCTATTTTTATCTCTAATGTCCCTTGCGGAAGTTTCGACTCAATGCGTCTGGGTTGAAGAGCTAACCTATCCTGATATATTCCCCATGTTGACGAAACTGAAGTTAAAAGCCCAAACTGTCCCAATGGATGCCCAGGCCATGCTGGATGTTTGCAGCAGGCTGACGGAAAAAGATGCTCTTTACTTGATACCTAGTTTCCATAATCCAACTGGTCGAACCATGGGTTACGAAACGAGGAGAAATATTTTATGCCTTGCCAAGGAAAGAGGTTTTTGGATAATAGAGGATGATGCTTACGGAGAATTAAGATATGGTGCGTGGTCTGTTCCTGCAATGAAAGCCATGGAAAATGCAGAAAAAGTTATCTATCTTGGTTCTTTCAGCCAATTGCTTTTTCCTGGCTTAAGGCATGGTTATGTGTTGATCCCCAATCAGCTGAAAGAAGTATTTCACTCTGCCTTGGGCTGTACAGCAGGAACTGTTTCCTCGTTGGTGCAATATGTAGTTGCTGCCTTTTTGTCCGAGGGGTTACTTGAACACAGTCTCGATTTGGCAAGAAATGAGATATCTAAAAGAATGAAGAAGTTGGTGCGTGCCCTTAAAGAGCAGTTGCCTAAAGTGATAATGGAAGAGCCGCGGGGAGGTATATACCTTTGGATTACTCTTCCAGGCTTTTCTGACGAGCGCATGTATGACTTGGCTCTTTCAGAAGATATATTAGTGGTACCTGGACGACTTTTTACCAAAGATAAGAAGGAAACTTTTTCTGTGCGCCTATCTGTTAGCAGTTTAGGTGTGAACGATATTGAAAGAGTAGCGAAAGTTCTTGCTAGGATATGGAGGTAAGAGGTGAACGCACTTGATCGTGTTCTAGAAGGTCGGGAAGGCAGGTATAGGTTGCAAAGATGGTTGCTTACTAAAGTAGATGTGGTGGCCCAGGTTTCTTTAAACGTTCCTGGTTATCCAAAGAGCGTAAAGGGAGATAGGTTTTTGGTTGAGAAAATTTCTGAGGTTTATGCGAGCCAGATAGAAAAGATTGGGGGAAAAGTTACTACGAGAGTGTTGCTGGAAAATGGGATGGGGCCTGCCGCATTGGTAGGAACCACTTGTATTGATGCTTTTCAGGCCAAAACCATAGCTATAGATTTAGAGGAAGCTCATGAATGGGGAAGAATACTGGATATAGATGTGCTGACTGCAAGTGGTGCAATTAGCAGGAAAGACATAAAATGCCCTCCAAGAAAATGCCTGATATGCGATGACGATGGGAAGTTGTGTGCTAGCACGCGCAGACACGATCTTTGGGAAATTAGAGATAAAGTTTTTGAGCTTATGGAGGAGGCTGTAACCGTGTTGGGTAAATAGCATGAAGTGGATATTGGCGCATCCAAGCCGATTAAGGTTCATTTCCTTTAGATTTTTTGTTTTCGTCATGCAATAGTGCGACTATATAGCGATGCCACAGGTAGACTGCAGCCACTGCACATATAAAGCCTCCAGATAGTCCCCATGCTATCCTGAAAGGATCGGGCCTTCCTACCAAATATCCCCAAAGGCCTGCGATTCCATGGCCGAAAAAAACTAAAGTTGCGATGGAAAGAATTAAAACTATAAGCCTCATCATTTACCTCCTCGAATGTGCGTTTTAAACTGTTGTGTGCACGTATGTAAAATGGTATCATAAATCTTAAATAATATATGTCTGATAAGCGTGCAAGTTGAATATCTTAAGTTAAATTGAAGGGGGGAGAGTGTCATTAGAGAGCCAAGATTATATACTACCTCGGCAGATTACGTATATCATGAAATTAGACACAGAATTATAACAAAGCAGTTGAAGCCTGGCCAAAGATTGCCGGAGGTAAATATAGCAGCGGAGATGGGAGTCAGTCGTACTCCTGTGAGAGAGGCGTTAAGGAGACTGGCGAGTGAAGGTCTCGTTATGATAATACCTAATAGCGGAGCCCGTTTGGCATCTCCAAGCAGGAAGGAAATGGAGAACACATACGTAGTGAGAGAGGCCTTGGAGTGCTTGGCAGTTGGTTTGGCTGCGGAGAATATTACCGAGAGGTCTATCCGCAGGCTTGAGGATACCATAGCAGAGGAAGTAAGGGCGTTTGAGGAGAAGAACCTTGAGCTGTATTTGGAGGTAAATGAGGAATTTCACAGAATAATTGCTGATTCCAGCGGTAATAGGGTTTTGTCCGAATATATAGAGAACATTTTGGCGAGAACAAATGCTTATGTCATGTTCTATGACCCGTTCTACGATATAGAGGACAACCCCAGTATTGACCAGCATAAAGAGATAGTAAAGGCTCTAAAAATGCGAGATAAAGCTAAAGCTGTAGAGCTCATGAGAGAGCATTTGAAGCTATCCTTGTTGGATCTCAAAAAACCTGAAGAATAATTCTTGCAAACTGATATAGATTGGTTGGTCAGGATGGTGGGAATAAATATTCCCACCGTTTTTTTTGCCAAATGTAGAAAAGGGAAGGGAAAATTACTTTTGAAGAGGCTATAATTAACATCATTAGATTTCAAGATCTGCAAAGGAGGACTTTATATGCCAGAAAGAGCGTTACCTTCTTTTGATTTGAAAAGGAATTTTAAGCGAGTAAAAGGGGAAATAGCAGAGGCAATAGAGAGAGTACTTGAAAGCCAGCACTTTATCCTTGGTCCGGAGGTAGAAAAATTCGAGGCGGAGATAGCTTCTTATTTAGGGGTTGAACATGCCATAGGCTGTGCCTCTGGATCTGATGCGCTGCTTTTAGCTCTCATGGCGCTGGACGTCTCGGAAAAAGATGAAGTTATAACTACACCATACACTTTCTTTGCAACTGCAAGCTGCATAGCCAGATTGGGTGCTAGGCCAGTTTTTGTGGATGTGGATCCCAAGACATACAATATTTCCATTGAAGGCATAAAGGAAGCCATATCGGAAAGAACTAAAGTAATTCTTCCTGTTCATCTGTTTGGTCAGATGGCTAAAGTGGAGGAGATAAGGAAGGTTGCACCTGGAAAAACTATGGTAGAAGATGCAGCACAAGCCATTGGTGCCGTTCGGTTTATAGAAGAAAGAGGAGTTAAAGCTGGTACGGTAGGTGACTTGGCGTGTTTTTCTTTCTTTCCTACCAAGAATCTTGGTGCTTATGGAGATGGAGGCATGGTAGTAACAAGGTGTGAAAAACTTGCTGATAGGATTTCTAGACTTCGAGTTCATGGGGCAGGCTCTCAGTACATGCATGAAGAGATAGGCATAAACAGCAGATTAGATGCCATACAGGCTGCCATATTAAGAGTCAGGTTAAAACATCTTGAGGTTTGGAACGAGGAGAGAAGGAAAGCAGCGGCTCGCTATAATCTGTTGATTGCTGAGAAAGGATTAGAAGAGTGGGTGGCTGTGCCTGAGACTGAAGAAAATAACCATCACACGTATCACCAATATGTGGTTCGTTGCAAGAGACGAGATGATTTGCAGGAGTTTTTGAAAGGCAAAGGCATAACTACTAGAGTTTACTATCCAGTACCACTACATATGCAAAAGTGTTTTGAATACCTTGGGTACAAACAAGGCCAGTTTCCTGTAGCGGAGATGCTTTCCAAGGAAAGCCTGGCCCTTCCAATGTTTCCTGAGATCAAGCCAGAAGAACAGGAATGGGTAGTAGAAAATATTAGGCAATTCTACTTAAAATAATTTGACTTTTATTGACTAAACTTGCTGTGTGATGTAAAATTACGCAGAGCGAAGAGTTTGGATTTTTTATGAATGGAGGTGTCTATATGCTTTTCCCATTCTTTTTCGACCCTACAATTATATTGCTTTTGCCAGCTCTCTTTTTGGCGTTTTGGGCACAGATGAAGGTGAAGGGGGCTTATGCTGAATACAGTAGGGTTGCCACCACGCGAGGAATTAGGGCGCAGGAAGCAGCCCGCATGATCCTTGATAGTTTTGGTTTGAGGAACGTGGCAATTGAACCTGTGCCAGGCAACCTGACGGATCACTATGATCCCAGGTCTAAGACGTTGCGGCTGTCTGAAGGAGTATACAATAGCCCAAGCATAGCGGCTATAGGCATAGCAGCCCATGAGGCAGGACATGCTTTGCAAGACATGGATGGATATGCGCCTCTTAGGTTAAGGAACATGGTCGTGCCAGTGGCGAATCTTGGCTCGGGTTTGGCTTTTCCCTTGTTTTTTATAGGGTTTTTGTTTGGTTCACCCACGATGATGGATATAGGGATTTTGTTTTTTATTGGGGTTCTTGTATTTCATTTGGTTACGTTGCCTGTAGAGTTTAACGCCAGTGGCAGGGCAATCAAAGTTCTTGCGGGGACTGGTATGTTTACGCAGGACGAACTTCATGGAGCGAAGAAGGTATTAGATGCTGCTGCTCTTACTTATGTGGCAGCTACAGTTATGGCTGCTATGCAGCTTCTAAGGTTGATCATGTTGAGGGGGATGCGCAGCGACTAGTGAGAAGGTTTATAGCGCTTTTGCTCTTGCGTTATGCTCCTATGAATGGTGATAGTATAATAGGGTGGCGGATGTCACCCTATTATGTTCCTTTGGGGTTGGTAAAGTATTTGGTTTGTTCAGATTAGGAGGAAATAGTTATGCCTCTTTTGATTCTTGGGATTTTATTTCTTTTTGTTATGCCCTGGTTAGGTGTTTTATTTTTGGGTTTTGCTCTGCTCCTTTTTATCCTTATTCCCCTAGGTTTTGCGGCAAAATCTTTAGTTTGGCTCTTTATAGGTCCTAAAGAGCTTTTTAAGGTTATGTCTAACAAGAAAGTCAGGAAAAACCATGCCCTTGAACATGCCACCATTAATGTTATAGAAGAAAGATATGGAATAGATATGCTTTCTGGTATATCTACGGAAGAGGGTTTTTCTGTAAATGGGCCAGTTTCACCTGCAATTGCCCTATCTGCGGCATCAGAGGCCTTGGCTAGGTTAAAAAGAGGCGAGAAGGGTTTAGCTATACATGCAAGGTGTGGCACCACTATAGTGGTTGTCAACACTTTGTCTTCCTTGATCTTTATTTTAGCTCTCATAGCTACTGATAGCCTTGGGTTATGGACTGTTTTGTTAGCCATCTCAGTTTCATGGTTGTTAGGGCCTTATATGAGCCGATTGGCTCAAGCCCATATTACCACTTTAGCGGAAGTTGATGACATAGTTATAGCCGGAGCGGAAGTTAAGCCTAGGGAGATTGGCGTGTGGAGTATGAGGTTTTTGGTGCCGGGAGAGATATTTATAAGGACTCGGACATTAGGTGAACCTTTAAAGGTGGAGGTTTTGGATTAATGAGAGGTATAGAAGCGGCCCTTGCTGTTTGGAGGAAAATAAACGAAGGTTCTTTTGCCAGCGAAGTTTTGAGGAAAAAATCTCATGATCTTCCTGAAGGAGACAGGATTTTAGCTGCTTCATTGGTGTATGGGGCTATGCGTAGGGCTATTTTCTGGAAGCACTTGGCGAAGAAATATTCGGGGCGGCCGCTTAGGGAGTTTTCTCCGGCAGCAGGAGATGCTGTGGTTTTAGGTATTGCGGGCATAGCAGAGTTGCGTAAGTTCCCTGTGGCTTCGTTGGTGAATGCTTTGGTTGAGTTTGTGAAAAAGAACGGATTCAGAAAAGAGGTTCCTGTGGTCAATGCCGTTCTTAGGAGAGCAGCAAGAGAAGCGCGAAAGGATCTTAAGAAATATTTAAGCAGTCCTCAGCTGAAGGATTTGTGCCTTGCGTGCGGAGTCCCCTATTGGGTGGGGACCAGTTTGAGCGATAATTGGGGAAGGAAGGAAGCTAGGCAACTTTTGAAACTCATGACGATGAGAGCTTATGTTTCCTTGAGAGTCTCTCCAGGTGCAGATGAGAATGAAATTGTATCTAAACTAAGGGAGACGGGATACAAGGTTTGGAAATCTCCTATGATTGATTACTCCTTGAGGATGGCTTCGTCTGTTTTTCCCCCTAACCTATATGGTTACAGCGAAGGATTGGTGACACCCCAAACTGAGTCTTCTATGATGGTGGCGGAAGTTGTTGCGTCGAATTACGAAGGGGGGCTAATCCTTGATATGTGTTGTGGAAGGGGAATAAAGACAACGCAAATTGCCCAAATTTTAGGAGATGCTCCCATAGAGGCCTGGGAGTTGTCTCAAGGGAGAATAAGTGCAGCGGAAAGAGAATTAGAAAGACTTAAATTAAAGAAGAGATCCATTGTTCTTAAGAGAGGAAATGCTCTTGAGCTTGAACCAGACGAAAGGCCTTCTTTGGTCTTTGTAGATGTTCCTTGCAGTGGCAGCGGAACCTGGGCGAGACATCCAGATGGGAAAATGCGTCAGAATAAAGATAAGCTTGAGCATCTTTCTGCGTTGCAGGGCTCCATGCTTTGTAGGGCTCTTGAGATGGTGAAGCCTGGAGGTAAAGTAGTCTATTCAACATGTAGTTTGCTTAGAGCTGAAAATGAATTGGTGGTGGGTGAGGCTGCAGGGAAGGTGTCTGGTGTAGTTGAAATTCCGTTGAGTAGACCATATGATTATGCGAGACGCGGCAGGCCTTGGGGGTATTATATTTGGCCAGCTTTGCCATGGGTTGATGGGTTTTATATGGCAGTTCTTAAAAAACGCCCTTAGGAGGTTAAGTAATGCGCAGTATTGTAAAAATAGCCTTGCTTGTAACTATTTTGGTAATAATAGGTTCAGGGGCTTTCGCCATTTACTCAGTTTTTTGGGGATTCAGGGATGCAGCGGTTCCAAACTTAGAGGGAATGAAAGTTGCTGATGCGGCTTCGCTCATAGAGGGAAAGGGAATAAAGCTGAGAATAGACGAAGTTGATTCTGTGCAGCCAGAGGGCACTATTGTCGAACAGTGGCCCAAAGCCGGAAGCATGGTAAAAAAGGGGCAAATTGTAATACTGAAAGTGAGTCGTGGAGGGGCAAGGCTACCTCTGCCAGACGTGAGAGGTATGGAGTATGGCCAGTGTGTGACCTTGCTTAAAGAAAAGGGGTTTGTTGTAGGAGAAATAGTGAGAATTCATAGTAACGCAAGACCAGCTGGTGTTGTCATTGCCCAAAGCCCTGCGGCTCCGGCGTTGGTGCCACAGAATAAGCCTATTGACTTGTTGGTTAGCCTTGGGCCAAGCCGGGTCGATGGCAAGGTTAAGGTCCCTAATGTTTTAGATAGAAGCGAAAAAATTGCAAGACAAATTTTGGGACAAAGCGGACTTAGGGTTGGTGCGGTCAAGTTTCGTTACACCCTTTTAACTCCTCCGGGCATGGTTATGGATATGGCTCCAAGGCCAGGAGTGGAGGTTGCTGAAGGTAGCTCTGTTGTCCTTTATGTGGCGACTTCAAAAAAGCCAAGTACTCCTGAGAAGAAGACCGTACTAAAGGAGCCTAAGAAAGAGCCAGAAAAAATTGAAAGTGTTGTATCTAACAGCAAACCTTCAAAAGTTGAAAAAGAAGAAGAAAGTGCTGGTGCGCCTACAAGCGCAACATCTACAGGGAGCCCTTCTGGCCAAGAATCTAAAGAATCTACAAAGATTGCAAAGATTAGGTATCAGGTTCCTCCGTTGGCGAAACCTATGGAATTGAAAATTGAGCTCATTGACAAAAAGGGAGTCAAGACGATTTTGAAAAGGCAAGTTAATTCTGGAGAATATATATCTATTGATGCACCCTTTGTGGGAGATGCAGCAGTGACTATTTATCTAGGAGGACAGTTCGTATGGCAAGATCGTTATCGATAAATGATGGAGAAGTGCTAATAGCTCCTTCTGTGCTTTCGGCAAATCCATTGAGGATGGCCGAGGCGGTGGAGGGCCTTTCGGGAGAATACGATTTGCTCCATGTAGATATAATGGATGGCCATTTTGTTCCGAACCTTTCTTATGGCCCCGATCTAGTTAGGAGGATGAGGCAAGAGTGGCCAGAAGTGACTTTAGATACCCATCTAATGGTTGAAAACCCGGAGCAGTTTATAGATGTCTTCGCTGAGGCAGGGACCGATATATTAACTGTACATGTGGAAGTGGCTCCTCACTTGCATAGGTTAATTGAGATGATAAGAGCAAGAGGCTGTATCCCCGGGGTGAGTATTAATCCAGCTACACCTGTGGAGTGGTTGAAGCCTGTGCTCCCGATGGTAGGACTTGTGCTTGTGATGTCGGTGAATCCAGGTTTTGGGGGGCAGTCCTTCATCCCTCAAGTTTTGTCAAAAGTCAAAGCCTTGTCGTGCTGGAAGAAAGCCGGATCCTTTGACTATCTCATAGAGGTGGATGGGGGAGTGACGCCTCAAAATGTTGGAGAGGTGGTGAAGGCAGGCTGCGACGTGGTGGTGGCGGGCAGCACGATTTTCAAAGCTTCGTCGCCATCTGATACGGCTAGGCTGTTAAAAAAAATAGCTGTGGAGGCGAAAAGAAGTGGAAGATGAGAGAAAGGTTGCTGCAGAGCTTGGTGAAAGAGTAAGAGAGAAACGGGAATCTTTGGGGCTGACTCTTGATGATATAAACAAGAAAACCAAGATACGAAAGGCCTTTCTAGAAGCTATAGAGGAAGGGAATCTTAAGATCCTTTCAGGAATAATCTATGTCAAAGGATTTATAAAAACATATCTCAAAGCCATAAATGCTGAAGGGCTTTATTCTGAATATGAGAAGTTGCTAAATTCCCTTGCGGCAGAGCGTGAAAACAAAAATTTAGAAAAAATGGTCGATTACATGCCTCCACAGAAGCGCTTCAGAAAACCATCAAGGTGGTGGATCTATAGCGCTTTGCTTATTTTACTAGTGGCCTCGGGCTTTATGGTTTGGCAGGAAAGGGAACAGATCAGGATGAAATCCAAATTGGTGTTAGAACAGAAAAATAGTTCAACGGCCAAATCCGTTACTCCCGTAGCAGATATCGCCTCTTCAGATGATATGGTTGTGTCTAAAAGTGTAAACGCTGAAGAGGCTTCGTTACCGCAGGAAATAGAAACAGAGCAAGTTGAGCCTAACGTCGAAGTGGTAGAGAAAAAACAGGACCGACAAAAGGATCCGGTAAAGCAGGAAAAGCTTTTAACCATGAAGTTTGATGGACCTTGCTGGATTAGGATAACTAAAGGGGAAAAAGTGATTTTTCAGGGAACCCTTAAGAAGGGACAAAAGAAGGACGTCCTAGTCGATATCCCTGTTAACATAAGGTATGGTAATGCTGGTGCGGTCCAGAATCTTTGGAATGGAGAGCTGAAGGAAAAGATAGGACAAAAAGGCGAGGTAGTAACTTACGAATACCTCCCTGATGGAACTATGAGAAGGATGTAGATGTGAGATGACTGAGAAGAAAGTATTCATTTTGAGCCTTGGATGCGCAAAAAATCAGGTTGATAGTGAGACTTTGGCAGGAGTGCTCAAAGGAGCAGGATTTTCTCTTGTAGAGAAGATGGAAGATGCTCAAATAGCCATAGTAAATACCTGTGGTTTTATTCAACCTGCAGTAGAAGAGAGTATAGATGCTATCCTGGATTTAGAGGAACTGAAAAGAGCTTACTCTTTGGAGAAAATAGGGGTAGTGGGTTGCCTTCTGAATAGATATGGAGAAGAATTAAAAAAAGAGTTGCCCATGGTAGATTTTTGGGCTGAGGCTGGACAATGGGAGGCCTTGCTAGCCGATATGGGAAGTTCCGCAGGAGAAGCTTTCCAGGAAGTGCTTCCAGGTCACTCTGTATGGAGCAGATATCTTAAAATAAGCGAAGGTTGCAGTAACAATTGTTCTTACTGCATGATACCTTCCATAAGAGGTCCTTTACGAAGTTTTGCAGTGAACGAGATACTTAGCAGAGCAGAGTTTTTGGTAGAGCAAGGCGCCCGTGAGATATGCCTTGTTGGACAAGACTTGACTGCCTATGGGATGGACTGGGACGGGAAATCCCATTTGTTGAGGTTGATAGAAGTTCTGAACGATAAGTTTAGTGGTTCGAAAATTTGGTTTCGCTTGCTTTATCTTCACCCTGCCAGAGTCAATAGAGATATTATTTCAGCGGTAGTTTCAAGCGATGTTTTCCTAAATTACCTTGATATGCCACTTCAACATGTAGACCCTGAAATATTAGCCAAGATGAACAGGGGCGCTTTTTCAGAAAAAGATCTGAGAATGCCCTTTGAAGTGGCGAGGGAGCTAGATCCGGATTTCACCTTAAGGACTACTTTTATGGCAGGGTTTCCCGGTGAAACGGAAGAGCATCATAGTAAGGTTTTGGATTTTATAGAGGAAATCCAATTGGATCGTGTTGGAGTTTTTACTTTTTACGAAGAAGAAGGTGCAAAGGCGGCGTTAATGCCCGAGCAAGTGCCTGTTTCTGTGAGGGAACGGAGAGCTTCTGAGATCTTGGAACTTCAGTCTGAGATATCCTATAGGAGGCAACAGAGATTCGTAGGAAAAACGTTGGAGGCATTGGTGGAGGATAAAGTTGAAGAAGATGGCAAGAAAGCGTGGGGAAGGACTTATAGGGATGCTCCGGAAGTGGATGGCTTGGTTGAGATTGCATCTGATAAAAACCTCCAACCTGGGAGCTTTGTGAAGGTGAAAATAAAAGAGGTTTACGAACATGATATGGCGGGGGAGGCAGTAGAGCGTGAAGATTGAGTCCTGGTATTCTGTTGTTTCTACGTGCTTTGGTTTAGGTTGCCTCACGTCCATGCCTGGCACTCTCGCTTCCTTTGTGGCCTTTTTGATTTACATAATATATCCTGTTAATCTTTGGATAATTGCTGGAGTGTTTTTGTTGGGCGTCTTTGCTGCTGATAGGTATATAAAGGAACGGGGAAATCTTGACCCTGGGGAGGTAGTTATAGATGAAGTAGTAGGAAGCTGGATAGCCTTCTTTGGCTTTTCCCCAGGGGCTGCCTTTGCTGCGTTATTTCTTTTCAGGGTGTTTGACATATTAAAGCCCTTTCCTGTGAATGCTGCAGAAAAGCTTCCTGGAGGGGTAGGTGTTATGGCGGACGATGTTGTCGCAGGTCTATATGCCAACTTGTTGGTTAGGGGAATCTTTTGGATATTTTTGCCTGCATTGTCAGGATAAGAATAGAGCGAAAAGGAGGAAGGCTTAACCCGTGAAGAAGGCAGCCCTTTTTGCTGTAGGGGATGAACTTTTGGCTGGAATTGGTAGAGAAGGCAATTGTGCTTGGCTTGCTGGAAAACTCTCAGAAATAGGCTGGGAAGTTGTGGTTATTCAAGTTTTGCCAGATGAAGTTGAAGCTATAGTATCAGACTTAGAACAATGGGTTGGAAAGGTGAGCCTTATCGTTCTTTCTGGAGGGCTTGGGCCTACTCATGACGATTTAACGAGAGAGGCTATTGCTAAGCTTTTGGGGAGTCCTTTGATGTTGAGGGAAGACCTGTATACGCCCATACTTGCGAGGTATTCTGGCCCTATAAGGGGAGCTGTGGAAATGTCCAAGGGTAAACAGGCTATGATACCAGAAGGAGCGGAAGGCATTTATAACCCCCTAGGCTCAGCTTTGGCTTTTAAAGCCAATCATAAAGGCACCCATATTTTTGCCTTACCAGGAGTCCCAAGGGAGTTTAAGGCCATTGCGGAGGAGAGCTTGTTGCCATTTCTCTCAAGAGGGGAGAACGTGAGAGAGGTTATTAAGGTTGTTGGCTGGCCTGAGAGTACGTTGAAAGATAAGGTCAAGGGCCTCTTGGATTTTGAGGGAGTAAAATTATCTATTCTACCTTCACCAAACTGTGTTACTCTGTCTCTGTGGGGTAAGCCAGAGGTTGTGACAGGCGCGGTAGATTATGTGCAAAGTTTGATACCGGAAGATATTTTGCCCCAAGGAGCTTCTAGTTTGGCTGAGGCGGTTTTGATTGAGGCAGAAAAAAAGCACAAGACAGTGTCATTTGCCGAATCTTGCACAGGTGGGCTTTTGGGAGCTGCTCTTACTGAGGTCCCCGGTGCATCTAGAATCTTTTTAGGGGAAGTGGTTTGTTACAGCAATAACTCTAAAAAAGAAATATTAAACGTTCCTGAGGAAATTATAATAAAATACGGGGCTGTAAGTTGCCAGTGTGCTAGAGCAATGGCTTTGGGAGCAAAGGCTCTTTTTGGTTCCTCTTTTGCCCTTTCTGTTACAGGCATTGCGGGGCCTGATGGGGGTACAGCTGAAAAACCTGTTGGCACTGTGTGTTTTGCCATAGCAACTCCTAAAGGAGTGGAAACTTTTGAAAGGAAGTTTTTTGGCGATCGCTCCAACATAAGGAGTTGGGCTGTAGCTTTTGGGCTTGAGAAGCTTTGGCGAGCCATTAGGAGGGAGTATGGTGGAGGTTGTTAGGTGTTTTATCTGTGTCGAGTTAGAAGAAAAAATTAGAAAGAAAATAAGCCGGTGGATTGACGAGCTAAAAATATTAGCACCGAGACTTAAATGGGTTTCATGGGAAGGCTTGCACATAACCTTAAAGTTCTGCGGAGAGATAAGCTTGAGCAAGGTTATCAAGCTTGAAAACGCCCTTCAAGATGCCTTTGCAAGGGAGACAATAGGCCCTTTTGATTTGGAAATAGCAGGTGTTGGGGCCTTCCCAGGGCTTAGGGAACCTAGAGTTCTGTGGTTAGGGATTGGGGGAGAGGAAGATCAGCTTGTAAGGATTGTGGAGGTAGTTGAAGGTGCTGCAGAAGTTGTAGGGTTGGAAAGAGAGCACAGACCCTTTCATCCTCACGTAACCATAGCCAGAGTAAAATCTCCATCGGATGTCCCTGTGGATTTGATAAGAACCATAAGTGATCATGATTTAGGACAACTTAGTTGGAAAGTTAATGGTGTGACTTTGATGAAAAGCGAGCTTAAACGCACAGGTTCCATATATACTCCTATAGCAAAGTATCATCTTAATCAACCGGAGGTGAGTTGATAGTGGCCAAGGCTAAACAGAAAAAAGAAGTAACGAGGGAAGATGTGCTGGATTTAGCTTTGAGAGATATCAAGAGTAAATTTGGTGAAGGGGCTATTATGTGCCTAGGTGAGGAAAAGACTTCTGATGTAGACGTTATCCCATCGGGGGTTTTGTCGTTAGATTTAGCTCTTGGAATAGGGGGATACCCCAGGGGGAGAATAATAGAAATTTTTGGGCCGGAGGGTAGCGGTAAGACTACGCTAGCTCTTCATGCTATAGCGGAAGCCCAAAAGGCAGGGGGTATAGCTGCCTTCATAGATGCAGAACATGCCCTTGACCCTCGTTTGGCAAATGCTATGGGGGTTAAAGTTGATTCTTTGTATGTCTCACAGCCAGACAGTGGAGAACAGGCGCTATATATACTTGAGACATTGGTTCGCAGCAGCGCTGTGGATGTGATTGTGGTAGACTCTGTAGCTGCACTGACGCCTCAGGCGGAAATTGATGGCAGAATTGGAGACAGTCAGGTGGGGCTTCAGGCAAGGCTTATGTCGTATGCTTTGAGGCGCCTAACGTCTGCTATATCCAAGAGTAACTGTATTGTCATATTTATAAATCAGTTGAGAGCTAAAATATCTACGATGGGATATGGAGGACCACAGGAGACCACTACAGGTGGAAGAGCCCTTAAGTTTTATAGCTCGGTGCGTATAGAAGTTAAAAGAGGGAAGGCCTTGACTAAAGGCGAAGAGACCATTGGGCACGAGCTCTGGATAAAGGTAGTTAAGAACAAGCAAGCTCCTCCTTTTAAAACGGCCCATGCATCTTTAATATATGGGAGGGGCATACCTGAGGAAATGTCTGTTTTGGACATGGCCCTAGACATGGAGATTGTCTCAAAACGGGGCTCTTGGCTTTCTTATAAAGGGGAAACTCTGGGGCAAGGCAAGGATAATGTTGCTACATATCTGAAAAATAATCCAGAGTTGATGGCAGAGTTAACCAGAGAAGTGAAGGGGAAAATGGCCCAAAGTGGCGGATTTATTATAGCTCCTCATGAAGAGGAGAAGGAAAAAGACGAGCCTCTCGCGGTGGAGGATCTGGACATTGAGGAGGGGATCTTAGAGCTCGATGTCGAGGGAGATAATTAAATAGATAATTGGATAAATAATACAACAGGCAGGAGTGATTTATAAACCCTGCCTGTTGTATCGCAAGAGAGATTAAAAGCCCGCACCAAGCATAACATAAATAAGCTCGACTACTTTTTTGTAAACAAATGGAAACCTCCAGTATAAATTTCAGAAATAGTCTGTCTATTTGAAGGTGTTGACAGTTTTTGTAATGCCGGTTATTATTACCTTCGCCTCGCGGGAACGGCTGCGGCGAGGTGGAGCAACTTGACAGTGGAATATAGGCAGAAGGGTG
>NZ_JACDOB010000007.1 GCF_017656375.1 Thermovirga sp.
TCCAAAGCATCCAATTGCCCCCTTCTGCCTTTCTGTATTTTAGTTCTATTTCTTTGTATTTTAATATAATAACACATCACTAAACAATCTCGTCAACAAGACATACATTCATAATCCTTGAAGGCTCTTGCAAAGATCAAGGTAGGAGAAATACATAAACACCTACAGAGTTGTTCCATCACCTCCTCGCTCCCCAATCTCGCTCTTCCTTAGAAGGCATTCTGCTTCACCCTACCCTCACGCCGTTTTTCTCAAGGAGCTTTAAAACTTTCTCTTTTTCCAATCTCGAATCCTCTGCCAAAAACTCCACGTCAACTTCAGACAGCTTCTTTTCTTCACCCAAGCTAGAGCAGGCATGTTTTATGTAAGATTCCCTAAGTTTTTCTAGAGACACCTCAGAGCAAACTATTTGTTCTGGGCGCTCTGGTATTATTATGTTTTTGCCTGGCAGTTCATCTTTTGGATTGCCTCTTTTAATCTCTACGCCCATCATCTTCGCAAAGTTCAGTTGGGCATAAGGATGCTTTCCAGCTCCGGTGTACTCTGTTTCATTGACAACCACGATATTGTCCTCAGGCAACGAACGAGCAAGGGAAAAAGCTGCCGTAAGGGACGTGTTGCCGGCAGGGCCTCTCTCTAAACCTTCCAGCTGGGCAAGAGCTTCGGTAATGTAAAAAACAGACCCTTGAGTTACAGTCACATAACCATCAAGATACCTGAGCACTCGGGCCGCATTGCGAGGCACATCGGAGCGATCAGGCCAAACTGCAAAAGGAATTCCAAATCCTGTATGCCCTGTGGTAAAAGACTTTCTGTTGAAATCCCTGTCGGATGCCATGTGCAGCCCCTGGAGATTCACACTTGCCCCTATTATCTTGGTATTAGGGCTTTTTGCCTTCAGAACACCTCTAGCAGTCCCGGTAGTTATACCTCCTCCGGCATGAGTACTAACTATGTAATCTGGATCCTTGCCGACAAGCTCTCGAACCTGCTCCACTATCTCCGTGCCTAATGTCTCTATACCGGCAATGGAAAAAGGAGTATACAAGGAAGCATTAAAATAGCCTGTGTCTTCCAACACCAAGAGGAACATATAAAATAGCTCTGGCCCTACTGAAAGCTGCAAAACCTCTGCGCCGTAAGCTTCACACGCCCTTCCCTTTTCAGCTATCTCCGGCTGCTCAAAGCCTTTGCTGTCAAACATTTCCTGGACGATTATGCACCCCAGGTTGCTCCTGGCAGCCTGACTGGCCACAGCTGCCCCATAATTGCCGCTCGTAGCAGCCACCACACCTGGATATCCTTTTCTTTTCGCATGAAACACTGAAAGGGAAGCCCTTCGGTCTTTAAAGGACCTTGCAGGGTTGTTTGCCTCGTCTTTTACGAAAATTCTGGCTCCATAACCAGGCTCTGAAAGCCTTCTCACCAAGGCAGTAAGGTTTTTAAGCTCTATAAGTGGGGTGTTGCCAACATTGGCTTCTTTTTGGATTTTCTTCACTTCTTGGATGGAATAGCCTGTTTCTTCCATCATTTTTTCATAGTCAAAAGCAAGGCGGCCAAGACTGTACTTGCTGTAGTCGATACCTACAGATGCCCTCATTATCTCTGCCCGTCTATCCATGACGCTTTTATAGTCTCTAGGCTTCATCTTGGCCAACCCCCTTTAGAATGCGCCTGAGCTCTTCTCCAACACCCCTCAGCTCCGCCGGTGGGGGACCATAGCTTATGTCATATGATGGGTTAACTGCCACAAGTGTTCCTTCCAGAACTCTGCCCACGGCAGTTCGTATAGTTACCAACTCCCCCAAAGAAGCTTCCTGGTTCAACAATATTCCTTTTACCTTCATTTCAAGAGGAACTTGAGCTGTATCTTCTGGCACCTGCGGGGCTCTTTGCCCTGCGGGAAGGACAATCTGGTGAATTTGAACCCAGTCGCCTTTTCTGGCCTTATCTGACATATTCACACCTCCAAAATTTCGAAATAAGCCACAAACAAAGTTAAGGAAATGTTTTTTATTTAACAAAGCAAAGAGACAAACACAAACGCCCCGTTTGTTTGTATAATATGCAATATCACAGACCCTATGTCAAAGGTTTAAACTAAATTATACTGTATACGAAAAGGGGGTGCCGTACCATGTTTCGCATAATGGCGGCAAAAAAGGTGAATCTAGCTAACCTCCCAACCTCTCTACATCCTCTACCAAAGGTCTCATCCTGGTTGGAAGGTCCGGAAATTTGGGTTAAGAGGGATGATCTTACAGGTTGTGCTCTTTCTGGCAACAAGGTCAGAAAGCTGGAATATGTAATCTATGACGCTATAAAAAAGAAATCAGATGTCCTCATAACGTGCGGAGGAATTCAATCCAACCATGCAAGGGCTACGGCCGTTGCAGCCGCGAAAGTAGGCCTTAAATGCCATCTCGTCCTTTCAGGACAGCTGGAGGATGTGCCTGATGGTAACACATTCCTTGATTTTCTCTTCGGTGCCAAAGTAACGTTCCTGGAAGGCGCAAATCTTTCTGAAATGGACCAAGCCATGGAAGACGTTGCACAAACGTATATAAAAGAAGGCAAAAAACCTTATGTAATACCTCTCGGAGCATCTAGCCCCCTAGGCGCTTTAGGCTACATAGGAGCGGCAACCGAAATAACGATGCAAGCAGGCGAGCTAAGAGAAAAATTTGACTACGTAGTTGTGCCCTGCGGCTCTGCAGGCACCCTTGCCGGACTGGCAATTGGCTTCTCCTACCTGAACCCCCAGACTGAAATTTGGGGAATAAGTGTAAGCTTCAAAGAAAACTGGATAAGGGAAAAGGTCACATCCCTTGCCCAAGAAACAAAAGAGCAATTTCTGCCGGAACTTGCCACACCAATTACCAACTTCCGAGTTTTAGACAACTACATAGGTGAAGGATACGGCGAAACCACCCCAGAACAACTCAAGATGATACAGCAAATAGCTTCTCTGGAGGGTTTGGTATTGGACCCTGTATATACGGGCAAAGCATTCTGGGGACTAAAGGAAGAGATCCGAAAAGGTACTCTAAAAAAAGGCCAGAAAGTCCTTTTCGTCCACACAGGAGGCATCTTCGGCCTCTTTGCAAACCATTATCGAAAAATGTTGGCGCGTAACATTTTTGATTTGAAAATTCAAAACTACATACACCTTGACAAAAATGACTGAAGTAAATAGACTTCTCTTCAATATATAGGGCAATAGATAATAATGTATGGTATTTTAATTGTGGGGGGCTAAAGCATGGACTGGAAGGAATTGAGAAAATTTGCTAGGAAAAACATAGAGAAATCGTGTCAGATAATTGAAAAAGATGAAAAGCTTCTCCCGGAAGCTGTGGCTATAAAGTACTTCCCCACTGTTGTAGAGAAGGCAAAAGGTGCAGAAATTTGGGATGTTGACGGTAATCGTTTTATAGATTTTTTATCCAGCGCCGCTGTATATAACGTTGGACACAGCCACCCAGCCGTAGTGGAAGCCGTAAAAAAACACGTCGAAAAGATCCAAAATTATACCATCGTATATTTTTACAACGAGGAACCAGTGAAACTGGCGGAGCTTCTAACCCAATCTACTCCCGGAAGCTTTCCTAAAAAAGTCGCTTACGGCTTTTCTGGCTCAGACAGTGTAGATTCTGCCATAAAGGCTGCCAGGGCTTTCACAGGGAAAAAATATATAATAAGCTTCAAACATTCCTATCACGGCATGACCTATGGCTCTTTGTCGGCCACAGGAATAATAGACCAAGACTCAAAGAAGATTATTTGTCCAGATGAGCACATCGCCTTTGCAGAGTATCCTGACCCATATCGCAACAGTTGGGACATAGATGGCTATACCGAACCAGAGCTTCTTTCCAGAAAAGCCCTATTGCAAATAGAAAAGATGATAGACGACCTCAACGGCGACGTTGCAGGTGTAATTATTGAGCCAGCGCAGGGCGACGGGGGAATGATATTCCCACCTGTAGAGTTCATGAAAGGCCTTAGGACTTTGACTGAAGAAAAGAACATAGTTTTCATTGACGAGGAAGTACAAACCGGCATGGGCCGCAGCGGCAAGATGTGGGCGATAGAACATTATGGTATAGCCCCCGATATAATTGTATCAGCAAAGGCATTAGGTGGAGGCATGCCCCTGGGAGCCGTAATAGGGCGGGCTGAAATAATGGACTCTGTTCCTGTGCCATTTTTCGCCTACACTCATTCGGGACATAGCGTAAACTGTGCAGCAAGTATAGCCGTAATGGAAATTATAAGAAAAGAAAATCTCCTGAAACAAGCGGAAGAAAAAGGGCTTTCCCTTAAAAAATGGTTCCAAGAAAAAACATCCCAGTATCCATTCATAGGCGACGTTAGAGGGAAAGGCCTTCTTATGGGCGTAGAGATAGTAACCGACAAAATAACCAAAACTCCAGATAAATCCATGGCCCTAAAGATATCCTGGGCAGCATGGGAGCGAGGCTTGATACTGATAACTTTCGGCAAGAATGGAAATGTCCTACGAGTAGCTCCCCCTCTCAACATCCCTGACGAGCTGCTGAAGGAAGCTCTCGAGATAATAGATGCTTCCTTTAAGGATGCGGCAGAAGGTAGGGTTCCCGACGAGATACTGCCGTGCCTGAAAGGATGGTAAATCCTCACTTCCACACTTCTCTTCTCTGCCTGCGGTCCCGGTTACCCCACCGGGACCTTTTTTATCAAGGTCAAGCCCCGCTCAAATTTAAAAGCCTCCTATATACGAACGTAACCGCCAGAAACGTAACAGGCACCGTAACTACTACCCCTATCCCGAAAAGAAACGCCCCACCCAAATTGGCCAAAATCACAAGAACATCCAACATAAAAAGCTCCCAACGGTTTCCTCTCGTAAGGGAAGCGCTCTCTTTCAAAGCTTCAATGGGACCTACAGCCCTATCCAAGACAAGATAAGGGGCAAATTGGAAAACCACTCCAAGGTAAAGCCCAGGCACAACAAAGACCATAAGCCCTAACCCCAGCATCAAACCATACAAGGTGGTTACCACAAAATAAGGCACAAACCTTTTAAACAAGCCGCTGAAGGCCAACAATGATGCCTTACCATAGTCAAAAATATAAAGGCAAGCACTTAACACGGCCATGGCGGTCAGTATTCTCCATAAGGATGAGGCCAGCTTCACCACGTTCCACAGGAAACTAGCCTCTTCCCATCTCTTTGAAGCTGCCTCCAGTAAAAGCAAAGGGAAAAGAGAAATAGCAAAAAGTGCAGTAAAGAAAAAGAAATTCCTCACAAAGGCTTCCCAGCCGTAGGAAAAAGCATCTTTTATGGCGATCTTACCACTCATCAGCCAGTATATTCCTTCGCTACCTCTTCTCCTTTAAGAACTCGCAATGCTCCTTCCGCTAGAGCTTGCATCTCATCCTCACCTGGATACACCTTAACAGGAGCTATGAAGGAAACCCTCTCTGTAATTTCTCCAGTAAAACGCTTACTGTAAGCAAGCCCTCCAGTTAAAACCACAAGGTCAACCCTGCCACTTAAGGCCGCAGCGCGGGAAGCAATCTCCTTTGCCACCTGATAGGCCATGGCTTTAAAAATAAGTTCGGCATGTTTGTCACCTTCGTCAATGCGCCTTTCTACTTCTCTTAAGTCATTGGTTTTAAGGTGCGCCACAAGGCCACCTTTGCCTGTCAGTTTCCTCAGCAGCTCGGCCATCTCCACCTTACCGCTGAAAGCATACTTAACCAGCTCGCCCGCTGGAAGGGAGCCAGCTCTCTCCGGGGAAAAAGGGCCCTCCCCATCAAGGGCGTTATTTACGTCTATGACTCTACCCTTTTCATGGGCACCAACGGAAATCCCACCGCCCATATGGGCGACCACAAGGTTCACTTCCTCGTATTTTTTGCCAAGTTCTGCAGCAGCGCGCCTGGCAACTGCCTTTTGGTTCAATGCATGAAAGATGGATTTGCGGTCAATGCCAGGAAGGCCGGACAGCCTAGCCTCCTCCATCATCTCGTCCACTACGACAGGGTCAACTATGAATGCCCTTTTGCCTCCAGCTTCTTCCGCTAGATGTTTGGCAAGAGGAGCCCCTAGGTTGCTAGCATGAGAGCCATACTTGCAAGATCTCAAGTCCTCAATCATCTTCTCGTTGATGTTGTACGTCCCTCCAGGAATAGGGCGTAGCAGGCCACCTCTTCCCACAAAGGCATCTATGAAAGTTATATCCTCTCCATGCTTTCCAAGGGCCTTTTTGATCTCTTTGAGCCTAAAGGGCTCCTGGGCAGGTATACCGGGGTAGTGACTCAAGACATCCACGTCATACCGCTGCGTCTCGCTCCATTTCTCCTCTTCGTTCTCGAAAAGGGCAATCTTCGTGCTAGTAGAACCGGGATTTATCGCTAAAATTCTAAAAAAGCCCATACTCTCATCCCTCCAAGTGAAAAGAAGAGGGCCGGCACAGGCCAGCCCTTATAAGATTTCAACCACTACTTATTCTGATATACCGAAAGAGCAACCGCTGAAGCGATGGAAAGAAGTTTTGTCTCTGGAGTATCAGACCTGCTGGTCAACACTACCGGAGCCTTTGCACCCAGAACAAGCCCAGCAGTCTTATTGTTGCTAAAGTAAACTATTGCCTTCGCCATCATGTTGCCAGCCTCTATATCGGGAACTAGCAGTATGTCCGCTTTGCCTGCAACTTCTGAGACAATACCTTTGTGCTTCGCTGATTCCTCGCTTATCGCGTTATCAAGGGCGAAGGGGCCATCCACTATGCAGCCTTTAATCTGCTTGCGGCGATTCATCTGGGAAAGTGCCGCAGCATCCAGGGTACAAGGCATATCTGGATTTACTACCTCAACTGCAGCTAAAACAGCCACCTTTGGCATTTCTATACCGAAAGCATGGGCTAGCTGGACAGTATTATTTAAAATGTTGACTTTGGTTGGGAGGTCCGGGTACATGTTGAAAGCCGGATCACAAATGAAAAAGAGCCTGTCGTAGCCCTCTACTTGGTGAATATATACGTGGGAAAGGGTTCCACCTGTGCGAAGCCCTACTTCCTTGTTCAGTACCCCTCTGAGGAAATTGGCAGTTGAGATCATACCCTTCATCAAGATGTCTGCCTTGCCAGATGAGACCAATTTTACGGCTTCCAGGCTAATTTCCTTCTGGCCACCTTTTACATCCACTACTTCATAGTTGCCCAGGTCAACACCCATAGAATCGGCTACTTCTTTGAGCTTGTCCGCGTTACCCACGAGGAACGCTTCAGCTACACCCTCTTTCCTGGCATTCTCAACGGCCTCAAGGACCTCAGGATCCTCTGCCAAAGCGACAGAAATTTTCTTAGGACCTACTTCTTTCGCATAAGCAAGAAGCTCTACAAGGGACTTAATCTGTTTCATCTATGGAACCTCCTTGTGAAATATAATTTATTATACGAGACAATATATTATCAAAATACAAATAAATATCTATCACATTTATATCTTGCTGGCCAAAACAGCCCCTAGTGCTATGGAGCGCAATTTGGTTGCTGCAGAATCGAACCGGCTCGTTAGAACTACAGGAGTTTTTGCCCCTAAAATAACTCCTGCTCCTACCCCACCAGACATATACATCATCACTTTGCCCATCATGTTACCTGCCTCAATGTCTGGCACTAACAATATATCGGCCTTGCCAGCAACCTCAGATACAATACCTTTATGTCTTGCCGATTCTTCACTTATGGCATTATCGAGAGCAAGAGGGCCATCTACTATGCAGTTTTTTATCTGGCCGCGAACGTTCATCTGCTTCAAAGCCGCAGCGTCCAAGGTACAAGGCATATCAGGGTTGACTACTTCCACGGCAGCCAGCACTGCAACCTTGGGACACTCGACACCAAGCTTCCTGTAACATGATACGGCGTTTTCTATGAGTGCCTTTTTCGTGTTTAAATCAGGATACATGGTCATGCCGCCATCTGTTAGAGATACGACTCTGCCTAACTTGGGAATATAAAAAAGGAAAAGATGGGACAATATAGCTCCCGTTCTGAGTCCCCACTCCTTGTTCAAAACAGCTTTGAGCAACGTAGCAGTCTTTACATTACCCTTCATGAGAAGATCCGCTTCTCCCGAAGAGACAGCCTTGACTGCTTTTTCCGCTGCATCCTTCTCACTAGAGCAGGGAACCTTTGCAAAATCGGACAAATCAATGCCCAATTCAGCAGCAATGGCACCTATTTTGCCCAAATCACCAAACAAAACAGGCTCAACCACTCCCTCTTTGGCCGCATCCCAAACAGCTTCAAGCACGTCCACTCCCTGTGCTGCGGCCACCGCCAAGCGCATCTTCCTGCCAGCTTTACTTTCTGAAATCAAAAACTCCAAATCTTTAAAGGACACTTTTTACGCCTCCCGCCTTTTTATGGAATCACCGTAAATTCTTGGCTCTTCCTCACCTCTGAGCACCCTTAGTGCTCCTTCTGCGAGAGCTCTCATCTCATCCTCTCCAGGATATCTCAAAACAGGAGCAATCCACTGTACCCTTTCCTGGACAAGGGCAACAAAGTCACTGTCGTGAGCTACTCCCCCTGTTACCAAAATAGCATCCACCTTACCCTTCAACGTTGCAGCATAACTGGCTATCTCTTTGGCTACCTGCAGAGCCATGGCCCTGTACACCAATGAGGCTTTTTCGTCTCCTTCTGCTATACGCTTCTTTACTTCCCTGACATCACTGGTTCCCAAATATCCCATTAGCCCGCCGTTGCCGACCAACTTCCTTCTTACGTCTTTCATGGTGTGCTCTCCGCTAAAACACAGCCTTACAAGGTCACCAGCAGGCACCCCTCCTGCCCTTTCCGGAGAAAAGGGCCCGAACTCATTGGCGTTGTTAAGGTCGACCATGCGACCTCCCGTGTGGGCACACACGGTAATGCCACCGCCAAGATGAGCCACTATGACATCAAGTTCATCCCATTTTCTCCCGAGGTCCTTCGCTGCCTTTCTCACGGTAGCCTTGACGTTAAGGGCATGGGCCAAGGATCTTTTAGGAAGTTCAGGAAGGCCTGTTATTCTGGATATGTCATCCAGTTCGTCCACTGCTACGGGGTCCACTATAAATGCAGGTATGTCTCTTTTGGAAGCTATAGAGTGAGCCAATATACCTCCAAGATTTGAAGCATGTTCCCAAGGTTTCCCTCTTCTCAAATGTTCTAGCATGAGATCATCTACTACATAGGTCCCTCCAGGAATAGGTTCCAATATCCCTCCTCTTCCTACCACAGCAGATAAATCATCTAAATTGAATCCTTTTCCTTCCACTGTTCTCAAAACCGTAGATAGCCTGTACTCATACTGACTAGCAACTGACTGAAAAGAAGCTATTTCCTCGGGGTTGTGAGATATAGACTCCTGCCATACCTTCTCTTCATCCTTAAACCACGCTATTTTCGTACTGGTAGATCCTGGATTGATTGCCAAAACTTGAAAAGACATACTCCCCACTCCTCCATTTTCTGCACCATACAATCAAATGGGCGGGAAATTCAATATCCCGCCCTAAATTACGACAATGCTCTGAAGTTTTTATAGATCGTCTCTTCGGACCAATTGCGGAATATGGCACGTTACGCCTTATTATATAGGATAACCTTCTTTTTTGACGAGATCCATGAACAAGCTGCGCAATTTTCTGGTTATTGGCCCAGGCACACCGTCTCCAATCTTTCTGGAATCGACTTCTACCACAGGAATAACTTCTGCCGCTGTTCCTGTGAAGAATATCTCATCAGCAGTGTAAACGTCAAAGCGGTTCATAAATGTCTCTTCAACAGGTATACCCTCTTGCTCAGCCAATTCCATTATGGCCTTTCTGGTAACGCCTTTCAGTATGCCCACTGCCGGGTGAGGCGTCTTAAGGACTCCATCTTTCACGATAAAGATGTTGTCTCCAGTCCCCTCAGTTACATATCCTTCCCTGCTCATACATATGGCTTCCAAGCAACCTGCAGTGATAGCCTCTATCTTGGCCATAATGTTGGGAAGATAATTGTTGCTTTTTACCTGAGGGGCCAAAACTTCACCATAGTTTCTCCTTGTGGCAGCGGTAATGGCCTTGAGCCCCTTTTCATAAAATTCCTCAGGATAAAGGGCAATCTTGTCAGCAATGCATATAATGCTTGAATTGCCATGGCATTTTCTGGGATCAAGCCCCAAATCTCCTACGCCTCGGCTTACTACAAGCCTGATGTAAGCATCCTTGAGATTGTTCTGCCTGCAGCTTTCCGCTACAACTTCCATCATTTCCTTTTTGGGCATCTCTATCTCGAGCCAAATAGCCTTCGCAGAGTCGTATAACCTGTCAATGTGCTCTTCCAATCTAAAAACCCGGCCATTGTAAGCTCTTATACCCTCAAATACCGCATCTCCGTAAAGAAATGCATGATCAAATACCGAAACCTTTGCTTCCTCTTTGGGCACGAACTTGCCGTTCATATAAACCACTGTCATACTCTCAACCCCCTCAAAATGGTAAGACGTTCAAAAACAGCTTTATTATAAACTAAAACTGAATCCTTATGGGCACTTCAAGCACCAAATATTTGATTTTTGTCGTATACTATACTATTAATACCTGGAAAAACAACTCATAGAACCCCTCAAGGAGGATTGACAATGAATTTTTGTTATATAGATGGCCTTTACAGAAAACCTTCTGAAGCATATATACCTGTAACTGACTTGGCAATTCAAAGAGGCGTGGGGGTATTTGAAACCATACGCACATATAACAGGCGCCCTATGGCCCTTTCCATGCATTTGGAGCGGCTTCAGGAGTCAGCGCGAAGGTGCGGAATAGCCATGCCTCTAGACATAGAGGAGATGAATAAGATAATTCGAAATGGGCTAAGCCGTTTCGAAGAGGATGCAAGAGCCAGGCCATACATAACAGGGGGTGATATTGAAGTAGCGGGACAATTCCCTGAGGGACGGTTTTTTGTCTTCTTTGAGCCCCTAAATCCTCCTGAAGACAGGCTTTACAAGGAAGGTGTAACCCTGCTCCCTATAAATATGGAAAGGCCTTTACCTCACATAAAGAGCATTAACTACCTTCAGGGTTACCTACCATTGCGGGATGACCCTGAGGCTATAGAAATACTCTATTGCCCAAATGGCGAAATAACTGAAGCCTCCCACAGCAACGCCTTCATGGTTAAAGGAAAAGAAATAATAACCGCACCAACAAGCAGGGTTTTAGCAGGAACCATGAGGAATATGGTAATAGAAATTGCAAAAGAAGCCGGGTTTGTCGTAAGGGAACGCTGCCCCCTTGTGGAAGAACTCCCAGAGGCAGCTGAATTTTTCATAACCGGAAGCGTAAAAGAGATAATGCCGGTAGTAAAAGTTGGGGAAACACTCATAGGAAAGGGAAGGCCTGGCCCCGTCTCGCAAATGCTTAGGCATTTGTATCTACAGAACCTTAAAAGATGGTTAGAGTGATATTCTTACTATCACAAGGAAATATCATACTTCACCAAAAGCGTACTTAGTTTATCAATCTTTTCGTTGGCCTCTTGTGGTTTTTTAGTACCTAAAGCAGCTACCAATGCATCGCATATTGTCAAAAGAGAGCTTGAACTGTAATGTGGAGTATTCTGAGGTGCCAACAAAAGTTCGGTTGCAAGTGGTGCTGCAGCGCTAGACAAACTATTTGTTATAAGCACCACCGGAATATTGTTGTCGTGCGCGTATTTGACACAAGTTATTGTTCTTTTCGTATAATGTGGGCTTCCCGCCATAAGAGCTATCAATGCGTCTTCTTTTCCCATATCGAGCATAACATCTAGGATTGTATCGGAGCCAGTAGCATCGACCAGGAATACATCCCTCCAAAATTGCTGAAGCAAAGCATGCAAATATAAGGCTATTCCTTTTGTAGACCTCAAGCCCACTATATAAATCCTTCTAGCAGAAACCAATAATTCCACGGCTCGTGGGAAATGCACCCTGAGATCCGGAGTGTTCATGCTTCTTAGATTTCGTATGTTTTCTTCTATAACCATATCTAAAATGTTATTTTCATCAGCTTCCGCAAATGTATCTTTCAATCTATCCAAAGGAGGGATACTTGTCTTTGTTAAAACTTCTTGAAGTTTATCCCTCAATGCTATATATGAAGCAAATCCCAAGCTCGCAACAGCCCTAAAAACCGTAGCGTGGCTAGTCCCTGATTCTCTGGCAAGCTCTTCCGCACTTAAAAAGGCTGCTTTTTGATAATTGTTCAAAATATAATCACAAACCAGCTGCTGTTTTTGAGGCAAATCTTTGCTTTTAGCTCTTATATACTGGAAAACACCTCCTGCATATCCCTCCAGGACGGCTTTTTTGCCTTTTACACTCACTGATTTCTCCTTTCTTCTACCCATTCAATAAACTCCTCTCAATATAATCATGTGAATACATTATGCAATATTGTTTTGATTTTCTCAACATTGACCTACAAAATAGATTTTGTTAAATTGTATACTGATACTGTTATGTGTCAATACACTGAAACTTGTTATTTAAATATGTCAATCTCTACTTGTACAAATTTGTATTCTACAACAAATACCAAAAAAAGGAGGCGATGGAATTTGCGATTGAGGAAGTTGGCAACATTGTTTTTGCCTTTTACTCTATTAGAGGTAGCAGGAGCTGCGTCGGTAGTTGAGAGGCTTTCTCTGGCTCCAGGCGAAACGGCAGGAATATATTATCTCATAAGCTCTGCTATAGCATCTATCATCAACAAATAGGTCGCCCCTTTTGAGGTTTAGGGTTCTGTTTTTCTTAAGCCTCAAAGCATCAGATAGAACTCAACATCTGGAAATGGACAAGTATTTATTGAGGAGGAAACCTTTCTGTGAAAATAACAAGTATGGAAATATTTGAAATCGTAGTTCCTCTAAAAGACAAATATACCCTTTCGAAAGTCATAGGGTCTAAAAGCTCCACAGAGTGCGTACTGGTAAAAATTGACACTGACGAAGGCATCTACGGAATAGGAGAAGCCGATCCCCATGTCCCATTTACAGAGGAATCCATGGAAAGCATAACCTATTGCATACTCAACTATTTGTCCCCATTGGTCATCGGCCAGGACCCTGAAAACATCGAAGGCATCAATTCACTTATGGATCAAGGCGTAAAGCTTAACCTGATGGCAAAGGGAGCCATCAACATGGCCTGCTACGACATCTTGGGCAAGAAGAGGAACATTCCAATATACGAAATGTTCGGAGGCAAAATTAGAGACTTTATCCCTTTGGCATGGTCCGTGGGCAATTCTCCTCCGGAACAAACTGTCAAAGATGTACAAAAAGCACATGACGAAGGTTTTAAAACCATAATGATAAAAACAGGGCATTTTGCTCCCCACACCGATATTGAGCGAATAAGACTTGTTCGAAATACTTACCCAAATATAAAAATAATAGTAGACGTAAATCAGGGATGGGACGTAGAAACGTCCATAGAAGTTGGGCGCAAAATTGCTCCCCTTGACATATATTTCTTGGAACAGCCTGTGCCTTACTGGGATATTGAGGGCCTTGCGAAGATTAAAAAATCCATTCCGATCCCAATTTCAGTAGATGAATCTCTCCTTACTCTCCACGATGCACGCAGAATAATTCGCGAAGGCGCTGCAGATATTTTCAGCATAAAAGTTTCAAAAAACGGTGGAATATCGAGGGCACAAAAGTTAATTAAAATTGCTGCAGAAAACGAAATAAAATGCTGGATGAACTCAATGTTAGAAGAAGGAATAACCCAGGCAGCAAGCCTTCATCTTGGACTCAGCACTCCTAATCTACTTGACGGAGGCCATGCGTATTTTTCTCCACTGCGTCTCGCTGCTGATATCTCTACATATTCAGAAAACATCCAAGATTTAAAAATTTACCCTCCGACAAGACCAGGGCTGGGAATTGATTTAAAAACTGAGACGATCAATAGGTTCTTGAGAAACAAATACAACTTCTCTGCCACAAACTCAGCATATCGATGAAAGGTATAATCTTTAATTTGACACCCCCCTGCACGGAAAGCTAGGTATACATTATACAATATTGCTCCAATCTTCACAATATTGACCCCGGTGATTAATTTTGTTAAATTGCATACTGAAATACCTTAGTTTCAATATCATAAAAGTTGATACTTGAATGTATCAAAAGGAGGCGACGGAAATTGAATTTAAGAAAGTTAGCGGCATTGTTTTTGGTTGTTGCTCTGTTAGGAGTAACAGGAGCGGCGTCGGCAGCAGAGAGACTATCTCTGGCTACAGGTGGAACGGCAGGAACGTATTATCCCATAGGCTCTGCTATAGCATCTATCATCAACAAACACGTCCCAGGTGTAGAAGTCACTGCAGAATCAACCGGTGCTTCCGTGGCAAACTTAAAAATGCTTCGTAACAAACAGGTAGATCTTATGTTAGGAGCAGCCAATACATCTTGGGGAGGATATAATGGCTTGCCCCCCTTCGAGAAAAAACCTGTCAAGAACATTCGCGGAATAGCATGCCTCTATCCCGAAACATTCCAGTTTATTGTCTTAAAGAATTCAGGACTTAAAACTATTTACGATCTTAAAGGCAAAAAAGTTGCAGTAGGAGCTGCAGGCAGCGGAACGGAGAGAACTGCAAAAATGGTATTAGAAGCACACGGGCTAACCTACAAAGATATAGATGAACAATTCCTGAAATTCGGAGAGGCAGTTACGGCCTTGAAAGATAGACTAATCGACTGTGCTATCGTTGGATCTGGTATCCCAACTTCAGCTGTTGTAGATGCTTCAACCACATTAGACATCGCCATGTTGGAAGTTGACGAACAAGTTATGAAAGAATTTCTTGCTGACAGGCCTTACCTTATGCTCTACAAAATACCGGCTGGCGTTTATCGCGGCATAGACAAAGAGGTTCTTACAGTTGCAAGTCCAGCTATCTTTAGTGCAGAAGCAAGCTTGAGTGAAGAGACAGTATATAAAATCACCAAAGCTCTTTTTGAACACCTCGACGAACTAGCTGCAGCACATGTCCAGGGCAAGAATATAAAGCTCGAAACCGCGTTGAGCGCTATGTCTGTTCCTCTTCATCCAGGAGCCGAAAAATATTACAAAGAAGTTGGTCTTCTGAAGTAATCAGCAATATCACGTTGGTCTCAAATACGCAGAGCGGGGGCACTCCTGGGAAAGCCCCCCGCTCTTAAAAAGGATGGTGCCGTTTGTGACTCGTAAGAAAATTATAACATTTTTCCTAATATCTCTCTTTCTTTTTGGTATCGCCTCAATTCTTTTTCATAACGTGATCATACTTGAAATCACGAATTATGAGAACGGCTCAACTTTGTACAGAAAGCAAGTTCCACCTGGATATTCATTTGCCACGTTGATTCGCCATTCAGTCCACTTAACGCCCGTATATGAATACTACCGTATAGACGAAAACGGAAGGATAATCTTGGAATCCACCAAACTCCAAGATTTAGGATGGGGTGTACCCTCGACATTCACAGAACCTTGTAGGTTTGAAGGTGGATTTCTCATTATCGAAGGTTTTAAAAAACCTTTGGATTTTATTCCTTTCAGAGTTAGCTATATAGCACAACCGCACCTATTATTAGATGGGGGGAAACGAAACGTGGACTTGAAATGCGTGGTTAATGACGAAGAAAGAATTGATATATCCGCAAACAAAGATCCTTTGTGGAAAGTTCTTATTAGAGGTGAGGTCGATGTTCTTCCTAAATAGAAAGAAAAGGCAACAAACTACTGTAGACATAGAAGAGTTGAACAAAAAGCTAGATAACAAACGAAGCTTGACTGGAATTGCTGCAAAAATATGTTTCTTTTTAGCTATTTGCATGTCCATATTTCATTTATATACATCTGGCTTCGGGATGCTTCCGCAAATGCAGCATAGAGCTATCCACTTGGCGTTCGCCCTGTCTCTTACATTCTTTATCTATCCTTCATCTGATAAGTACAGAGAAAAAGTCCCTTGGTTCGATTGGGTAGTTATCGTTTTTTCATTGGGAGTTGGTGCTTATCTAGTCCTCGACTATATGAATATTGCCATGCGCGCCGGTGACCCACTAACTAGGGATCTGGTTCTAGGTGGTTTTACCATATTGATAGTAATGGAAGCCACCCGTCGAAGCATGGGATGGCCATTGGTAATAGTAGCATCTTCCTTCTTGCTCTATGCCCTACTAGGGCATCTCATTCCTGGAAATCTGGGGCATAAACAATACGGGCTTTCAAGAATTATCGAACACATGTTCCTCACGAGTGAAGGAATTTATGGTGTTGCTATTTACGTCACTTCCACTTTCGTGTTTGTTTTCATATTGCTTGGTTCATTCCTCATAGAAACGGGCGGAGCGCAAGCCTTTATAGACCTCGCTTTTTCCCTTACAGGCCGTTACCGTGGTGGCCCCGCAAAAGCAGCCGTCGTAGGAAGCGGATTAATGGGAACTATCTCCGGAAGCTCTTTTGCAAATGTCGCAGGTACGGGAACTTTCACAATCCCATTGATGAAAAGCGTAGGTTACAAACCCGAATTTGCCGGAGGTGTAGAAGCAGCAGCGTCATCTGGAGGTCAAATTATGCCACCTATTATGGGTGCTGCAGCATTCATAATGGCAGAAATGACCGGTGTACCGTATGGTAAGCTTATTGTTCACGCGGCTATTCCAGCCGTCTTATACTATCTTTCTGTTTTTCTAATGGTCGATTTCGAAGCTGCAAAAATGGGCCTAAAGGGACTCAGAAAAGATCAATTGCCAAGCTTTATAGAAACGTTAAAAAAAGGCGGGTTCTTACTTCTCGCCCCATTAAGCATAGTTTACATGCTACTGGCAGGCTACTCACCTATTAAAGCGTCATTTAGTGCAGTTATGCTGGTCATAGTTGCAAGTTTCATAAGGAAAGAAACACGATTGACTCCTAAAAAATTCCTACGAGCTCTTGAAATGGGTGCCAGAGGAGCACTAAGCGTAATTGCAGCATGCGCCGTGGCCGGCCTAATAGTAGGCACCGTAACCCTTACAGGATTAGGCTTAAAATTTGCAGACCTTATAATAGCTCTCTCTAAAGGATCACTTTATCCTGCTCTTGTGTTGACAATGCTCGCTTCAATAATTATGGGTATGGGAATGCCCACAACTGCCCTTTACATTATTCTTGGCTCCATGGTGGCACCAGCATTGGTGAAAATGAATGTTCCAATAGTGGCAGCACACCTTTTCATCTTCTATTTTGGGTGTATGGCTTCCGTTACACCACCTGTAGCCCTCAGCTCCTATCTAGCTGCAGCGATAGCGAAGGGGGACGCAGTAAAAACAGCTCTAAATGGTCTACGATTAGCCTCTGCAGCATTCATACTTCCCTTTATATTTGCTCTTGAACCCAAACTACTTCTTATAAACGCTTCCTTCTCTTCCGCTACAATAGCTACGATAACGGCAATCCTTGGAGTAGTAGCCATGGCATCATGTCTAGAAAACTACTTCTTCGGACCTTTAAACATTTTTCAAAGAATTCTCATGGGCATAGCGGCCTTGGCCATGATGTATCCAGAGATATACTCAGATTTATTAGGTCTTGGGCTTATCCTGTCAATTTATTTCATGCAGAAAATAATTAAGGCAAAAAACGCGACCTCTTTCCCTTTAAAAGTTTCAAAAGCTCCTGTAGAGGGGGAAGAGAAAAATGAATAAAATTACCGTTATAGGAGCAGGTAATGGTGGCACTAGTATTGCAGCTTGGCTTTCTTTAAAAGGCTGTAAAGTTAAACTTTACGACAAGTTCGAATCAACTTTAACTGAGATCAGAAATGCTAAAGGCATATTATTAAAGGGGAAAGGAATACGTGGATTCGCACCTATCGAGAAAGCCACATCGAACATAGAAGAAGCGCTTGAAGGCTCAAGCCTTATAATGGTCGTCACTCCTGCCTTTGCTCATGCAGAAATTGCCAAGCTTTGTGCACCTTATCTAGTCAACGGGCAAATAATAATCCTCAACCCTGGGCGAACAGGAGGCGCCATAGAATTTCATAAAGTCGCCACGGAAGTTAATCCTTCGGCATCCTTCACCATAGCGGAAACTCAATCGCTTATTTTTGCCTGTAGAATAACTGGCCCTGCAGAAGCAACTATATATGAAATAAAACGGAAAATGCCTGTTGCCGCCATCCCTACATCGCAGACACAAAAAGTAGCAAACATTCTATCTTCTTACTTCCCTCAAATCCAAGCTGCTCAGAGCGTACTAGAAACAAGTTTATCTAACATAGGAGCTATATTCCATCCAACCCCCACTATATTAAATATTGCAAGAATTGAAGCAAAACACAACTTTGAATATTACCTGCAGGGCATATCACCTTGCGTCTCAAAAATCCTAGAGCGTTTAGACAGTGAAAGAATAGCTTTAGCTTCAAGAATGGGCCTCAATGTACCAAGCGCCAAACAGTGGCTCCAAGAAGTTTACGGTATTCCAATAAAGGACTCCGAAACTCTTTATGAAGCCATACAAAAACAAAAAGCCTATAAAGGCATACTAGCTCCCAAAACGCCTGACGTGAGATATATCACTGAAGATGTTCCCATGAGCCTTGTACCCCTCTCTGAGCTAGCCAAGGTTTTTGAAATAAAAACTCCTGTCATGGATAGCATCATTTGTTTAGCTAACATCATCCATGATTGTGATTATAGAAAAAACGGGAGAAATCTTAAGAAATTAGGCTTAGAGAAAATGACTCCAGATCAAATAATTAATTCTTTTGCACATATAACATCGGAAAGGAAGGTACATAACGATGATAAAAGACAAGCAAGTTAAATTTTTATATCTCAACCAGAAGGAAGTCATCCAATGCGGAGCTTTGGATATGTTCATGGTTATGGGACAAATAGAGAACTTCTTTTCCCTTCATGATAATGGTGAAACCATAATACCAGATAAAGTTACCTTACGTTGGGGAGATGCCTCTTCCGAAGCTGTCACGGGAAGAATAAATGCAATGCCAGGCTTTGTAGGAGGGGAAATAAACACAGCAGGCATAAAATGGATAGGGAGCAAACCCCTCAATCCCACAAAATACGGTTTACCAAGAGCATCAGCTCTAACCATTTTGAACGATCCAGAAACAGGGCTTCCAATAGCTATAATGGACGGAACTATTATAAGCGCCATGAGAACTGGTGCCGTCACAGGCGTAGCGACAAAATATCTGGCTCGAAAAAACTCAGAAAAAGCAGCCTTCATCGGGGCGGGGACACAAAATCATACGCAACTTCAAGCAATTATGACAGCTGTTCCCTCGCTTAAAGAAATCGTGATTTGCGACCTCTCCGAAGACAGACTCAAAAACTTCGTAAACTTAGAAAAAACGAGATGGCCTGAATTATCGATCAAATATACTACCTCAGCAGAAGAAGCCGTTAGGGACTCAGACATCGTTGTCACGGCAACGACAACCTTAAACCCGATAGTCAAGGCTAACTGGATAAAAAACGGTGCTTTCTTAGCAAACGTAGGCAACTATGAATTTGAATTCGACGCAATAAGAAAGGCCAATAAAATCATAGTGGATGACTGGGATGCATTGGTTCACCGTGGAATTCAAACTCCGGCTATAATGGCAAAAGAAGGATTATTGAGCAGAGAAGATATTTATGCAGAACTGGGAGCAATAGTAAACAGAAAAAAAGAAGCTCGACAAAGCGATGAAGAAATTATTTACTTTTGCGCCGTAGGAAACGGAGGAGAAGATGTAGCTGTAGCAAAGAAAATATATGACAAAGCATTGGAAAAGGGACTAGGGACATACTTGATTCTTTGGGATGAGCCCTTCTGGATCTAAGGATTTAAATTAAGAAAAAGCGAAATGATAACGGCTTTTCGATCATTTCGCTTTTTCTTTCTCTGGTGCAAAATAGCCATGCCTCTAAACAAGGAAGGTGTAACCCTGCTCCCTATAAATATGGAAAGGCCTTTACCTCACATAAAGAGCATTAACTACCTTCAGGGTTACCTACCATTGCGGGATGACCCTGAGGCTATAGAAATACTCTATTGCCCAAATGGCGAAATAACTGAAGCCTCCCACAGCAACGCCTTCATGGTTAAAGGAAAAGAAATAATAACCGCACCAACAAGCAGGGTTTTAGCAGGAACCATGAGGAATATGGTAATAGAAATTGCAAAAGAAGCCGGGTTTGTCGTAAGGGAACGCTGCCCCCTTGTGGAAGAACTCCCAGAGGCAGCTGAATTTTTCATAACCGGAAGCGTAAAAGAGATAATGCCGGTAGTAAAAGTTGGGGAAACACTCATAGGAAAGGGAAGGCCTGGCCCCGTCTCGCAAATGCTTAGGCATTTGTATCTACAAAATATAGCCCGTTGGTTGGAATAACATGATAAAATTATTCTCAGATAAGAATAAACTCTGTAATCACGGCCACGCATAATAAAGCTAAAAAGCTTAAAAGCCAAACCTAATTTGGCGGGAGATGAAAAGGATATGGGTTTTCTTTCTGTGGGAGTGCAGGCGTGGGTAGCAGCTTTCGCTTCATTGTTAGTTCAATCTTTTTACTTAGTTTTACTTTTCTTTATGTTTGGCCTTAAGACAAATTTGGCCAAACATATAAGCGTCGATGTAAGCCCTTCCCTAACCCTTCCAGCTTCTCCAGCGGAGACAGGCTATCTGTATCATGCAGATTACCATTACAATTGCCTGGTGGCATCTTTGGTACACCTTGCAATTGAAGGAATAATATCCATTGCCGACCACTATGAGGGCTGGATAATTCATATGGAATCACCTTGTCCCTCTGCCCGTGCTCAAGAGGAAAAATTTCTTTTCCAGGAAATGTTCAAAGACAAAAAAACCTATCTCATTGAACGAGACGCTCCCACAAAATTTGCGGAATTGAATAAATCCTTTCAGATACATATGGATAAAACCTTTGGGAGCAAACTAACCAAACCTCATATTGAGGCTATCTTAGGAGTGGTTACCCTTGCAATATTCGGAGGTTTTTTGACCTTTACAGCAAATAATTGCTCTGCTGCGATCATAACCATATATTCAGCCCTTTCATTTGTATTAGCCTACATAGGCACGTTAATTCTAAGAAAGCCTACTTCATACTTGCTTAGGGGACATGAGATAGTTTCAGATCTTAGGTCCAAGATTATGAAAGGGCCAGACCCGTCTAAAAACACCGGAGAAATAATAGAGGATTACTTTTTGAAATTGCCCCATGCCATAGCATTGGAAGTTGGCAGGTTTTGGACAATTGCAACTGTCGAAATGTTAAAATCAAGAGGCGTGGATCCCTCCTCGATTGAACCAGAGTGGTATTCTAATGAAAATCGTGGTTTAATGGATATCATAGGTCTTATAGACGGTCTCATAGAATGCCTGAAAAACAAGTAACCTAAAGGTCGACTACATACAAAAGACTTTCCGCGGAGGCACAAGAGCAGGATGGAATCAGGAACAAAAACTGGGCTTCAGGCTCAATTGGTGCTGGTTTTACTTTTAGTTTCGTTGATGGGCCTTTTAGCCGTAGGGTTGGTAGGCTCTCACACAATAGAAGCCCAGTTTAAACGCATGATAGCCAAAAATGCCCGTAACATAGCCCTTTTGGTTGCAGAACATCCTGATATAAAAAAAGCCCTGGGTTTGCCAAAAGGAGAGCAAGTAATCCAGCCGATAGCAGAAAAGCTACGCAAGGAAACAGGCGTAAAAGCCATTATCATCATCGATAACGACGACAAAATATATTCTCACCCCATCTCGTATGAATTAGGAGCTAAATTTCAGGAAGAAGAGGGAGGCAAGGCATTAGATTACCTTCCGCAAACGAAAGAATCCCAAACCATTATAGGCCCTTCCATACGGTCAAAAGCCCCAATAATAAGGGATGGAATCAAGGTAGGAGAAGTGATAGTGGATGCTTTGGTCAATGAAATCCAAAGCACCAAGTACAGCCTTTATGGCAAATTGCTCCTGGCCATATTCGCAGGCCTTGTAGTATCTGTAATAGCTGCTGCATCCCTGGCAAAGCGAGTCAAAAACATAATATACGGCATGGAACCAAGCGAAATTGCCCTGCTTTTGAAACAAAGAGAGGGCATAATAGAATCCATAAGAGAAGGAATAATCGCCGTTGATTCCGACTCCAATATTACCCTCATTAACAGCGCCGCCAAAAAACTTTTCGGCATAGACAGGGATATCACTGGGCAACCACTTGAGCCCATCCTTCCTGGAACGGCTCTCTGTCAAGTTGTCCAAAGCGGAAAGGCCCAATGGGACATGGAACTTAACATAAGAGGCAAAAAATTTTTAGCCCAACTTATACCCATATATAAGGGAAAAACCATTGCAGGAGCCATAGGAAGTTTCAGAGACCTCACTGAGGTAAGGGCTCAGGCGGAACAGATGACTGGAGTTGCCCTCTACATAGAGGCTCTAAGGGCCCAAAACCACGAGTTCAAAAACAAGCTACAGGCTATAGCTGGCCTTATTCAACTTGAAGAATACGAAAAAGCCCTATCCTTCATATCGGAAATAACTTCGGCTCACCAGTCTCAGATATCTTTCATAGCCAAAAGATTCAAAAACCCTTCAGTGGGAGGCATACTACTGGGAAAGAGCTCCAGATGCTCCGAACTAGGCATAGATTTCCAGATAGACCCAGACAGCTTCTGCAGCGAACTGGAAAGCTTCGACAACCTTTCATTGATAATGATAATAGGCAACTTGCTGGAAAACGCCATTGAAGCCGTGCAAAGAATGCCCAAAGAAAGAAGAAAAGTGTATTTCGGCCTCTTCGAGGAGTCTGGGAAAATAATCATAAATGTAAGAGATTATGGAATGGGAATTGAACCTGAGCACATGCCTTATATCTTCGAAAAGGGATATTCTACCAAAGAAGGTCCCCACTCCAGGGGATACGGGTTATATAATGTAAAAAATAGAGTGGAAGAACTAGATGGAGATATAGAGGTAGAATCTACTCCTGGAGAAGGTACTGACTTTATAGTAACCCTACCGTATAGAGGTGAGAGCGATGGCCGATAAAATCCGCGCATTCATAGTAGAAGATGACCCTATGGTTGCAGACATTCTAAAAAAATTTGTATCTACGATGAAAAACTTTGTAGTCGTAGGACATGCCAGCAATGGGGAAAGGGCACTAGAAGACCTCCAAAAAACACATGTAGACTTGGTTTTTTTGGATATTTTCATGCCAGAGATGGATGGGCTTAAACTACTAAAGGAGCTGCGTTCAAGGGAGATGCCTGTAGATATCATAGTTATCTCCGCAGCCCAGGAAACGGACACCGTAAACCAGGTGATTCGAGCAGGGGCCTTTGACTACATAATTAAGCCTTTCCTTTTTGAGAGGCTTAAATCGTCCCTTGAAACTTATCAAGAATATCGAGAAAAACTATTAAAAGGCAAAAATTCAGTCTCTCAAGATGACGTTGACGGGCTCTTTATCCTGCGAAGAAGCAAAAAGCATGGTTGCCTCCCTAAAGGCCTCAATATCTCTACCTTAGAAAGAGTAGAAGCACTGCTTGAAGAAAGCGCTCATCCCCTCTCAGCAGAGGAAACCGCAAAGGCCCTAGGCGTTTCAAGGGTAACGGCAAGGCGCTACCTAGAATATCTTGTAGATCAGGGAAGGGCTGTCGTAGAGCGAAGCTACGGTGAAGTTGGAAGGCCCGTTAACACCTACATTTCGATAAAATAACTTTATTTTGTTCATTTTGTTCATACTCAACCCATGGCACATCTAGTATCTTAGAAAATCTCGCCTCAAACTTTAGACCAAAACTTACAAAATGTTATTTTAAGGTCTAAACCATTGTTATTGCATTCGCAAACATTTACTATGTAGCCAGGGTTTATAAAAAACTTACAAGAAGGAGTGATTGGTAGTATGAGAAAAGTTGTTGCCCTAGCTTTAGTTTTCGCTTTCGTCCTAGCAGGTTCGGCTTTCGCTGCCTCTGCCAACTGGCCACAGCAGATCCGTTTCGTAGCTGGACCTCCAGGCGGTAACTGGTTTGCCCTTGGTGGAACCCTCGCCGACATGTGGACGAAAAGCGTAATCCCTACCACCAGTGGAACTGGCGGCGGTGTAAGTAACATAGTTAACGTAGACCGCGGCAAGGCTGATATGGGGCTTTCTGTTGCTTCCGTGGTAGGCGCTGCCCAGGCAGGAGAAGCTCCTTTCAAGAAACCAATGAGCAACGCAAAAATTTTCGCCAACCTTTACAGGCAGTACACTTATTTCATCATGAGAAAAGACTATGCGGAAGCTCATGGCATCAAGACTCTTGGGGATATAGTGGAAAAGAAGCTACCCATTAGAATGGCTACTTTAAAACCTGGCACTTCTTCTGAGTTCGTCATCAGGTCTATCTTCCAAAAAGGCTTTGGCGTATCATGGAAAGATATCAAATCATGGGGCGGATCTGTAGAGTATGCGTCCTACAGTGACGGTGCCAACCTCCTTGCTGACAATCACATAGACATGTTCGCATTTGCAGTAGGAAGGGCTGCTTCCATCGTCATGAAGATAGAATCCCAGACTGACATAGTCATTTTACCTGTAGACGAAAAAGCCCGTGACGCCATGAAAAAAGCTTTGGGGACTACAACTTTTGAAGTAGACCCTGCCATTTACAAGTCCGTGACGAAGCCTGTTCCCGTAGTAGGAGACTACACCTGTATAATCGTCCGCGGCGACCTTCCTGACGATCTGGTCTACTCTATGGCAAAGACGTTGTGGGAGCACAAAAATGACCTTGCAGCCTCCATCAAGGACATCGCCGAGCTAAACCCACAGGAAGCCGTTTCTGACGCTGTAAAAGCCCATCCAGGATCTATAAAGTTCTGGAACGAAGTAAAATAACTAGCAAAAAATCTACTCTGGCTGGGGCAAGGGATTAAATTTTACACCCTTGCCCTGCCTTTTCAGAGGTGTATGAGACATGCGCAAACTAAAAGGCAAAACTCAGACTTTCATGTACATATATGTCATCTTAATGGGAATCTTTCACCTGTATACCGCTGTATTTGGCAATTTTGAAGCATACCTGCAGCGAACCATACATCTTACTTGGGTACTACCCATGGCGTTTTTACTCTACCCTGCTACCGAACATTCACCCAAGGATAGGCCAACCCTTCTTGACTGGCTTTTGGCTGCTCTGAGCACTGCTCCCGGCATTTACGGAATAATTTATTACAATGAGATAGTATCAAGAATTGTGCAAGTGGACCCGTTAACCCAGGCTCAGCTGATCCTTGGAGTGCTTTTAACCATAATGCTTCTTGAGGCCACACGCCGAGTAGTTGGCCTTCCCCTGGCAATAATTGCAGCGTTTTTCGCTGGTTATATGTATTTCGGAGCTTATCTCCCAGGAGTGCTAAAAGGGCTACAATTTACCTTAGCCGAAGTAGTAGAAGAAATTTACTTGACTGGAGAAGGTATCTTCTCCATCCCGTTAGGAGTCTCGGCTACCTTTGTAATAATATTTCTCATTTTCGGCGGATTCTTGGAGAAAAGTGGTATTGGAGAGTATTTCATGGAGTTCGCCCAGGCCTTCGCCGGCACTACCCCTGGAGGGCCGGCAAAGATAGCAGTCGTCAGCTCTTGCCTTTTTGGCTCCATCTCAGGCTCAGCCGTAGCAAACGTCTACGGAACGGGCACTTTTACCATCCCCCTCATGAAGCGCCTTGGATATCCGGCCTACTTTGCAGGAGCCGTGGAAGCCGTCGCAAGCTCTGGAGGACAGATCATGCCCCCTATCATGGGTGCTGGAGCCTTCATTATGGCTTCACTTTTGGGAATTCAATTCCGAGAAGTAATAATTGCCGCTGCTTTACCTGCTCTTTTGTATTACGGAGCAGTGTTTTTGATGGTTCACCTGAGAGCTGTTAAAACTGGAATAAAAGGATTAAAGCCTGAAGAGTTACCCTCGAAAAAATATGTCCTTAAAAACTCATACAAGTTGGTCCCAATAGTGGGGCTTTTATGGATGCTTCTTTCTGGTTACACTCCTATGCTTGCCGCAGTCATAGGCATAGGCATGGCTTGGGGAATTTCCCTTTTTGACACTAAACGCCGTATGGGAATAAAATCCATCCTGGATGCCATTTATACAGGCGCGCTGAATATAACCGTAGTGGCAATAGCTTGTGCTGCCGCGGGCATTATCGTAGGTTCGGTCTCCCTGACAGGGTTTGGCTTTAAGTTCGTAGGGTTAGTATTTTCACTAGCCAGGGACATACCCTTCCTGGCGCTAATATTGATAATGCTAGTATCGTTGGTCCTTGGAATGGGACTTCCTACCACTGGAGCTTACATCCTCGCTGCAGCTTTAGGAGTGCCTGCACTGACGAAACTCGGTTTTGCTCCTTTAAGTGCCCATCTTTTCGTCTTCTACTTCGCCATAATCTCGGCCATAACACCACCTGTGGCCCTTGCAGCATACGCAGCAAGCTCCATCGCTGGTGCTCCCCCAAATAAAACAGGGTTCCAAGCCATGAGGCTCGGAATTTTGGCGTTCATAGTGCCTTACGCTTTCTGTTACGACAAGGGGCTCATCCTGCACGGCACCATGATCGAAAATGCTGCTGCCATAGCAGGTGGTATATCTGCTGCCCTTTCTTTGGGCTTTGCTATGGAAGGATTTATGACACGGGCACTTAAATCCTACGAAAGGTTCTTATTCGTAGCGTCAGGCCTTGCATCTTTTACCCCAATCTTAGCCATCAAACTCCCAGCAGTAGCAGCCACTGTACTTTTCATGTTTCTGTTTTCAAAAACCCCAAAAACTTTGAAAGAGCCAGCATAATAAAAGCCTCCAGAGCAACTCTGGAGGCTTTATTTTTTTAATATATGCACCTCAAGCCCTTTCCCTTTGCTGAAGCAACCCACTTAGGCACAGGAGGCACTAATTTATCTTGCGTAGCAACTTTGATAATAACGAAACAAGGAGCCTCAGTAGCAAATACTTGGGTCAGCACTTGGGGCAAATCTTTAGGATCTTTCACCATATAGGACCTAAGCCCAAACCCTTCGGCGACCTTAGAGTAGTCCACCAGTGCAAAGTCGGTCCCAAAGGGTTCAAAATCGTGCACTAAAGAAGCTTCTCCTTTTATCCAGCCAAAGGCGTCATTTTGGAATAGAAAAACTTTGATGTTCCATCCTAAACGGGATATGGTCTCAAGCTCGCCGCATGTAAACCCTAAACTTCCATCGCCCACCATTGCTAACGTACACCTTCCTGGAGCAGAAGCAGCCACACCTATAGCCCCTGGAACAGCATAACCTAAAGAACCCATGGAGTAATTGAAATACAATCTTCTTCCTGCATCCTTTTGTTTAAAAAAGGCAGCTGTATAAATTCCCCCAACTCCGGGATCACAAATTATGTGGCTTTCTTCTGGCACCTTTTTTGAAAGCTCCCGAACAAAAAACAAGGGATTTATCGGGATTTCGCTGCTATCTACATATGCATCCAACTCTTTCTGAAACGAAGCTCTTCTTTTGGCTATCTCATCTTCCCTTCTCGCTTTAGGTTCCTTCTTTTTCTCCCTTATAATGTTTACCATCTCTCCAAGAGTAGCCTTTGCATCGCCTATCAATACCACATCCAACTTATACATGTTGCCCACGTCAACTCCAGCGATATCAAGCTGAATAAATTTTTTCACAGAAGAGACATCTGGAAGCCTCCACCCATCAGTGGTAGCTGAATCTGTGTTGGAACCCACATAGAATATGACATCTGCTTCCTCCACGAAAGCATTGGAAAAGCTCGTACCTCCCCTGGATCCTATAACACCTATGGACAGAGGATGACTTTCAGGGAAAGCTCCTTTACCAGTCATGGTTGTACCAACGGGTATAGACAAAGCCTCCACAAGATCCACAGCCTCATTCCATGCGCGTGAGACCAGCGCTCCTTGCCCGAGGCAAATAAGTGAGTTTTGAGCTTCCGACAATATATCAACGGCCCTTTCCATTGCTTCGCGCTCGGCAATGCTCCTATGAGAGGGAAAGACGGTAAAATCCCTCTGCGCGTATATGTCACGAACCTCCACATCTTGGTAAAAAACGTCCTGAGGAACCCTTATATGCACAGGGCCCGGACGACCAGTCAAGGCGACCCTGAATGCTCTACGAATCAAAAAGGGGATATCCTCCGCTTTGGTGATGGTTATGGACTCTTTAGTAATACCACTAAATAAGGCCGGCTGGTCGGACCCCGTGAGCATGTTCCGCTTGTCCCAGTTATAGGGGATGTCGGAAGAAAAACAGACCACCGGCATAGAACCCTTGAATGCCTCAGCAACTCCTGGAACACAATGGGTCACCCCAGGGCTAGGGACCTCGAACACCCCAGGCCTGTTGGTAGCCCTAGCGTAGGCTTCAGCCATAAAGGAAGCGCTGCGCTCATCCCTGGCAAGTATGTATTTTATCTCTGGGAAATTTTTCCATTCAGCATACCAACCTAATGTGGTCTCCCCCGGTAAACCAAATACGCACTCTACTCCATATGCTTTAAGCATTTCAAGAATAATTCTTCCACCTTTCATACTCCTTCCTCCCCTCAATCCATATAGCCCTTTTATTTCTCCATATACTTTTGCATTTCTATCTAAATCCAATTATAGGCTCTTCATCTATTTTCCACTATAAAGCAAGGACATGAAGGATGCAGAGTAGTTGCATATACAACTAATATGATCTATAATTTTTCTCAGTTTCAGATAGGAGGGGTTTTGTTGCAAAAACGGGAAAAGCTTTTGGCTAATGAGCCCATCGGACACTTAATTGTCAAACTCTCGCTTCCTGCCGTGGTGGGCATGTTTGTAAATGGCCTGTACAACCTTGTAGATACCATATACATTGGACATTCCGTAGGCGCTTTAGGTATAGCTGGCCTTTCTGTTTCCTTTCCCTTGCAAATGATTATAGGGGGCACCGGCGCAATGCTTGGGATAGGAGCTGCTTCCGTTATCTCCCGCAGCTTAGGTGCCAAAAATTACGAAAGAGCCGAAAAAACTTTAGGAAACAACCTTTTCTTGATAATCTTTATAGGGCTTCTCTTCGCCACAATGGGTGAGCTCTTTCTAGAAGAAATACTGAAACTTTTTGGATCAACCGAGACAATACTTCCCTACGCAAAGGATTACATGGGCATAATATTTTTAGGAACACCCCTGATTCTCTTTGCCATGTCCATGAACAACGTTATTCGTTCAGAAGGAGCAGCAAGGACAGCCATGGCTTCCATGCTCATAGGAGCTGTTGCCAACATCATTCTCGATCCTATTTTTATATTTGTCCTAGGCATGGGCGTAAAAGGAGCTGCCATAGCTACAGTGCTATCGAGGATCCTGGTCGCAGCCTGGATAACTCACTTCTTTTACTCCGGGAAAAGCTTAGTAAAACCCAGGTTGCGCCACTTGATGCCAGACACCGCAATGATCAAAGAAATCTTTGTTATAGGCTTTCCCTCTTTATTGCAGCACGCTTCCTCCAGCTTCGTCTTTGGGTTCATAAACAACCTTGCAGGTTTTTATGGAGGAGACCTAGCCATAGCTATATTCGGAATAAGCAACAGAATCATACGGTTTTCCGGCATGTCTGTCATAGGCATAGCCCAAGGCATGCAGCCAATAGTGGGATACAATTATGGAGCAGAAAGATACGACAGGGCAACAAAGGCGCTCCGCCTCTCCACCATCATTGCCATGAGTATATGTGGAACCGTTACAGTGCTTCTTCTACTTTTCCCAAAAGCAGCACTACATCTATTTACATCTGATCCCCAAGTGCTTGAAAGAGGCCCTATAGCCCTAAGAATAATGGTTTCAGCATTCTTTTTGATGGGCTACAACAGAATAGGCGGGGTGTTCTTCCAGGCTCTTGGAAAAGCGAAACCAGCCCTAATCATCAATCTTGCAAGGCCCATATTATTTTTTGTCCCCCTATTAATCGTTTTGCCTCGATTTATAGGGCTTAAAGGCATATGGCTTGCCTTTCCCATATCAGATATCCTCTCTTTTTTGCTGACCATGGGCTTTTTGCTGCCTTACGAAAGATTGCTTAAGAACAAGTACACTAAAGCTCAAGGTGAAAAGCTATGAAAGATAAAAACATAGGGAAATTGCTGTCAATTATCCATCGCAATCTATCAATGTTCATGGACCACAGCATCCCGGCTGAAGGGATAGGCCATGGGCAAAAACGCCTGTTAATTGAAATAGCCCTTCACCCAGGCCGCACGCAAGAGGAGGTGGCAGAATGCTTCCTAAAAGATAAAACCACCATAGCCCGTGCCGTTAAAGGGTTAGAAAAAAATGGTTATATCACAAAGAGACAAAACCCCGAGGACCTGCGAGAGTATCTTTTGTTCCCAACAGAAAAAGGCCTTGCCGTCTTGCCCTTCGCCCTACAAGCAAGAAACAAGGCCATAGAAGAACTTACAAAGGGGTTTTCCGAAGAAGAATATGAAATATTAGAAGATTTTCTTGTTCGCCTAGCCGAAAACGCTGTAAACTTAAGAAAAAAACATCTTACCAAATCTTCATAACGTCCGCTCATACATCTCCAGAGTGTTCTGCAAAAGCATTGCTATTGTCATAGGGCCAACGCCACCCGGCACAGGAGTTATCCAGGAGGCTTTCATTCGGACACCATCAAAATCCACGTCACCCACAAGGCCACTTTCAAGCCTGTTAATACCTACATCCACAACTACAGCTCCCTTTTTGACCATGTGCTGGGTTATGAAATGGGGCTTGCCTGCAGCAACCACCAATATGTCCGCTTCCTGGGTTATAGCTTCAAGGTTTTTTGTCCTGCTGTGACATATAGTTACCGTAGCGTTTTTCTGCAACAAAAGATGGGCTACGGGCTTTCCAACTATGTTGCTTCGACCCACAACAACAGCGTTTTTACCTTCTATTTCTATACCATAATATTCCAAAAGATACATTATTCCCTTGGGAGTACAAGGAACTGTGCACGGAAGCCCCGCGACGAGCTTACCAAGGTTCATCGGGTGGAAACCGTCCACATCCTTTTCAGGGCGAATAGCCTCTATAACTTCGGTCTCGTTCAAATGTTTCGGCAATGGCAACTGCACCAGAATCCCATGAACTTTAGGGTCTTCATTCAATTTAGCCACGAGCTCCAGCAATTCTTGCTGCGTGGTCTCCTCAGGCAAACGATGTAAAAAGGATTCAAAACCCACCTCTTTGCAGGCTTTTTCTTTTTGTCCAACATAAACCTTAGACGCTGGGTTGTCTCCCACTAACACCACCGCCAGGCCTGGAGGCACTTTTCCACTTTCCTTTATCTCTTTTACTATGACCGCAATTCGCTCCCTTGCCTCAGATGCAACCTTCTTCCCGTCCAGAATTTTGCATTCTGTCACTTCAAATCACCTCTTTTTTATTAAACCTTTCTCCCCAAAAAACGCCCTCTACCTTTTTCCCCTGTAAACTCTCTTTCCTCTATTATTACCTCTCCTCTAGAAATAGTATAAGCTACTTTGCCTTTAACTTTTAAACCTTCAAAAGGCGAAAAGTCCACATTCATATGGAGACTATCGGCGCTTATCACCCACTCTTTTTCGGGGTCAAAGACCACTACGTCGCCATCAGCTCCAGGCATTAATGTGCCCTTTCGGGGATACAGCCCTAGCAGTTTCGCGGGAGCCGTCGATGTAACACGAACGAAATCGCTAAGTTTTATCTTCCCTTTCTTTACCCCTTCCGAAAACAGCAAAGCCCTCGAAGTCTCTACACCTGGAAGGCCATAAGGCAATTCCCTAAAAGAACCCTTCCAAGCCTTTTGAGCTCTGGTGAAAGGGCAGTGATCCGTAGCCACGACATCTATTGAACCATTTGCAAGGCCTTCCCAAAGGCTGCTGCAATCCAAAGGCTTCTTTAAGCTGGGGCTTGCAGAAAAAAGATGGCCTTCGAGGAGATCATAGGCATCTTCTGTGAGCAAAAGGTACTGTGGACATGTCTCCGTCGTTATCTTAATTCCCAATTCTCTGGCCTTCCGAACTTCTCTCAGTCCCATGGCAGAGCTCAAATGAACTACATGCAGCCTGCACTCGGTATACCCCGCTATTATGGCGGCCTTTGCTACAGCTGTGGCTTCACAAACATCCGGCCTGGTCAAGGCCAGGCTTTTCATCTCTCCCGACTGATCTTCCGAAAGGCCTTCCTCCAGGTAAGATATTATGTCCTCGTCTTCGGCGTGTACTAAAGCTATACCACCAACAGAACTAATTTCCCTGAAGGCTTCAAGCATTTGCCCTCCGCTTGTTCTCCTGCCAGAATCCCCATAGGCCATGAAAAACTTGAAGGTCCTTACACCATCTTCGGAAACTTCCCTTATTTCATCTATCCTAGACTTCCTCCATCCGACAATCTCAGAGTGCAAAACATAATCCAGCACGCTCTCTTTAGCATCCTCCAGCCTATCAGTGAGGTCCTTCTTTAAAGATGTTTCAGGGCTTCCCACAGTAAAATCTGCTATCGTAGTTATTCCTCCGAAAGCTGCCGCGACTGTTCCAGAATAAAAATCATCACTCGAACGGGTGCCTCCTACGGGAAGAGCCATATGAGTATGCATATCTATACCGCCTGGCAAGACAAGCATATCTTCCGCATCAATGACTCTCTTGCCCTCAAGCCCCTCACCGATCGCAGCTATTCTACTTCCAGCGATAGCCAAATCAGCCAATAAGGTTTTTTCTCCCAGTACGAGGGTACCCCCCTTTATTACCAGGTCGTACATTTTATCTTCTCTCCTTCACATAGGGAGTGCCAAGGTAAGCCGGAACATTGAAATGTTTTCTCGCTATGGTCGCAACTATAGTTAAAATATACGGAAGAGCAATTATAAACTCATTGGGGATAGCTTTGAAAGCCGAGGTCTGGATAGATACAGCAACAGCATCTGCGAGGCCAAAAACCAAAGCTCCAGCCAAAACTCCAAGGGGATTCCAATTACCCAAAAAGCAAATAGCAAAGGCAATCCAGCCTCTCCCCCCTATAATATTCTCAGTAAATAGGCCTAAAAAGCCAAGGGAATAAAACGCCCCGGCCAGCCCGTTCATTGCGCTGGAAAAAAGAACTGCCCAATAACGAACTTTCTCTACGTTTATACCTGCGGCGTCTACAGCCTCTGGGTTGGCTCCTGTGGAGCGGATAACCAAACCTAATCGCGTGTGATATAACACCCAATAGCCAACCCCAACAAATAAAAAAGCCAGGTACGTCAAGATATTCTGATTGAAAAGAGCCTCGCCCAAAACAGGAATTTTGCTTAATAAAGGTATGTTTATGCTAGAAAGAGGTTCCACTGTCAAAGGCAAAAGAGGCACGCCAAAGAAGACTCTATATAAATATAAGGTTAAACCGACAGATAAGATGTTAAAAGCCGTCCCTGTGACTATCTGGTGCTGCTTTAAATAAACGGTGAAATAACCGTAAATTGCCCCTGTAACAAGACCGGCAACCACAGAACAAACCAGCCCCACACCAATACTTTTAGTCAGGTAAGCACCTACAAACCCAGCCCAGGCTCCAATTAAGAAAATACCCTCTATCGCTATGTTCATTACCCCTGTTCGCTCGACGAAAACTTCCGCCAAGGCTCCAATCAGCAAGGGAGTACTCATCATAACAGCGCCCTTAAGGATGCCCTCTACAATCATACGCGAGGATCCTCCTTTCTATCTTCAGCCTGAAGCATCTTCTTTTCCATCCTAATCAAGATACGCTCTCTTAGGAAATAAGAGAAAATTACTGAAATCATTACCAGCCCTTCCATTATGCCTATGATGCTCGATGGAATGGAAGAGGTTTGAACCACCAAGTTTCCTCCCACCTTCAAAGCGCCGAAAAGGATGGCAGCAAATACGATACCTAAAGGATGAGCGTTACCCAATATGGCTATTCCTATTCCTTCAGCACCCAGATATGGGTTGAAACCCTGAACCAGCATGTGCTGAATGCCATTAACCTCCATGAACCCGGCAAGGCCAGCAAAGGCTCCACTTATAAAAAACACTTCCACAAAAATTCTTTTTTCGTTTATTCCAGCATATCGAGCACTGTCCCTGTTCATTCCAACTGCCCTTATCTTAAACCCCAGGGTTGTCTTCCATAAAATGAAGTAAGCAAGCGCTGCTATCACAACGGCTAGAACAAACCCCCAATGAAGCCTGGTATGTGGAATTATCTGGGGTATCCATGCACTTTGGGCTATCACATCAGTCTGTGGGTACTCTCCCTTGCTTTCAATCAATGGCCCTCTTATCAGGTAATTCATTATGGCTATCGCAACATAAGTAGACATCATGCTTATCAGAAACTCATTGGCGTTAAACTTTGCTTTCGCATATCCCACCAAAGAGCCCCATAGTCCACCAGCTACGCCGCTAGCTAATACACAAAGGGGGAGCAAAATCACAGCGGGGAAATTGTTCATGAAAAGGGAACAAGTTACCGTAGCAAGGCAGCCCATATAAAATTGGCCTTGAGCTCCTATGTTAAATAACGAAGCTCTAAAGGCAAATCCAAAAGCAAGGCCTGTAAGCATCAGAGGTGTAGCCTTAGCAAAAATATCTGCTATGTTGTAGGCATCCCTGAAGGCAAAGATTAACATTTTCTTGTAAACAAAAAGCGGGTTAGCATCAAGAAGGAGCATCAACAGCCCACTCAAAATCAACCCCAGGAACACGGAGTAAACAGGGAAAAGGGAAAGAGCTATCTTCTTACTGCGCTTCATCGTTGGACACTCCCATCATTGCAAGACCTATCTCATCGACTTTGGCTTCTTGCCTATTAAATACCTTCACTATCTTCCCTCTATAAATTACTCCTACTCTGTCCGAAAGGGCCAAAATTTCGGAAAGCTCAGTGGAAATAAGCAGTATGGCCTTTCCTTCGGCCTTGGCTTTTAGAAGAGTCCTGTGAACGTAATCTATCGCCCCTAGGTCAAGGCCCCTTGTGGGCTGTACAGCGACCAGGGCGGTTGTCGCAATATCCATTTCTCTCGCCACCACCACCTTCTGCTGGTTCCCTCCAGAAAGCCCCCTCACTTTCACTTTCGACGAAGGGGTTTTTATGGCATATTCGTCTATAGCTCTTTCAGCATATCGACGAATATTTTCCTGGATCAAAACACCTCTGGCTGAAAAACTCTCACTTTCAAACTTCCTCAGGATCAGGTTTTCTTCTAGGCTCATATCCAAGACTAACCCTTCCCTGTGCCTATCCGCGGGGATGTAACCTATTCCTTCCTTGATAATTTCCATTACTTTCTTGCCTACTATATTTTTGCTTTCTAAAAGAATTTCTCCTCCATCTATCTTCCTCAAGCCACAAAGAGCTTCTGCTAATTCCTCTTGACCGTTGCCACTAACGCCGGCAATGCCAAATATCTCTCCCTCGCGTATATCTAGGCTCAACCCATCGACTGCCATGTGCCCCCTAGCACTTTTGACCCTCAAATTTCTTATGCTGAGAACTATATTGCCAAAAGAATCGCCCTCAGAGACATTAGTGACAGTTATCTCATCCAGATCTTTGCCTACCATCATCCGGGCAAGTTCGTTCTCAGAGGCTGCTTCTCTCGGCAGTTCGCCTGTGACTTTCCCTCCTCGCATTACTACTATCCTGTCGGCTATTTCCATTACTTCATTCAATTTATGAGTTATAAACACGACGGAGTTTCCCGCCTGGCGAAAATCCTGGACAAACTCAAAAAGTTTTTGAGCATTTTGTGGGGTCAACACCGCCGTGGGCTCGTCCATTATCAATATTCTGGCTCCAGCATATAAGGCCTTCAGTATTTCCACGCGTTGCTGCATACCTACTGTAAGTTGGTTTACCAAGGCATAGGGATCAACCTCAAGGCCATACTTTCTGCCTATTTCTTCTATCTCCTTGGCCGCCTCAGAAACTGGAAGTTTACCCTTGGGAGTGTTAAAAGCGCTTAACAGTACATTTTCCACGACGGTATGTACTGGCACAAGGGTAAAATGCTGGTGAATCATGCCTATTCCTAAAGCTAGAGCGTCCTGAGGAGAACGGATATCTACTTTTTTGCCATCTACCCTTATTTCTCCCTCATCTGGCATGTACATGCCATAAAGGACCTTCATCAATGTAGACTTTCCTGCGCCATTTTCTCCAAGAAGGGCTAGGACCTCACCTTTTCTGACAGTAAGATTGACCTTATAGTTCGCTATGGTCCCTGGAAAGTATTTTGTTATACCTATAAGCTCTACGGCTGTGTTTTCATGTCCTATGAGCATTATTATCACCGTTTCAGAAAAATTTTTAGGAATGATGGGGAGACTAAGCTCCCCATCATAGTTGAACTACTGATTCAATGGCTCCGGGAATTGGGAAAGGAACTTGAGCAACTCCCCATTAGCTATAGCATCTTCTGCCTGGGAGACTAGATCCCTCGTTTCCTGAGAAACTTCGTCGGTATAAGCGACCTTTACTATTCCTTCTGCTATGCCTGCCTCATTGACTACGGGTTTAAGTTCTCCCTTCAAGTACTTATCTACAGCCCATACGTACATGGCCTTGAAATCAAAGTAAACGCTAGCCACAACCGTTCCTGGAGCCACATCATTCTGGTTGCTCGCAAAGCCGACAAACTTTGCGCCTTTCTCCTTTGCCGCCTGTATGGCTCCAAGGCCAACCTGGTTGGCGTAGAAGAAAAGTACGTCAGCGCCCTTTTCTATCATGGACGTAGCCATCTGTTTACCCAAAGCCACATCACTCCAAGAATTGGCATAGGCACGCATAGCCTTAACTTCCGGTGTCCCTACTCTTGCGCCAAACTCATAGGTATTAAGTAGCCTTATCATCAACTTGTTGGGGAAACCTCCGACAAGGCCTATCTTGCCGTTCTTCGTAGTCTTGCCAGCTATAATTCCGGCAAGAAAACTTCCTTCATACTCCTTGGGTAGAATGGGGCAAACGTTAGGCTCTTTCGCCACAACTCCGTTTATGACCATGAAAGTCGTTTTTGGATAGTTTGGCGCTACTCTCTGTGCCGGCTCATCGAACTGGGTTCCCGCTGCCATAATGAGGTCGTAACCCCTATCAGCATAATTTCTAAAAGTAGACTCATAATCGCTTGCCTGCACATTTTCTACATATTCAATGTTGGTGCCTAGCTCTTTGTTGGCTGCCAGCAGCCCTGCATAGTTTGTGGCATTCCAGCTTTGATCATTTATAGGTCCAGGCAAGATAAGCACCATCTTGTAATCTCCTGGGCTCTTTGCCATGGCAGCCCCGCCAAAAACCATTACAAGGCACAAAACCAATACTACGCTAAACAGCTTCTTTCCTAGCCTCATATCCTATACCTCCCCTATTTATATTTACTATCTCCCACCCATAGTAAGGGCCATTACCGCCTTGGCGGTGTGCAACCTATTTTCGGCCTCATCGTAAATGACCGAGTGGGGCCCATCTATTACCGAATCCTCCACCTCGTTCACCCTGTCCGCTGGGAGGGCATGCATATAAAGAGAATCCTTGGCCGTGAGGCTCATCATCTTCTCCGTGCACTTCCAGTGTTTGTTAGCTTCAAGCAGAGAATCTATGACAGCCGTATCCTCGTTAGTGACCCAGTTGCCCCAGTTTTTGGGGAACACTACATCGGCATCCTTGTATGCTTCTTCCTGATCATGGGTGATCTTAAGGGATCCGCCGTTTTCCTCCGCATATCTTTTAGCCTTTTCAATTACCCAGTCAGGAAGGTCGTAACCTTCTGGATAGGCCAATGTCACATCTATGCCCCAGCGAGGGAACAAAAGCACCTGGCTCACTGGAACGGATATGGGCTTCTTGTGGGTAGTAGCATAAGCCCAAATTATTGAGACCTTTAGGTTACGAAGGTCTTTCCCCCTCTTTTCCTGAATTGTCATCAAATCCGCAATGGCTTGAAGAGGATGGTATAAATCATCTTGCATGCTTATTACAGGAACCGTCGCGTATTTGGCCATTTCCCTAAGATAAGCATTGCCTACCTTCCAGAAGCAGTTTCTGCAAGCTATGGCATGCCCCATGCGGGAGAGAATGATAGCCGTATCCTTCGCCACCTCACCGTGAGCTATCTGCATGTTGCTGGTGTCCAAAAAGTGAGCGTGCCCTCCAAGCTGGGTAATACCAGCCTCCATGGAATTTCTTGTCCTGGTAGACTGCTCGAAGAACATCAAGAACACCGTCTTGTGGGGCAGATATATGGTTGGCTTATCCATGGCAAAGGCTCTCTTCAATTCATACGAGCACTCCAAAAGGGTCTCAATCTCCTCCTTGGTCCATTCTGTTAGAGTAATAAAATGTTTTCCCCTGAAAATTGTCTGCATTTTCTTTTCCCTCCTACTATTGTGCGTTTTTAATAGTTCTGAACATATATGGAAGGGATGACTGCATACATTGCAGCTGCTTTTACTAGTTCATCCTTCCATGTTCTCTCGTTAGGAGCGTGAGCCTGGTCCTCATGTCCGGGACCGAACCCTATACATGGAATGCCAAACCTTCCCATTATGGATACGCCGTTGGTAGAAAATCCCCATTTGTCAACGAATGGATCCTGGCCAAAAAGGTTTTTATAGGCATCAACTGTGGCTTGACACGCCGGATGGCCTTCCTCAAGAACCCATGCGGGGAAATAGCATTCCGTAGGGTAAACCAACCCCGTGTAGGAAGGCTTATCGTAGTTGTACATGGTAACCTCTGCGCCTGTTTCCTTCACTGAAGGCAAGTTGCGTATTTCCTGAAGGGCCTTTTCCCAAGTCTCTCCCCAAGTCAACCTTCTGTCTATAGATATCCAGCAGCTGTCGGCAACGGCACACCTTGAAGGAGATGTGAAAAAGATTTCCGATATTGCAAGACTCCCTTTGCCCAGGAAAGGATCCTCGTGAAGGTTTTCGTGAAGGGCCCTCAATTCTTGAAGTATTGGAGCCATCTTGTAAATTGCGTTGTCGCCTCTTTCCGGTACCGAGCCGTGGCAGCTGAGCCCCTTAGTTTTGACTTTTATCTCCATCCTGCCTCTTTGTCCCCTGTAGATATTGAGGGATGTAGGTTCGGTTATAACTACAAACTCTGGCCTTATCCCGTCTTCCTGAATAATGTACTGCCAGCAAAGGCCGTCACAGTCTTCCTCCTGGACAGTCCCTGTCACAAGTAAAGTGTAATCGTCCTCCAGGCCAAGGTCCTTGATTATCCGAGCGGCATATACCATGGAGGCCATGCCTCCCTCTTGGTCGCTGGTACCTCTTCCCACTATCACTTGGTCGTCTTCGTAACCTTTGTAGGGATCTACCTCCCACAGGCTCAGATCCCCCACTCCTACAGTATCTATATGGGCATCCATAGCTATAAGCCTTGAACCTTTACCCACGTAACCCAAAATGTTTCCCATGGGGTCGATTTCAACCTTATCAAAGCCCACCTTCTCCATCTCTTCTTTTATGCGGAGTATAACGTCCCGCTCTTGACAACTCTCGCTTGGGATGGCCACCATGTCTCGGAGAAATTTCGAAATATCACTTCTGTATTCCTCCGCCTTTTTAAGCACATTCTTGAATTCCACGACCTATCATGCTCCTTTCTTTAATCTAAGCAACATCTTCAACCTTTCCCTACCAAGGTGCATAACCCATAAGCCTGGGCAGGAAAAGAGGTATGCCAGGGAATACGGTTATCAATATGAGAACAGTCACTACCACGAGGATGAAAGGTGCTATCTCTTTGCTGAGCTGTTCTATGGTCAACCTACTTATTCCACAGGCGACGAACAGGCAGGCCCCCACCGGAGGAGTCATCAATGCTATGTTGAGGGAAAGGACCATTATTATGCCAAAATGAAGAGGGTTAAATCCCATCTTTACCGCCAAGGGGTGAAGAATAGGGCCCAAAATTATCAACGCTGCAGCTATATCCATGAACATACCCACAAAAAGCAAAAGGACCAAGATCATTCCCATAACCACCCACTTATTGGTGCTTATTCCTAACATTAGGGTGGCAACCTTCTCCGGTATCTGTTCCATTGTGAGCACCCATCCCAAGATGGAGGCTGCAGCTATAACCAAAAACACTATTCCTGTCGTGCGGGCCATCTTTATGAAAATAGGCACTAGGTCTTTCAATGTAATGCTGCGATATATAACAAATCCTACAAACAAAGCATATGCAACGGCAACAGCTGCCGCTTCCGTTGGGGTAAACACACCGCTTAGGATTCCTCCAAGAATGATTATAGGCATGAGCAAAGCCACGAAGGCCTCCTTGAAAGCTATCGCTATCTCCTTTAGCGTTGCCCGTCTCTTTCCAACAGGATATCCTCTTTTCTTAGAAATTCTTGCCGTAAGGATCATCAAGGCAACAGCGACCAAAATACCTGGAAGGATGCCAGCCAGAAACAGGCCAGCTATGGAGACCTGCATGAAAGCCCCATAAATAACCATGATGTTAGATGGGGGTATGGTAGGCCCTATTATGGAAGAAGATGCAGTAACTGCCGCCGAAAAGTCCTTGTCGTAACCTTCCTCCACCATGGCGGGAATCAACATTGAGCCTATGGCTGCAGTATCACTAACGGCCGCCCCTGTAAGCCCAGCAAAAAAAACTGAAGCTACAATGTTGGCATGGGCAAGCCCCCCTTGAAGGTGCCCTACTAGCACATTACTGAACTTGACAAGCTTCTGAGTTATGCCTGTCTTGTTCATTATGTCCCCTGCAAGGATGAAAAAGGGCATAGCCATTAACGTAAACATGTCTACGCCAGCAAAGTATCTCTGTGGAACCAGCTGGAGTATGGAAGGTATATGCATCTTAATCATAGCCAAAAGTCCCGTTACTCCCAAAACGAAACCGATGGGCATACCTACAGCGAGAAATATCACGAATACAGCAGTTATGAATCCAGTCATTGCCCACGCCCCCCTAACTTAGGCTCATCAAACTCAAGGTTTTCCTCTCGCTTCACCGCGGCAATAATATCCTCCGCCATAAGGATCTCATCCAGATCCTTGCGCCTTATATCCAGAATCATCTTGCAGACAAGCATCACAATGCAAAGCAGGGCACTAACTGGAACAGCCATGAGCCACCAATACATCGTAGTGTTCAAAGCTGTGGAAATCTGTTCTTTGCCTCCTTCTGCCATCTTGAATCCATAAACGGTAAGAATATAAAGGAAAAACAGTATAAACCCATTGGAAACGAAGATTACTCCCTTTGCTATGAAGCGCGGCAACTTCTTGACGAACATGGTCACCCCAACATGCTCGTGTCTCCAGATACATGGAGCCACGGCAAGAAGGGCCATCCATATCATCATGTACCTGGAAAATTCCTCCGTCCAGCTTAAAGGGGAAACAAAAACATATCTAAACAATACACCCAAAAGAACGGTAAAAGTCATGATGACCGAGAGGATCAAAAGAGGGACTTCTATGATCTTTTCCAGGGTATTTCCCGTTCTCTCAACTAACCTGAAAAGAAACATATCCTCTTTTTTAGCCATGGCTTTCCTTTCAGGGAAAAGTAGGGCTTAAGCCCTACTTTTCCTCCTTAACTATCTCATTAATGGAATCTAGATATTTGTTAGCCAGTTCTATCCCTTCGTCCCCGTATGTGCTCTTGATGAATTCCATAGCAGCTTTTTTCCCAATTTCTCTAAACTGTTCAAGAGCCTCAGGTGTAGGTGTGTAAATTTCCATTCCTGCAGCCTGAAGGGCTGGCAGTCCCTTATCGGAAGCCTCAATGATCCGGTTCAAGCCTCTTCCAGCGACGATAGCAGTCATAGCGGCACCGTCCACAATGGCCTTTTCTTCATCTGTCAGGCCATTGTAGAAATTTTTGTTCATAACCCAGCAGTAAGTGCTGTAAAGGTGATTGGTCAAAGTCAAATATTTCTGAACTTCATATAGCTTTCCAGTGAGGATAATGGGTATAGGGTTGTGTTGCCCATCTACAACTCCTGTCTGAAGGGCCGTATAAACTTCCGCCCATGCTACCGGAGTGGCAGCTGCTCCATATGCTTTCATCAAATTCTGATGAGAAGGCAAGGTCATGGTTCTCATCTTGAGCCCCTTCATATCTTCAACCGTCTTTATAGGGCGTTTGCTGTTAGTCAACTGAAAGAACCCTCCTGCTTCCCCAAAACCCAACACCTTGAATCCCGCTTTTTTCTCTATATCCGAAGCCAGATATTGGCCAAATGGCCCATCAAACAACTTCCACGCCACGTTGTAATCGGGAATGGCAAATGGAATATCCAAGACACTGTACAGGGGATAGAAGGCAGCCATTCCACCTGCGGAAGCTATATAACTCTGTACAACTCCCACCTTTACCTGCTCCATGGTTTCCCTTTCGTTGCCAAGCTGTCCTGCAGGGTAAATTTCAACCTTTAACTCACCATTGCTCTGGGCCTCAACCATGCTCTTGAAAACTGCAGCCATCGCAGCCGTCGCCACTTCGAAAGGCTGCTGGGGATTCAAGTGGGACAACTTGATAGTCTTGGCCGCAAAAGCTCCACTAGCACCTACCATTACTATAGCTACCACCAACAAGGCTACCACAAGCTTCCTCATGCTTTTCCCTCCTTATTTCATACTCTAATTTTTCTTTGCTCCCCTTTACAGCTACCCTTCCACCTCCCCTGCCAATGAGCCTTTAAAGTTCATCCAGCAATCCTGTCATCTCGTTGAAAGCCTTTATCTTCTCGTCGATAAGCGGCGCCATGCTGTGTATGCTACCCCAATAGTTTTCCGCGTCGTACCACTGGGCATTAAGCTCATCCAGATCCTTGCCTTGCTGTTCTATCCATGTGTAGTATTTGAGGTTGTGGATGGTCTTCTTGTCATAATATGTAAGCTCTTTCATCCAGTCCACGGAAAGCCCCATAATGTGTTTTTCAAAATCCACAGCTGCCTGCACCTTAGTATATGGGCCAAACTCCTCCTCAAGTTCCTTGATTCGGGAGCCATAAAGCTCCATGCTGTCTGTGAAGACCGTCAAAATTATGTCCTTCTCAGTCAGTTCATAGTATTTTGCCATCTTTATAGCCATAATTACGTTGGCAGCACTGGATATGCCCATCAAATGGAGATTATCAACTACATCTTCAGGCACGCCTTGCTCTTTGAGGAATTCCTTGCCTATTGGCTCGTTGAAAAGCCTAATCATCGCCATGCTGTCAGCATCGTCTACTGCTATCACCATATCGGTATTTTTGACGTTATGGATCCACGGAACGTGTTTGTCTCCTATGCCTTCTATGCGGTGGGCCCCAAAGCCGTTCATCAAAAGGGTAGGGCACTGCAGGGCTTCACCAACTGCGAGCTTGCTTGCAGGATAAACGTCCTTCATATAATCTCCGCAGCCTAAAGTTCCTGCAGAACCAGACGTCAAAGCCAAGCCGAAAAGTTTATCTTTCGGGCCGGAAATCTGTTCAACTACTTCCTCCATGGCATGCCCCGTAACTTCGTAGTGCCACAGGTGATTGCCCATTTCCTCAAACTGGTTGAAGACAACCACATTATCCCTGGTACGGCGGAGTTCCCAGCTTTTATCAAATATCTCTTTGACGTTGCTTTCGCTGCCAGGGGTAGCTATTACTTCTCCTGCGACGCTTTTTAACCACTCAAAACGCTCTTTGCTCATGCCTTCAGGCAGTATAGCTATAGACTCACACCCTAAAAGCTGGGCATTGTATGCCCCCCCTCTACAGTAGTTCCCTGTGGACGGCCAAACGGCTTTCTGTGTCGTAGGGTCAAACTGGCCTGTCACAAGGCGAGGGACCAAGCAGCCGAAGGTAGCTCCCACCTTGTGGGCTCCCGTGGGGAACCATTTACCCACCAAAGCTATTATTCTAGCCTTAACACCTGTGAGCTCCGAGGGAAGTTCCATGAAGTTTACTCCATCGTACAGCCCGCCTTTGCTCTTAGGTTCGTTCTTCCAGGTTATCCTGAAAAGGTTAAGAGGGTTAACATCCCAAAGGCCCACTTCTTTCAGCCTTTCCTTTATTTTTTCAGGAATCTTGTCAGGGTCTTTCATCTGTTCGAACGTTGGTATGACTATGCCTTTCTCCCTTGCCCTCTCTACCGTACGGCGCAGCTGCTCCTCATTAATAGTCAGATCAATCAACTTGCCCACTCCTTCCAAAGAATTCATATTTGCAAAGCTTTACAGTTCCCATCCACCGTAAAGCGGGAAGGCCCTGCACAGCTCCAAAACTTCCTCTTTCACTTTCTTTAAGTTCACCTCATCGTCGGGAGCAGAGGCCACCCTGTCCATAAGATCAGCCAAAACGGCCATCTCACTGGGGCCAAACCCTCGGCTTGTCACCGCTGGGGTGCCTACCCTTATGCCACTGGTCACGAAGGGGCTGCGAGTCTCAAAGGGTATGGTGTTTTTGTTAACAGTAATCCCTGCTTTGTCCAAAGCTTTTTCAAAGTCCTTCCCGGTAATGTCTCGATCAGTCAAGTCCAAAAGCATCAGATGATTGTCCGTGCCTCCTGAAACCAACCTGAAACCTTTCTTTGAAAGCGCATCGGCAAAAGCTTTGGCGTTCTCTACTATTTTTTTCTGGTACTCCTTAAACTCCGGCTGCAGCGCTTCCTGAAAAGCCACTGCCTTGGCAGCTATGATGTGCATCAGAGGACCTCCCTGCATGCCAGGGAATATGGTCTTGTCTATGGCTTTGGCATACTCTTCCTTGCACATGACCATTCCGCCTCTTGGGCCTCGCAACGTCTTGTGTGTCGTGGTCGTCACAAAGTCGCACCAAGGTATTGGGTCCTTGTGAAGGTCAGCAGCTACTAACCCTGCAATGTGAGCTATGTCAAACATGAGGTAAGCCCCTACTTTGTCAGCTATCTGGCGGAACTTTTCTGCATCTATCTCCCTGGGATAGGCGCTCGCTCCGCATACTATCATCCTGGGCTTATGCTCTAAAGCTAAACGCTCCACTTCATCAAAATCGATAGTCTCAGTCTCCCTGGAGACACCGTAAGGGATAACGTTGTAAAGCTGGCCGGAAAAATTGACGGGACTGCCGTGAGTAAGATGGCCTCCATGTGAAAGATTCATGGCTAAAATCGTGTCTTTTGGTTTCAATACCGAAAAATAAACGGCCATGTTCGCTTGAGAGCCTGAATGAGGCTGAACGTTAACGTGGTCACACCCGAAAAGCTCTTTAGCCCTTTCACGGGCAAGCTCTTCTGCCTGGTCCACAAACTCACATCCTCCGTAATACCTCTTTGCTGGATAACCTTCTGCGTACTTGTTGGTCAAAACAGAGCCCATTGCAGCCAAAACAGCCGGGGAAACTACGTTTTCGGAAGCTATCAGCTCTATGCCCTCTCTTTCCCTCCTCAGTTCAGCCTCTATTACAGAGGCTATTGCCGGATCAATCTTCCTCAAATACTCAAAAGACCCCACAAACATTTCCATCACTCCCTTATATTACGTTTCTCTCCCTCAAGGCTTGCTCCAAAGATTCAAGGCGAGCCTCAGTAACTATGGGTTGTCCTACCGCCTTACGAGCTCCTTCTATATCCTTAAGGCCATTGCCGGTTACAATAAGGGCAATCCTAGCATCTTGAGGCAACTTTCCTTCCCGTGCGGCTTTCCGAAAACCAGCAAAGGCCGTAACACCCGCAGGTTCCCCAAAAACTCCTGTGGCTCTGGCCAACTCAGGTATGGCCGAAAGGATCTCTTCGTCTTTCACTGTCATCATTTCTCCATTGCTCTGCCTTACTGCATTAAGGGCCTTAGCCCAATTTCTGGGAGCCCCAACGGAAATGCTGTCCGCCACGGTAGATGCCGGGCTAAACTTCACCCTTGAGGAGCCCTCTCTAAAAGCCTTGTATATCGGGCTTGCCCCTTCTGCCTGAACTCCCACTATATGAGGTACCCGATCGGTCAGCCCTAACTTCACCAAATCGGAAAACCCCTTGTACAAACCGCTTATGATGCAGCCATCTCCGACGGATACAAAGACGAAATCCGGCACATTCCAATCCAACTGTTCGGCTATCTCAATAGCACAAGTCTTTTTCCCTTCAACTAAGTAAGGGTTTATCGCGCAATTACGATTATACCAGCCCCAGCGCTCAATTGCCGCAGTTGCCAAATCAAAAGCTTTTTCATAGGTGCCCTTCACCAACACTACATGTGCGCCGTACACCAGAAGTTGAGTGATTTTTGCCACTGGAGCGCTTTCGGGAACAAAGATTATGCTCTTAAGGCCTGAAACTGCTGCAAAACCAGAAAGGGAGCTTGCTGCGTTACCCGTGGAAGCACATGCAATGGCTTTTCTGCCATAATCCATTGCCTTGGCCACACCGACGGCACTAGCCCGATCTTTCAGCGACCCTGTGGGATTTCGGCCATCATCTTTCACGTAAACTTCCTTTACGCCATAGGACTCAGCAAGCTTCTTAGATCGGTAAAGAGGAGTCCAACCCACTGCAAGATGGGGAATACTCTCCTCTTTTTCGATGGGCAAAACTGCCTTGTATCTCCAAAGGGAGAAATCGCCGTTTTTTCTTAGGCTTTCTTTTGTCATCTCCTTTGCTGCCTTTTCGTAATCGTATAGAACGTGAAAGGTTCCATCCAAACCACAGTCAGGACATGTGTATAGGTTTTCTTCAGGCTTATACTCCTTTCCACAAATGGCACATTTAAGTAATTGGGGTTTTGCCACTTTATTTCACCTCTTTTGCGAGAAAAGCCCCGCGAGTTATGCCAAAATATCCTTCGCAGGCTTTTTGTAGATGATCTATCTCTATGTACTCGTCATCCACGTGGGCAAGCCTCTCCAAAGACCCTCCGAACCCAACGGTAGGTAGGCCTGCCTTTCCGGCGTAATAACTCCCATTGGTGCAGAAATAGTAGTGGGAAATCTCTGGCTCTTGCCCTACCGAACGAAGCCCCTGCAGTGCTGCAGCTACGAAGGGGTGGTCTTCCGGGAAAATCCAGCCAGGGGCAAATCTCTCAGCTATTATGGGCTCGCCTGTATAACACTTATCCTCCCCTACAGCCAGACTTACCTTGTATCTAAACTGGGGATCCAGCCTTTCGATCTTCGAAAGAAGCTCCTCCAGCTGCCCAAGAACCTCATCTTTGCCCTCACCTTCAAGCAGCCTCCTATCGAAAGTGCACCTGCATCGGTCAGGCACAACGCTGGCTCCCGGGTAGGGGTGAGAAATGATGTCTGTAACCTCCAGAATTCCCTCTCCCAATATAGGATGTTTTTTAGGTGTAAATCCTTCTTCTATGGCAAGAAGGGCTCTATTCATCTTCTTTATGGCGTTTATGCCAACAGAGGGATTGGACGAATGGGCGTTTTTCCCATAGGTTTCCAAGACCACCTCCGCTCTGCCCCTTTGGCCTCGTTTCAGGGTAAGTCCTGAAGGTTCACCTATCACTACACAGTCCGGTTGAGTAATTTTGGCTATTTCTTCTGACGCCACACCCTCGAAGCATTCCTCGTGCACACAACCAGCAACAGTTATCTCACCATCCAGCTCTCCTGAAAGATCTTCCTTCACGAAGGCCGCGGCCAGAACCATAGCTGAAAGGTTTCCCTTCATATCCGTCGTGCCTCTTCCATAAATCTTTCCATCTCTTATTTCAGCCCCAAAGGGATCTACGGTCCACTTCGAGATATCCGAAATGCCCACATGATCCATGTGGCCCTCAAACAGTATCTTCCTTCCACCTCTGCCCAACACAATAGTTCCCATCACGTTCCCATACCTGTCGAACTCCACCTTGTCGTAGCCAAGAGCCTTCATCTCTTCGGCAAGGCGTTGTGCAACATCTTTCTCCTGCCCCGAAAGGCTTGGGATACGAATCAAATCCTGACAAAACTTAACTAGCCTTTCCTTTCTCTTCTCTGTAAGCAAATTAAACAACCCCCCGTCATCTTCCTATTCAACCCAAAAATCTAATTTCTTGAGGAAAGCACTTGTGCAGCAATACCATAGTACCCGCTGCAACCCATGCATATCTCCTCTACTTCTATGTATTCATCACTTACGTGAGCCAAACTCTCCTTCGACGGGCCAAATGCCACCGTGGGAATGCCTGCAACACCACCGTAATAGCAGCCATTGGTTCCAAACCCCGCCCCATCAGCCAAACGGGGCTTCAGATTCAACCTTGCCAAGCCCTCCAGGCAGCTTCTTACAAAGGGGTGGTCTTCTGGCAAAAGCCAAGCAGGCGCGAAATGCTCGCCAGATATAGTAGCCCCGGTATAACACTGATATTCTGAAGAAGAGATCCAAGCCCTAGCGTTCAAAAAGGGAATCCTCTTCGAAGCCTCATCCAGAAGGTTCTCTATCTGCGAAAGAACATCCGCACGGGTTTCCCCCGGCAGAAGCCGTCTATCGAAAGTGGCCCTACAGGAATCAGGGATAATGCCTGTTGCGTTTTCGGGATAGGAAATCAAACTCGTAAGTTCAAGTATCCCTTCTCCAAGGAAGGAGTCCCTGGCGGGTTTGAAAGTATCCGTAATGAAATTGACAAGCCGCGCCATGAGCGCCGCAGCGTTGACACCGTAGCCTGGGCGAGCTGAGTGGGCTTGTTTTCCCGTAACTTCCATGACTATTTCCGCCCTGCCTCGCTGCCCTCTTTCTATAGCAAGATCTGAAGCCTCACCAGTCACTACAAAGTCAGGCTGGTATTTTTCTGCCACCAGCATGGAAGAAACTCCCTCAAATTTCTCCTGGCAAACTGTAGCAGAGACAACTAGCCTTCCACACAGCTCTTTAAAAAGATCTTCCTTCAGAAAAGAAGCAGCACATATCATGGCTGCCAAAGCACCTTTCTGGTCTGTGGCTCCCCGCCCATAAATCTTTCCGTCTTCTATGAATCCTCCGAATGGATAGTGGTGCCACTGAAAGGGGTTACCTACATCAACATGGTCTAACTGGGCCTCGAAAAGAAGACATGGCCCCTTGCCAAAATCCATAGTGCCTATTACACTGCCGTAATAATCTATCTGGACGTCATCGAAACCCAAGGAGAGCATGGTGTCTCTAACGAAGGCCGCAAGAAGGCGCTCCCGCCCTGAGAGGCTCGGGATGCGAACCAAATTACTACAAAGCTTTACCAGCTCTTCTTTTCGGCCTGAGGTTAACATGGTCAGTTCTCCTGACTTTTAGATAAATTACCTAATTGAAGTGTAGCCGATTATCTATTAATATCAATGCATAAAACCTTATCAGAACGATAAGATTTTCTTATGGTTATTTTGCTAGTCCAAAAAACAGCTAAAAGGACGCTTTATTTACTTTGAGAATAAACTGGGAAGGCTTTGAGAAAATACGCAAAACGCAGGATAGAGGGGGTACCAAGTGATTACTCTTTTTCAGATACAGACCTTCTGTGAGGTAGTGGAAAACGGGACTTTCAGGGCGGCAGCAGACAAGCTGTATATATCACAACCTTCGGTAAGCCAGCATATAGCCAACTTGGAAAAACACCTCAGTGTAAGGCTCTTCGATCGCAAGAAGAAAAAAGTCCGTCTGACACCTGAAGGGCGCATTTTTTACACTACGGCCAAGGAAGTCCTCAAACAGTTGGATGAAGTTAAAAATCGGATCAATGAGCTCAGGTCGCTAGAGGCAGGGACTTTAAAAATTGGTTGCAGCACTTACGTGGACTCTCTGCTTTTATCTAACATTCTCCCTGAATTCGCCGTCCGATATCCAGGAGTAAGCATAAGTACAATAATGGGCAATAATCGAGAGCTTGTGAAGCTGCTGCAATCTTCTGAAATAGAACTTTTGTTAATCGAAAGAACTCGGGATTTTTTGCCTCAAAACGAGATGTCCAGCAAGGTAATTGCCACAGAGAAATTGGCCTTCGTGGCATCTCACGAAATAGCTCACTCCAAAGATTTACTATTTCCGAAGGACCTGGAAAATTATCCATTTATAGGCTGGCACCAATCGTCGTGCCTATCCTCTTACCTTTCAGATTTTGAGGTGCAAAACCAGCTTCATCTTAAGCACAAAATAATCGTTTCAAGTATAGAAACTGCACGAGAGCTAGCCATAAAGGGGCTTGGAGTAGCACTTCTTAATCTTCGCACCGTGCAGGAAGACATAAGAAATGGTTCCCTCTGCAAGCTAGAAGTAAAATGCTCCTATCCTCTGGAATTGGACATATTAGCCCTGTTCCATCAAACCCAGGGCTTGACCTATGCTGGTTGGGAAATGCTGAAGTTTCTGGAAGAAAAATTAATTTAAGATAGCCTGTCAGGATATCTTGGGGCAACATTTTCTCGGTCCACTTACAGGGTGACAATATCACTGTCCGGTAACAACCTCCAAGATACCAAGTTGTCTTAGTAACTTTAGTATGTTATCCTCTTGGTGCCTCCGAGCTGAAGCTCCTAAAGGCACTAGCCTATGGAGCCCAGCCGAAGGGTATTCCTGGAAACAGGAGTGCCTCCCGTGTTTGGAAAGGGGGATAGGCATGTTCATGCGGGATGCCTCCTGGAGGGAAAAACTTGAATAAGGAGGAATGAACATGCGCAAAACGCTAGTTTTTTTGGCAAGCATTGCCCTGCTTCTAACGCTATCCTTACCCAGTACAGCCGCCTCCCAGTATCTAATGATGGCTACGACAACAAGCACCGATAATACTGGCCTTTTAAACGTCATTGCCCCGGCCTTCGAAAAAACCACAAAAATTGAGCTGCGGTGGACTGCAGTGGGCACAGGGAAAGCCCTGGAGCTAGGAAAAAACTGTGACGTGGATGTTTTGTTAGTTCACGCACCAGACAAAGAGAAAAAATTCATAGAAGAGGGATATGGGATCAACCGTAGGGAAGTAATGTACAACGACTTTGTCATAATAGGCCCTCGCACAGACCCTGCAGGCATTAAGGGTTTAAAGGCAATTGATGCCCTGAAGCGGATCAAATCGAAGAAAGCTCCTTTCGTCAGCAGGGGCGACAACTCAGGAACTCATTCGATGGAATTGGAGCTCTGGAAAAAAGCTAACATTACAAACATAGACAAAGAAGAATGGTACATACAGACAGGCCAAGGAATGCTAAACACTATAAACATAGCAGCTGAAAGGGATGGCTACACGCTAACGGATAGGGGAACATTCATCAAATATGAAGCAAATCATAACGGCAATCCTCCTCTTGTAATACTGGTGGAAGGAGACCAGCTTTTATTCAATCAATACAGCGTGATAGCCATAAACCCAAAACGCTGCCCTAAGGTAAAATATGACTTGGCACTAAAGTTCATTGAGTGGATAACCTCAGATGAAGGGCAAAAATTAATAGCCGACTTCCGCCTTATGGGAAAGCAGCTTTTCGTGCCAAATGCTGCCAGGTAACAAAAACGTTTAAGGAGAGGGCCTAAATTGAATTACATATTTGAAGGGGTTATAGGAGCTTTTTATTTACTTCTAGCAAAGGACCCAGAGACATATTCAGCCATATGGACCACTTTGCGTCTTTCAACCCTCTCCATAACGTGTACATTGATAGTTGGCATACCGTTGGGCTTCCTTCTAGGGCACTACAACTTCCCCGGCAAGAGGGCCGTTCGAACTCTCGTAGACACTTTACTGGCCTTGCCTACTGTGGTGATTGGCCTTTTGGTTTACGCTTTTATATCCCGCAGAGGCCCTCTGGGGGATTTAGGGCTTTTATTTACAATCCCGGGCGTTGCCATAGGACAATTTATCCTGGCACTGCCCATCGTAGTATCTCTCACTGCCTCTGCAATAGAGGGGATAGACCCAAAAATTTACTTGACCCTTAGGACTCTTGGAGCTTCCGACATGCAGGCAGCATTATCCTCCATGTGGGAAGGCCGGTATGCAGTTACAGCAGCTGCAGTTACTGCCTACAGTCGAGTAATATCCGAAGTTGGCGTCTCCATGATGATAGGTGGCAACATAAAATGGCATACAAGGACCATAACCACTGCTATAGCCCTTGAGACTGGAAAAGGAGAATTTTCCATGGGGATAGCTTTGGGAATTGTCCTGCTGGCTTTTGCGCTAACAGCAAATACTCTCGTCTCTTCCTTACGCAGGAGGGCATAAGATGAAGAACATTTTCAGGCTGGAAAACATAGTCCACAGGTACTCCGAAAGAACAGTTCTTGACATATCTAAACTTGAAATTGCCGAAGGAGAGGTTGTCGCTCTGGTAGGCCCAAACGGCAGCGGCAAAAGCACCCTACTGCGGATATTGGCCTTCCTGGAAAAGCCTACAGAAGGAACAGTCTTTTATAACGGGAAACTCGTGAAGGAACCTTCTTTCACCCAAAGGCGAGAGGTAACACTGCTTTTACAGAATTCCCCGCTTCTAAGAAGAACCGTAGAGGAAAACGTTTCTTATGGCCTAAAGATGAGAAAGGATACCCATAATATTAAGGAAAGAGTAAAAAGGGCCCTTGAAATGGTGGGGCTTTCCCCGGAAATTTTCGCCAAAAGAAAGTGGTTCGAGCTTTCAGGCGGGGAAGCTCAGCGTGTGGCCCTGGCAGCAAGGCTTATCCTAAGGCCAAAGGTAATTCTGCTTGACGAACCTACGGCAAGTGTGGACTCAGAAAGTGCAAGAATAATAAAGGAAGCAGTATTCAAAGCCCGGGATGAATGGGGCTCTACCCTTGTGATAGTGACTCATGACCTCCCATGGGTTTACCAAATTACAGAAAAAATCCTATCTCTTTTCAAGGGCAAGCTTATAAATTACGTGCCGGAAAACGTCCTTGCTGGAGATTGGAAGCCATATAACGATGGGCTCTTGGCCTTACGATTAGCGGATGGTCAAATCCTCATAGGAGCAGGTAGCCCGCAAAGTGGGTCTTTAGCTCTTTTGGACCCAAAGGACGTAATTATATGCACTGAAATGCCAGAAGAGGACTCGGCTCTCAATTCTATTCTGGGGACCATAACAAGTATGTCCCTTATAAGCGAGTCCGGCCAGGTGCTGGTAAAAGTGAACGCCGGAGGAAAAACTATATCTTCCCTAGTTACCGAAAAGTCCGTCAAAAATCTCCATCTCCATCCTGGATTAAAGGTATACCTTCATTTCAAAGCTTCAGCTCTTAAATGGATTTAAGGATAAAACCAAACTCAGATAACAATTTAATTGAAAAGCACACTAACAAACTGTATAATATACTATCGCGTGCTTACAATTAGATTAAATTGCGGGGAGGTTGTTGCCTTGTTTCAAGAGAAAATATCAGAGTTTGTTCAAAAATATCGAAATTCCTACATATCCTACTGGAAGGATTTTCACCGACACCCAGAACCCAGCCATAAAGAAATACGAACTTCTGGCAAGGTTGCCGAGATACTAGAAGGTCTCGGAATAGAAGTGAAAAAGCAAGTTGGAGGCACCGGTGTAATTGGCCTATTGAAAGGAGACTCCAATGGCCCTACCGTAGCTTTGAGAGCAGACATGGATGCACTACAAATAAAGGAGGAAACAGGCTGCGAGTTCGCTTCGGTCAACGACGGAGTTATGCACGCCTGTGGCCACGATTCCCACACAGCCATGCTGTTGGGTGCTGCTCATGTACTCTCAGAACTCAAGGGCCATGTAAAAGGCAACATCAAATTCATCTTTCAGCCTGCAGAGGAAGACAGCCCTGTGGGAGGTGCCCCCGGGATGATAAAAGATGGAGCCCTGGAGAACCCTAAAGTAGAGGCAATCTTTGGCATTCATATGTGGCCAACCTTGGAAACGGGCGTCATGGGAATAAAAGAGGGGGTCATGTCCGCTGCGTCGGACAGGCTCAACATGTCTGTCCGGGGTAAATCCACTCATGCAGCCACTCCTGAGTTCGGCATAGATGCCATAGTAATAACGAGCCAGGTCATATCGGCTCTTCAGACCGTCATCTCAAGAAACGTAAGTCCCCTGGACTCCGCTGTCATAACCTTTGGGAAAATCGAAGGGGGAAGCAGGTACAATATAGTGGCAGACCAAGTAGATCTGGACGGAACGGTCCGAACCTTTGACCCAAACACAAGGAAACTTGTGGCCGAAAAAATATCCCAAATAGCGAAAGGGACAGCAAGCAGCATGGGAGGAGACTGCATTGTGGACTACAAATGGGGATATCCTCCCACCATGAACGACCATCAAGCCACAAAAATAGCCAAAGAAGCAATTGTAAAAACTGTAGGAAAGAATGGTCTTTACGAAATATCCATGCCAAACCCTGGAGGGGAAGACTTTGCCTTCTTCAGCGAAAAAGTGCCTGCAGCATTTGCATGGCTGGGATGCAGGCCCAAAGGTATCCCTCCAGAAGAGTTCCCCAAACTTCACAACAATAAGTTCTTGCCCGACGAGGAGGCTTTACCTATAGGGGTTACCTACCTTTGCCAAGTTGCCCTAACTGCATTGGAGGCGCTATCTAAATGAGACTAGAAGAGCTTATCAAATTACGAAGGGATTTCCATAAGTACGCCGAAGCTGGTTGGTGTGAATTCAGGACCACTTCTGTCATTGCGGAATTTCTTTCGAACCTTGGATATGACGTAAAGGTAGGAAGAGAAATCCTGGACGAATCATCAGTTATGGGCCGTGACGAATCGGTGATACCAAAGGAAATAGAACGAGCCACAAAGCAAGGCGCAGATCCCAAATGGATTGAGAGAATGGCAGGCTACACAGGGGCACTGGCCGTCCTCAACACAGGCAAAAAAGGCCCTACCGTAGCGCTGCGCTTTGACATAGACGCTGTAGAAGTGAACGAGGCAAAGGACGACAAACATCGCCCCTACAGGGAAGGCTTTTCTTCCGTAAATCCCGGAGCGATGCACGCTTGCGGCCACGACGGGCACGCTGCAATAGGGTTGGGAGTCGCCCGGTTGCTGGCAGAAAAGAAAGACAGCCTGCGCGGAAAGATTAAGCTTATCTTTCAGCCTGCAGAAGAGGGAGTAAGAGGCGGCAAAGCCATCGCAGAAAAAGGAATCCTTGACGACTGTGACTTTTTAGTAGCTCTACACCTTGGGCTCGGGCTGTCCACAGGGAATATGGCTGGCGGCGTGGCCGGGCTTTTGTGTACCACAAAGTTCGACGTGTTCTATAAAGGAAAGGCTTCTCATGCTGGTGCAGCACCCAATGAAGGGAGAAACGCGCTACTGGGAGCGGCAAATGCTGCCATAAATTTACACGGAATAGCTCCCCATAGAAATGGCACATCAAGGGTAAACGTAGGAGTTTTACATGCAGGAGAGGGAAGAAACGTAGTTCCTCCCCATGCCATGTTCAAAGTGGAAACCAGGGGAGAGACAGAAGAGATAGCTTCCTACATGTACCAAAGGGCTATGAAAATAGTCGAATCCTGCGCACTCATGTACGAGCTGGAATGGACTGTAAAACAAATGGGAGAGTCAATCACTGCAAAAAGCGATGAGGACCTAGTTGGCTTAATATGCAAAGTAGCAAAAGAAACTGGAGAGTTTGACTCCATAGAAAGTTTTTACAACATGGGAGGAAGCGACGATTTTTCGTGGATGATGAAAAGAGTCCAAGAGAAAGGGGGGAAAGCATCCTATATGGTTTTGGGCTCTGACATAGAAGCTGGACACCACAACGAGTATTTCGATTTTGACGAAAGGAGCCTCTTAAAGGGAGTAGTTCTCATGAGCCAATTAGTTGAAAAACTAAGCAGATTTGAAAGTTGACAAAAAAAGAAAGGAGGCATTAGAACATGTCACAAGGAAATGAAAAACAGGGTTTTTTGTATAGGATCATAAAAGGCATAGAAGTAGCTGGCAACAAGCTACCCCATCCATTCTGGCTTTTCATGGGTTTTTGGGTCCTAGTCTACATACTTTCAGCCGTTTTCGCAGGAGCCCAGGTAGTAAAACCTGGAACGGATAAGACCGTTCAAATCATAAATCTCATATCTCGCGAAGGACTTGATTGGCAGTTACGCAACATGGTCAAAAACTTCTCAAGCTTCCCGCCTCTTGGGCTTGTCCTTGTAATGATGATAGGCCTTGGCGTGACAACCAAGAGTGGCTTCCTTGAGGCACTGATGAAAAGTATCGCCAAAGTTCCAGAAAAGTTCCTTATTTTTGCAGTTTTCCTCTTTGGTATCTGCGGTAACTTGGCATCTGATGCAGCCATAGTAATAGTTCCACCACTAACTGGAGCGCTGTTTTTCTCCATGCGAAAAAACCCCATCTTTGGCCTTGTGCTTGGATATGCTGCCGTTTGTTCAGGTTTTACAGCAAACCTATTTATCGCAGGAACTGACGTGCTTTTATCAGGAATCTCCACTACAGCTTATCAGATAGTTGTACCGGGGGGAGAGGTATACCCAACAGCAAACTACTTCTTCATGGTTGCATCAACATTAGTCATATCGTCTCTTGGTGCAATTTTCGTAAGCAAGTTCATGATGCCTTCCTTCGGCGCGTGGGATGAAAAATTTGACACCTGCGAGGCCGCACTGGAAAGTAGTGGTTCCTCAGATTCTACGAATGATTTTGCTATAAGCAAAGAGGAAGGTAGGGCCTTCAAGAGCGCTCTTTGGTTTACCCTGCTCTATTGGGCCTTCATGCTGGCGATGGTGTTAATCCCAGGCGGTCCCCTGCGCGACCCTGCAAAGAACACCATAATTCCTTCACCTTTCATAAAGGGCATGGTTCCCCTTATGCTCCTATACTTCATCCTTGTGGGAGTAGTTTATGGGCGCAAGGCCGGCACCATAAGGAACGCAAAAGACATGATAGACAGCATGGTAGCAAGCGTCGGACATATGGCTAGCTACATAGTGATAATTCTGCCTATCGCCAACTTTATAGCAGCCTTCAAAAAATCCAACATGGCCATAGTCATGGCGGTAAAACTGGCAGGATGGCTGCAGGACATGGGGCTAACGGGCTTTGGCCTACTTATAGCAATAATATTACTTTCAACGTTCATAAACCTTTTCGTCACAAGCGGATCAACCAAATGGGCATTCATGGCCCCTGTAATTATCCCCATGCTCTACTATCTCAACTATTCTCCACAACTTGCTCAGCTGCTCTACCGTATAGGTGACTCCTCTACCAACTCCATAACGCCCATGATGCCATACTTCCCCATATTGCTTGGCTTTGCCGCAAGATACGATAAAGAGGCTGGAATTGGGACAATTGTCTCTTTGGGGCTACCCATTTCCATCTTCTTCATGGTTGTATGGATTGCTCTGCTTGCAATATGGTACTTCTTGGGATTGCCTCTGGGACCAGGAGCTGGAATCTTCGTAAATTAGCCTGCTTTAAAAAGAGGGGCGCCGCAAAGCGCCCCTCTTTTAGGATCTATATACGACAATATTACGCAACAAGCTGCAACCCCTTCGTTTAGCAATTGACGACAACTTGCAATAACTATCACACGGGAAGCACGACGGGGTATCCTTTTATTTCCCCCAATTCTACAGGAATACCATACACTTCCTCTATCATTGAAGCAGAGATACGAGCTCTCTCTGAAGCCGAAAATATTTTCCCATCTTTCATGAAAAGAATCTTGTCAGCAAACCGAAGAGCTGAATTTATGTCATGCATCGTCATTACTGTGGACATGCCGTGACCACTCACAATATGCCTTATAGTTCTAAGAACCTCCTGCTGATTCTTCAAATCTAAGCTGCTAGTGGGCTCATCGAGGAGCAAAACTTTTGGGTCTTGGACTAATGCCCTGGCGATGCTCACCTTTTGCAGCTCGCCTCCACTCATCTCGTCCAAGAATCTAAGGGAAAGGCTCTCCAACTTCAAGGCACGAATCACTGCATCGGCCTTTTTAAGGTCATCTTCCCCCACCCTCCATCCTATATAAGGCTTCCTTCCAAGGAGTATTGCATCAAAAGCCGTAAGCCTGCCTTGCTCAGCTCTCTGGGCAACGTAGGCCAAATTCTTAGCTATTTCACTTCTGGACAAATCGGACAAATCCTTTCCATCCACAAATACACTTCCACCCTCTGGCTTAAGTGCCGCATTTAAACACCTCAAAAGGGTTGTCTTACCCACCCCATTCGGCCCTAGGATGGCCAACAATTCTCCAGGGCCCACTTCAAAACTTACATCTTTAAGGACGGACCTGCTCTTATACTTGAAATTTATACCTTTAACCTTAAGTATCATCGCCTATACCCCTTTACAAGAAGATACAAGAATACAGGAGCACCTACAAAAGATGTAAGGACCGCAACAGGTAAAACCCTGGGTGCCAACATTGTTCTAGCAGCTGTATCTGCTGCCAAAAGTAAAATTCCACCGATTATGCATGATCCCAAAAGCAAATATCGATTATCGTCCCCTATTAGCCTTCTGGCCATATGAGGGCCTATCAAACCAACAAAGCCAATTACTCCTACAAAAGCTATAATCACAGCAGTAGCCAGGGACGCTAATGACATGCCCATAAACCGGACAAGCCTGACATTCACACCCAGGCTTATGGCTGTCTCTTCGCCTGAATCTATGGCATTGTAATTCCAAGCATTGGCGACAAAAAAGCATATGCATGAAAAAGTGATGGCTGCCATAATCCCAAGCTCCTTCCAACCTGCACGAGCGAGGTCGCCAAAAGTCCAGAAAACTATGGATGCAAGCTGGGTATCATCGGCAAAATACTGCAAAAACATCGTACCTGCCGAGCAAAGAGAGCCAATGGCCACCCCAGCCAAAATCATCACATCGGGAGAGCCTCTTCTTACCTGGGCAATCAGAACAACCGCACCTGTAGCTACCATGCTGGCTATAAAGGCTACCATAGTAGTAAGGCCAGGACGGACAATAGCAACAGCATCTGCTGTACTACTTCGCATAAATCCTGCACCTAGCACCATAACAGAGAATGCCGCTCCAAAGGCTGCAGCCTGGGCGATCCCCAGAGTAAAGGGAGAAGCCAAGGGATTGCCAAGCACCGACTGCATTACTGCACCAGCCACAGCCAACCCTGCTCCCGCCACTATCGCGGCAATAACTTGAGGAAGCCTTATGTTAAAAATTACAGCATCAAGTGTTTTAGACACATGGACGCCCAGCAAAGTTTTAAATATGTCCTTTAGCATGTAACTGACCGAACCCACGGATAAGGAGATTGCCGCTGAAAAACAGAGCAACAAAAAAGCCACAATAATAAAGGCATTTTTCCTGCTGATGTATTTTATGTAATCTACTGGAATTTCCCCTTTTTCAAAATGCATTTTTACCACTCTATCTCATTGAGGTTTATTCTTCTAAAAGCCAAATTCCCAAAAGATTCGTCCATATTCTCAAACACTGCTTTGCCTACCAGAAACGTGTATATCTCGTCAGCTTTTTTCATTGGATCTATATCCTTGAAGCGCTCAGGATACAAAATTTTCCCCACGTAATAAGCGTTGGCCAATATTGAGCCATGGTTTTGAGTGTACCAGTTATATGGCAGCAAACCATATACTTCATTTTTTTTGACTGCTGAAAGGATCTTGTATTCTGGATCATTGGCAAGCTGATAAAGGGCGTTTTTGCTACGATCACCTTGAGTAGTAGATAAATCTATAAAAATTTTATCTGGATCAGCAGACAACAGGTTCTCCCTTGAGAAAACCACTTGCCTCTGATTCTGGGAACTTCCACAAAAGGCCACGTTAACAGCATCCGTGAAATAAAAAGGCGGATAATTAGGTTCCGTGGAGGTCACCCCGTGAGGGCCTTTATAGGCTATGCCACCTACGTAACAAGATGGCCTTTTGTCATCTGGCATATCTTCCGTTCTCATTCCTAAATCTTCAATAAGCCCGTTAAAGAAATCTATTACTTCCTCTGCCCTCTCTTCCTTTCCCAGGATTTTACCCATCAACATTAAAGACCTTTCCATATCTTTCCTCTTTGCAACCAAATGCCCATAATTTAGGACCACTACAGGAATTCCAGTTTTTGCCTGAAGCTCATCAGGGTCATAACCCATATTTGCATAAGTCTTAAATATCACCTGAGGTGCAGGATCTAAGGACAATATCAATTCCGGGTTATCAAATCCTCGAAACTCACCAAAAAGGGGCTTATCTTTCAATTCTGGGTGGGCTATGGCATACGGCCGGGAATCAAACCGGCTTTTTCGCTTTTCTATACTATCAACTCCTACAGCAAAATCCTGAGCATTCAAATAGACGAGATATCGCAGGCAACCAGGCCCAGAACATATGACCCTCTCCACTTTAGATGGGACATCTACGCGCCTTCCCCACGCATCAACAATCCTCACCGTTTCTTCTTCAATTGGAAAAGCCGCACCTGCAAAAACCAAGCTCAAAGCCACAACGCATACAACCAAACTGCTTACGAAAAACTTTTTCATTAAATAAATACCCCCTACCAGAAGCAATTCCAACCTTGGTGTTACGATTATTATAATTAGTAATAACACTTTTACAAGTCATGTTTTACTAAATAAGCATTACGTATTTTAAGGTCAATATAAGTCAACTTCTACACGCGCTTTTTTATTTAGGCTAGTAGGTTGTTTTTAACATAAAACAGCTATTGCATACTTACATGTTTGGAGTAGAATGAATATAATGAAAATTAGATGCACGAAATTTGCGTGGAGGTTGTATGAAGGTTAAATGAGGGCAAGAAGAAAGACTAGGCTATTGAAATACCCCAAAATACTAAGCCGCTGGATAAGTTACAAAAAATCGCTAGGCAAGTTACACAAAGGACACAGGCTTGTCCTTGATGTCGCAGTTGACTTGTTTAACTGCAATGACCAGCAATCCCTTATAGAAACATTTTTTGACAAGCTCAAAAATGCTCTAGGATATGACAATATATACCTTCTCCTAAGAGAATCTCCTAGTGGGCCATTGAATCTTGCCGCCTACAAAGGAATGAAAGTAGACGAAGAAGCATTGTACCAAGTGATACAAGACGAAATAGGACTCACAGGAAAGGCATTAAGAGAGAAGCATCCTATTATTTGCAATGACGTAACTAATAGCCCGGATTACATAAAAGGCACAGATGGCACGCTATCAGAAATGGTGATGCCTATTATTTGCGATAACATAACCTGGGGTGTATTGATAATAGAGAACTCCCGCAAAGATGCTTTTAGCAAAATAGACCAAGAAATAGTCGGCGTTTTGTGCAAATATTTTGCTTCAGCCTTAACACAGCTCAGCCAGTACGAAAATATTGAGCACAAAAATAGGATGGAAAGGCTTATTTGGGAAATAGTGATGGAAGCAGCAAAAGAAAAAAACATTAATCTCCTTTGCAAAAAAGTGGTAAAGAGCCTCTCTCAAAGAACAAATTACACCCAAGTATATATATTGAAGGTAATTGACGAGAATAGTGGCGCTACTCGCCTAATAGCGGGTAGTGGGCCTGGAAGGTTCGACGATTTGTCACAAATTGAGGCGGGCAGAGGGCTAGTTGGGAAAACAGTGAAGGCAAAAAAGACGTTGTACTTTCCGGATGTAAGCACTTCCCCAGACTATATACAGGTCGACCAGGACACAAAATCCGAGCTAGATATTCCTATAATGCACGGAGATAAAATTTTTGGAGTGATCAGCCTGGAGAGCCCTGTAGTAGATGGCTTTGGCGATGGAGATATCGACCTTATGGAAATTTTAGCCAAGCATATTGGCATTCTGTGGGCTTATCACGACCTTTTCAAAAAGACAAAGCAAGAAGCCTTAAAGGATCCGCTAACCAAGTTATGGAATAGAAGGTATTTCTTTGAGAGTTTGAACAAAGAAATCAAAAGGCACGAAAGACATGGCGATTCTCTCTGTGTAGCAATGATCGATTTAAGGGATTTTAAAATCATAAACGACACATACGGCCACATGGAGGGAGATAGGATATTAATCGAATTAAGTGAATTCCTTACCTCTAGAATGAGAGAAAGCGACATCCTGGCCCGCTACGGCGGTGACGAATTTGTAGCGCTTTTGCCCCAGACTCATAAGGATAACGCGTTCGCTGCCTGGGGTCGGCTGAAGAATGAAGTTGAAAGCAGGATCTGGGGAAGCGCCAGCATTCCAACTACCCTTGATTTTGGAATAGCTTCTTTTCCGCAAGATGCCACAAACCCCGAGGATATTATCAAATTAGCCGACAAACATCTCTACGAAAACAAATTCCGTGCAAAAATAATGTAGCACGCTGCCACAAAGAATAGCAATCTAGGGCCAACGTGCTACACAACCAGGCTTACTACCACCAAGAACATTCTTCAACTTTCTTTTTGAAACATGTTTATTGCGGCTACCTTATCTTTCTACCAAGGTAGAACCAACCTTCTTAATAAAATGTGACCTTTATTCCAGAGTTATCAAACTGCCACTTAGTTATCACATTATTGGCATTCAGCCCCAGCTGCATCCTGATGGCCATGAGTAAACTGTCTATTATGTTCTGCCTAACGTCTGGCATGTTGATGGCCTGTCGGACTCCCCTAGAGATCTCCTTTTTCACCTTGTTGTCCCAGTCAGGCATGAAGAAATCAATGATATCGTCCCATGCCTTACCTGAAGCGTTTATCCTGCCGTCGAAGGAGGCCGCAGCCGCATAGTCCAACCTTCCGTTTCCTGCATCATAAAATTGGAAAAGAACTGTAACTTTTGCATCGTCCACCTGTATGTCAGGAGCGCCTGTCCTTCTCCACTTACCTGCGGGGCCGAGCACCTTGTAGTAGCCTATGAGCTCCTTTCCTTCGCTCTCAAACCTCAATATGAGCTTGACTTGGTTAGCAGCACATCCCTGGCGGCTCATCTCGAAGCCACTCTGAGAGGAGGAAGGCCCAAAGGTGTTGAAATCGTTAATAAGGAATCGGTAGTGTCCTACTGCCGTTTTAAATTGCACATTGGGAACTTCCAGGGGCATCTCGCTTCCAAAAGGAGGTATAAGCTTGGACTCGTTCACGTAGCCGCTTCCCCCGGACCATGTGTGAAGCCTTATCTGAAAGGCCCCACCGATGAGGTTGAATACGTCCACGAGGCTGTCCCAGGCTATTGCTTTTCTTTCCAAAACCATCACATTCATAACTGAAGAAATTGGGCTTAACGTACTGCTGTCTGCTATATACACATAACTTGGACCGTTTTTTGCCTGTTGAGGGATTTTGAAGTAAATAACTCCTGTAAACCAATTGGTTACCTCTGCCCTGACTTTAGTTCCTTCTCTTTCAACAACTACCGTTCTTGTTGGATTCTGCGTTCCAAACCCAGTTCCCACAAGGGATATAACGTCTACTCCCTTGATTGCCTTATTGGGGTTTACAGATACAACATTAGGACGGTAGCCACCAGAAAGAGTTGCCTCATTACTGTAATTATTGTTTTCATTTATCTCTTTGATATACCCAAACTGGGGAGGAAACTCTTCAAAGCACGCAGAATCCACCATCGCTCTAACTCTTAAAGTGGCATCTGAAATAATAGCCTTGTTTATTATGAGTTTTCCACTCACAGTTACCCTGTCATTGGGGTTAAACGTTCTGTTTATTCTTATAGCATGAGCTTTGGTCCTATCACACTCCCACTGTCCTGTTTGAGGACGATAATACTGAAAAACAACGTATACAGGGCCTTGAGCTGCGGCGTTGCCGATATTTTTTATCACAGCTGATACAGGGTACTCCATATTGCTTCCTACAGAAACCCCATGGGAGGAATTAATAGAAAAGCTTTCTATCACCAAATCAGGCATGACCAATTTGGGGATTTTCTGTATCTTTGTGGGCATTGTTGGGACTTTAGGGATGACCTTAACCTGCGCAAGAGCGGAAGAGGCAAACAA
>NZ_JACDOB010000008.1 GCF_017656375.1 Thermovirga sp.
ACAATGGCGTTGATCCCATGACTGGCAAGAAGATAGGCATTGAGACAGGCGATCCTAGGAACTTTAAGACATATGAGGAGCTCTTCGAGGCATTTAAAAAGCAGCTTCACCACTTCGTGGATATAAAGATGAGAGGCAACCAGTTTATAGAGCGCATGTACGCAGAATATGCTCCTGCAGTCTTCCTTTCCGTTTTAATTGATGACTGCATAAAGAAAGGTAAGGACTACAACGATGGAGGGCCAAGGTACAATACCAATTATATCCAGTGTGTAGGTATAGGTACCATAACAGATAGTCTTTCAGTCCTCAAAAAACACGTTTTTGAGGATAAGAGGTACACCATGGACGAAGTTTTAGATGCTTTGCATAAGGATTTTGAAGGATATGAACCTATGCGCCTTACATTCATGAACAAGACGCCTCGATATGGCAATGACGATGACTACGCTGATAGCATAATGAAGGAAGTTTTTGAGACCCTCTTCAATGAAATTGATGGCAGGAAGAACACCAAAGGCGGCGAATATCACGTGGACATGCTTCCCACAACTTGTCATATATACTTTGGCTCCGTAATGGGAGCGTCACCAGATGGGCGAAAGGCGAGGATGCCTTTGTCTGAAGGTATTTCCCCAGTGCAGGGGGCGGACAGAAACGGTCCAACGGCAGTCATAAAATCTGCTGGAAAGATGGACCACATAAAGACAGGTGGAACGCTCTTGAACATGAAGTTCATGCCTAAAGTTCTTGAAGGTGAAGAAGGTATCGAAAAGTTGGCTAACCTGATAAGGACCTACTTCAGGTATGATGCCCATCATATCCAGTTTAACGTGGTTGATGAAGCCACATTGAGAGATGCGCAGAAACATCCAGAAAAGTATAGGGATCTTATAGTGCGTGTGGCAGGCTACAGCGATTACTTCTGCGATATAGGAAAGGACTTGCAGGACGAAATAATAGCAAGGACAGCCCAGGAAACGTTGTAGAAAGCTCTTTATATATGTATCATTAAAGGGCAGCGGGTAAAACTGCTGCCCTTTTTTAATGGAATACATATAAAGGAGAGAAGCTTAATGCTAGAGCCTCTATCGCAAGGGTTAATTGGCAGTCGTTTTAGGTGGGCTATAACTGGTGCAGCGGGTTTTGTTGGATCGCATTTGGTTGAAAGTTTGCTTGCTTTAGGCCAGGAAGTTGTAGGGATGGATAATTTCCTAAGTGGCAGCACAAAAAACCTTGAAGAAGCTACGGAAAAACTTACTGATGATCAACGTAGGCGTTTTACCTTTATTGAAGGGGATATAAGAAACCCGGAAGATTGCTTGGCCCTTTGTAGAGGGGTGGATATAGTGTTGCACCAGGCGGCATTGGTTTCGGTCCCCAGATCTTTTGAAGACCCGTTATTGAACAATCAGTGCAATGTGGACGGCTTCTTAAACGTTCTTTTGGCAGCCAAGAAATCAGGTGCAAGGTCCTTCGTGTACGCATCTTCTGCGGCTGTATATGGTGATGGTGGGGAAAAGATTTTGACGGAAGATGCATCCTTGAACCCCAAATCCCCATACGCAGTAGCGAAGATGACAGATGAGCTTTATTCTCAAGTTTTTGCCAGTGATTTGAATATCGCAGGCTTGAGGTATATGAACGTTTATGGTCCGAGGCAAGATCCTACAAGCCCTTATTCCGGTGTTATATCGATTTGGTTAAGCCGTATAGCTCAGGGTCAGCAGCCCGTTATTTTCGGGGATGGCAAGAATACGCGGGACTTTATCTATGTTAAAGATGTAGTTCAGGCAAATATAAAGGCAGCACTGTTTAAGGGAGAAAAACATGAAGTGTTTAACATAGGTACTGGGCATAGTGTTACCCTCTTGGACCTTTTGTCCGTCATAAGGGAGCTTTATAGTGAGAAAACAGGCAAGGTAGCGCCAGAAGGTACATTTGCTCCTTTCAGGGAGGGGGATATACGCTACTCAAAAGCAGATATCAGCAAGGCAGAAAAAATGCTTAACTACAAGCCTACGTATGATTTGCGTGAAGGCCTTGATAGGACTATAGATTGGTTTATATTTCAACGGACAGGATAAAAGCCCACCCTGTCCGTTGAAATTGAGTTCTATTAGTATTCCCACTGGAAGTCTTCTACACCGGCATCGAGAATTCGTTTTTTAAGATCCTTACAGTACTTTTCTAGGTCTTCTTTTGTCTTGCCTTCTACTCTTGCAACCAATACTGGCTGGGTGTTGGATGCCCTTACCAGGCCCCATCCTGAAGGATAAAGGATCCTAACGCCATCTATTGTGATGGCCTCGTAGTCTTTTAGAGCACTTTCCTTTATTTTCTCTATGATCTCAAATTTGCGCTCGTCGCTACATGGTATCCTTGTTTCGGCGGTGCTGTAGTATTTAGGAATACCTGAAAGCATCTCAGATAGTTTTTTGTCGGAATTGGACAAAATTCGCAAAATTCTGCCTGCTGCGTAAAAGGAATCATCGAAACCATAGTATTCATCTGCGAAGAACATGTGTCCCGAGACTTCCCCTGAAAAGAGCGCATTCAGTTCTTTCATCTTAGCCTTAATGAGAGAATGTCCTGATTTCCACCAGACTACCTCTCCACCTAGGCGCTTTATTTCATCTACTAATGCTTGGGAACTTTTTACTTCAACTATGGCCTTTGCTCCAGGGTGCTTAGGAAGTATTTCCCGCCAGAAGAGTATCATCAAGATATCTCCAAAAATAATGTTGCCCTGGTCATCTACTACACCTATGCGGTCCGCATCGCCATCGAAGCCTAACCCTACGTCGGCTTTTTCCTTTAGAACTGTATCTATTAGGTATTTTAGGTTTTCCCTTTTTGTGGGGTCTGGATGATGATTGGGGAATTGTCCATTGGGCTCTGCGAAAAGAGGAATTACCTCACATCCTATTCTTTTTAAATATTCATTTACCACTGGACCTGCCGTACCATTCCCTGAATCTGTTACCACTTTGAGCTTTTTGGGGCCAAGTTTTGTCTTAGAAACGAGCATATTAATATAGCTCTCGTTAATGGATTCGGTAAAGATTGCTCCCTTTTTGCTGCTTTTTTCCATATCATTTTTACATATCATCTCGTATATTTCTTTTATTTGTTTCCCATACAAGGTGGTTTTCCCAACTGCCAGCTTAAGGCCGTTAAACTCTGGAGGGTTGTGGCTGCCAGTTATCATGATGCCCCCATTTAGGCCATAATGGTAGAGGCTCCAGTAGAGCATGGGGGTTGTTGCCACACCTATATCTGTAATGTCTATACCTGCAAGGGTGATTCCCTCTATTACGTCCCTTCGAATGCGCTCCGTTGATGGCCTTACATCTCCGCCTAAACATATTCTGCCTATCCCTCTTCTCTTTAGCAGCGTTCCAAATGCCATGGCAATTGCCTGGACGTTCTCACTGTTCAGTTCCTCTTCTGCCAAGCCTCTTATATCATATTCTCTGAAAATGTGCTCCGGTACGGGCATGTGAAGACCTCCTCGAACATTTTATGATACTTCTTAAGTATACTGTAAAAACATTAGCAAAAAATTACTTCAAATTATACCCTTTTGACGGTTCAACTTTCCAGTAAGCCTTTTCAATCTGTGAACTATAGAAAAGCGTAACTTCTTCCAGGAGTCGTACTCATAAAAAGGGCGAGCCCTGTCTAATATCACCAAGGCGGATTTTGTAAATTTGAAAGCTTTGGGAAAGTCTTTGATATGGTGTTCGTTTATTTTTGCAAGTTCAATTAATACATCTACAAGTATTGGTCCCTTAATGGCAGCGGCACACTCTTCGAAGAGGCTTGCAGCTTCCTCATAGTTTTGCCTTCTTTTTTCTTCGTAAGCCAGTTTTAGCTTTGCCTTATAACTCCAAGGGCAGTCGTAAGAAGCTACAGTTTTCCATAGCTTTTCTGCTTCTTTCATTTTCTTTTTTGAAGCCCAAAGCTCTCCAGCTTTCAAGGTATCCTCTGGATCTACCAGCTCTAATCCTCTCATTAGTTTTGCTATCTTCAGCTTAAGCGCTACTAAAGATAATATGTCCATGAGATTATGGTAGAACACTCCTTGGAGAGGCCGAGCGTTGCCGGTTTTAAGGAAATCGGCATAATGCTTGGGTACCAGCCATCCTGGAGCATCGACTATGGTTCTTTTGACCTTAAGTAGCTGAGTTTCAACTGTTGCCAACCTGCAATTTTCTAATTTCCCCTTCCAAAGATAGCGGACGAGTTGGAGTAAATCCAAATGTCCAAATACGTCCACTGGCAACGTTTTGCGGTTCAATATGGACCTGGTCTGGATTATAGGCCAATCGAAGGCTTTGCCGTTGTAAGTAACAAGCGAGACCCTATTCCCCGGGAAATTTTCAAAAAGAGCCTTAAGCCACAATTTTTCTGATGCAGGAGTCGCAAGAAATATTTGTTTGGCTACTAGGTGTGTTCCTGAAGGGTAGGCCAAGCCGGCCAAGAATGCGTAAGTTCCGCTTCCTCCAGCTAATCCGGTCGTTTCCAGGTCGAGGAAAACAGGTATCCCTTTGACTCCCCATGGCTCAAGGGTCAAGGCAGATTGACTTATTTTTTCCAGCAATACGTCTCCATGCCTGTACGGCAGAGGAAAAGTTTTTGTTATAAGATACACGCCTTCGTGGACCCAAGTGCCTTCAGGCAATCCTTCTATGCCATCTGATTTCTTTGTTTCGCTTTTTTGTGGCAGTGGACCCAATAGCCTTTCTAACCTGGTCAAGTTATTCATTCTTCTTTTATTGTCACCTCAATTAGAGAGGTCCTTAATGTGCAAGTATGGTATCCAGCAAGAATGCTGTGTCCCTTTTCGCGTTGATTTGTGCGCCAATTGGGCCAACACAGCCAGGGCAACCTTTCTCACATTTGCAACTAGATAGAGCTTCTCTTGCAGATAAGAGAAGCTTATCTCTCAGTTCGAAAGCGCCCTCAGCGAGCCCAATACCTCCTGGATAGTTGTCAGCTATGTACACTGCTGGTCCTTCAATGAAAGGATCCCTTACCAAACCATGGACTATTATGTCATGCCGTGCGCACATCAAAAATAAAGGAGCCGTACTGCGCATTAGGTTGGCAAGCCCTGTTAGCGCTGAACTTTGCCTGTTCTCATCCCATCCTTCCCAGACAATTCCTGTCTGTACTTTGAACCAGCACGCAGTTGTGTGCATTTGTTCTTCCGGTAGGTGTATGTGCCCATATCCTAGGTTCTCGTGAGTGTGTAGTTTTATCTTTTTGTATATAGTTGGCCTGCTGGCTAATAAGACCTCTCCAAAACCCCAGTTGCCTTTTTCTTCTAGGATATCTATAGGTTGGAACCTTACGGCCATATCAGCATCGGTATAGTAATCCACGTCTACCTGGCGCACGTAGCATCTCATGCCATCATAGTCCAGTTGCATCACCTGGTAGGTCTTTCCTCCGTGAAAGTATATGGCCTCAGGGTGGATGAGCATAGGGGCACTTGGCCTGTCTACTTCTCCTATGACCACAGGTTTTGCGGTTTCCGTGATGTCTATAATTACAAAATTTTCGCTTGTCGCGCTTCTTAAGGAAAGGGATTCGGCAGGGAAGGAATCTTCCTGCCAAAAGTACCTTTCTCCTGCTTTGTGAAGCGTGCCTTTCTGGCTAAGATATTCTAATATCTCAGAGATATCTTTATTGCCAAATGTTTCTCCATGATGAAATGCTAGCTCAAAAGCGCTGCATTTTACGTGGTTGGCCAGTATGTACAGGTTATCTGCATTTATGCGAGCCCTTTCCGGCGAGGCACCAAACAGGTACTCAGGCCTTGCAGCAAGAAATTGATCTAGAGCAAACGAGGAGGCTACCATTATGGCAGCAGAAAGCTCCTTGCTTCTTCCAGCTCTGCCTATTTGTTGCCACATTGACGCTATGCTTCCAGGATAGCCGTGAAGAATGGCTAATTTCAAGTAGCCTATATCTATGCCTAACTCCAGAGCGTTAGTAGAAACCACACATGAAATTTCACCTTCTCGCAGTTTCCGTTCTATCTCTCTTCTTTCACTTGGCAAATACCCTCCGCGGTATCCCTCAACCTTGTGGGGCTCTAGGCCTCTCGAAATTAAATTTCTTCTAATGTAAGTTACAAGAAGCTCAACATTTACTCTGGATCTGGTGAATACTATGGTGCTTATGTTGTTTGCTGCCGCCTCTGCTGCTATTTTTGCAGTCTCGTTCAAGGATGATTTCCGAATGCCCAATTGTTCATTGACCACAGGTGGATTGTATAAGAGAAATTTCCTGGGGCCCCTTGGCGCTCCGCTTCTCGTTATTATGTGAACTGGCTCCTCTAGTAGAAGTTCCGCCAATTCTTTAGGGTTGCTTATGGTTGCTGAGGAACCGATAAATGTCGGTTTGGTGCCGTAGAATGAGCATATTCTTTTGAGTCTCCTTATCAGGTTTGCCACGTGTGATCCAAAGACTCCTTTGTAAATGTGAAGCTCATCGATAACTACGTACTTGAGGTTTTCGAAAAGCTTTATCCATTTTGTATGGTGAGGAAGGATTCCCGTGTTGAGCATATCAGGGTTTGTTATTACTATATGTCCTGCCGCTCGAAGCTTTTGCCTTGCTGCTACAGGAGTATCTCCATCATAGGTAAAGGTTTTTACGTCTATTCCTGAGGAGTTTATAAGTTGGTGAAGTCCTGCCATTTGGTCTTGGCTCAGGGCCTTCGTGGGGAAAATGAAAAGTGCCCTTGCATTTTGATCTTTCATGATAGCTTCCAACACAGGGATGTTATAGCATAGGCTTTTACCAGAGGCTGTTGGTGTGGCAAGAACGACGTTTTTACCTTCCTGGATCATTTTGATGGCTTCAACCTGATGGCTATAAAGCCTTTGAATCCCTTGTTTTTCGAGGGCTTTTATTAATTTTTCATCTAACTTAGGCCACTCGTTCCATGCTGCACCTTGAGCAGGAAATTCTCTAAGTGAGCACACCTTTCCATTGAGGGTCTTTACCCACTCAAGGAATGAGTCCAAACTTTTGTGTGGTTTTATCAGCAGGGCAATACACCTCCCAAAAGAGCTTTGAAACTAAGTATTTATTGGTAGATTTTATACCAGAAGGGTTCCTGAAGGAAATGGATAAGTACAAGAGGCAGAGAAATAGGGGCCCATCAGGGCCCCTTAAGTTGTGAGTCAGTTGCTATTTTTTCTTTATCTGCCTGACTACATCTATGACAGAGCCATCCCTATATTCTATTACCCCTATTATTCTGTCCGTGTACTCGATTGGTGCCATTTCTCCTGCAATTTTTTTGGCTTTTTCTGCTAGCTCATCTATCGTAACTAGGGGTAAGTCTTTACTGGGCTTAATGGCGTCTAGGAGGTCCTGCCGTTTTGGATTTATGGCTACGCCAAACTCTGTGACCACAGCGTCTACAACTTCTCCTGGGGTCGTAACTGTATAGACTGAATCCACAACTGACGGAAGTCTTCCTCTGAGGAGGGGCGTGGTTATTATAGTAAGTTTGGCGCCCGATGCAGTATCCTGATGGCCTCCAATACCATGGAGCAGTGCGCCGTCAGATTCAGTATTGACGTTCACGTTAAAGTTCCTGTCTACTTCAGTGGCTCCGAGTACCACGGTGTCCAGCATGTTTACCATGCATCCGGCATTCCAGGGGTTAGCATACCAGTCTGCTGAAATTTCTACGTGAGCGGCGTTGCGGGATATGGATTCCACAGCGGCCAGATCGAAAGACTGAACGTCCATAATTTGTTTGAAAAGGCCTTCCTCCAGCATGTCTACGAAAAAGCTTGTAATTCCTCCAAGACCGAAACTGCCTTTTATTCCTCTTTTTCTCATAGCGTCACGAACGTAGGCTGCAGTAGCAAGAGATATCCCACCTGCACCTGTCTGGAAAGAAATTCCCTCTTTGAAGTAGGGGCTGGATTCAATAAGTTTTGCCGCGTACCGTGCTATGAGAAGTCGCATTGGATCTCGAGTTACTCGGGTTGTTCCTGATACTATGCCTGCTGGATCCCCAATTTTATCTACCTGAACAACATAATCCACCTGAGTTTGAGGAATCTGTATGTAGGGGGCAGGATATTCCACCAGGTTATCTGTTATGGCTACTACGCACTCCGCGTAATCAGCATCGGTGTGGGTGTAACCCAGGGAACCACAGGCAGACTGGCCACATGCACCAGTCAAGTTTCCGTATTTGTCAGCTGTTGGAGCTGCGATAAAAGCAACGTCAATTTTTACGTCTCCACTTATTACGGCCCTGGGTCTTCCTCCGTGGCTTCTCAACACAACAGGAAGCTCCATGCCGCCTTCCGATACAAGCTGTCCTATCGGTCCATTAACAGAGCCCTGAATTTGGCGAATTACGCCTTTTTGTATGTGCTTGGTCAGGTGCTTGTGAATGCCAAAAAGAGCGGTGGGGAATATGACTAAATCCTTTATGCCCATTTCAGCACAGGCATCAAGGACCATGTTGACCACGTAATCGCCATTACGGAGGTGATGGTGGAAAGATATGGTCATCCCGCTCTGCAATCCTGACTCGCGGATGGCAGCTTTTATGTTGGGGAGTGTCTTATCTGTTTTTGTGAAAAAAGTTGTCCTGTTTTTCTTGCCATAGCGGTTGCCTTTTGGCAATCGTTTCGTAGCTCCTCTGAACAACACAACGTCGTCTTTGTAACCAGGTATAGAGCTTGGTATATCTCGTCCTACAGCATTGACAGCCATATTCATTCGCCTCCTTCGAGAAGGCCAGCTTTTTGCAGCGTGTACTCTGCACGCTTCACTACTGGCTTATCTACCATTTTCCCATCAACAGAGACGGCGCCTAAGCCTTTTTCCGCAGCTTCTTTTGCTGCTTGTACTATTTTCTTTGCTTGAGCGATTTCTTTTTCTGTTGGAGTAAATACATCATGAATTATGGGAATTTGATTTGGGTGGATCACACTTTTGCCTTGGAAACCGATTTGCTTGATCCACTCGGTTTCCCTTCTTAAGCCTTCATCATCGGTTATATCGGAAAAGACGGTGTCTAGCGGATCCACTTTCGCCGCGTGAGCAGCCAAGACCACCATTCTCCTTGGACCTACCAGCTCTTCTGATGTCTCTGAGCGGCTTGTCTTTAGGTCTGCTCTCAGGTCTTCCCCTCCAGGGCATATGGCAGTAACTCTTTTTGAAGCAGTTGCTATGTGATATGCGTTCCAGATACCTAGTGCTGTTTCAAGTAAACAAGTTATTTGGATTTTCCCTTCAGGAATGTTGTTTTTGCTTTCTATTTCTGATATGGCTTCATCAAGCAGTTCTATATCTTTGGGAGTTTCCACCTTCGGAACTCTTATGCCATCTATCCCGCAGGGTATGACTTCCTCCAGGTCTTTTTTCCAGAAGGGGGTATCCAACCCGTTTATTCTCACTGTTACTTCACATCCGCCGAAGTCGATGTTCTTTAGTACTTCCCGTACCAGAATCCTCGCAGCATCCTTTTCGCTTAGTGCTACGGAATCCTCCAGGTCAAGAATTACTCCATCAGGTTTGAAAAGGTGTCCCCTTATCAACATGTTTGGGTTGTTGCCAGGTAAATATAGCATGGTTCGTCTTAGTGCCATTAGTTATCACCCCCTATAAGGGCTTTTGCTGCTGCCTCTACTCGTGCTTTTAATACTATGTCGTTGGCACCGTTATACTGAATAGACAGAATAACATCTTTGATTCCCATTTCTTGTAGTGTTGTCTTTGCTGTTTTAAGGATAGAATCCCTAAACCTAGCGATATTGGAACCTTCCATGGTTATAAATATGCCTTTGCCTTTTTCTGCTTCACTGGCAGTTACCAGGCAATCCATGGATTCCAATGTACCTGCTTGGGCAGTTTTCATTCTCATCCCCTCCGTGAAGTACGAACCATCTTTCGAAGATAATATTTCTACACTGGTGCAGTTTAGTTTGAACCAAAAACTAAAAAAGACGAGACCCCCTCTGGGGGTCCCGTCCACCACTAGAATAGTCTTAAACTAGGTGCTCCCATGCACACATTTCTTTCGCCTTGGCACAAATTTCGTCTGCTTTCTTATCGAAGTCTGGGTCTATCTTTGCTGCTATTGCCTTTGCCATGTCAAGGGTGGAGACAGCCTTTGTTTCCCAATCTTTATCTCCGCGGTCTCTCCAAATGTCATATGTTAAGTATTTGCCTTCTACCAATGTGTCGCCTATGGCTTTTTCTAATTTTTCTGCATATTCATCCAATCGTAGGTATTTGAGCATCATTGCTGCGGTTATAAGCATTCCACAAGGATTGATCTTGTACTGATGGGCGTATTTGGGTACAGAGCCATGGCTTGGTTCGAATACTGCGGTGTTTTCGCCTATGTTTCCGCTCGGAGAGAAGCCTAAACCTCCAATGAGCTGAGAAGCTTCATCCGAGAGAATATCGCCGAATACATTGGATGTCACTATGACCTGATAGTCCTGAGGATTCTTGATTAGCCACATTGCCGTTGCGTCAGCGTTTTCTTCTCTTGCTTCTATTTCGGGATATTCCTTGGCTATCTCAAGGAAACGTTCTTTCATCATGCCGTCGGTGGCCCTTATGACGTTGGCCTTGTTGCAGTTTACCACGCTTTTTAAGCCATTTGCCTTGGCATATTCGAAGGCAGCTCTTATTATTCTGTCGCACCCCTCTTTGGAGTAGACCCTCCAGGAAACAGCAACCTCGCTTTTGTCCTTAAAGCGCTCCATGCCGGGGTGTAGGTCGAACATCTCTTTAGGGAGAGGCCTCCACTCGACGGCAGAGTAAAGGTCTTCAGTATTCTCACGGAACAATACTATATCTATGTTTGGGTCACCCTTTAATGGAGTGCTGACGCCAGGGTAAAGCTTGGCTGGTCTGAAGTTGATGTAAAGATCGAATATCTGCCTTAGTTGAAGGATAGCAGATTTGAACCCTTTAACTCCTGATTTGGATGTTATAGCGGCCATCAACGTAGCATCGGAATTTTTTACTTTTTCTAGAGTTTCAGGTGGAACAGTGTTTCTCTTAGGATCTCCTTCGGGATATTCTTTGCATGATTTCTCCCACATGCACCAGCCCATGTCGGCCCTGACCCAATCTATTGGGGGATTTAAGGTCTGCATGACAATCATGGCTGCTTCCATTACGTCGAAACCTGAATCATCTCCAGGTATGTAAGTTACAGTGTAGCGATTCTTTTTCTCCTTTACTTGCATTACATTTCTTTGCATTTGTATGACCTCCTCTTTTATTCTAGCCCTAAGGATTTTCTCACGTGAGGTATAAGACCACCATCTTCTATGAGCCCTCTTACAAACTCAGGGAAAGGCGGGAAGGAGAAGGTTCCCTTAGGAGTAATAATTTCTCCTTTGTCGAAATCAATGGTTATTTCGTCATTGGGTTCTATAGCATCTACAGCGTCGGGAGCTACTATAATTGGAAGCCCTTCGTTTAAGGCGTTGCGGTAATAAATTCGGGCGAATCCTTTTGCTATTATTGCCCCTATTCCTCTTACCTTAAGGCACGTTACTGCCTGTTCTCGTGAGGAACCACAGCCCCAGTTTTTACCGGCGACTATAATGTCTCCTGGTTTGGCGTTTTTCGTGAACTCGGGATCCAGATCTTCCAGCGCGTATTGACCCATCTCAGAGCGTTCGGATACTGTATAGGTATATTTACCTGGGAAAATGACATCGGTATTTACGTCATCTCCATATTTCCAAACTTTCCCAGTTATCTTCATATCTAGAGCACCTCCCTTGGGTCGGCTATCGCGCCTTTTACAGCGGAAGCCGCTACCGTCATGGGGCTTGCCAGGTAAATGAAGCTTTCTTTGTTGCCCATGCGACCCTTAAAGTTTCTATTGGCCGTGGAAATACAAGTCTCACCAGGCGCAAGTATACCCTCGTGATTACCCATGCAAGGGCCGCAGCCAGGATTGTTTATTATGCAGCCTGCATCCAAGAAAATATTCAGCAGGCCTTCTTCCATAGCTTGGCGATATACTTTCCACGATGCTGGGATCACTATAGTCCTGACAGCTACTTCCTTGCCTTTCAGTATTTTTGCAGCTTCCCTTAGGTCTTCTATCCTGGCGTTTGTACAGCTTCCCAAGAAAGCCTGGTGTATGGGCGTTCCTGCTACCTCGTTTACTGGAGCGTAATTATCCACTGTGTGAGGCTTCGCTACGCCAGGTTCAAGCTCTCCAAGGTTATATTCCAATTCTTTAGCATAGACTGCGTCGTCGTCAGCCCAGATAGCTTCCCACTTGTCTGTTTTGGCATTATCTTTTATAGCGTCTAGAACTTTTTCGTCAGGAGGGCATACGGCGTTTTTGGCTCCCATCTCAATGCCCATGTTGCATAGGGTCATCCTTTCTGCGAGGGACATTTGAGAGATAGCTGGACCGTGGAACTCTACAGACATATAATCTGCTCCGTCTGCCTTTATATCGCCGATGATCTTTAAGATTAAATCTTTAGCAGATACGCCTTTTTTGAAAGATCCTTTTACCGTTATTTTCATCGACTCAGGCACGCGGAACCAAATTTTGCCTGTGGCCCAGGTAGCTGCCATCTCACTTCTGCCTATTCCGGTGGAGAAGGCTCCGTAAGCACCATAGGTGCATGTATGGCTGTCGCTTCCCACCATTACAAGACCTGGAAGAGCGTATCCTTCCTGGCACATTATCTGGTGGCAAACGCCCCCTTTACTGTTTACATCGTAGAAATGTTTTATTCCCTGTTCTTTTACAAATTCCCGAATTATCTTGTGGTTTTCGGCATGCTTGTCTGTAGGCGCCGGCACGGCGTGGTCCAGGATGAAAACGATATGATCCGGATTCCACACTTTTTCCACGCCTATTTTTTTAAAAATCTTTGAAATGGGTGCAGCGTTGTCATGGCTCATGCAAAAATGGGGTTCAACGGTTACCACTTGTCCGGTTTTTACATCTTCCCCTGCTGCTTTCCCCAAAACCTTCTCAGCGAAAGTTTTGCCCATTAGTTTTCACCTCCTATTTTTGTTCTTTGGCTGCTTGAGCCTTGAGGTAAGGGATGAGGCCGCCGTAGGCCATTATTTCCTTTTCAAGGTCTGTTACAGCGTCGCCGTGCATTACTTCACCCGTTGTGAGGTTTTTTATTTCTCCAGTATCAAGGTTTACCTCAAGTTCGTCACCATCTTTAACTTTCTTGGTTATTTCAGGGACTACTAGTACTGGATATCCATTGTTTACGGCGTTTCTGTAGTAAATTCTGGCGTAAGATTCAGCTAGGATTACGGGGATACCCAGTTCCTTGAGGCAATATACGGCGTGTTCTCTGGATGAGCCGCAGCCAAAGTTGTGGCCTGCTACGACAAAATCTCCAGGTTTGGCCTCCTTGGCAAAATTCTCTTTGCCAGGGTAGTATTCGAAAGAGTATTGTGCCATTTCCTTTGGGTCAGTTATAGCGAGATATTTGTTGTGGTATATAAGGTCTGTGTCAACATCGTCACCGAAAACCCATGCTCTTCCTCTTAAAATGTTCTCTGCCATGAGAATTCACTCCTTACCCAATAATTTCCCGCGGGTCGGTGATTACGCCGCGAACTGCCGATGCCATAGCAGTCATAGGACTTGCCAGATATGTATGGCTTCCTTTTCCGACCTTTCCAATGAAATTTCTATTGGTGGTGGACATGCCCACGTCACCACTGGGCAGCGTTCCATAATGCTTTGCTGTGCAGAGTGCGCAGGTAGGATTAGTGAAAATTACTCCTGCCGCCAGGAATTTTTCGATGAATCCGGCCTGTGCACACTGTTTCATTACCTCTCGAGTTGCAGGAGTAATGATGGCTCTAATTCCCGGGGCAATCTTGAAGTCTGCGGCCTTTAGGACTTCAAAGGCAGCGGCTATATCCTCAAAACGGCCGTTGGAGCAGGAGCCGATATGTATCTGGTCAAGTTTTTCACCAGCTACTTCTCTGACTGTCTTAACATTGTCAGGGGCATCAGGGGCAGATACCATGGGTTCGAGGTCGTCAACGTTAAACTCGTATTCTTCCGAATAGATTGCGTCAGGATCTGCCTTAATGGCTTCAGCTAATTCCACAACTTCCTCTCCTGCCCTTGCTTTAAGCCATTCTAAAACCTCACCGTTTGGCTGGATTAGCCCTATTTTTCCACTCATTTCAGTGACCATGGAACAAAGAGTGATTCTCTCTGCCAGGTTAGCATTTTCGATGGTCGGGCCGACAAATTCTACAGCCTTATATATAAGCCCACCAGCTCCTAAAGTTCCTACTATCTTTGTTAGCAGGTCGCGCATGCATACGCCCTTTTTGAAGCTTCCTGTTACGTGGATTTTGACGGTTTCTGGAACCCTGTACCAGAGTTTTCCAAGAATCCAGGATGCAACTATGTCGGTATTACCCACACCGGTAGCGAAAGCACCGACAGCTCCAAGTAGGTTCATGTGGCTGTCTGTTCCCAGTATGACCCATCCTGGTTTGACAAGGCCGTTTTCCAGGAGCACGTGTTGCCCTATTCCCCAATTTACGTCGAAGACTTTGGTTATGCCTTGTCGTTTCGCAAACTCTCGTATAAGTTTCTGGTTGTTTGCTACCTGCTCGGAACGAGAGGGAGCCTCCAAATCAAAGGTAAAAGCTATTTTGTCAGGGTTCCAAACCTTTCCCTTGCCTTCCGTTTCCTTGTCAAACTGCAGAACGCAGTTTGGTCCTGCGAAGTCTCTTGCAGTTGAAAGATCAATGTTGCACCATACTCTGTCACCAGGTTTTACTTCTTTGCCTGAAGCTCTCTGGATGATCTTTTGGATCATCGTCTTTCCCATGGAGATGCACCTCCGTTAATTGGTTTTAGGTAATCTTAGATAAGTCCCATAAAGGACTTAAGGGTTTCGAAGTTTAAAAAGTCGCACTTGTTTATTACTACTGCTTCTGGAGACCTGTGCCTTCCGTCGCCTTCGCCTGCGTGAACAGCTATGCAATGGCAGATGGGTGAAGGTATATCGTTCTTCATTGCCAGGCCGACACCTGAGAATGGATGGCGCAGATCCTTGCCGAGGTCGGATTTTACAACTTTGCCTTCGGCATCCCGTTTATACTCCACCAGCTTACCCACATCGTGGAGTATTGCGCCAGCTATCAAAGTATCGTTATCCAGCTTGTAGTCGTATAAAGCGTTGAATTCTTCCATGGCCTTTTTGGCCATCCTGGTTACACCTCTAAAATGGGTTAAGAGAGAAGCAGGACAATCCTTGATGAGTAGAGTAAAGGGAATTTTGTCCATGTCTTCTGGTTCCCAGCCGCCAATTTCCAAAGCGTCTTCCAGAGTTTTCAAAACTTTCTCCTTGAGCTCCTCGTTTTCAATCCAATTAATTTCTGGGAACAGCTTCAAGATCCTTTCCTTCATAATTAACACCCCTCCATGTTTTTCTTCTATGAGCTTATGGCCTACTGGGCCATTGCTTCCTGCAGAGTTTTATAGATACGGTCTATATGTTTGGCCGCAAGATTTGCAGCCAAATCCATATTATGGTCCACTATGGCTTCATATATTTCTTTGTGCTCGTTCAGGAATGCCTCTTTATCGTTCAGAAGGGAATATATCCTTTCGTGGGTTGCCATTATCAGGTTGAAAGTCATTTTAACGACGTTCACGAAGATGAAATTGTGGGTCGCCTCGGCGAGGGCTAGATGAAAGTCGTAATCCAACTTGGCTCTTTGGGACAAATCGTCGATATTTTGGGAGGTTTTGGATAGTATTTTTCTTATTTTGGTCAGATTTGAAGGGAGAGCGTGCATGGCAGCAGCTTTTGATATAGCAGGATCCAATATGCGTCGGGCTTCCATTAGTTCAAGGATTGCTTCATCTTCAAGGGGGACCATGCTTGTTTCCTTATTGTCTGTGCGGGGTTTCCTGACGAATCGTCCTTTACCCGGTATACTTTCTATCAACCCTATCAACTCTAAAATTCGAAACGCTTCCCTGAGAGAGCTTCGGCTTACGCCTATCTCTTGCATGAGTTGCCTTTCTGAAGGGAGAGGATCTCCTGGCTTAAGTTCTCCTGAAGATATTAGTTGCTTTACCTCTTCTACTACTTGTTCGTAGACCCTAGTGCCTTTTAATTTCCGTTGAGTCATAATCACCCCTCCTACTGGTCAGCCCAGTACACTTTATATACCAAGCGGTCCGTTTGTGCAAGAGGCCGCAAATAGTCTAAATGTTCTGACTAGAAAGACGTATTTTTATTGCATGCACTAAAGTTGACATATGTTCTTTTTTTCATTATGATACATGTAGCGATAATGAAGCATTTTTATTGTTGGCTTGTGTAGGGAGTGAATTAGGCTGGAGAAGAAAGAAAGACAAAACCTTTTTGACGCTGTCAAAATAGCCATTGAGGAAATGCGTTCTTCGGGACAGGAGGTGGATTTCCAATCTGTTGCGCGAAAATTGGGTGTTGCTCGTTCTACGCTTTATAGGAATCTAGCTGTAAGGGAGTTGGTGGAGGAAGTCAGAAGAAAAAGAAGAGGGGGAGTTGTTCCTTACTCTAGGTTAGTTGAAGAAGTTGCTGATTTGAGGCGGAGAGTAGAAGAGTTAGAACGTAAAGTCCAGGAGATTTCTTTCAAGAATTATTCTGTTGAATCTTAGCTGCTTCATTTCCTCTTGTTTTTAATATTTAATTTTTTGCTGATTTAATCATTCCTAAAGTGTCGTCTGTTGGAAAAACGAAAGCTCATAAAAGCTTATTGATGTTGAGGTAGGTAATACAAAAAGGAGGGGGAAAGATGAGAAAAGCATTCAAAGGTATGCTTGCAGTCGTTTTGTTGTCTTTCGTGGTGGTACTGTTGGTAGGGGCAGCTTTTGCTGCGGATAAGAAAGTTGTTTTTGTTGACCACAGTTGGAACAGTATTCAGATGCACAACAGAATAGCAGGGTATATTTTAGAGAAAGGTTATGGCTATAAGCCTGATTACATGTTTGCGGAATCTGTTCCAGGCCTGACTGGCCTTGCCAGAGGGGAAATAAATGTGCTCATGGAGCTATGGGTGGATAATGTCCTGGATTGGTATAAAGAAGAGGTAGAGGGAACTGGCAGAGTTTTGGATTTGGGAGAAGTTTATCCTGATGCCCCGCAAGGCTGGTATGTTCCTACCTTTGTTATAAAGGGGGATGCTAAAAGAGGCATCAAACCTATGGCTCCAGACCTCAAATCTGTATTTGACCTGCCTAAATATTGGGAACTTTTCAAGGATCCTGAGAACCCCAAGAAGGGTCGCTTCTACAACGCTGTGCCAGGATGGGTTGTCCACGATATCAACTTAAAGAAGCTGGAAGCTTATGGGCTTCTTAAGTATTTTGAGCCCTTTGACCCTGGTTCTCAGACAGCTTTGGCTACAGCCATAGTGTCCAATTATGAAAAAGGCAAGCCAGTGTTGGCTTATTATTGGGAGCCAGAATGGATAATGGGCATGTTGGATATGACTAAGCTGGAAGAGCCTCCTTACGATCCAAATCGTTGGGGGAAAGATAAAGACTTTGGTTGTGAATTCCCTCCTTCAAAGGTACACATAGGGATAAACGCCAAATACGCTAAAGAAAACCCCGAAATAGTGGAATTCTTGAAAAAGTATGAGACAACTCTTGCTCAAAATAACGCAGCGCTGGCCTTTATGCAGAAGAACGAGGCTTCTGTTGAAGACGCAGCCATATGGTTCTTGAAGACATATCAGGATGTATGGAGTAAATGGGTAGATGATCCGGAAAAAGTGGAAAAGGTAAGGAAAGCATTGGAGAAGGAGAAGAACCAACAGTGAGTGATGTAGCCATAGAAGTAAAAGAACTTTGGAAGGTATATTCGAAATCCAAGTCGGGAAAGGTCGTACTAGATGTAGATGATGAGGAGCTTATGAGGTCCATTGAGGTCTCTGAAGAGGACGTCGTGGCTGTAAGGGATTTGTCGTTTGAAGTAAAGAAAGGCGAAGTATTCATCGTGATGGGGCTTTCTGGTAGCGGAAAGTCTACACTGATTCGCTGTCTGATACGCCTTGTGGAGCCAAGTTACGGAAAGGTAATCATAAATGGCTACGATGTCACTGCAATGGATAAAAAAGAATTAACGGAATTCAGAAGGTATCAGACAGCTATGGTTTTCCAACATTATGGATTGTTGCCTCATAAGGACGTTTTGGATAATGTGGCCTTCGGATTAAAGCTAAGAGGTGTTCCGAAGAAAGAGAGAAGAGAGAAAGCTATGCATGCTCTTGAGGTTGTCGGTCTAGAGAAATGGGCTAACTACTACCCATCCTCGCTGAGTGGTGGAATGCGTCAGAGAGTTGGAATTGCAAGAGCTTTGGTTGCGGATCCCCCGATATTGTTAATGGATGAACCGTTTAGCGGATTGGATCCCTTAATACGCAGGGAAATGCAGGACGAACTAATTCGCCTTCAGGAAGAGATGCATAAAACCATATTTTTTGTCACCCATGATTTAGATGAAGCCATGCGTTTGGGAGATAGAATGGCCGTAATGCGAGATGGGAGCATAGTGCAGATTGGCAAACCCGCTGAGATCTTTGCAAATCCTGCCAATGATTATGTGGCTCGCTTTGTACAGGATAGAAGAGAAGAGATCAGAAAGGCCGATGAACAGATAGCAGCGCTCAATGCAGCGAAAGACAAAGAGGTGAATAGCGATGTTTCCTGAGGCTTGGGAATTTCACGTGGCACAACATCTTAATAGAGGAATAAAGATTTTGATACAAAACCACAGTGAAGGTTTTGACGCTTTTTCAAACGGGCTTTTGCAGTTTTTGTTAGGTGTGCAGTCAGCCCTGTCAACGATTCCGTGGTGGGGATATATATTATTGATTGCACTTATATCATGGTTTAGCATAAGAAGAATTGTCCCGACTATAGTTTTGTCTTTGTTGCCGCTGCTAATAGGAGTTTTTGGCTTTTGGGACCTTGCTATAGAGACATTGGCTATAGTAGTTGTCTCGGTTGTAATTTCCCTTGTGCTCGGTATTCCTCTGGGTGTAATAATGGCTGAAGTCAAAAGCCTTGGCTATGTGATAAGGCCTATTTTGGATGCCATGCAGACTATGCCTAGTTTCGTTTATCTGATACCAGCCATGATGTTGTTTGGATTGGGTAAGGTGCCTGCTATTTTGGCTACGGTTATATATGCCCTTCCACCGGTGATAAGGCTAACGTGCCTTGGGATTGAGCTAGTCCCTAAACCTGTGCAGGAAGCAGCCTTAGCTTATGGAGCGACTAGGTGGCAGCTTCTGAAAGAAGTGCGTCTCCCACTAGCAATGCCGTCCATAATGGCTGGTGTCAACCAAACTACAATGATGGCTCTTTCGATGGTCGTCATAGCCTCAATGATAGGTGCTAGGGGGCTAGGCCAGGAGGTTTTGCTTGCTATAAACAGGATCAATGTGGGGCGAGGATTTGAGTCTGGTATTAGTATAGTCATTATGGCTATAGTAATAGACCGTATAACCCAAGGGCTTGCGAAGAAGTGGGACCCAGTCAAAAAACGTTAATGCTTAAATGGCAAAAATTGCTGATGGCATATATTAGCCCCTCCAGGTAAAATATAGTTATCTGGAGGGCTCATTTATTTGTGAAAATAAGCATGAGAGGATGGTCGAGTTGCGTAAGATTGTAATTTCTGTAATGCTTGCTTGTATTGTGTTAGCTGCCGTTGCGGCAGCGGCTTTTGCTGCTGAGGGTGGGAAGCAGTCTCTTTATGTAACTCCCGAATGGTTGAAGGCTCATAGGAATTCGGTTGTTATCGTGGACGCCAGACCTAAATCCCTTTACGCCAATGGCCATATTCCTGGTGCTGTTAATGCAGAGTGGACGTACTTTGCCAACATGAAGGGACGCCCTGGTTCCCCTGGTTGGGGAGATCTTTACCCCAAACATATTTTGGCCAAGAAGATAGGAGCCTTGGGTATTGATGGAAAGAAACCGGTAGTTGTCTATGCCGACCCAGGTGGATGGGGGCAAGACGGATGGGTAGTTTGGATATTACGCCTTTCGGGTATAGAGAACGCGAAAATGTTGGAAGGCGGGTTCCTGGCTTGGAAAGCAGCAGGTGGCAAAGTTTCCACTAAACGTGTAGTGGCAAAGGCTAAACCCTTTAAGATAGAGAGTTTCAGGGGAGGTTATAATGTCACTACACCATGGCTAAAGGTCAAATTAGGAGAAGTCCGTATAATAGACGCTAGAACTCCTTTCGAATACCAGGGAGCAAGAATCTTCCAGGAGCGCAGGGGAGGCCATATCCCAGGGGCTATAAATATACCTTATGATTCGGTTTTCAATGAGGATCAGACGGTAAAGGATGTAGGGGAACTTAAAGCCCTTTTCCAGTCCTATGGCTTATCTCCAGACGACGAGATAGTGGTGTACGACACCGCGGGGGTGAGGTCAGCATACTTGGTTTTGGTCCTAAGAATGGCTGGATTTGAAAATGCGAGAAATTATGATTCCTCATTCCACGAGTGGGCAGGAACTCCTGAGTTGGAAGTTGTTCAAGGGAGCGAGCCTGGGGCTCCGTCTCCACTCGCTGCTGCAGGTAATAATGAGAAAAATAGCACCCAAGCGGTAAGTAACTAAGCTGTTTTTATCGTGGAGATATGGGGCATGGGAGTGTTTATGTAGATGCCATTTAGCATTTCTATTGAAGGAGTAGGTCTCAAGACGTTCGACAATCCTGTTTCAGGGAAAGATGTTCTTTCTCTCTGCACTCTGGACGATAGGCCTGTGGTGGCATGGCATGTTAACAATTACCTCAGACCGTTAACATGGGTCGTGTCGGATCATGCAGAAGTGGATTTCGTGGATACCTCAACGTTTGAGGGGATGGCAGTCTACAGGAACACTTTGAGTTTTTTGCTTGTAGTAGCATGTAAGAAAACTTTGGGCAGAGAACTTTTTATAAGACATTCCATTAGTGATGGGTTTTTTTGTGAGTTGCAGGGAGGGGCTCCTACGCAGGACGAATTAAAATTACTTCGTGGGAGCCTTAAAAACCTCATTGAAGAAGATATACCTATAGACATGGAAATCGTGCCTCTGGATAGGGCAAAAAAAATATTTAAAGCCCAAAATGATGTTAGGAAAGCCGATTTATTAGGTGCAGCATGTATGGATCCAGTCACCGTGTGGTTGTGTGATGGAATTTATGGACATTTTTACACCCCACTAGCACCTTCTGCTGGCTATATTAAATCATGGGATCTGGTTTCGTTCAGAAACGGTGTGGTGCTTCGCTTCCCTACGGTAACATCGCCTCAAGGATTACCTCCCTTCAGACCTCCAAAGAAGCTTGCGGACGTATTCGAGGAATACGCTGGCTGGTTGGATATTTTAGGTGTCAACACAATGGAGAGCCTCCACCGTTACGTTGCATCAGGAAAGGCCCAGGAGCTTATTTTAGTGTCCGAGGCTTTGCATAATCAGAAATTAAACGAGATAGCTTATGAAATAATAAAAAAGGGCGATGTTAAAGTGGTGTGTATAGCAGGTCCGTCTGGTTCCGGTAAGACTACCACTGCTAAAAGGCTCGCCATAACCCTTAGGGTACGTGGCAAAAAAACGGCAGTAATATCTCTTGATGATTATTTCTTGGACAGAGAAAGGACACCAAGGGATGCTGATGGTAATCCTGATTTTGAATCTATAGAGGCTCTAGATTTGGACTTCCTGCACCATCAACTCGAGATGATCCTTGAAGGCAAAGAAATTATATTACCCAAATTCAACTTTATATCGGGGAAAAGAGAACAAGGGCCTCGCCTAAAGCTAGAGGAGCAGGGTGTAGCCATAATTGAAGGGATTCATGGGTTGAACCAACGGATCACGGATGTAGTTCCAGAAGAAAAAATATACAAAATCTTTGTATCTCCTCTTACTGGAATAAGCATGGACCAGTACAACAGGACAAGTACTACCGATAATAGACTATTGAGACGTTTGGTAAGGGATTACAGGACGAGGGGGAAGAATGCGGAAGCTACTTTGCTACAATGGCCTTCGGTCATTAAAGGTGCCCAGAGGTATATTTTCCCCTATCAAGAACAGGCCGATAGAATGTTTAATTCCGCATTGGTTTATGAACTTCCTGTCCTCAAAGGCTACACTGAAGCTCTTCTGAGGAGCGTAAAGGAGTCTTCACCTGCTTATGGGGAAGCCCAAAGACTCTTAACCCTTTCTCAGTATATTCCTTTTATCCCCTCAGATGCAGTGCCTAACACCTCCATATTAAGGGAATTTATAGGTGGCAGCTGTTTCGAATAGCCATATATAGCCTTGAAATGTTCTTGAAACTTCCCCCTTGAACTTTATTATGCAACCGGTAGTATTATGTTCAGGAGGGGATGTCATGAAGGTTACCATGGCTGATGTGGCGGCTGAGGCTGGAGTCAATAAGGCTACTGTAAGCAGAGTTTTAAAAGGGGATCCGAGGATAAGCACTGCTACACGGGAAAAAGTGTGGGCAGCAGTAAAGAAGCTGGGGTACAGGCCTAATATCCTGGCAAGAGGCTTATCCACCAAAACCACTGACACAGTAGGCGTTTTGTTTAAAAATCTTTCCCTCTGGTGGGTGGGTCCTTACCTTTGTGGGCTGGAGCGAGTCCTTGAGAGGGCAGGATTAGAGATTATAGTGAAAGAAACCGCTTCAGATGAGAAAAAAAGATTTAATGCTTTAAAAAACCTTTCTGCAAGACGTGTGGATGGTGTGATATGCGTTTATGAGAAGCCTCCCGAGACAGAAATGGATTTGGTGGCTGTTACTGTAGGAGAGCATGATCCGAACGGTGTTTCTATCAAATTTGATGAGGCGGCAATAGTCGACAAGATAATGAAAATGACTGATGGCCTAGGGTTTAGATATCATAAGGGGGAAGGTGCGGTATATCCCTTCCTTGAAAAATACCAGTCAGAGAAAGATGTAAAAGTACATTTGATAGATGGTAGGGTAAATAAAAAAATAGAAGCCTCTCCCCTGAATTTTATGGTAATTTGCGGTTCTCAGGGAGAGGCTCTCGTTTCAGGCGCTTGGGCATTAGAGTTTCCTGCATTTCACTTGGGGGCCCTATCTGGAAGGCTCCTCATAAATTGCCTAAAAGACAGGCGGATCCGCCCCCAATCTGTTCTAGTGGTTCCTCAAGTGTTTACTCCCGAAGGAGAACTTTGGAGCTAACCCTATGGCTATTTTCTACAATGTCTTCTGTGTATGGTAAGTATGTCTGTTAAAAGTGCTTGGCCGGTTTCGACTCTGCCGGCCCCTGGTCCTACTATTGTGACATCCCCAAGGTGGTCCGTAGTAAAGGTCAAAGCGTTAGTGGCATCCATTATGTTGGCCAATGGATGGCTCAAAGGAATTTCCATGGGGGCAACAGAAGCTTTTGCTTTGCCATTTGTCTTCTCTACTTCTGCTATCAGCTTTATCCTTGCCCTTCTTTGTGCAGCTTCTTGGATGTCCTTTTGCGTTATCTTTGTTATTCCTGTTCTCTGAACGTCTTCTATCTTCATCTGCTCGCCCATTATGACGTTTGCCAAAACCTGGGCTTTTACAGCTGCGTCCCATCCTTCCACGTCGCCGGTAGGGTCTGCTTCAGCGTAGCCTAATTCCTGAGCTTTTTTGAGGGCGTCTTCATACGATGTTCCCTCTTCCATTCTTGTAAGAATGTAGTTGGTGGTTCCGTTTACTATTCCCATAACTTTCTTGATGTCGCAGCCTGCTAGGGCTTCTCTTACCAGGTTTATAGAGGGAGTGCCACTTAAGACTACACCCTCGAATAGGTATTCCACATTGTTTTTTGATGCTAGTTCTAGTAGTTCTGGCAAAGCAACAGAAACAGGCCCTTTGTTTGTAGAGACAACGTGTTTTCCGAATTTTAGTGCTGCTTTTATGTGGCTTAATCCTGGTTCTCCTGTTTCCAGGTTGGTTATTGTAGTTTCCACTATAATATCGGCTTCGCTTTTTTCAATGATTTCAAGAGAGTCAGGATCTGTTATGTTGGGATGTTCTTTTATATTTCCTTTGGAGTCAAACATGTTTAACAAAAATTCTAGATCTAATCCAGAAGTGTTAAGTACAGATCCTTTGATTGGGTCAGCTATTGCTGTTATAGAGTACTCAAAATTGTATCGCTCCTTGAGAGAGGCTTGTTTGTCTTTCAGTATCCTCAGGAATCCCTGAGATACATTTCCAAATCCTATTATTGCTATTTTCCACATGAACTTGCCACCTCCGATTTTATTTTGATACTTTAAAGATCTAGGCGCCTCAAAGTACTTTCTTCAGGAATGCCATCTTTATTCCATCCTCTCAAATTATAATACTCGTCTAACATCGCATCGAAAAGTTCTTTCGGCAAATTTACTTTTTGTTCTCCCCTAGGGGGCATAGGAAGGGGCTCCTGGAACATACGCCTTGGAAGGTAGTCATCTTTTCTTGAAATATTGGCTTCTCTGATATTAAAGAGTCTTATATGGTTCCATATCCTTTCCCCAGCTTGTAGGTATTCTTCTTCGCTAATATCTATACCTGCAGAATATCTAAGGCAGGGATATATCATATTTTGATCGTAAGGCAAAAAGTCACAAACTATTAATGAGAAGGCTGCTGCCCTTTCATCCTGAGTGCTTTTAACCTTAAGAGCAATTCCTTCCGTACTAAATCGGGGGAGAATACCGTCCAGCTCTGCAAGAACAGTCCATGCTCTTTGGTGGCAGCCTCCTCTGTCCGCAGTGGCGTAAGCTAGAGCCATTCCCCACGTGGCTCTAGGTTCGTACCCTGGTAGTTCCAATCCTTTTACTTCTATAGCGAAGTCTTCTGAGCCTTTTCCTATATGACCTGCAGCTTTTTTGACTCCGTCAGCTAAAATAGCCCCTAAACCTCTCCTAAGAGCTATATCTTCTAGGAGTTTGCGTTGGCCTTTGGGATCTCCGAAGGAAGGAGCATCTGGAAGTATGCCTCGGGCCTTACATTCCATGGCAAAGGCGACAATGCCCCCTGCTGATATGGAATCTATGCCCATTTGATTACAAACAGAAATTGCCTTGGTTAATTCGGGCATGGAGTCGATTCCATTGTTGCTGCCCAAGAGGGCTATGGATTCGTATTCTACCTTTGTGTCTTTTCCATCAGCATCCAGGATCTTTCCGCATGTTATAGGACAACTGAAACATGCAACGTCTCTTTTGGTGTGATATCTCAGGTTAGCAGAAGTCAGTCCATAGATGGGGTGAAAATATCCCTGTTGGAAATTGTATGTCGGTAAGATGCCCGTTCTGCTCATGGGCTCTACCAGAGCGGAAGTGCCTACGGTACGCCTGCGGTGAATTGCTGGAGATTCTAATGCTGCTTTTACTATGTGGGATGTTATTTCCCGAAGGTTTGTTTCGTCTTTGACCGGTATGGTGCCGGTTCCCTTCAAGGCTACTGCTTTAAGGTTTTTGCTCCCCATAACGGCCCCCGTGCCACCTCTGCCGGCTATACCAGCTCTCCAGGGATCACTATCCTTGTCGACAGTTATAGTTGCTATGGTAACAAGCTTTTCCCCAGCAGGCCCTATTACTGCTACATGGGCATCGGGGGAAGTTTCTTTTCGTATAGCTTCCACTGTTTCATCTACTTTCATGCCCCAAACGTGATGTGCCTCTCTTATTTCTACTTTCTCGTTTTCGATCCATATGTAGGCAGGCATCGATGCTTTGCCTTTTATGGCCAAAACTTCGAAACCTGCTTTTCGCATGGCAGGGGCGAAATGGCCTCCAACGTGGCTGTCGACGTACATGTTAGTATGAGGAGATTTAGTGACTATGGTAAACCTGCCAGATGTGGGAAAAGTTGTTCCAGTTAAGGGCCCGGTTAGAAAAAGCAGTACATTGTCCTCTCCAAGAGGGTCGGTTTCTTTCGGGATCATTTTATCCAACAGGTAAATTCCTAGTCCTTTCCCTCCTATATATTTTCCGATCACCCTCTGATCAATTTCTTCTATCCAAGACTTTCCACTGGATAGATCTGCAATCAGCATCCTGTAGTGCACAGCTATCACCTCACAAGGTCTTTTTGTCTCTGATACAATTCTACTTCATCTTATCATTATCAAAAGGAAACACGGAAGGAATTTTTATATTTTTCTCTCAAGTACACAAAAAATTTTTACGACATAACTTCTTGCAAAGGAGAAAAAGAAGCGATATAATTCAACCGGTTGCATAAACTAAAGGGTTTGTATCGTTTAAAATCAAGTAAATAATAAACTAAAGTTGACAAAATCAAGGATGGCTGGTATAAATTACCGCAAGCAGTTGTAAAAGGGGGAATGAAGTTGCTGAAAGGTTTAAGGAATTGTGGTTTTGTGCTTTACCCAGAGCCTGGACGAATAAGATGAACCTGCCCGTTTTGAGATTGTATTGGAAGGCCGATCGATGATTATAAAAACGGGAGGGATAAAGATGTGGATTAAAGATCAGAATGGTAATTGGTATATGGCAAGCCAAAGTATCATAAAGGAAGCTTCTTTAAATAATAATATTTGGATCAAGGATGGCAACGGCCAATGGCTTTTGGCTAAACCCAATAGTATGCCTAGTATGAAAACGGAAATTGGGGAATCTTATTATGTGATAGAGTCTTTTTGAGACGCGTAAAATATGACTGCAGCTTAAAACAATAGTGTAATAGTAAAATGCATAGGCGCCCAAGGGCGCCTATTTTTTATATTATTGCTATAATGGCGAGGTATTCCAACCCAGCTATAATACTAAGCATAGTTATGGTTTCTTTAATATTTTCTGAAAGGGGCAAGAGTATGATAATAGGATACTTTGATGGCGCATCTAGAGGAAATCCAGGAGAAGCCGGGGCTGGAGCCTGCATCGTGGATTTTGATAAGGGGCAAGTTCTATGGAAAGAATCTAAATATCTTGGTAAGAGAACCAACAACGAAGCAGAGTATGAAGCTTTGATCCTTTTACTTAGAGAGTTGCTTCAGCGGAAACTATTTAATTGTGTAGTTAAAGGTGACAGTAAATTGGTTGTCAATCAAATGCTTGGCGAGTGGAAGGTGAGAGAGCCTAGGCTTTTGCCCTTGGCCGAAGAGGCAAAGCTCTTGATAGAAAAAACCAGAGCCCGGCTTCAGTGGATCCCAAGGCAGGAAAATAGCCTCGCTGACAGCCTTTCCAACCAGGCCATAGATGAAGCCAAAAAAAGCAAAAAACAAACCGATCATGATGTAGCAAAAGTGGTTGCCCGCATGGTGTCAGATTATATATTTGTCGTAAGGGATGGGCAGGAAGAGTATGCGGTGGACTTGAAACATAAAAACTGTAGTTGCCCTAGTTTTGCCGTTGAAAAAAACTGCGTCCACATGGAGGAAGCCCTAAAGGAGAAAAATCAAAAATAAGCGTGGAGCATACATAAAACAAAATATTCCAAGGTAGGTTTTTAGATGATTCTTAAGAGGTGTAGTAAAAGCTTCATTGGTTACGTTATTCTTTCAATAGGTTTAGTTTTATGTGTTTTGTGGTCCCTTGCCGTTGGAGAAGCTAAGATACCCGTAAAGCAAGTTTTTGCAATTTTGGGCAATGTTTTGGGGTTTGTTCCCTCAACAGGAGCTGAAATTACGGATAGGTTGATTCTTTTGGATATAAGGCTTCCCAGGGTTCTTTCAGCTTTATTGGTCGGAGCTTGTCTTTCATGTAGTGGAGTAATATACCAGGGACTTTTGATGAATGTCCTGGCTGAGCCTTACACTCTAGGTGTGGCTACAGGAGCAGCTTTTGGGGCTTCCTTTGCCTTAGTTTTAAATTTGAGGCCCATAGCATTATTTGCCTTTGCAGGTGGAGCAGCTTCTCTTTTGATATCCATATTTTTGAGCGGAGGAAAATCAAGGATAAGGAATTCTACGCGCCTCATCCTCGCTGGAGTAGTAGTAAGCAGCATCCTAAGTGCCGGCATAACTTTGTTGAAGGCTCTCGCTGGCCAACAGGCCTCAGTTATTGTCTTTTGGCTTCTAGGAAGCTTTTCTGCGGCTGATTGGACCCAGGTCATGTTGGTTTTGCTATCAGCTTTTTCAGTATTGGTGGTAGGGGTTTGTTATTCCAGGGATATGGACATTATAGCCTCTGGAGGGCCAGCAGATGCTTTGGGGGTTGACGAGAAAAAAACCAGGATGCTTCTTTTATTTGTAAGCTCCCTTGCAACCTCGATAGCAGTATCTACTTGTGGAATTATAGGGTTTGTTGGATTGGTGGTTCCCCATTTGTTGAGGCTTATCTTTGGCCCCGAACACAGGCGGCTTGTCGTGATGGCCTTCCTCGGAGGAGGAATTTTGCTTGTTGTAGCAGATACATTTTCTAGAATGTTGGGAGAGCTGCCCATTGGTGTTTTGACGGCTCTTACAGGAGGGCCTATGTTCTGTTTTCTCCTATGGAGGGAAAGGTAGAAACAATGGAGTCAAGCAATAAGGCTTTGGAAATTAAGAATATGAGCGTAATTATGGGAGGAAAGGCGATTTTACACTCTATCAGCTTTGATGTGAGATATGGTGAAATATTGAGTCTCTTGGGACCCAACGGTAGTGGGAAGAGTACTCTTATAGGTGCAGCAGCAGGAATAGGAATAAAGACTAGCGGAGAGGTCCTTCTTGAAGGAATAGATATAGGTAAGATTTCCAAAAAGGAACTTGCTCAAAAGATAGCTGTAGTTCCTCAGCAGAATTATTTCCACATGCCCTTTAAGGTTATTGAGGTCGTGTTGATGGGCAGATATTCTTATGCGGGGAAATTCAGCAGTTTAAAGACTCAAGATTACGATATAGCCCGGAAAAGCTTGGAAGCTGTGGATTTAAGTGGTTTTGACAATAGGCTAGTTACAGAGCTTTCGGGAGGAGAAGCGCAAAGGGTTGCGATAGCAAGAGCACTAGCTCAGGAGGCGAAAATCCTATTGATGGATGAACCTACCAGCGCATTGGATCCTAAACACGCTCTTTCGTTGTTTAAGCTCATTACGAACCTGAAAGGCAAAGGTTATGCCATATTACTAGCCATGCACGATGTTAATTCTGCCCTTTTATGGTCTAGCCGGATCATGTTCCTTAAGAAAGGTAAAACCTTCTGTATTAAAAGGCCTGAAGAGGTAGATGAGGGAGTCTTAGAAGGGGTATTTGGTGTAGAGTGGGTCAAGTATACCCTACCTTCTGTTGGAGAAGTTGCGTTCCCCGCAGATGAGTGCGGAGAACGCTAAAACATTTTGTGTTATGCCAGCAAGAAAAGGAGTCTCAATGTGGCTCCTGATAGGATCGCTGTTACAAGCATTATGCTCAAGCTTAGCATCATCTTTTTAAAGCCCAATTCCTTGAAAAGCACGATGAAAGTGGCTATACATGGGAAAGTCATGGATAACATAACTACAGAGATGACCATCTCTTGAGATGTTAAGTTTAAAGGTAAAAGCATCCCTACAGCTACGTCTTTTCTGAGCAACCCTAATATGATTGGGCCTGCTGTTGAAGCTGGAAGCCCAAGGACTGTATTGAAAAAGGGAGCTAAAAAGTTTGATATAAGGTTCATTGCCCCCGATATGTAAAGGAGGTTTACTAATAAAACGCCAAACATAACAAGTGGAATAGCCTCAAACAGGAAGCCCTTCACCCTAAACCACAGCTTTAATCCGATCCCCCTCAGAGAAGGTAATCTGTAAGGTGGTATTTCTATTATAAGCTCCGGACTATAGCCTGGGAGTAAAATGTTAAGAAGCCTTCCTAAAATGATCCATGTTACAGCGAGGGAACCATATACAATTACTACGTATTTTCCCCCAAATCCCCCTAAGGCACCGAAGATCATGGCTTGGAGGCTTGTACAGGGTATTGCTATAGAAATCAATGTCGAGGCGATGAATCTCTCCCTTGGAGATTCTAGCACCCTGGTTGCTAATACTCCTGGCACGTTACATCCTAATCCTAGCAGGTTTGGAACTATAGCGAATCCGTGTAACCCAACTCTGTGCATCAGTGAGTCGAACAAGACCGCTAGTCGGGGCAGGTATCCTGAATCCTCCAGTAAGCTCAATACGGTATAAAAGGCTACGATATAGGGCAAAACCATCACGATTGGGACATATATTCCTGTCGTGAATAATCCAAAGCTTTGTTCAAAATCCAGACTCCCGTTTATCAAGGAGCCCAAAAGCAAGGAATGTATGATGCCTTCTTGGTTCATGCTTTTTGAAATATTTTCTAACAGGGGGAGCACAAAGGAAGAGAAGAAAGGGTCCAATATGTAGTTTATAATTCCTTCTCCAATTCTTCGAATGGCAAAGAAGCTTGTAGCAATAACGGCCACTCCTACTAGGACGCCCCAAAGAGGGTTGATGGTTATGTCTTCTAGCCTGTCTTTTGCAGTGTGATGCCTGTGATGTGCTTTTTGTACTTTCATTACTATATTACCTATGGTCTTCCAGCGGTCTTCATCGCTCTGCGGTTTGATGTGAGACTTTTTAGCTTCTTTTAGGCGGCTGACTAGCTCCTTTATACCTCTGCCTGCAAGGGCAACTGTTGGAACTACAGGTACCCCTAAAGCTTCTTCAAGAGCTTTGATATCTATTTCTATGCCTTTGTGCCTTGCTTCGTCCACCATGTTTAGAGCCACTATAGCTTTTCCCCCAAGTTCCAGAACTTGAAGGGCCAGATATAAATTTCTTTCCAAGGCACCTGCATCTAGAACTATCACAACTATATCAGAGTCACCCATGATTATCCGCTTAGCTACTTCTTCAGCTTCATTGGTTGGGTTCAATGTGTATGTTCCAGGGACATCAATGAGGATATAATTTTGGCCTTCGTGTCTTAAGTTCCCTTGAGTAAAGCTTATGGTCGTTCCTGGGAAATTGGAGGAAATAGCGTGAACCCCAGTCAATCTGCTGAAAACAGCGCTCTTGCCTACGTTTGGGTTTCCCACTAAGAGGATTTTTTGGGGTTTGCTGTCAACTTCTCCACATTTGACATGGCACCCGTTGCAGGATTCCGTTTTATGGCAGCCAAAGCATGGAAACTTCATAGCTTTTCTCCTTTTTTATCAAGGGGCTCTATGATTATTCTCTCGCTCATGCCATGGCCTATGGCTATCTGTCTCCCATCAAGGGAAATGGTGATTGGTCCCCTGAAGGGCATTCCCGAGACTTTTTCTATTATTTTTCCAGGCCTTAATCCCAGGGCTTCAATGCGTCTTCCGCATAAGCCTGGGGGTAGAGAAACTATTTTGGCTTTTTGACCATTTTTTAATAAATGAAGTTTTGCGCTCATGGCTACCTCCTTCATAGATTGGACAAGGCCTTACTATATGAAAGTTAGCCTTACCGAACTTTTGTAACAATACACGTAAGTATTGTTATTGTCAATATCCTTTATCAATAACTGATTTTGTGCGCTTATTTTGCTTGACGAGCCATCATGAAAGAGTAATATTGTTGTTAGTGATAATAATAATCAAAAACAGGAGGTGCTAGTCATTTGCAACGTTTAATTGCTGTCCCCTCAGATGGGAAAACTGCAGATTCCCAGATTTCTGACAGGTTTGCCAGAGCCTCATTTTTCCTCGTTTTTGACGAGGAAGGGTTATTACGGGAAGTTATAGAAAACAAAGCAAAAGAAGCAGGTCACGGTGCAGGAGGCCAGGCGGTCCAAGAGCTATCGAGGTCGGGAGTTTTCGTGGTTTTGGCCCCAAGGATAGGGCCGAAGGCACAGGCTGCTTTGAATGCGGCAGGAATGGAGTTTTACGAAGTCAAAAATTGCAATACGTGCAAACAAGCTGTTGAGGAATATATAAACAAAGGCCCTTACAAGGAGAGATGAAAATGGCAGAAATGAAAGATCCAGGAGGCTTACCTCCTAAGACCAAAAAAGGTATCAAACATATAATAGCAGTGGGAAGCGGAAAGGGTGGAGTTGGCAAAAGTACCCTTTCGGCACTGTTGGCTGTTGCCCTTGCAAAAGAAGGATTGAAGGTGGGAATTTTAGACGCAGATGTAACAGGACCATCCATACCTAAATTGCTTGGAGTGCGAGAAAAACCTTTTGTAACCGACAAAGGGGTAATACCACCCAAAAGCAGTTGGCTTGGCATTAAAGTGATGTCCGTAAACCTTGTGCTGGATGACCCCTCTAAGCCAGTTGTTTGGAGAGGCCCTTTGATAGGCAAAGCTATAATGCAGTTTTGGGAAGACATAAATTGGGAGGATACTGAATACCTGGTTGTGGATTTGCCTCCTGGTACGGCTGATGCAGTGCTTACAGTCATGCAGCTTATAGACTTGGACGGTGTTGTTATGGTAAGCACCCCGCAGGGTCTATCTTCGCTTATTGTTGAGAAAATGATGCATATGGCAAAGATGCTTGAAGTCCCCTTGATAGGGATTGTGGAGAATATGGGATATGCAGTTTGTCCTCATTGTGGCGAAAGGTGGGATCTGTATGGCCCCAGCCATATTGACCAACTGAAAGAAAAGTGGGAAGTTCCCATTCTTGTTGGGTTGCCGGTGGATAGAGAAATTTCAATCTTGGGTGATTCAGGAAGGTTAGAACATTACACCAACGATGCAATTTTGAAAAAATTGGCTGACGGGGTCCTATCAGCTTTGAACAAAACCGTTGCATAGCTGATTGTGCGGCTAACTGTAAGAAAGAAGGGTAAGAGTTGAGGCAAAACTGCTTCAACCCTTATCCTTTTGTTTTATGAGATCAAAGGAAAAGTTGTATAAATTAATGCAAGTTAACATAAAATGCAATTGACCATCTTAAGTATGAGATAGTAAAATGCCTAATAGTTTATTTAGCTTGATAAAAGGAGGAAGGGTTGATGAAAGTAGAGATGAGAAGATTCCTGGTGGTGTTTCTGTTAGTAGGGGCTTTGCTTTTAAATGGTGCAGTTGGAGCCATGGCCGTTACGGTGAAGATGTCTTACAATGGTCCTCCGGATCCGAAGAACAATGCCGTTCATGCATTTGCAGTAAACTTCAAGAAGTTTGTTGAGGAAGGAACACAAGGCAGGCTTCAAATAGAACTTTTCCCAGATAGCCAGTTAGGTACTGAAGAAGAAAGGATGGAGCTTTTGATGAAGTCGGGGCTAAATCAACCTATCATCAATGTAGCTTCTTTTGCGGGAGTAGCTCCTGTTTTCCCTGAGATATACGCTTCATCTGTACCGTTTATGTTCAATAGCTATGAAGCTGCTCATTATTTCTTTGATAACAGCCGTTACTGGAAAAAAGCTCAAGAAGAGTTTCGCAATAGGACAGGTGCTGTCTTATTGGAAGCAGTTGAAGAAGGTGGCTTTTTGGCCTTTACTAACTCTAAGAAACCCATTCATCGCCCCGCAGATTTTAAGGGGTTGAAGTTCAGGGCCATGGACGAGGGGCAGATAGCTATATACAAAGCCTTTGGTGCCAGTGGTACCCCGATCCCTTGGACGGAGCTTTATATGGCCTTGAAAACGGGAGTTGTTGATGGGCAGATGAATCCTGCGATGTACATAATAATTGGAAGCCTTTTCGAAGTTCAAAAATATATGACCCTTGCTAATATTCAATACTCCGATCAGTTCTTGGTGATGAATGGAGACCTCTTTGATTCCCTCTCAAAGGCAGATCAAGAAGTTGTCCTGAAGGCTGCAAAAGAGGCTAATCGGATTAGCAGGAAAGAAGTAGAAGAGGCCGACTCGAAGCAAATAGAGTTCCTGAAAGAAAAAGGCATGGAGGTTTATGCTCCTACACCAGAAGAAATGAAAGAATTCAGGTCCATAGGTCAACCTGGTTATATCGAGTGGCTTAAGAGTAAGGTTCCTGCTGATTGGATGAAGTTGGCATTGGAATGTGCAGAAAATGCCAATAAGGTTGCCTCAGGAGGGAATTAATGGAACATAGAGGTTTGGCCGTCCTGGAAAAGTTTTCCAGATTAGTTGAGGCGACAAGCGCCGTTCTTGCAGGGGGCCTGTTAATAATAAATATCGTTGATATAGTGATGGGTATAGTTTTTCGTTACGTTTTGAAAAATTCGGTGATATGGACGGAAGAGGTGGCCAGGTATTCTTTGGTTTGGCTTGTCATGCTTGGGGCCGCAGGAGCGCTGGCCAAAGGGGATCATATGGCAATAGATTTCCTTGTCCCCAAATTCCCCGGGTGGCTTAAAAAAACCTCTGAAGTTCTGAGATTAGGCATACAGCTTGTAGTACTTTTTGTCCTCATCTGGTATGGGGCGATGAATGTAAGAGGAACATGGCACATGAAGACGATGGCCCTGGGGATCCCCAAGGCCATCGTCCTCATGGCGGTACCCCTGGGCATGTCAATCTTGCTGCTGCAGCTTGTGATATTGGAGTTCATAAAAGCCAGAAAGGATGAGAACAAATGATTCTGGCGCTGCTTTTGGTGTTTTTCTCACAGATGGTTATAGGTGTTCCCCTTTATGCATCTTTACTTTTCACAGGCCTGGTGGGTTTGCTAGTTACAGGCAATGTCACCTTGATAAGGGTCATCCCACAACAGTTTTTTGGAGGTATGGATGTTTTTTCTTTGATGGCTATTCCATTTTTTATTCTTGTTGGGAATTTGATGAATCGCTCTGGTTTGACCGATAGATTGATAGATTTCAGTAGGCTCCTAATAGGAAGTGTGAGAGGTGGGCTCGGTTATGTTAACGTAGTTGCCGGGATAATTTTGGCCGGAGTCAATGGGTCGGCTGCTGCAGATGCTTCTGCTTTAGGTTCTATACTGATACCTGCCATGGAAAAAGAAGGTTTCCCAAAGGCTTATGCTGCAGGGCTCACGGCTGGAAGCTCTCTGATAGGGCCCATAATCCCGCCAAGCATATTCATGATCATCTACGCTTCCATGACCAACACCTCTGTGGGAGGGCTTTTTATAGCTGGGATTCTGCCAGGTATCGTTTTAGGAATGGCTTTTATGGTCATGAACTGGCTGTATTCTAGACGGTACAACCTTCCAGTAAATGACCCTAAAGAGGTAAGAAAGGAAGCAAAAAACATACTTAAAAGAGCTTCCATAGCCTTAATAGCTCCTTTCATAATAATAGGAGGAATAGTAACAGGGGTAGTGACTCCCACGGAATCTGGAGCGCTTGCGGTTGTTTACTGCCTTATAGCCGGATGGCTTGTAACTAGGGAATTGACTCTAATAAGCCTTTGGGAAGCTATCTATGAAACCCTTAGGCTGACTAGCGCAGTTTTTTTGATAATGGGAGCTGCTACAGTTGTGGGGTGGTTTCTGAAATGGGAAAGGGTGACCCACAAGTTTGCATCTTTGCTAGTGTCCATGGGATTGCTAGATCACCCGTGGCTGTTGTTGGTCGTTTTGAGCCTTATTACCTTTGTCATCGGGATGTTTATGGAGGAAGTGGCTGTATTGACACTGCTCACTCCTATATTCTATCCGCTGGCTATGAAGGCAGGAGTAGATCCCTTTCATTTTGGAATCGTTATGACCTTAAACGTGACTATTGCCTTGATAACCCCTCCAGTAGGGGCTTGTAATTACATCGTGGCCGCCGTGGGAAAGGTCCCCTTAGGTGATCTATTCAGGGAGATATGGCCCTTCATTAGTGTAGCTATGGTTGTTCTTTTGGCTATAATCACGTTTCCCTTCATAACTGTCACATTGCCCAGGATATTAGGTTTATAAGGCCAGAGTATTGGGAGGTGGAAAATGATCTTAAAAGAAAAGACACATTCAAATATACCTTTTGTGCCTAAACTAGAAGAAAACGGGGAACCTCTTATACCTGCAAGCTGTTATCCTGAAAGGATCTTGGTCAGGCCTCAATATTTCATACAGGGGCTTGAGGGAAGTATTCCTGAGTGTTATGTAAGGCGAGGGGTTTATGAAAGGCTTGTTGAGGCTGCAGAAAGTTTACCTAAAGGATGGAAGCTTATCCTTCTGGATTGCTGGAGGTCTTTAGAGCTCCAGAAAACCTTGTTTTTCAAAATATGCAAGGAATTGCGAGAATCGAATAAAGATCTTACTGAAGAAGAGATTAGGAAGAAAGCCGAGACATTTGTGGCTTTGCCTTCAGAGGATCCAATGCACCCTCCAGGTCATGCTACAGGCGGTGCTGTGGATCTGACCATAAGCGACGCAAAAGGCAGGATCTTGTATATGGGCTCAGACTTTGATGAGACAACAGAGCGTTCTTTTACAAATTATTACAAGGATTTAGTGAAAGAGGGGAAGGCTCTTTCAGGAAGAGAAAAAGAGGCCATGAGAAATAGGGACATACTTCTGGAAGTAATGGAAAGATCCGGTTTCTCTAATTACCCGAAGGAATGGTGGCACTTCGATTTTGGCAACATAAATTGGGCTATTAGGACTGGGGCAAGAAAAGCTATTTACGGGAAAACCTCACCAAATTTTAGATGGGCGGGCTAGGCTTTGTAGTTCGGCGGCCCGCCATCCATTATTTTCACTTTCAGCCTAAAAGTTCAAAAACCTTTTTCACTATATTATCTATCTCTGCTTTCATTTCTTTTAAAGGAATCTTTCTTTCCGAAATAGCTCTTGGAATGTCTTCAGAAAATGGGATTTCTCCAATTATAGGAATGTTGTCTTTAAAACACTCCTCTTTGATTTTAGCTGAGATGTTTGGTGAAAGATCAGCTTTGTTTATGACAACCCCCATGGGAACAGAAAAGCGCCTGGCTACCTGGGCCAATCTTTTTAAGTCTGAAAGGGCGCTCATGGAGGGTTCTGTTACAGTTATAGTAAAGTTACATCCTGTAATTGAAGAGATGGCTGGACAAGCTACCCCCGGAGGCCCATCGGTTATGATGTAGGGAATTCCCTCTTTTGACGCCGTTTCTTTTGCCTTTTCCCTTAAAATTTGTACAAGCTTACCCGAATTTTCTCCTCCTGGAAAGAGCTGGGCGTGCCACATAGGACCAAAGTCAGTGGTGCTCTCATAGTAAGTTCCTTGCCTTGTGGGCACCATAGAAATTGCACTAGTGGGACATACATAGGCGCAGGTAGCACATCCTTCGCAGAAATGGGTATCTACTACCGCCTTGCCATTAATCATGGAGATTGAGTTAAAACGGCAGCTTTCAATACAACGATTGCAACCGATGCATTTAGACGGATCCACTTGTGCAGTATCCATGCCCCAAAAAGCGTAATCAGTTTTTATGGAGGGGTTCAATAAAATATAAAGATCTGGAGCGTCTACATCAGCATCGCATAAGGCCACTTTGCCCAAAGATGCAGCGAGAGCTGAGGTTAGAGTGGTCTTTCCAGTTCCTCCCTTTCCACTGGTAACGACGATTTCTTTAGGTCTCATTTTGCAACCCTCTCTTCAAAATAATTCCATATATCAGATATTTTTTGCTGCCATAGGGGATCACTTTTGGCTGGAGGAATACCTTCGGCGTAGGAGGCTGCTATATGCCTGCTAAAAGGGAAATGGCCAAGGACTGGCACATTGAAATCCCTGCACAGTTCTTCAACATTTTCCGATGCGATACCAGATTTGTTGACCACTACTCCGATGGGCTTCTTTAGCGGAATTATCGCCTCAAGGGCAAGTTTTAAATCCGCTAACCCGAAGGGAGTAGGCTCTGTTACCAGTAATACAGCATCGGCCTTCCTTACACCTGCAACCATAGGACACGAGGTACCAGGAGCACAATCTATTACTTTGGGCTTTTCTATAGCCATGGCAGCATCAACTACAGCTTCCACTATTGGCACAGGGTTGGGCATTCCAAGCATCAAACGCCCTTCTAGGAGTTCTATATTTCTTGATAGGTAATGGCGTATCTCTCCTATTGGTTTTTCTGTTTCTGATATGGCCTTCGTAGGGCAAACCAAAGAGCAAAGACCACAGCCATGACAGAGGTCATTCACCATAGGGATATTGTTTCCAAACATATTTAAAGCTCCGAAGCGACAGGCATCAGTGCACTTGCCACATCTTGTGCATAGCTCTTCTTTTATTACTGGAATTTGTAAGTTTACCAACGAGCTTTCTAGAGGTTTTAAATTCAAAAGAAGAGCCAGATTTGGTTCTTCCACATCAGCATCTACTAAAAGGACTCCCTCTTTGGTTACTCCAAAAGATGAGGCAAAACTACTTTTGCCTGTTCCTCCCTTACCGCTTGCTACGGCCAATGTCAGATCAGACATACGAGAATGGGCCTCCTTTTAATGATGGTCACAGGCACTTGGGCCGGTTTGAAGGGTGCCTTCACAGTATTTTTGTACGACTTCCTCTACAGGACCCTTTGCTCCTATTACTGGTGTTATACCCTGCTCTTTGAACAGTTGGACTGCACGAGGCCCCATTCCACCTGCTATGATCGCATCAACTCCAAAACTAGCCATCCATTTAGGCAAGAATCCTGGTGTATGTCCAGGGTTTGCCAACTCTTCTTTTTCCACAATCTTATTTTCTTGGATAGTGAAGATAGCATAAGAAGGAGCATGACCGAAATGTTCGCAGACATTTCCGTTCTCCATCGCTACAGCAATTTTCATATTTATCACCTCGGTTATATAGGATTAATGTATGGTACACTCCAATAATAACGATAATTGTTATCAATATTATTGTCAACAACTATAAATTGCGCGTGGATATTAAGGTTTTGCCTTTACTGCTATAAATATTCCTTTGGCTGAAGAGTTTCTTTGCTTCCACGTTCCTTCCATGCGATAGGAGAAATTTATTTTTCCTCTGAATAAAATAGATTTTTGAGAAGTGTAAAACTCACAGATTCCATTGTGAGAACAGAAGCCCTCTAAAGGTACACTATTCGGGTTTTTACGAATAGTAATAGATCCCTTTATGGTTCCTGTTTCTGATATGGTGATGATAAAAGTTCCATAATCATCCCCTACGTAGGTGCCTACATATTCCCCTATAAAGCTTTCGGCTATGGGAACAGCAAAACATTGAGCACAAACATAATGTACTCCAAAAAAACAAATGAAATGCCAAGTTAATACTACTGTAAATAGGATGGCAATTCTAGCTTTCATGCCCCCATCTGTGCCTTTGCTTTTTGCATCGTTGCCTGCAGATAGGCCATTTAACATCACAGAAATCCTCTTCTGTTATGCCTTTAGCAATGCAATCTGGACATATTCCTGCCAATTCAAATGTTTGTGGGAGTAGCCTAAACCCTTCCTTTTGAGCCCAACTATTTACCGTGTTCGTTTTATCTTTTTCGTCTGGCAAGTGTACGACTTTTCCGCAGGATTTACAATAGAAATGAAAGTGCATTTGTTCATCTGGAACTTCGAACCTGCTGAATCCCTCTTCCAGGTTTATCATGTTGAGCAAGCCCAGGCCAGTGAGGAGATCTACCGTCCTGTATATGGTGGCTATCCCTATTGTGGGATCTTCCTCTTGAGCGATGCTCAAGAGTTCTTTTACGTTTAAATGTTTTCCTAGGTTTTTCAGCAGTATTTCAATGATTGTTTTGCGTTGGCTTGTCACCCTAAACCCACAGTTTTTTAGCCTTTCCATGTACTTATCTGTGAGCTTATTTATTTGCTTCTCTTGTTCAGATATAGTTGAATTTCCAGAACGCTTCATACTCACACCTTCCCAAGCATATTGTTTTAGCCATTTTTAAAATTATACATTCATAGGCTACAAGCCGGAAAGAGCCTCTTATCGAAATATTATTTCTTTGTTGGCCGGGAACCTCACAGTATAAGAGACCGTAATGGCCTTTTTAGTGCCTCCCTTTAATTGCATATTCCACGTGATTATACCTTTTTTGTCTTGCTCATGTGGGGTTGGATTCATCATTATTTCTTCTACTTTTATACTTTCCTTCGCAGAAGTGGGTATGCGATCAATTATGGTTACTTCTATGTCTTTTTTCATCCCATTGGTTACAGTTATAGTATAGCCTTTCTTAACCCAGCCTTTGCCTATCCATCCCTGCCCCTCTTTGGGTATTAGATTTTCTTTTGTTACTTTTATTAGCGGAGTTTTCCCAAAAGGTATTTCCACTTTGTCACCTATTCCGGTTCTTGTGAGATTGGTGCGAGCCGACGGTTTTCCGTCTATATAGAGCTCTGCGTTGCCACCAAGGATAACCTTGTCCATGGAGTCAATTGTAGCTATGGCCCAAGCCTCTCCTGACAACTCGGGGATGCAGACCAGAGAAGTTTTCCCATTTAAAGTAAAAGTTTCTATTTGTAAAATGTTGGGTCTTGAGGAGAGGGCCTCTCCTTTTATGATGTGAACTATGTCTGCCATATCATATTTTTGTTCAACCATAGTTGTGGCTCCCGTGCCTATGCTTTTTCTTAGGCCCTTAAAAAAATCTTCTTTCTCTTTGAAATCAGCGATCAAAGGCCTTAGTTTGGGAACGAAGAGGCTTTCTAGGGGCATGGTGGTGTGTAACCTTATGAGGCCCTTCCATGAAATTCCCGTGTTGTTGATTATTTGAGCCTCCAATGTTCCGCTTATGTTAGAATTTTCGCTGCTAAGGTTCAGTTTATATGATGGTTTCCATGAGGCGTTATTTGTCCACGCAGAAAGTATTATATCGCCCTTGCCTTTAGTTTGAATTAGGAGTCTATTTTGTTTCTTATAGTTTACCGGAAGCAAGGCATCCAATTCTTTTTTTAAGACCTCGTAGCGGTGTGTGGCTTTTTCTAAGGCTTGGGACCGTTCAAAAGATAACATTTCTAGTTCTTGCCTTTTTTCCGCTATTTTGCTTATGAATTCAAGAATTTCGTCTGAAGTCTTTCCGGGAACAGAAATTTCGTCGAGCTTCTTAATAGATTGCCTAATGCTTTCTAGCTGAGCGGCAAGGAGGTCTTTTTCCTTTTTAGCTATTAGCACAGTTTGAGCTAGTTCTTCCAAGCCAGGAGGTACTTGATCATCAACATCCATTATTCCAAAATTGAAATTGGTTACCTGGACTCCATGTGATGGCATTATCCTTATGGAGTCCTTTTGGAACGTCGCGGGGATATTCACCCTTATAGAATTTTGGGCGGGAATCTCAAAGTAAACTCTTGCGCCTTCAGGGTAGACATCGACCTCGGAAGCTACCAGAGCCCCTGCTTCTGAAGCGAAGGCATGTGAGGCATAAAATAGCTGAAATATAAATACCAAAAGGCACATGTGGGTTTTCATTTTTATAACCTCCTTGCAAGGTAGACATTTGGTGTTTCTGTGCATTCTTTAAATCATGTTAACATATTAAATGCCTATTGTCATAAAAACGGTATCCTAAAACTTGAAACATCTTGTACAATAGACAAAAAGGCTGTTTTGGGAGTGATTTTATGCTGAACTGCGGTATAGTAGGTCTTCCTTTATGTGGTAAAACCACTATCTTTAATGTTATAACCAAGGCCGGTGCAGAGGTAAAGCCTTACGCTAGCGGAAAGACTGACCCCAACAGGGCGGTAGTCCCTGTGCCCGACAAGCGCTTCGATAAGTTGGTTGAAATTTATCAGCCTAAGCGAGAGGTTCCAGCGCAAGTTGAATTTGTGGATCTTGCGGGGCTATCGAAGGATGCAAGCAAAGGGGCGGGGTTGGGCAATGCTTTTTTGTCCTTCGTTAGCGAGAGTGATGCCTTGATTCATGTGATAAGGTGTTTTGATAATCCCCAGGTTCCTCACCCTGAAGGGAATATAGATCCGTCTAGGGATTGGGAAATAGTTGAGATGGAACTTATCTTTAGGGACTTGTCTGTCATAGAAAACAGGCTGAGTAGGTTGAATTCCAAGAAAAAGCTCCAGGACGAGGAAAAGAGGGAGCAAGATTTATTGGAGAGGTGTAAGAAATTTCTCTTAGAGGAAAGGCCTCTTAGGGAGCTTGAGCTGACTGCGGAAGAGACAAAGCTTTTGAGAGGCTTTGCTTTCCTTACGGTAAAGCCGGAATTGGTGGTCTTGAATCTAGATGAAACCCAGGTAGATGAGGATTCTGTGCCGGGAATGGAGAAATTCAAAAGGCTCTCAACTGAAAGAAATTTACAGGTAGTAAGGCTTTTTGGAAGAATGGAGATGGACCTTTTAGAGTTGGGAGAAGATGAGCAAAAGGAGTTTATGGAAGATCTTGGCATCCGTGAACCTGGCAGAGAAAGACTTATAGCTGCTGCTTATAAGCTTTTGGGCCTCATCTCCTTTTTCACAGTAGGCAAGGATGAGGTAAAGGCCTGGACAATAAGGCAAAACAGCACGGCTGTGGAGGCGGCAGGTGCCATTCATACCGATTTGGCTAGAGGATTTATAAGGGCTCAAGTTGTCCACTATAATGACTTTGAAGCCAATGATTTTTCAATGGCAAAGAGCAGGGAGAAAGGGCTTTTAAGGTTGGAGGGCAAAGAGTATCTAGTAAAAGATGGAGACATAATAGAAATAAGATTCAACGTGTAAAGTTATGTGAAGTTTGCACCTTTACATTGTAAGGAGGGACAGAAAAGATGGGTAAAGTCTTATGGCAGCCTATTCAGGTAGGGCCTATAGAGCTTAAGAACAGATTGATTTCAGCTCCAATTGCCACTAGTACTTCGACAAAAGATGGTCTTCCAACTGCAGATACCCTTGATATAAACGAGAAGATAGCTAAAAGCGGTGTAGCCCTTTCAATCGTAGAGCATCACGCTGTCCATAAGGAAGGAAGGACAAGGCTTAGGCAGCTTTTGCTCGATAGAGACGAGGTTGTTTCTTATCAACAAAGGCTTACTGATTTATACAGTAATAATGATTGTAATGTCATTGTTCAAGTGAACCATGCTGGATCTCTTGTGCAAGATGAAGACATGTTGGTTGATGATTGGGCCCCAATAGCACCTTCGGCGTTACGTCACCCTTGCTGTGCCCTTTACGTGATGCCACGGCCTATAAAGTTGGAAGAAATGCCTGATCTGGTGGAATTGTATGCCCAAGCTTCTCTAAGGGCTGTCAAGGCAGGTTACAGAGGAGTAGAGATACATGCTTGTCACGGTTACCTGATAGGGCAATTTTTAAGTCCCTTGACCAATCAAAGAAAGGATAAATACGGAGGAGAGATAAAAAACAGAGCCAGATTTTTATTTGAGGTGTATGAAGCGGTGAGAGACACACTATCAGATGAATATGTGGTTGCCGTAAGGCTTGGAGCTGCAGACTCTTTGCCGAATGAGGAACCGAAAGGGTTGACTATAGATGAATCCAAATGGGTAGCTAAGGAATTATCAGCAATGGGAGTAGATCTTCTGGATATTTCAGGGAATCTTTGCGGCTACGATGGAGAGGGATCTGCCTATTTTGCTGATTATGTTGCTGCCATTAAGGGCGTAGTGGGAAATACTCCTGTGGTAGGTACGGGAGGGATAACAGAACCTGCTACAGCGGAAGCTTTGTTGGAAAAAGGAGTTTGTGATCTTGTTGGATTGGGTAGGGCCTTAAGGAAAAATTATAAGATAGTACATGTTTGGGAGGAGAGCCATGCGGATTTTTATAAGCGCTGATATGGAAGGTGCGACAGGTATAGTAAACCCTGAGCAGGTCCGTCATGGCTCTGGCGAGTACTATTTTGGCAGAAAGATGCAGGCACATGATGTTATGGCAGTTGTTCAGGCTTGTTTGGACATGGGGGCTGAGGAGATAATAGTGAATGACGCACATGGCCGAATGATAAACCTGGATATAGAGAGCATGCCTAGATCGGTACACCTGATAAGCGGATTCCCAAAGATATTGGAGATGGTGGAAGGAGTAGAAGAAAGCGACGGAGTTTTCTTTGTTGCTTATCACGCCATGGCTGGAACAGAAAAAGCAGTTTTGGATCACACTTTTTCTGATTCGTGTGTACATGACCTTACTTTAAATGGTTGGAGGATAGGCGAGACAGGGCTTAACGCTTTTTTGTGTGGGGCTTTGGGTAAACCTGTTGCTATGGTAACTGGGGATGTGGCAGTGTGCCTGGAAGCTAGAAGCCTCTTGGGTGAAACTTTGGTTACATGTCCAATTAAGGAAGGAAGAGGAAGGTCTTCTGCTGAATTGCTTCATCCGGATATTACCGCTGAACTCTTGCGAGCTGCTACAGAGGAAGCTTTAAATATTATAGACAAGAAAAGTGCTCCTATATTCAGACTTAGCCCGCCTTATGAGGTAAGTGTAACTTTTAATTACACAGTACAGTGCGATGCTGCCTCTGTAGTTCCAGGTTCAGAAAGGTGTTCAGGCAGAATGCTGCGGTCTGCTTGGAGTGATCCAATGGACGTATATAGATGGGTTGTGTCTGTTGTAGAGATAGCATCTACTGTTCGGTGGTAGCGATATTAGATATGGTGATGCCAGCTTTTGAAACCCTTTCCAACAACTTCGGTTGCGTCTGAAATCACCATGAATGCTTCGGGGTCATTGAGTGCTAAAAATCGCTTTAGTTCAACGCTTTGTCGTGGAGTCAAAAGACAAAAAATTATCTTTCGGGGCTCTTTAGTGTAGCCCCCTTCTCCATTTAATAGAGTGACCCCTCTATGGAGTTCTTTCATGACGAAATCAGATACTATTTCCGGAATGCTGCTTATCACGAAGACTTGCCTTCGCTTGTCGAAAGATCTAAGGACGTTGTCCATAACTAACCCATTACAGAAAATGCTCACCAAACCATAAAGAGCTCCTTCTAGTCCTACTAGAGGAATAGATGCAGAAAGTATGAAAAGGTTTATATAGAAAGTGAATTTTCCGACCTCTATACCGTAGCGTCGTCTCATAGCTACCATGAGGATGTCAGTTCCTCCAAGGGAACTACCTGATCGTATTACCAGCCCTCCACCCAAACCCTTCACAACTCCGGCAAGGATGGCCACAAGAAGCATCTCGTTGAGGTCAGGGTGTGGAATGTTTTCAAAAAACTTTAATAGGACAGTAAGGAGGGAAACAGAATAAATGGTCCATACGATAAATCGTTTGGGAAGTTCTTTGAGGCCCCATAAAAGGAGAGCTGCATTAGTAAATCCTACTACCCATGCAGGAGATATGGAGAAAGCATAGTTAGATAGAACTGCTATGCCAGAGACTCCAGAGTCAGGGAATTTGTAAGGGATCGTTAAGGCCATAATACCAAAAGCAACCACAAAGCAACCGAAGGAGGTCGCAATAAAGGTAGGAAATTCTCTTTTTATGTGTATATATATCTTTGATAAAATATCCCGCAATTTGAGCCACAAATTTCATCATCTCCATTATGTGTATTTATCGCATAGTTTACATCACAAAAAACCTAATGAAAATACACCCTTCGTGTTACAATTATGCTTGGATTTTTATTTGAAGGAGGATTTAAAATGATGCAAATGCCAAGGCAGATAAGTCTAGATGATCTTTTGAGTATGTTGGTAGCGAGGATAGATAGCTTGTCCTACAGTGATGAAAATCACAAAACCAAGTTCAATATACTAGCAAGGGCCTTGTATAAGAAAGGGCTTTTGGATGATGAGGACATCAAGGAATCTATAAGGGAAGAGCATAGGATCCTCAAGGAACTTGGTGCCATCAGTGAGGTGCCTTCCGAGGATGTAGTAGAAGCTATGGCGGATAGCATTATGCAGTGGGTCAAAGGAGACGTAAACAAAATCAAGGAAGCCATGGAAGAGTATGAAAAGAAGCTTCGTGAAGCCATGCAGAAAGAACAGGCCGCTAAACCTAAAATCGATGTAGCTTCTCCTGCCATATTGGAACAACTGGATAAGATCAATAAGGGTAAGGGTGGAAGCAAGCTTATCTACTAATGTTATTGTTGTGTGAAAGAAAGTATTACCAATCGAAATGAAGAGCTAAGGTGGACCGTAAAGAGTCCACCTTAGCTCTAAAGTATGTCTTCTCCAATCCTGTGTATCAAAACAGAACAGTGGGCGTATCTAGCCACGTTTGCCGCTGTGCTTCCAACAACCATTCGTTCTATGGTGCCGTGTCCCCTTGATCCAACTATTATGAGATTGAAGTTGTTTCTTCTTGCGTAATCTATTATGGTTTCAGCAGGACTCCCCTCCAGTATGATGACTTCTCTTTCTTTGTCTTTCAACAAGGGGTCTTTTTCTTCTGCTTTTTTGAGATAATACTGAAGTTTCTTTTGGGCGATTTCCTTTATTTGATGGTCTATTTCCGTTCTCGGTATCCAGGGATCATATCCTTTCCACAGAGAGGGATGAGGCAATACATGGACAAAGGCAACGTCTACATCAAGCCTAAACGCAAGCGAAAGCCCATAAAAGGTAACATCCTCCCCTAACTTGCTCATGTCTACACCTACAAGGATTCTTTTGGGCACGTTCTCCACCTCCCTATGGAATAAAGAAAACTACAACATTACTATTATTTTACCACGATAAATTTGTATTTGATAAATATGTATATATTTGGAGCTTATAATACTGTAGAATTATTTAGTGATAGGAGGGATTTCATGAAATGGATGTTTGTCATTATTAGCGGCTTTATAGGAGCTTCTATGGGTTCTTTCCTTAATGTGGTTGCTATAAGAACCGTACAAAACGATAAATGGTGGGGAAAAGAGCGTTCCAGGTGTGATCACTGTGGGAAAGAACTTTCTTTTTGGGATTTGATACCTCTTTGTTCCTACATAATTCAGAGAGGGAAATGCAGGTATTGTTCTGTGTCTATCGGTAAAAGTTATTTCCTTGTGGAACTTTGCGGTTTTGCTATTGGGGCATCTTTGGCTTGGCGGTGGGGATGGTCGGTTGCAACCATTATTTCTCTAATTATAAGCTATGGATTGCTATTAAACGCCCTTACAGATATTTATAGCGGGTATGTTTATGATCTTTTTGCGTGGGCGCCAGGGGTTGCAACTTTGTTAATCCGTGCAGGGACAGGAGGTCTGAACGCAGGTTTAGATTCTCTCTTGGGAGCATTGTTGGGCGTAGGTTTAATAGGGCTTATTATCTTCCTGTCCAAGGGGAAAATGGGATGGGGAGATGCCAGCCTGATGGGCGGAACGGGTTTGGCTTTAGGGGTTAAGATGACCGCATTGAGCCTCTACTTGGGGTTTATGGTTGGAGGAGGAGCCGCTTTGGTCTTGCTTCTTTTAGGCAAAGTCAGTAGGAAAGATGCCTTGGTGTTTGGGCCGCACCTTGCTTTAGGGAGCTTTCTTAGCCTTATCTTTGGGTCCTTTATTTTGTCCTATATTGGTTTTTCTGTGCCTTGGCCTTGGAGGACATGAGGAACCACAATATCCAACATGACCTTGATAGGTTCTATGGATTGTTCCCCTCTCATCAATCTAAATGAGTGGTCTGCCCCCTCTATTACATGAAAATCCTTATTTTCAGGGGGGAGAGGAACTAAATCGACAATGGCTCTGCATGATTCTTTCGAAAAAACGTTATCTTCTGTTCCCCAAAAAGATATGAGTTTTTGCGTTGATACTTTCATTGTAGCTTCTTTTAGCGCTTTTTGTGGGGGCATGGTGTCAAGAATAGGTAGTTTTAATGCCCCTTCAGCTTCTTTCGTTACATTTATCCCACTTCCGCTAAGGATCAAGCCTTGCGGCTTTTTAGGGATGTTCTCGCTAGCTATTAGGATTGCGTGTATTCCTCCTAAGGAGAAGCCCCAAAGCCAATGGTCTGAATTGGGGAATTCTTCCTGTATTCGAGATACACCTACAATATTGTCAGCATGGTCCTCTTCAAAGGTTTTCCCTTTAAAAGCTTCCAATGCCCAGGTAGTTCTGTCATCACCATAGGGCTTCATGTCCCTGTAAGCTCTACTGGTTTCTATCATGGTGGCATTAATGCCTTTGTTTAACAGTAGCTGAGCTATTTGCCCATACTTGTTACCCACTTCTACATTTGCGCATCCATGTACTCCGTGCATTAGAATTATTACCGGGCCCCTTGAGATTCTTGTAGTTTTATCAGGGATGAAAATTCTGACGACTTTGTCTCCGTAGCGCCCTTTTTCTGTTATCTCAAGCCAACCCATAAATCCCCCTCCTCAGTGGGCTTTCTTCTCAAGGATAGCTATCTCTCTCAAAAGGGGTTTTATCCTAGTATCTGTGGCGGGGCGGCCAAGAATAGCCTTAGCGGACATGGATGCTCCCCAGTATATGGCATTGGCGTTTTCATCCACGTCTATTACAGCGCCGCCGATAGTTAATCCTGCAAAAGCTCCTTTAGATATTGAGTAACTGTAAATTGATGCTTTAAGCCTGCTGTCTGTCCCTGCTTCCACTTGCCTTCCTACAGGGCCTGCTGCCACAGAAAGATCGCCGCTCAATTTTACGTTATCTCCCATGAAGCCCCTGAGACCGTTTTCATTGGTGACCACTAATACGAGACCTATGGACTGAGCACCTATCTGCAACCCATAAGAGAGACCAGTTATGTTTACGAAGTTAGGGCCGTACCATCTGCCTGTGGTTGGATCTTTCCTTAGGAAAAGCCCTTCTCCCCGCTGTCCCCCTATGATAAATCCTGCCTTTATGACTGAGGGAAATATAGCAACTCCTTTCGCATCTTCTATGAGGGCAGCCATACGAGGTGAGTCTTTTTGATCTATCATTTCTCGTATCAGTTGTATTGAGCCATCAATTCTTTCTTGTGGTGTTGCAGAAAAACCTTTTTGCGGTGCGATCAAAGTGAATCCAAATGCAATCAGGATCATGGCTAAAACAGATTGCCAAAAACGCTTGTTCATTATTTTTACGCCTCTTTCCTTATTATGCTTGATAGTTTGCCATTACTAATAAATAGTTTATCATTATTATATAAAAATCACTATCGAGAGGTGAAAAAAGTGGGAAACCTCGCTGTCTGGCTGGAACAACAGGAATCTGGTTTGAGGTTAGAAGACGTATGGGAATGGATGCCAGCTTTAGTTTTTGGAGGATACATTGATAATGAAGATGGTTTAATAATAGAAGCAGCAAACAAATCCTTTTCTTCTGTGTTTGGCATCTCTGAGTTTGATTTCCCTTGTAGGATGGCAGAAATCCTTGGTGGTGAAATGCCCCTGAATTATGAAGCCCTGGAGAGAAAAGTGCGCACTAAGGGGTGGAGCAAAATATCTTTTGAGTTGGTGCCGGGAAGTATGGCCTTTGAAGGAAGTGTTTTTTCTTTTAGTAACGAGAAAATTTTAGCGATGTTGAAGGATATTACTGAAGAAAAAGCATATAAGAGGATGGTTGCTTTTAAGGAAAAATACTTCGAATTGATAAAACTTTATGAGTCAAGGAATTTAATCCAAGGGCTTATTAGTTCTCTGTTGCAGATAATAGAAGCAGAGTGGGGGGGCATTTTTGTTTGGGATAGTAGCCAGGAGCGTTGGGTTTTACAATTTGATGCGGTTTTGCCTATGCTTTTAGGGCAAAAGGGCCTTAAACGATACCTTGATTTTGCTCTACAATTAGGAGTCATTTCAGGTGGAGAGACACCTTGCAACTTTGGTGGGCTCAATGTTGTTGAAGGTGGGAAATGGGAGATTCCTTGTTTGGAAGCAGCTGGTTCGTGGAAGAATCTCATGGAACAGCACCAAATTTCTTCTCTGAGGGCTGGTACTCTTATTACAGGCAGTATTCCTGCTGTGTTTTTGATTCTTTCAGGTGAAAATGGCAAGTTGGGAAAGATAAACAATCAGGTTATAGATGCTTTCTGGGCTGTGACAGTCTCCATATTGGAGAAAAATCGTGTGGTGGAGGGTATGTCTCAGCTGTATCAAAAAGATCCTCTTACGGGGTTTTATTCGTCTTCCAGGCTTAAGGAGATGGTAAAAGTAGAGATTCAACGTTCCATGCGTTATGGCTATCCCTTATCTTTCATAGCGATGGAGATAGGAGATCTCGAGGGTTTAAGTAAAGAAGCAGAGGAAGATAAAACTTTATATGAATCGATAATTAAGGAGATTGGTAAGAGCGTTAAGAAAAACTTGAGGGCGGTAGATATTACGGGACGCCTAAAAAACACATTAATTCTTATTCTTCCCCATACACCAGCTGCAGGTGCGGAACTGGTGGCAGAAAGGTTAAGAGCTAACCTGGAAAACTTAAAAATAGGGAAGTATTCTCTAAAACCTATAAAAATAAGCACTGTGACCCTAAACGGTGAAGTCTCAGAATTGGATGAAGTTAAAGAGTTTTTGAATCGGTGTGGTTTTGACTTGTAGCTCCATATAGCTTTGTTTATAATTTCTTGGCGGTTATGGTATTAGCATAATTGAGAGGATATGTTATAATTTAGCTGTAGATCGTGATAACCCTGCGCTGTGCGTGATGCTTGAAAGAGTCTTGAGCCAACACTCGACCAGAGGCGGAGCTGGCGTCCCTTCCGGCAGAGAAGCCCTAGGTTTCGAACCCGAGCTGGGCAGGCTCCCATTTAGTAAGGATCGGGTCAAGACCTTCAGATCACGGCAGTCGCGGGGCACGGTTGGCTTACTTAGATTAAAGGGTATGGAGCTTCTAAGGCCTCATACCCTAAAATTTTATGGTCTGCGTGGTGGTAGTATTGACATCAATTGTACCCCTTCCTTTTTGGCATCCAGCAGCAGCTAAGGGATTTGTCTTGGACTGGGATGGAGTTTTAGCAGACACAAGGCTGGACTTTCATAAGATAAGAAATAAGTACTTTAATGGGCGCTTGGTGCCTTTGCTTGAATCTAGCTATCTGTTGGAAGAAAAAAAGCGGGAAGAATTAGAAAGAGAGTTGCTGGAAGTAGAAATGGAAGGAGCAAAGAGAGCTACTCCTGTTGCGGGAGCCCATGAGCTTATAGATTGGTTAGAAGAAAACCATGTTCCTTGGGCTGTTGTGTCTAGGAATTGTTCTGCTTCTGTGCAAGAGGCCGCTTTGAGGTGTGGAATTAAGTTACCCAAGCACGTTTTCACTAGGGACGAAAAGCCTATAAAACCTGATCCCAGAGTCCTGTGGGCTGCAGCAGAACGTTTAGGTGTTCCGTATAAAGAATGTGTTGTTGTTGGAGATTTCCTCTATGACCTACAAGGGGCAAGAAGAGCTAAGATGCGAGCGATATTGGTAGAGAGAAAAGGGGAGACTTGGGCCCATTGGGCAGATGCAGAATTCGAAAGCGTTAAGAGCCTTGTCGAAGCTTTGAGGAAGCCTACACCACTGGTCCCATGGGAATATAGAAAGTTAGTGAAGCAAAAAGGAGAAAGATGGCTAAGAAGAGCTTGGCAAATGACCTTATCTTTGCCGGTTGAAGCCCCTAAGGTTTTCGATGTGGCTTATGAGGCAGCAAAGCTTGGGGTTGGATGTTTAGTAGTAAAAGAAAATGCCCAAATATCTTTGGAGCAGTGGGCATATTCTAGGTTGTTGACTTTGAATTGGGTAGAAAAGCCTCTTTTGGAAGGACTAAATTTTTTCCTTAAAGAGAAGTTCCCTCAGCTTAATATCCGTCATGGTGATGATGCCGTTACTCTTCCATCGGATCCGGAGGATATGGAACCATTTTTAGAGGAGAAAATTTTGCGATGTTAGATGAAACCCCATTGTGGAAGAATTTTGATAATGATGGTGAGGAAAATTTAAACAAAGAAATTCCACTTCCAGAGCGGATGCGCCCAAGAACCATTGACGAATTTTTAGGTCAACCTCATTTAGTTCACGAGGGGAAACCTTTGAGAGCCTTTTTAGAATCAGGTAAAGTCCCCAATTGTATTTTATATGGGCCTCCAGGTGTGGGAAAGACTTCTCTTGCCAGAATAATGGCTTCAATGACGGGGAGGCATTTTATAGAAATAAACGCAGTTACTTCCAATGTGGCCTCGCTTAGGGGAGTTTTAGCGGAGGCTCTTGAGAAAAAAGCTTTGTCCGGAAAGGCTACTGTCCTTTTTGTGGATGAAATATATCATTTTAACAAACAACAGCAAAATGTTCTTTTGCCATTTGTAGAAAAGGGAGACATAGTTCTGGTCGGATCCACAACAGAAAACCCCTGGTTTGAAGTAAATAAAACCCTCTTGTCCAGGATGATTGTTTTCGAGCTTTATCCCTTGGGGCATGAGGCGATAATTGATTTATTGAAGAAAGCTTCAGAAGATATGGAGAGAGGCCTTGGGAAATATGGAATAAAGTTGTCTCCTGAAGCTTTGGAGGAACTTGCTCGTCTTTCAGGAGGAGATGCTCGTCAGGCCCTTTACCGCCTGGAAGTGGCAGCTATAGCGACAGTTGCACGAGGGGCCAGTGTTATAGAAAAGGAGAAACTAAAAGAACTTACTGGTAGTTCTTTCAAGCGTTATGATAGAGCCCAGGATGAGCACTACAAGGTTGTTTCTGCTCTCATAAAGAGCATGAGAGGATCAGACCCGGATGCAGCGTTATATTGGTTGGGAAGGATGATAGCTGGGGGAGAGAATTTGCGTTTTTTGGTCCGAAGATTGCTGATTTTTGCGGCGGAAGATGTAGGTTTGGCTGATCAAAACGCTCTTACACTGGCAGCTTCGGCAGCCTATGCGATAGATATGGTGGGATATCCGGAAGCAAGGATAATACTTTCAGAGTTAGTGATCTACCTGGCTTCAGCCCCAAAGAGCAATAGTGCATATCTGGCTATTAATAGAGTACTTTCTGCAATAGAAAAAGGAGACCTCATGGAAGTTCCTAAGCATTTAGATCCTCATGGGGAAGGATATAAATATCCTCATGATTTCCCTGGGCACTGGGTACCGCAGAAATATTTACCAGAGCAAAGAAGGTTCTACTACCCGCAGGACATAGGTGAAGAAAAGGTAATAGCTAAACGGCTTAGTAATTTTTGGAGGCGTTTTCGTGAAAGTGTTGATAACTAGTCTAGTAAATAATTTTGTAAACTAGCAACCCAATGTATTCTCTTTTTGCAAGTATGGTTTTTTCATGGTTACCGGCAAAAAGTCAAGGGGATTAAGGAGTTTGTCGTCTGTTAAGTAGACTAAGGACCATTTAGCTTTGACGATGATATGGGTTGCTTGCCACTACCATAATTGCTTGCAACAATAGAAGCTAGCTTGTTTACGTAGGTTATATCAGAGTGATATTAATATAATACCTATTGTAACCAAAGAAATTCCTGCAACTTTGATCCTAGTTAGTCTTTCTTTTAGGATGAAGAAGGCAAATAGAGAGGCTATAAAAGGCCTTGATGAAGCTATACATGTTGCTATGTCTACGCTTATGAACTTGAAACTATAGGTGAAAAGCAGATTGCCTACTGCGAGTCCCAACGCACCGGCGAGGGACATTTCTGTTATATTGCGTAAGGAAAGCCTTTTTAGGTCTTTTATATTATCCATTACCATAAAAAGCACCCACGAACCAGTAGTAACGGAGACTGCGCGCCACCATTCTAATTGGGGAGCAGGGATTGCATCCAGAAGAAACCTATTGGTTATTATGCCAAAAGTCCAGCAGCACATGGTTAAGAACGCCAGAGAAATTCCGTTAACAGAAGGGGTCAAATGTTCAGGAGATCCTGTTCTATGGGAAAGTAGTATTACGCCAAGTACAATTAAAATTGCTGCAACAAGAACCATAGAATTAAAAGGGGCCTTAAGGAATATCCAAGAGGCCGGTACAGCTAAGAGGGGGTAAGCAGAGGTTATAGGTACGCACAAAGATACACCTAACCTGTGTAAGGATGCGAAGTACAAAAAATCCCCCAAAACTAACCACACGTTTGAACATATAAAAACTAGCACAAAGAGCTTTATGCCAGGAAATGAGAAACTTCCAGCTCCCATGGTTACAAGCAGAAAGGCTCCTGCGCTGACTATATAACCGATACATCTTATAGCTCCCAAGCCGTAATAAGAAACATGGTCTATTGCCCTTCTGTAAAAGACAGGGGCTACTGCCCACGTAATTGCAGCCAGGAATGCTAGGGAAAAACCTGTAACAGTAGTCGTTGGAGTCATTGCTTCAAGTTATTTTTCTTTCACGTCAGGATGTTTTCTCAAATAACTTAAAAGGCCTTCTTTGGTGCGATTAAGGTGGGCTCTCATTTCTTTTTCTGCTCTTTCTAGATCCTGGTCTAGTATTGCATCAATAATTAAAATGTGTTCGTAAGCAAAAGTTGTAAGGGGCGTTCCTTCCACAGAATAATGGCGACACAGGTTTATTAGGTCCGAAATGTTACCTAACATTATGTGAAGATATTTGTTTCCTGAGGCTTCATATAGCATGTTGTGAAATTTTCTATCTTCCGCTAGATAATATTTTGATTCCGTTTTTTCGTTTATTGATGCGAATATTTCTCGGTACATTTTAAGGGTTTCTACAGGCGGGTTTTTTATGACATACCTTACTGCCATGAGTTCTAGGGTGGATCTTAAATCATATAGGTCCTCCGCATCTTTTAGAGTTGGAAGGGTTACAAAGGCTCCCTTTCTAGGTTCTAGCGTGACAAGCCCTGTTTGAGCGAGCTGACGTATGGCTTCCCTTACTGGTGTTCTTGAAACTGCTAGCTTGTCCGCTATATCGACTTCAGAAAGACGCTCTCCAGGTTTTATGAGTCCTTCCACTATAGCTTCCTTTATCTTTTGGTATACGATTTCTCTCAAGTCCATATTTCTTGCTGGAGTAAAAGGGTTATTCGTCATAAAAATGCCTCCCCTCAAATGTAGGCGTATACAGAACCCATTATACAATAAACTTGAGGATTTGTTTTACGAGATTATGATCGGGAAATGTTTAGTTATTTACTTTCCCCGCTTCGTCTTCTAGGAAAGATAGCCATATACAGAGAGCAAAGATTGCATCTGAGAGTCGGTTTATAAAAATGTAGCATTTTTCTTCTATTTCTCCATCACGATAGAGTTTGACTGCCTTTCGCTCTGCCCTTCTTGCTATAGTCCTGGCAAGGTGAAGGAACGAACCAACTTTAGAGTCTCCAGGCCTTAGAAACCTGAAGGGCCTTCCGCCTGCGAAATCCTTTGAGCTAGATATTATCTCTTCCAGTTTTTTGTATTCTGGGCTTTGAATGCCCGGGAAAAGTGACAAGTGCCCCATTAGAGTTCCTACTAAGTCCTCTATTTCCAGAAGTTTCTCGCTTATCTCTTTAAAATCGCAATGGGCTCGTGCTATTCCTATAGCAGCTTGACATTCATCTAGCGTTCCGTAAAGCTCTATCCTTGGATGATCCTTTGGAACTTTTTCCCCGTTGCCCAGGCTGGTCAGCCCTTTATCTCCCTTTTTCGTAGTTATCCACGAAGTTGCCATGATCTATCCTCCACAACCGCCGCAACCATCGCAACTATGTCCGCATGTGCCTCCGAGTTGGTCCAATGCCGAGAAGGCTACGCGTAATATTCCGTCAAGAATCAAACCAGGGGGTAGGGCCTGGAAGGATTTGCCTTCCACGATAAGTGCCCGACACTCATTAAGGTCTCCTCCGCATGGGCAGGGCTCCATATGTACGGGGACACCTATTATTTCTTCTAGAGGGGTTTCATCAAAATCCATTTCTTTACATGAAATAGTTACTTTGTTAATGTCTTGATGTGAGGTTTCTTTTGCATTACTTAGATTTAAAAGCTCTAGTTCTATATTGAATCCTATATTTTTTAATTTTGGTTCCATCTCCGCAACAAGCCTTTGAAGAGTTTCAAGTGTCTGCTCCACTGGGGGACATTTCTGTTCTGTACAGTAGTGCCTAACGATAATTCGATTCATTTTATAATCCTCCTAAAGTTTTTGTTTTAAATAATAACTTAAAGGACGTATCTGTTTAGATCTTTATTTATTATTAGAGATTTGTAGTACAAATATAGCTTTTGCGTCGACATGTACTTTGCCCTTCTCGTCAACTATACGGGCTTTTGTGTGTATTTTCCTTCCCTCATGGTCATGCACTGATCCTATGACTTTGTAGGACTCTCCCGCTCTTACAGGTCTCAAATAGCGTATGGATAGTGAAGCAGTTAGTCCGAAGGATTGAGTTGTTTTTTTAAGAGCCCAAGACATTGCGTCATCTGTAAGGGCGGCGAGGATGCCCCCATGAACTATCCCTTCAAAGCCGCACCAAGTCTCATCTGGCCTGAAAGGTATTTGGATTTCTTCTTTTTCATTATCCCAGTAAATGTTTACGCTGAGGGATCGGGGGTTTTCCCCACTAGTGTCACATACGAAACACCCATCGTAGCCCGGCATTTTTTCTAAAGACATATAACTCACCTCCAAGAATGACAAACATATTCTAGCAGTAGAGGTAAATAGATGATACAGTAAAAATAATATGTATATCTAACTGAAAGCAAGGGAGGAGGGAGGCATGAGGATGAGGATCTCAATTATTCAAATGGATATAGTGAAAGGATGCCCTGATAAAAATTTTGAGAGTGTAACAAAAAAAATAGAGGAAGCATCGGCGTCAACCCCAGATGTAATTTTGTTGCCGGAGATGTGGAACACGTCTTATTCTCTTGAAAATATTTCAGAGATAGGGGATTCTAACGGGAAAAGAACAAAAGAAGCGATGTCGTCGCTTGCAAAAAAATTTAATGTCAATATAGTTGCAGGATCTGTTGCCGCTGTGAGATGTGGAAAAGTCTACAACAAGTTAATGGTGTTTAATAGGGATGGAGAGCAAATAGCAGAATATGACAAGCTACACTTGTTTGGCCTCATGGATGAGAATAAGTACATTTCTCCTGGCGAAAAACTTTGTCTGTTCGAACTGGACGGCATCAAATGCGGAGCAATGATATGTTATGACCTTCGTTTCCCCGAATTGGCCAGGATGCTGACGTTGAAGGGGAGCAAGATGCTTTTTATTCCGGCCCAGTGGCCTGAACCTAGAATTCATCATTGGAGAACCCTTATGATGGCTAGGGCTATTGAAAATCAGGTTTTTATGGTTGCCTCCAATAGGGTTGGGGTTGAAGAGCCCAACATATTTGTAGGAGGTTCCATGGTTGTAGATCCCTGGGGGCAGATCCTTGCGGAGCTCCGTAATGGAGAAGAGAGCATAGTCGAAGCAAGTATTGATTTTGAAGTTCTCCAGGATGCTAGAAGGACTATACCTGTCCTTCAGGATAGGCGCCTGGATATATATAAATGAAACTAAACTTAGGCACATCTACAAAAAAATGCATCTTAGAGGTTGACAAAATGGCCTAAGGATAACAAAATATTCTTGCGCTTGCCGGAGTGGCGGAATTGGTAGACGCAGCGGACTCAAAATCCGCCGGACCTTGGGTCTGTGGGAGTTCGAGTCTCCCCTCCGGCACCAATAAAGTACAGAAAGCCTCAGGCTGTCACGCCTGGGGCTTTTTTATAAGATAGAATGGATGTTTAGTTGTTTTTGCTATATATTTTTGGCAAGATGTTTTATTGATACTATTAAAGAATAATGGAGATATGTTTTCTTGCGAAAGATATTAGGTTTTTTGTGTGAGGATGCGCCAATACTCAAAAAGAGAGGAATTGCCTATTGGTTGCCAATAGGCATGGCGGGGTTTTTACTCATAGTTTTTTGCCTTATGGAGTTGTGGATTAAAGGCCTTTGGGATGACTATTCAATAGTGTCTTTAGATAGTTATCTATCCATAAAAATTTTAAGTTTAAGAAATTCCTTTGGGCTTGAGCTTTTCAGTAAAATTACGATGTTGGGAAATTGGCAAGTTATTTCAGGAGGTATTGTTCTTGTCTTGATATACCTTCTTGTTGTGGCAAAAAGAAGAGACCTTTTTTTTCCGTTTCTGGTTTCCATGTTGGGATGTTCTGTTTTTACCGCTATAACTAAGGAGCTTTTAAAAAGGCAACGTCCCTTCAATTTGACGGACGTTCTAGGTTATTCTTTCCCTAGCGGACATACATCTCATACGGCTTGCTTCTATGGTTTTGTGCTTTTCTTACTATTGCGCAAGGTAAAAAAGCCTCTTTATAAAGTTGGAGGATTTATTTTGTGGTTGGGAATAACTTCTTTGGTGGGGTTTAGCCGTTTGTATTTAGATGTTCATTATCTTAGCGATGTTTTGGCAGGTGCTTTTTTGGGAAGTGCTTGGCTTTTGGTGGGAATAAGTATGGTCGGGCTATTTAATGTTCATTACGAATCTATTCATCATTATTATGGCCATATTGTTTTTAACTCTGGAAAGTTTTACACTTGTTCTGTTTTTTTGTTCCTTGTAACATGGTTTATTTTATACCTAATTGTTGCTTTTATCTTTTCTCCAGAGTATGTCCCAGTTTCATAAGCGTGCAGATTAGTTTAGTTTGGCAAAACCCTATAATGCCCTATTCGATATCTTACATGCTAAAAATTTTATAGGGTTTATTTATGGCTATTGATGTTGAAGGCCTACCGAAATCATACAGAGTGTTTAGAAATTCATTAAGTTCCTTCATGGATGGGAAAGTAGCTTCCACGTATATATCTATATCGCCTGTCACATTCCAGAACTGTCTTACAGGTCCTTCTTTAGGCAGTTTTTGAAGCAGCGCTTTTTCTTTCTGTGGAGAGTGGCATTTTATAGCTATGATCGCTGTAATGGGAAACCCTAGCATTTCTTCATCGATTATAGCAGAGTACCCCAGTATGATTCCTAGTTGTTCCTGTTTTTTGATCCTCTCTCCTACGCTAGAGCAGGAAAGGCCTACTTCAGCCCCTATTTCTTTCAGGGAGGATTTGGCATCTTTTCGGAGTATCTCAATAATTTTTTTGTTTATGTCATCCATTATCGTCGTCGAGAAGCTTGCTTTTTTACCCATGCTTACCTCCATATGACTGTATAAAAATGATTGTGTAGAGAAGTTTTAGCAGAATTTAAGCAA
>NZ_JACDOB010000009.1 GCF_017656375.1 Thermovirga sp.
AAGGGCACTTCCTTCCATGAGCGAATCTCGACCGCCATACTCCTCCACCTCCAAACAAATTTCTTCAGCTAAGCCAATTGTACATTTGTATGCATTTTAACTCCTCGCCAATATATTCCAACATTATAGCTTTTGTCAATTTCTGTGCAACTTTTGGGGTTACTTAAGAATTCGTAATGTAGTAATATATTTTTACATAAACCTCTGGGGGTCGTTGTTCAGTGACTGATACAGAAAGAAACGTAATAATATTGGCTCTAACGAGCCTCAAAAGTGAGAACCCTCAATTGTGGGGCTATGCCCGTTTGAGAAAAGCGATTTTCTTCCTCCAAAAAGAAGAAGGTGTACCTCTTGGCTTTCCTTTCAAGCTAGAGAGAGGAAGGCCCGTCAGTCCCCAGCTACAAATCTTTTTAGAAAAAATGAAATATGAAGGACTACTGAATTTCATAGAAACACCTCATGGATACAGGATCGTACCGGGCAAAAAGGGAAAGCACCTACTGGAAAACAACCCAGGTGTGGCTGTCCGTTACAAAAAGGAAATACAAAACACCTTTAACAAAATAGAACATATGACTTTGACCGAACTGCGCATCAAATCCCTGGAAGTATTCTTGAAAAACCCCGAATAAAGCCAATCCTGTAACCTTCCCCGTTTCAAACAAGAAATTTTTCTTTCCTAACAAGCAAACTTTACAAAATGCATTTTTATGCTACTATCTGCTAGTAGCAGATATGGAGGTGATACTAAGTATGGCACGAGAGGAACGACTTAAAAAACTTCAGACTCTCCTTGAAGAAGCAGATAGTCCCTTAAGCGGCGAGCATCTTTCCACCATTTTCAGGGTGAGTAGACAAGCAATAGTGCAAGACGTTGCAAAACTAAGAAACAGGGGGCTTCAGATACTCTCCACACCACAAGGTTACGTTTTGCCCAAAAATTCCAAGGTATTTAAAAGAATCATAGCGGTAAAACACGGTCCTGAAGATATAACCTCAGAGCTTATGGCCATAGTTGCTCTAGGCGGAAGAGTAATAGATGTGATAGTTGAGCATCCCATATATGGGGAAATAAGGGGCAACATAAACGTAACAACAAGAGATGAAGTCATGAAATTTGTAACATTGATGCAAAGCAGCGGGCAAAACCCTCTACTCTCCCTTTCTCAGGGATTTCACCTTCACACTATTGAGGCAGACTCTGAAGAATGTTTGGACAAGATTGAAAAGGCCCTTAAAGACAAGGGTTTTCTGGTTTTGTAAAAGTACTGAAAGGAGCGAATTGAATTGGGAAGAAAAGAGAAATATTTAATCTTAGCAGCAATAGTAATAGTGGCTCTTGATTTTACAGTACCGTATACCATAGCTAAGGAGACTGGTGCCTTTGTATTTTGGGTTGGATTGACCCTCTTAACCCTGGCATTAGGATATTTCTTCACGAAAAGCTGGAATAAGAACGAAACGAGGAGGGGCCTTTAATGAGCGCATCAATCCTCATATGTTCAATTTTAGTGTGGTTTGGTTTAGGAGCCTTCTTGTCGTGGAAGGCAAAGAGAAAAAATGCCTTGAGTATGGCTGAATATTTTCTAGGAAATAGGGGTATAGGCGGTTTTCTCTCTTCAATGACATATAGTGCCACAACATACAGTGCTTTCATGATGGTGGGCCTCGTAGGAATAACCTATAAAACCGGTATAACAAGCCTTGGATTTGAATTATCCTACCTCATAGGTACTGTTTTTCTGCTCATGCTATTTGCCCCTAGGTATTGGTCTGCAGGTAAAGCCTTTAACGTAGTAACGCCATCAGAAATGCTTTCTGTTCGATACGAAAAACCTAAGGTAGGAGTAGCTGCAGCGATACTCTGCCTAGTGATGCTTATCCCCTATGCCTCTGTCCAGCTTATGGGAGCAGGATACCTCCTTGAGACATTATCCGAAGGGGCCATATCCTTTACTACCGCTACAGTAATAATAGCACTTATGTCCTTCGTATTTTCCTGGTGGGCAGGCATTCGATCAGTAGCTTTAACTGATGCCCTTCAAGCAAGCATTATGCTCATTGCAAGCATTATGTTAGCTTTCTTTATAGCTTTTACCCTATTGCCGGAGGCTGGAGAAAGCATAACAACCATAAACCCCAATAACATGAAAGTTTCTTGGCCTTTCCACATGTTCTTGGGCTTAACATTGCCATGGTTTTTCTTCGCCGTTACCAACCCACAAGTGGTACAAAGGCTTTATATACCTAAAAATGTCACTAGCATAAGGAACATGATATTGGGCTTCTCTTTTTTCGGGTTCGTCTACACTCTTTTATGTGTGTTCTTCGGCATCTCCGCATCTAAATTGCTACCAGGCATACCTGCAGCAGACAAAGCCATGCCACGCCTTTTATCCATGGTTCCACACCCTCTGGCATTAATTGTAACGCTTAGCATAATAGCTGCTGCAGTCTCCACAATGAACTCTATAATATTAACTCTTAGTTCCATGTTCGGCAGAGATATTTTAAAGGCCTTAAACCCTCATCTTTCTGAACAAAAGGAACTTATCCTAAGCAAAACATTAATTCCTGTAATAACTGGAATCTGCCTGGTATTCGCCCAATACAAGTTCAGTATGATAGCAATACTGTCCTCTATGGCTTCTGGCGGCCTACTCATGCAACTCCCATCAATCTGGGGAACCTTTTTCTGGAAAAAAGCTACCGCAGAAGGAGCATTTTGGAGCATTGTAATCGGGGGAATTTCCGTAGGTGCCATGTATATAACCGGTGCAAAACCTTTGGGGATTTGGCCTCCCGTGTGGGGGATTGCGGTCTCTTTCTTGGTTTTTGTAGCCCTGAGCCTCTTTACAACTCCTCCCCCCAGTACAGACATCTTCATGGATCGCCTAAAAAAAGAATTGAAGAACTTTTAAAGAAAATTTTTTAAAAAGCGGAGGTCAGCACTATTTTTCAGAACGCTGACCTCCACAATAATCTCCAAAAGCCTTACGAAGCCTTTCAATCTCTTCCAATTCTAGCTGCATAGGATTTCCGGCACATCTTGCCTTGTAATAGATTTCAGCCAAAAATTCGACTACTTCAGCCACCATCAAAGCATTTTTTATAGAACTGCCCACTGCTACCATGCCATGATTTGCCAGCAAAACCGCCTTGTTAGTACCTATAGTTGAGACGGTTTTGCGAGCCAATTCTTTCGTCCCAAAAGTGGCGTAAGGGGCCACAGGAACTTTATCTCCGCAAAAAGCTATATAGTAATGAATTGGGGGTATTTCCCAACCCAGGCAAGCTAATATAGAACAGTACAATGAATGAGTATGTACCACTGCCTTTATGTCAGGTCTCGACTCGTATAATGCAAGGTGTAAGCTAAGCTCTGTTGAGGCTTTACGTGCCCCATCAATAAGAGCCCCTTTTTTTGAAATTATCACTACGTCACCGGCTTCTATTTCATTGTAAGGCACAGCACTTGGAGTGATAGCTATATTTTGCCCATCTCCCGTTAATAAACTTAAGTTGCCACCTGTTCCCTTGATTAACCCTAATTCGAACATCTTCCTGCCGTAGAAAGCCACAGCTTCTCGTTCAAACTGATATATCATTTAAGTATTCACCACCTCAAGATGTATATTAACACGCTTTTGGCATACACTGAAAAACTAAAAATGGTATACTTTATAAAAATCACAAAGGGGTGATGCATATGATTCAACAGAAACTCCCGTACATACCCATTTACCAGGTAGACGCTTTTACTACTAGGGCCTTTGGAGGAAACCCAGCTGCTGTATGTTTACTTGAAGAATTTCCAGGAGATAACCTGATGCGAGAAATAGCAGCCGAAATGAACCTCTCAGAAACCGCATTTGTCGTGCCTGTAAAAGCTATTTTTGGTGAAACTAGCCATTTTGCAATCCGTTGGTTCACGCCAGAGGTCGAGGTCCCTCTCTGTGGGCACGCTACTTTAGCGTCTTCGTTAGTGCTTTTTTCAGAGATTGGAGTCCCTGATAAAACCATAATCTTTGAGAGCAAAAGTGGAAAGTTACTAGCCCGATTCGAAAAAGGGCAGATAACATTGGATTTTCCTCTTAATCCTCCCAAAGAGGTGGACCCGCCTAAAGATATCTTAACTTCTTTGAACATAAAGGACTGTTTGAAATGTGCCATATCCGAGGGTGCTGAAATGCTTTTGTTACACCTTGCAGACGAAGAAACTGTAAGAACCTTAAAACCCAATTTCCCCCTAATGCTTAAAGCTGATAAAAGCGGACTAAACTTTCAGGGAGTCATAGTGACCGCACAAGCTAGGGATTACGATTTCATCTCCCGATATTTTGGGCCCTGGGAAGGCTTAAACGAAGACCCTGTCACCGGATCAGCTCACACTGTATTAGCTCCATATTGGGAACAAATATTAAATAAAGAAACTTTTCATGCCTTTCAAGCATCTCGCAGGGGGGGAGAATTAAAACTGAAAATAAAAGAAAACGATCGGGTTGAAATCACTGGAGGGGGAAAGATAGTTATAAAAGGGAAACTTTTCTTGTAGAAAACGGTATGGCGGAATTAAGCACAACTTTTCCGCCATACCGACCTTCATTATCCCTCTTATTGTACGGCAGGGAAACCTCCTAAAGTAGAGAGCTTAGACTCATCTACTGATACTTGGAACTTCTCCTTTAACCTTTCGATCTCTTTATCTAAATACCACTGCTGTATATCTTCTCTTATCTTTGGGAGTGCCTCCTCAAAAGATAATTGCCTACTTGGAGACCTTTCCAGAACTTCCACTATATGCCAGCCATACTGGGTCTGGATAGGCCCACCTAATTTCTTGTCTTTGAGGCTAAAAATTAAATCATCAAACTCCTTAACAGTTTGTCCTTTTTGAATCCAACCTAAGTCTCCACCCTTATTGGCGCTACCTATATCTTTACTATACTCCCTAGCAGCCTCACCAAAATTTTTTTCTTTTGCCAAAAGCTCCAACAGCACTCTATTTGCCTTTTCTTTGGAATCAACCAATATGTGTCTGACGTGTACAGCTTCGGGTTTCACGTATTTATCCCTGTTGCTGTCGTAATATTTTTTCAAATCCTCTTCTTTGAAACTCCAGCCCTTGGAAATTTTGTTTATGTATGACTGCGCAAGGACGTTTATCGCATTCCACCTCAGCGACAATGCTGTATCAGGATCCAACTGCAATCCTTCCATTTGTGCAGCTTGAGAAAGCAACAGTGCTGCAACTACCTTATCCGCAAAGTCCTGTCTCTGAGACATAGTCGTTTGCGCCAACACAAAAGGCGCAAAATTCTTTTGGGCACCTGCTTGCTTTACCAATAATAGGACTAATTCATCCTCACCTACTGTCTCCCCAGCAACTGAAATGACCTGCTCATCCTCTTTAGCTGTGGCAAAACCTGCAAACACCGCTAAGACCATAACCGCCAATAAAAAACCTACCAATTTCCGACTTCCAACTAAATTACTTAACATCATCATCCTCCTAGCCTTCGTACAAAGATTGACCTATCTTTATTCTTTTTTGTTAGAGGGTGCTCCAAAGTAAGGAGCCGGCACATAATGAACTGAAGGGCGCCTTTGTCCTGATTGCGGATAAAGATGCATGACATTCCTTATTTCATCAGGCATATCAGTATTCACAAATAACCCTATTTCCGCCGCCTCTTCACTGCTTATTGGATAATCATGAGTCCACGTACCTTTAGTTAGAATTGTAGCAATTCGCTCTGCCTCTTCTTCCGAGATATTATCCACAAGCAGGTCTTTTACAAACTTTTTTGTCTGGACCATCGCTTTGCGGGAGACATCAGCCAAGATGAGAGTTTGATCATCAACTTCTGCTACTGGTTTTTCCTCTACTGCCTTAATTATAGATGCAGCAGGGAATTGGCCTATCTGTGGATCTACTGGCCCTAAAACAGCATGTTTATCCATCACTATCTCGTCAGCAGCAAGGGCTATTAGGGTTCCACCCGACATAGCATAATGGGGGACAAAAACTGTTACCTTAGCTGGATGTTTGTTAAGTGCCGCAGCAATCTGCTCAGCCGCTAGCAGCAAACCGCCAGGTGTATGTATTATAAGATCTATAGGAGTATCCTCCGATGTCATTCTTATCGCCCTCAATATCTCCTCTGAATCCTCTATGTTGATAAAATTCCTGGCAAACATACCCAAAAACCCAACACTTTCCTGTCTATGTATCAAGGTTATTACACGGCTTCCCCTTTTCTTCTCAAGAGTTCTTAGAGCTGCCACCCTCATTCTCTCAAGGTTCCATTGCTTTATCATGGGAAATACAAAAAAGAACAACATAAATATCCAGAAAAAATCCATACCATACATATTTCCACCTTCTTTCTAAAGACACCTATTAAATTTTTACTCTTTATCAAATGAGTATACCAAAACTAACTCCAAAAAACATTACTAATTTGAGCTTTTAAACTCAAGCTCTCCATCTACTACTGATATCTCTATTTTCGTCCCCTTTGCAATTTTCCCTTCTAACAGCATATCAGCCAACGTGTCTTCAACCATACGCTGTAGAGTCCGCCTCAAGGGCCTTGCACCATACTTGGGATCATATCCTTGTTCCAAAAGAAACTCCTTAGTTTCCTGTGGAATTACGACCTCTATTCCTTGTTCCTTTAGCCTGCTGGAGACTTCCTTCAACATTATGTCCAATATTTGCAACAGCTCTTCCCGCCCTAAGGGCTTAAATATTATAATATCGTCCACCCTGTTCAGAAATTCGGGACGGAATGTCTTACGTAAAGCTTCCATAATGGAGCTTTTCATCTTGCTTATATCGAAAGTCTGCTCCTCAGAAGCGCTAAACCCAAGAGAACGACCCCTCATGAGATCTTGAGCTCCTACATTGCTGGTCATCACTATAACGCAGTTTCTGAAATCCACTGTATGCCCCTGGCCATCGGTAAGTCTGCCATCCTCCAATATCTGAAGGAGAACATTAAAAACATCCGGATGAGCTTTTTCTATTTCATCAAACAAGACAACCGAATAAGGCCTTCTCCTTATAGCCTCCGTAAGTTTTCCTCCTTCTTCATACCCTACATATCCAGGAGGAGCACCGATCAACTTAGCCACTTCGTGCCGTTCCATGTACTCACTCATGTCAAAGCGAACCATAGCGTCATCGCTGCCGAACAAAAATTCGGCTACGGATCGAGCAAGTTCGGTTTTGCCTACACCTGTTGGACCAAGGAAAAGGAAACTGCCTATAGGGCGCTTAGGATCCTTAAGCCCGCTTCTGGCCCTACGAATTGCCCTAGCAACAGCGTTAACCGCCTCACACTGATTCACCATTCTCTTGTGTATTTCTTCTTCCATTCTCAGCAGACGAGTAGACTCCTCTTCCGTAAGCTGCTTAACTGGAATTCCTGTCCACTCCGAGACTATTTGAGCAATTTGTTCCTCATCTACCACTGGCTCCTCATTATTCCTTCTAACTTGCCACTCCTGCCTTTTTGCTTCTATTACTTTAGAAAGCTGCCTTTCCCTGTCGCGAATATGTGCGGCTTTCTCAAACTCTTGGGAAGCTACAGCTGCTTCTTTTTCTTTCCGTAGGCCTTCAAGCTCTTTCTCCAACTGTCTTATGTCCTCTGGGAGTTCCATGGTATTCAATCTGGCACGAGCTGCTGCCTCATCAATTAAATCTATAGCCTTATCTGGCAAAAAGCGCTCTGTTATGTACCTCTCAGAGAGCTTTGCCGCAGCTACCAAAGCCTCATCAGTTATCTTTGCTCTATGATGAGCTTCATATCTGTCTCTAAGTCCCTCTAGTATCTTTATTGAATCCTCGACTGAAGGTTCATCAACTTGAACAGGCTGGAATCTTCTTTCTAAAGCAGGATCCTTTTCGATATGTTTACGATATTCCTCAAGAGTTGTAGCCCCTATAACCTGAAATTCTCCTCTCGCGAGGCTAGGTTTTAAAATATTGGCAGCATCTACTGCTCCTTCAGCGCCTCCAGCACCAACAATGGTATGTATCTCATCTATAAAGAGAACCACATCTCGGCTTTCTCTAAGCTCCTTGACAAGCTTTCTCATTCTCTCCTCAAATTCTCCCCTGTATTTAGTACCAGCTACAAGGTTGCCCACGTTCAACTGCACTACTCGCTTTCCTTTAAGCACCTCCGGAACATCGCCAGATACAACCTTTTGGGCCAATCCTTCCACTATGGCCGTTTTACCAACCCCTGGGTCTCCAATGAGAACGGGGTTATTCTTTTTACGCCTAGAAAGAATCTGTATTAACCTCTGGATTTCCTTAGCCCTGCCCACAACTGGGTCAAGTTCCCCCCTCTGAGCCATCTCTGTAAGGTCTATTCCCAGCTGATCAAGAGTGGGCGTTTTAGAGCGGCTAGAACCCTTCTGCTGCAACTCACCAGCTTCTCTGTATTCTCCATCTTCTCCTTGTTCCACATTGGATAAGACGGTTTTTACCTCTGCTCTAACCTTCTGAAGATCTAACCCTAAAGACTGCAAAATCTGAGAAGCTATCCCTTCCCCCTCAGAAATAAGGCCTAAGAGCATATGCTCTGTCCCTACATAATTAACCCCCATATTTCTTGCTTCCCTCATAGCAAGGTCAAGCACTCTCTTGGCCCTCGGGCTGAGTGGCAGGTCTATTGGCTTGGCCTTAGGTTCGCCTCTACCAACTATCTGCTCTATTCTAGTTCTAACATCATCAAGGTCTACACCAAAGGATATTAAAACCCTTGCGCCAATACCTTCACCTTCGGCCAAAAGCCCTAATAATATATGCTCCGTACCTATAACATCGTGCCCCATCTTAAGAGCTTCTTTATGAGCTAACTGTATAACTTTTTTCCCTCTCTCAGTAAAAAACTGCCACATATTGCTACCTCCTTGACATCTTTTCGTGTTTTAATTGTGTTGTAAAAACTTAAACAACCTGTCTCTTAATATCTCTGCTCTCTTGGCCTCCACGTACCTTATGTCATTCCTTCTATTGCCTTTACCCTCTCCTGATCCTGATAGGGCCATAACATGCCCCGCCTGAGCATCAAGAATCAGGCGATTCAATTCCCCTGAAGATATTTCAGGCAAAATCTTCATTTCGGTTCCCATTCTTACTTTTGAGAGCAATTCCATTGCTTCTTTCATAGATAGCTTCCTGGCACAACTTACTATCCCCAAACTTCGCCACACTTTATCAGCAAAATCAATGCCTTTTTGCTTAATGAGCCGCTCCCGAGCAAAGTGTTCTTGCTCCACTACCCCAAGGGCTATGCTATTAACCTTCTCAACCAACTCTTCCTCAGCAAGCCCCAAAGTTATCTGATTGGATATTTGAAATAAGCTTCCTCCCGGAGGAGTACCCTCTCCATACATACCTCTCACGGTTAAACCCACTCTGTTACACTCTCTTACAATCTGCCCCATATGGCCCAAAGCCACTATTCCAGGAATATGCAACATAACAGAAGCCCTTAGCCCTGTTCCAGTATTTGTAGGACATGTGGAAAGATATCCTCGCTCGCAATTGAAAGCATAATCTAGGCTCTCCAACTCACTATCCACTTTCTTAGCCACATGCCACGCATCATGGAGCTGAAGTCCGCCCAAAAACACTTGTATTCTCAAGTGGTCCTCTTCATTCAACATCAAGGAAACAATCCCTCTATCGTCGAACACAACAGCTCTACCAACATCTTCCCCCTGGGCAAAATTGGGGCTTATCAGATGATTCTCCACCAAGACCATTCTTGATATTTTATCCATTTGCTCTAACTTTAAAGCACGACTATTCCTCAACATATAAGACGTCGAAACCTTATCTAATATAAGGTTTTCTATCTCAACTAAAGAATCTTTATCACACTTCCAAGGAAAGGGAAACTTTGCGAGGTTTCTTGCTAGCCTTATCCTACTCGACAAAACTATGAAACTTTCATCGCCTCGCCCAAAAACCCACTCAAGGGGCATGGAAGCAAGTTCAAGAGCTTGCATAGTCACGTTCCTCCAACATCCTTATACGATCACGCAACTCTGCCGCCCTTTCATATTCTTCTCTTTCTACAGCCATTCTCAATTGATCCTTAAGCAACTTAAGATCCTCACTCAATTCCTGTCTAGACGTAGCTCCAGGCCTTGAGCCCCTATGAACTTCACAACCATGAATATTTCTCAATATTGATCCTATATATTTTTCAAAAGCCTTATAACACTCAGCACATCCAAATTTCCCCTCTTTTCTGAAGGTCGCCAAATCCAGCCCGCATTTTCCACAAACTACCGTCTCATCTTCTGCCGTGCTGGATTTTCTTATAGTATGTTCAGGCCCCATTGGCAAAAGGATCTTTCCTAACAAAGAACCAACCTTAAAGTTCAAGCCAATGTCAGGTATTATGCCTTCTTTACTCAAGGCTTGCGCACATTTCTGGCATAGATGGTATTCTGTGATGACACCATCCTGCATATGTTTAATATGTAAGGTAGCCTCATTTTCGTTACACCTTTCACACTTCATATCAAAACCCCTCTATTGATAGGCTAGCCCCTTTAACATCCTTTTTAGCAACTCAGCATGCATTGCCTCCCTCTTATATGGGGAAAGGTCAAAAATATCTCGTGCCATTTCTTCCTGAAAACGTAAGGCCATCTCTATAATCAGGCGCTCCCTCTGAGAGATAAAATTCCTATGCTGCAAGTTCGCTAAAAGTTTCTTTGCTTCCTGTTCACTAATTAGATCTCCTACTAATTCCTCCACGTGATTTGCTTTTTCTTCCGGCAAAGAAAGACACAGCCTTATTATTCTTATGTAGCCATGGCCTCCTCTTTGGCTTTCCACAATATATCCTCTTTCAGGAGTAAACCTGCTTCTTATAACGTAATTTATTTGGCTAGGAACACACCCAAATTTCTCGGCAAGCTCTTTTCTACTTAAAAATATGGATTCACTTTCCTGTTCCTCCAAAAGTTTGTTTATGTATCTTTCTATAAGTTTAGTGAGACTTGCCAAAGTTTACCCCCCTTTTTTGACTTATTTTGACATCTAAATTATATAGAAATGGTCAACATAAGTCAAACTAAATTATTGGCCCCTTCCTTTGACTTTTAGCTCCTTGCCTTTCATTAAATTTTCTATATTTTTATGGTGTCTTATTATGACCAATATAGCCATGATAATTCCGGCATAAACATAGTATTGATTTGCTCCCATCAATTTCATGAACATAGGAGCTAGGCAAACTGATATTATAGAGGCTAAAGATACGTATTTGGTTACTCTCATAGTACCGTACCACACAGCCCCGGATACCAAAGCTGCCAAAGGGCAAAGGGCAAAAATCACTCCATATGTTGTGGATACCCCCTTGCCTCCCCTGAAATGAAGCCACACAGGAAAATCATGGCCTAAAATCGATGCAATCCCAATAACAGCTAAGGTTAACGGATCCACCCCAAAGAAAAACTTACACAAAAGGACCAGCACCCCTCCTTTGGCCATATCAAATATCGCCACTGCTATTCCCCAGGGTTTTCCTAAAACTCTTGTTACGTTAGTAGCGCCTATATTACCGGAACCTACAGTTCTTATATCTATCTTTTTCTTCCACAAAACCAACAGATACCCCACTGGGATAGATCCCAACAAATATCCCATCATGGCCCCTAGAAAACCTTCTAACATGGGGTTCCCCTCCTGATTATCATTGAATCGACAGCCTTTACCCCCTCCCCCTCGTCAAAAACAAACATGGGGTTTACATCCAACTCTTCTAGATCATCTTCAATGCAAGCAAGAACAGAAATCTTTTCTATTGCTTCTGCAAGAGCATCCACATCCTTCTTACTTTTACCTCTAGCTCCCACCAATAAAGGATATCCCTTCAACTCCTGAATCATCCTATTGGCTTCCCCTTTAGATATAGGAGCTCTTCTCAAAGATACGTCTTTCAATACCTCAACATATATGCCTCCCAAACCTACCGCTACAATGGGCCCAAAAAGCTCGTCTCTTTTTACGCCTATCATAAATTCCAAGCCATTTGGCACCATTTCTTGGATTAGAACTCCTTGTATCTTATCCTTTGGTACTTCTTTGGCTGCTCTCTCCATAAGACGCCCATAAGCATTTCTCAATTCTTCCTGAGATCTCAGGTTCAATGCCACAACCCCTGCTTCTGTCTTGTGAAGTATCTCTGTAGACATAACCTTGAGCGCCACAGGGTATCCTATCTCTTCGGCCGCTTCCAAAGCATCGTTCAGCGTCTCACACAGCCTTTCCCTTGTAACAGGCACACCATAGGCACCTAATATTCGTTTTGCTTCGTACTCCGTCAATTTGAGAGGGTAGTCTTTCAGTATGCTTTCCCGTTTCATGAACTTCACTTCTTCTTCCTGCCCATCAAACCTTTGGGAGCTTTCGTAAAGTTTGGATAATGCCCATGCACATCTGCGTGGGCTTTGGAACAAGGGGACTCCTTCCTTTCGTAAATAATCCAAAAATTTTCCTCCTTGTTCCCTGTTGATTAACCAACAACATGCCATAGGTTTAGGGCTCTTATCAAAAATGCTTTTTATATCATGGGCTACTTTCTGCCCCGACTCTCCTGTTATCATTGAAACAACCACAGAGACCATATCTATATTAGGGCTGTTCATTACAGCATCTACACAGGCAGAAAACCCTTCAGGTTGGTTTATCACTTGGGCAGTAAGATCCACAGGATTTCTTGAAGAACCGAAGGGAGGAATATGTTCTTCTACCTTCTTTCTTGCGTCATCAGGGAGTCTGGGCACCTTTAACCCTACATCATAGGCCCTGTCAGCCATGATTATCCCCCCACCCCCAGAGGTAGTTAAAATCCCAAGCCTTTTACCCTTGGGGCGTTTGGGTGAACCAAATATCTTGCCTAAGTCAACTATATCCTGGGCATCTTCTATTTCTATGGCACCGTATTGTTTAAATATGGTCTTCCAGACAACCTCGTCTCCTGCAAGAGCTGCAGTGTGACTTTTCACCGCTTCCTGCCCCGTAGGGCTTTTGCCTACTTTAAGCACCGCAACAGGCAAATCTCTCCTTTTGGCCTTTGAAAGCAAATCTATAAAACGATTTCCATCTCTTATACCTTCTAAATAAAGGACCAAAAGTCTGACCTCAGGGTCATCTGTAAAGGCCATGCCAAAATCAATTACATCTAAATCCGCCTGGTTTCCTGTAGTCACAACGTAGCGGAATCCCACCCCGTTTTCTGCCGCCATAGCAAAGGAAGCAAATCCAAAAGCTCCACTCTGGGAAACATATGCTACATGCCCTTTAGGTCTGGCATCGGAATCCAACGAGGCTGAAAAACTCAAGGGTATAGATGAAACAAAATTCACAAGCCCTTGGCAATTAGGGCCCAGTATTCTTGTGCCTCCTGCTTTAGCCATCTTCACTAGTTCGTCCTGGGCTTGCTGGTTATCGCTTTCCGCAAAACCAGAAGAAAAAATCACGGCAAAAGGCACACCTCGTTGGGCACTCTGCTTTAGAACCGCAGGTACCAATTCTGCCCTTACTCCTACCAAGACCACATCAGGAGTTTCTGGTAATGATGCCACATCTGGATAACACGCCAGACCGTCTATCTCCTTATATTTTGGATTTACTGGATAAATTCTACCCTTAAAACCATACCTTTTAAGAAGCTTCAATGGACGCCCGGATATGCTTTCTTTGTTGGCAGATGCCCCTACTATAGCTACTGAGCTAGGTTCTATAAGTTTCCTGATATCAGCACCACTATTCCCCATTTCTCTTACCTCCAGTTATCCCTATTCCGCTACGCCTTTTACCACGCCTTTTCATAAATAATGCGAATGTCATCTACGGACAATCTCTTAGGATTATTCCCCAACAACCTTTTTTCCTTGAAGGCTGCCTCAGCCATCCTAGGTATAGCGTCCTTAGGAATCTCAAGATCTCGCAGCTGAGTAGGAACATCTATTGCCTCTGCAAGCTCTATGACAAAATCTATTACCCTGAAAGGTTCTACTGAGTCGGATTGGCAAGACACATTGCCATTTCCTCCTACCACCGTCATAGCCTCAGCCATTTCCCTATACAGCTTCTCGTTTCCTGGCATATTATACTCTAGAACATGTCTCAACATTACTGTGTTGGCCACACCGTGCGGTATGTGAAATTCTCCTCCTAATGGGTAAGCTAAAGCATGAACAGCAGCCGTTCCCGCCATAGAAAACGCCATCCCTGCCAACAGGCTGCCTAAAGCAACATTGTATCGAGCCTCTCTGTCTTTTCCATCGTGTACTGCCCTTTTGAGAAACCCATATATCTTTTTGGTTGCGGATAAAGATAATTCCTTGCTCAGTGGGTTCGCATTTATGGAGATAAAGGACTCTATAGCATGTACCAAAGCATCCATGCCTGTACTAGCAGTAATATGTCGAGGTAATTCCCAAGTAAGCACAGGATCTACTATAGCTACATCACATACTAGATGAGGGCTTACTATCCCTTTTTTAACATTCTCTTCCTTGAAAGTGAATATTGCCACAGGGGAAACTTCTGAACCGCTTCCAGCGGTTGTGGGCATTAAAATTACAGGCAGGCCCTTTCGTGGAATTTTATTTATTCCTACAATTTGATCCAATGTAACGTCCCCTAGCTCGGCCAAAACCCCCAAAACTTTAGTAAAATCCATAGTACTACCTCCCCCTAGACCTATAAGGGCGTCACATCTTTCTTTCTTAATCAAATCTGAAACTTCCTGCAATAATTCTATGGGGGGCTCTGGCTCTACTCCATTAAATAAAAAAGGCTCAATTCCCGCTGCCTCGAGAAGACTCTTAATTTGGCTGAAAGCTTGGGTTTTAGGCATAGTGGGACCGGTTATTAAAGCTGGCCTTTTTGCACCTAATTCCAATATGCGATGAGGTAGCTCCTTTGCTTTACCTTCCCCAAAAACAACCTTAGATGGATAGTTAAACACTATATCTTTTTTACTCATCATACACCTTCTCCTTTCCACCGAACCATACGTACTCTACGGCAGAATAACTACAATCATGCCCTTTTTCACTTCTTTAACCAACACTAACAAATCCTCGTTTTTCAGGCGAATACATCCTTCTGTAGCTTTTGTGCCAATAGAGTTTGGATCATGGGTTCCGTGAATCCCTATCCCTCTGTAGGGAGTCTTTAATCTTATAAAATAAGGCCCATACGCTCCAGAGATAGGTCCCCTACCATCCCCAAAATCATGGACCCAATAGCTCGAGTTTTCTACAGATACCACTGAAAACACGCCCTCTGGTGTCCTCATGTCTCCAGATTTTTGTTTATCACCATCATTTTTTCCTATAGCCACGGGATAAGAGGCAATAGCCGATCCCCCCCTATAGAGGGTCAAAGTAAAATCTTGTTTTCTCACCAAAATCCATTCTTTTCCCTTCAAACCATAAGTGTATACTATCTCTTTTACCTGAGACTCTTCCAAGGCATCAAAAGAGGAAGCAAGAGCTTCTCTAATGCCCCACGTGCTTGTATGGGGAAAAAACATTTCTGCTAAGCAAACCAATAGGACAAGCAAGAAGCATAGGGAAACTACAAAGCTGCATCGCACATCTTTCATCAACAGGTACCTCCTCAAATTACCATCCATTATTCCTTTATCACCTATAAAGAATAGCAAACTTTTACATTAATTTCCCGCCTTCTCGAAAATTTGTATATACTTTCTGTGTAAACGTTTAAGAGAGGAGCTGTAAAAACATTGAGCAAGGAAATTCAAGCTTTGATTGGTGCCATATTTATGGGAGTTGGGGCTTATTTTTTAGCATATTCGCATGGGGAACGAATATGGGGGAAACCCAAAAAGGCCAAAAGGACCAGGCCCGAAGGATTCTATGATCCCAAAACCCCTCAATCGTCAGAACGAAGAAACCACATATTAAAATCAATCATGGTCGGCGTTGCAATAGCCATAATGTTCTTTTTCTATTTTTACATGAGATGAATTAAATAAAACAGATCAGGAGGAAGCAAAACATGAAAACAATGAAAAACAGCAAAAATCCACACATGAAGCCTATACCCGAAAGGAAGGACATACCAGAACATTACAAGTGGAAACTACAAGACCTTTTCGAGACAATCGATGATTGGAATAAGGCCATCATTGAAGTCGAAAGATTATTGGCTCAAATCGAAAACTACAAGGATAAACTGGGCCAAAATCCTCAAACGCTGCTAGAATGCCTAAAACTGGCCGATGAAATAGGACAAAAAAGCGACAAGATACTTGTATATGCTCATATGAAAAGCCACGAAGACACCAGAGACGCTAAAGCTCAATCAAACGCCCATAAGGCCACTTCTCTTTTCATCCAAGCACAAAAAGCTTGTTCATTTATTACACCTGAAATCCTCCAAATAGGCGAAGAAAAGATAACAGAATACATCGAGACAGAAGAGCGCCTGGCTAAATATGAATTTTTTCTCAAAGATATCCTCAGAAGGAAAGCCCATACTCTAGAGACCTCCGAAGAATATCTTCTAGCTGGGGCCGGCGAAATAGCTCAAGGGCCTGAAGACATATTTTCTGCATTAACCAACGCTGATATCCAGTTTCCCAACATAACCAACGGTAAGGGAGAAGCAATACCTTTATCTGAAGAGCGTTTCAGCACATTCCTAACCTCCACAGACAGAACATTGAGGAAGAACGCTTTCCATGCCCTTTTTGATACTTACGGTAGCTTTAAAAACACCTTATCTGCAACTTACAGTAGCGCTATAAGGAGTTCACTATTTTTCGCTAGAGCAAGAAATTTCAACTCCACATTGGAAGCTTCACTTTTTAATAACTCTATACCCGTTTCTGTATACAACCAGTTAATAAACCAAATCAACAAAAACCTTGAGGCCTTACATAAATATGTGTCCCTCAAGAAAAAGGCTTTAAAATTGGACGAAATCCACATGTATGACATGTACGTGAACATAGCCGGTGAGCCCTACGAACACATTCCCTTTGAAGAAGCCCAAGAAATTGTGCTTGATGCTCTAAAACCTCTAGGGACAGAATATCTAAAACTTGTTGAGGAAGGGTTTTCTTCCCGATGGATAGATGTATATGAGAACAAGGGCAAGCGAGGTGGGGCATACTGTTGGGGATGTTATGGAGGGCACCCCTACGTTCTTCTAAATTACAATGGGAAATTAAAAGATGTATTTACCCTTGCCCATGAGATGGGGCACGCGATCCATCAAGCATATACAAATGCCACCCAACCGTACATTTATTCCGGCCACAGCATATTCGTGGCTGAAGTTGCGTCCATAGTAAACGAAATACTCCTCAACATAGCCCTAACCGGGAAAGCCTCAACAAATGAAGAGAAGAAATACTTCATGCACGTAATGACCGAACAAATAAGAACAACGGTGTTCAGACAAACCTTATTCGCTGAATTTGAGCTTAATGTCCATCAGATGACCCAAAAAGGTGAAGCTCCGTCACATGAAACACTTTGCTCATTGTGGATGGACCTAAACAGAAAGTATTACGGACCCGAGATAGCTCTTGACGCAAACCTTGCCTTTGAGTGGGCAAGAATTCCTCATTTTTACTCTCCTTTCTACGTATATCAATACGCCACAGGTTTCGCTGCTGCTTTGAGTATCGCAAATGCCATCGCCAATGAAGGCGCGCCAGCACAAAAAGCATATATTCAATTCCTAAAAAGCGGTAAATCTGACTATCCTATAAATCTACTCAAAAAAGCAGGGGTGGACATGTCTACTGGCGAACCAATAAAAGAAGCTATGAATTTCTTCTCCGAGAAAGTCGAAAATCTCGAACAAATTCTTAGTGATTAAATATGCAACATACAGCACTCCATATAAAAAGGGGCTCTCAAAGAGAGCCCCTTTGAATGCGTTTCTTCCTCGTTGTCACAAGACCTAAGCATTAATTCCCGAAAAGGTCCTGAAATATCTCCTCTACCGACTCCTGCTTGGTTAACTTAGAGACATTTGTGCCGCAGAAGAATAACCCTTCCTCCCATCTCCCCCAAAACGCATCAACCAATGCTTGAGCTATGCAAAAGGTCTTTTCTCCTCTTCTGTATGAACAATGGTGCAAACAGTTGGCAAAACAAGGTTTGCTTTCCACATTGCCTTTTAAATACCTATCTATAAAGGGAGAACGTAGTACCCTACCAGGGATGCCTACAGGGCTTTTTATTATTACCACATCGTTACCTTTCGCTCGCAAAATTATATCTTTATACGCATCTGACGCATCTCCCTCGACAGCAACCATGAACCTAGTACCCATTTGTACCCCGCTTGCGCCGAGTTCGAACATTCTTAACATGTCAGACCTATTCCACACACCCCCTGCCGCAACTATAGGAATATCTACTTTCAGTTCTTTCTCTAAATACTCCTTTATTTCCGGAATGACCTTTTCTGGAGAAAATTGCTCGGAGAAGACTTGCTCTTCCTTGGTTACGCCTAAATGTCCTCCGGCATATAGTGGAGTTTCCACTACAAACCCGTCGGGCAACCTGCCGTACTGCTTTCCCCATCTCTTTACAATTATTCTCACTGCTTTTAAAGAACTCACTATGGGAACTAATGCAACATCAGGGTAATCCTTCGTTATCCCAGGAAGGCTCAAAGGCAATCCAGCGCCGGAGATAATGACATCAGCGCCTCCTTCACAAGAAGCCCTCACCTGGTCCTCGTAATCTGTTAAGGCAACCATTATATTAACAGCTATTACACCATCAGGAGCTTCGTTCCTAGCCTGATGCAAACATTTAATGATTTCCTTCTTGTTTGCCTCAAAATAATTACTGCCATCATAGTCTGAGGACGCAACAGCGAGCCCCACAGTTGCTATAGTACCCACGCCTCCCGCTTTAGCTACCGCACCTGCAAGGTTTGGGCCAGAAATCCTTACCCCCATCCCCCCTTGTATCAAAGGAAATTTAGGCCTATGCTTCCCAATCTTTAGTTCTGGTATCAAATCCATTTTTCCCCCACCCAAAAGATATACCTCCATTCAAAAGTTTTATTCTCTTATTATCTCTGGCTCTCATTAACGGCGCTACGATTCTGCATTTTCCTTGTTTCCCTTGACCTTCGCCAGTTTATAGCTATTACCCATTTTATTATATACTCCCAGAACTTTGCTAATATATTTTTTGCCATTTTTGCCTAAATATCTGGCAAGGGCTTTTTTAACATCATAATTACTGGATTTCATATACCAAGAAAAAATATAAGTACCTGCCATTATATTGTTTCTTGGCTCCATAAGGTCTTTAAGGCTTTTTATCTGATTAAATGCAGATCTAAGTCCCTTTTTATGAACTTTCCAATTAATCTGCATCAAGCCATACGCGTATTTCGATCTCGCATTCCTCTTCACTGTAGATTCTTTTATTATCAAAGAAGCTATTAAAAAGGGATCTATCCCAAAGAGCTTTGAAGACTCCATGACATAGCTCGCATATTCCCATGCTTCTTCTTTTCTCAATTTATGATTCGCTCTCAGAAAACTTTCAGCTATTATGGATCTTTTCACTACACTTTCAGTGCTAATTTCACCGGGGCTTATTTCTGCCGCAGTATTCTTGTGTTCTAACCTAACCAGGCAATCTCCTTCAGCTGAGGACACACCAGGATAAAATAAAAGTATTAAAGCTATCACAAAGAAGATAAAGACACAAACGGAAATTCTACGAGCCTCAACCAAGTTAACCACTCCTTTTTTCAAATAAAACCAACGAAATGGACGAACCAAAGTGTACCTTATAAAAAAGGGAAGGGGCAAGCTTTTATTTAAAAGCTTGCCCCTTCCCTTTTCTTATTGCTTATTAAACTAGAGCTGTTGGTACATATAAAACCCAACCATCCCAACTCTTTTGAGCTTCCACCTTAACCGTGTCTTTAGAGAATTTCATTCCTTTAGGAATCCAAATAGTAAGCTCCTGATCTTCTAAGGCAAAATAATCAGAAGCTGCTTCAGGCTCACCGCTCTCGACGAGAGCTACAGGGATCCTGCATCAGCCACTGCCTATAGTAGTCTCCACCAAGTGCCCTGCAAGCCCTTGGGAAGATAAAACATCCTTAGCCTTATCTGAAACCTCTAACTTTAAATCCACTATCAGTACCCTCCTTCTATGTCTTAAAAATATCCGCGCTTTTTATACCACTATAGGGTTATTTTATCAAGAGAAAGACTAACAATTTTGTGTTAAAATTGCCCTACTATGATGATGTGGTCTTCAAAAAAAGATACAAGGGGCAACAAACCAATAAAAGTCCTCTATAGGGATGACTTTCTCTTTGCTGTGGCCAAGCCTGCTGGGATCTTTGTCCACAGGACAGCTTTAAGCAGAGAAAAAGGCCCTTTTCTCCTGCAAGAGGCAAGAAATCTTTTTGGAAATCATCTATACCCTGTCCACAGACTAGATAGACCCACATCAGGATTGGTTATATTCGCGACCAATCCTCAAATAGCAAAATCCCTAGGTGAAGCCTTTAAAAGAAAAAAGATAGCAAAGACCTACATCGCTGTGGTACGAGGGTGGACTAAAGATTCAGACACAATAGACAAACCTCTAATTAAAATAACAGAGGGAGAGGACTCTTGTCCTACGCAGCCTAAAACTCAAGAAGCTATAACCAGGTACAAAACTATTGCGAGAACAGAAATTCCTTTTGCCGTCTCAAGATACTCAACAAGCCGTTACTCATTGGTCCTAGTCAACCCAATAACAGGAAGAAGACATCAAATAAGAAGGCATTTCAAGCACATTTCTCATCCCATAGTTGGTGATGTACTTTACGGAGACGGAAAACACAATAAATTTTTTCGCCTCCACTTCCAGTCCAACAGGCTACTTCTCCATTCACTGAGCATAAGGCTAAGGCATCCTGTATATGGACATTCTTTAAACATAACAGCTCCCCCGGATCCAGGCTTCCAAAATGTCCTGTCTCTCTTAGGATGGAAGGAAATAGTTGATGGGCTTATAATCCAATAACTAACAGCATATAAGCAACAATAAAAGAAAAGGCTCTGCTATATAAGCAGAGCCTTGATTCATCATGGTGCGGAGGGGGAGACTCGAACTCCCACAGCCCGGAGGCCACCAGGCCCTCAACCTGGCGCGTCTACCTGTTCCGCCACCCCCGCGCATCAAGCGCGAATGCAATTATAAAAAAGATGTTTCAAATCGTCAACTACAATTATCACAAACCAAGGAAACTGATCCATGCTGGCAAAGTAAAAATAGAAAATATCGTAGTCGCTACAACTACCTGGGCACAATAATTGTAGTCCATGTGCATACCTTTAGCTAAAACAAAATTGTTCACTGCCGAAGGCATAGCCGAAACCAGTACTATTGTCTTCATGAGGGGGCTTTCTACAGGCCAAATGCAAAAAGCTCCAAAAACTATGGCTGGGTGGATTGCTAACTTTATAACCGACTCCAACCAAGTATGCTTAAAGGCATCCCATAAGTTCTCTAGTTCCAAAGAAGCCCCAAGACTCAAAAGAGCTATACCACTAGCAGTATTACCTATTATTTTGAAGGCCCCGTCCATCCACTCTGGTAGATCATTAAAACCAGCAGCAGATCCCGCCACACCTAAAAAACATCCCCAAATAAGCGGGTTTTTCAGTAGCTTCTTCCCTGTTTCCAAAAGAGATTCAAATGACAAAGTCCCACTGAGGGCTGTTTGGGCCCACGTAAGACTTATGATGTTGTATCCCAACATTCCCACAGCCAAAAATAAAGACAAAGAGTTTACTCCATCTTGCCCCAGTGCTAAAGTTACAGCTGGAATCCCCATAAAAATATTGTTTGCCCTCACTGATATTAGAACTGTAACTGCTCTTTTCTCATTACTCTTATGGCGCAATCTAGCCAGCAACCAAGCCAGTGGTGGGACAATTACAAAAGGTACATGGACAGCCCAGAAAAGATTGGGGTTGTCAAATATGCCTGCTCCAACCTTTAGAGTGGATCTAAAGAGCAAAACAGGAAGTACAACCCAATACAGTAAGTCATTCAATTGAGAAACTAAGCTTTTCTGGAGAATCCCTAGCTTCTTTACTAAGTAACCAATAAATATAACTATAAACAAAGGCAACACTATAAAAGCACTATGCATTTTAATTTAACACCTTGAAAGATATAAGTTAGGGCCATGCCACAAATCTATTGCTACATGGCCCTATTGTTGTTTTCATTTTGACTGCTTAAAATCTTCTTTCCTTGATCCTGGCAGCCTTACCACTCAATTTGCGCAAATAGTACAGCTTTGCTCTTCTTACCTTTCCGTAACGCGACACCTCAATCTTCTCAATTGAAGGAGTATGAAGCGGGAAAATTCTTTCCACACCCACGCCCCCGGAGACCTTTCTTACGGTGAAGGTCTCTCTGGCTCCACCATGTTTTCTGGCTATTACAACTCCTTCAAATATCTGGATTCTTTCACGGTTTCCTTCTTTTACCTTAACATGGACCTTAACGGTATCTCCTGGCCTGAATTCAGGAATCTCCTTTTTCGCGTATTTTCTCTCAATAAGCGCAATTTTCTGATCCATCATCTATCCCTCCCGATGGGAACTTCTTTTTTTTCCAATCCTATTATTCTTTCCAGTGTCACAGCGACACTGATTATCCCTGAAAAAATATCTCCACTATCGTTAACCCCTAGCGGATTTCTAAGACAAACGCCTACCATATCTTCCGCTTTACATTGATAACAAAAGGCCACAGGGCGACAAAAACCCAAGATTCTCATCTTTAATTCATCCCAATGAATTCTGTTTGCCTTGTTCTCGCTCGTTATAGCTACCATGTATGGACTACTTTTTTCTTTTTCCTTTATCCAGCTAACTGCCCTGTCCATATTAGGTACTACTTTTATCATTTCTGCATACTCGTCGCACTCAGCTTCTAATTTTGCCAATCTCGAGAGCAAGATTCTTATTTTCTGCCTTATAGCAGCCTCCTTAAGCAACAAAATTACCTTTCTACAGCCAGCTCTTTCAGATACGCTTATTATATTCTTCAAAAACTTAATTACAACCTCTTCAGGTAGCCCCGCTTCATCACCTAATACTCTTGAGGCATCACCCCAAATGAGGTATACACCCTTTTCAATGTAAGGTGCTAGAAAAGCATTTCCTACAATATCTGGCCTCCTGGATAATGTCCTTGCTATGGACTCTCGGCGTCGCCAACTAGCCACGGCTCCATGGTCTCCATTTAAGAGGACCTCCGGCACCTTCAACCCCCTCCACACCGACGGGCGTGTGTAATGGGGGTGATCGAGCATCCCCTTGGCAAAAGAATCATCTTCAACGGCGCTAGATTTGCCTACTACTCCCTCTACCCTCCTGGAGACAGCGTCAACCACTATAAGGGCAGGAAGCTCACCTCCAGTTAGAACATAGTCCCCAACAGACACTTCCATGTCGGCATATGCCTGTATAAAGCGCTCATCAACACCTTCATAATGGCCGCAGACCAATATCAAATGTTGCTCTGTAGCCAGCGATTCAACTAAAGCTTGATTTAGCAATCTACCTTGCGGACTTAAGCATATAACCTTTGCAGCTGGGCTTTTCACAAAATCAACAGCTCTTGCTAGAGGTTCTGCCTTTAATACCATACCTCCGCCACCGTATGCATAATCATCTATCTGGTTATGCGGAGGCTCTGCAAACATTCTGGGGTTTACGACATCACATTCTATCAACCCCTTCTGCACGGCTTTTCCTATTACGCTTGTCTTAAAATAAGCTTCAACGAAATCGGGAAAAGCCGTAACCACAGAAAACCTCATCAATCCCATAGCCCCTCCAAGAGCGAAACTATCATTTCCTGTTTTTCCAGGTCAATTGAACTTATCATTTCTTTGGCTGCAGGGATCATCTTTTCCTCACCTGCAGGAGTCTCAACCAAAAAGACATCAACTCCCCCTGTCACAAGGACATCCTTGATGTGTCCCAACTCCTCAAGGGTCTCACTGTCCTTCACGGATAATCCAATGAGGTCATCAATCCAATAGCGACCTTCAGGTAAGGAAACCCGCTCTTCCTTCTTTATCTTAATTATCAGGCCCTTTAGAGCTTCTGCTTCTTCTCTAGTATTGACATTTTCTGCCCTGGCCAACACAAAGCCCTTATCGACCTGGAAACGGACCGACAGCAAGCGCAACGTCAACTTGTGGGAGCCTAAAGCTCCGTACAGCTTTATTTCCTCCATATTTTTGAATCTCTCAGGGAAATCAGTCAAAGGCAGAATCTTAAACTCACCCCTAATCCCGTGAGCCCCCACAATTTTCCCTACTGCTGTCAATTCCAAATCTTTCAAACCCAGCACCTCATTCTTCCGAAATATCAACTTCTACTTTCTCATTAGGCTTAATTGAAGACGCTTTGGCTATATGCCTTATAGCATTAATTGTTGTGCCGCGCTTTCCTATTACCCTACCAATATCTTCTGGAGCCGTCGTTATTAACACCTTCACGACACCATTTTCTGAGCGTTTCGAAGTTATCTCAACGCTCTCTGGTTTGGCAACTATATTCCTTACCAGAAAACCAATTAACTCATCATATTCCGGCATCGTACACCTCTACTGCTTCTTACCCGAAAGGAATTTCTCCCAAACTCCAGTTTTTACAAATAGCGCTCTTGCTGTCTCTGACGGCTGAGCGCCATTGAAAAGCCAATACAATGCCCTATCTTCCTTAACATTGATTTCTGCAGGATCTGTCATGGGATTATACGTCCCTATCTGCTCAATACACATCCCATCCCTTGGTGCTCTTTGATCCGTTACTACCAAACGGTAGAACGGTCTCTTTTTGCGCCCGAAACGGGCCAACCTAATCCTCACTGCCATCTAATACACCTCCTGATTTTTTGCTATTTGCTATTTATAGCTAGACTCCCCCTGATTCTCCAATTTACTTGAAAGGAAGCCCTCGTGGGAGCCTAAACCCCCTGCCTTTGCGTCCTTTAAATTGCTTAAATATCTCGTTCATGTTTTTATGATAACTCAAAACCTGATTGACCATTTGGACCGATGTACCTGAGCCATATGCAATTCTTCTCCTTCGGCTGCCTTTTATGATCTTGGGATTCTTCCTCTCCTCCGGAGTCATGGACAGAATTATAGCCTCAATATGCTTTAGCTTGCTGTCATCCATTTGTGCTCCAGCAAGTTCTTTTATTTTCCCGCCACCTGGCAGCATTTCTACTATTTTTTCTAACGGGCCCATACGCTTTATCTGTCTTATCTGTTGGAGCAAGTCTTCCATCGTAAGCTTGCCTTTGGCAATATTCTTTGTAACCTTTTCTACATCCATAAAGTCAGAAACCTGTTTTACCTTCTCGGCCAACCCTTTAAGATCGCCCATGCCTAAAATTCTCTGGGCCATCTGTTCGGGGTCAAAAATCTCTATATCATCCAGCTTCTCGCCTACACCTATATATTTAACAGGGACATCCGCTACGGCCTTGGCACTCAGTAGGGCTCCCCCTCTGGCATCTCCATCCATCTTTGTTAGGATCAGGCCCGTCAAATCCAAGTCCCCATGAAAAGCCTCCGCCACCCTTATAGCCTCTTGGCCTGTCATTGCATCCAACACAAGCAAAACTTCTGTGGGATTGGTCATCTCCTTTATATCCACAAGCTCCTGCATAAGCTCTTCATTTACATGCAATCGGCCTGCAGTATCCAGGATAAGTACGTCGTACAATCTGGATGTAGCATAATCTATAGCATCCCCAACAAGCTTCTTAAGGTCTGCATCCCCTTTCTGGGGACCGAAAAATCCAACGCCAGCACTATTTGCCAAAATTTCCAACTGCTCCACCGCGGCAGGCCTCTTCAGATCACATGCCACAACCAATGGCTTATGACTTCCCTTTAGCTTTTTGGCTATCTTCACACAAGTAGTAGTCTTTCCTGCCCCTTGCAACCCTACCATCATACAGATAGTAGGTGGCTTAGAAGCAAAAGAAATCCCTTTAGATGTTTTACCCCCCATTAAATTCACAAGCTCTTCGTATACTATGGCCTGTATCTGCTGAGCAGGGGTTATAGAATCTAAAACTTCCCTCTGGGTCGCTCTCTCCTTTATCTTTTCCGCAAGCTCTTTGGCCACTTTAAGACTTACATCACCCTCAAGAAGGGCGCGCCTGACCTCCCTTACGGCCTCGGCTATATCCTGTTCAGATAATTTGCCTTTGTTTCTTAAAAGACCCAGAGCCTTCTCAAATCTTTTCTTAAGAGTATCTAACATGGATTCACCCGTCCCTTTCTTCTCTTTCTAATTCAGCCAGCTTTTTTATCTCTAAGATCAAGTCGTCAGGCAAATTTACGTTAGCTTCTCTGCATATATCCCAAAGCCTCATAAGGCAATTCATATATCTTTGTTCCATACTGGCAAAACCCAACAGATTCTCAAACTTTACAAGCCTCGTTTTGGCCCTGTTATATAAATCGTGAACTCCTTGGCGAGTCATATTAAGCAACTCTGCCGATTCTGCCAATGACAAATCCTCGCTTTGATGCATCTGGAAAGCAGCTCTTTGCTTTTCAGTTAAAAGAGGGGCATAAACGTCAAACAGCCTCTCCACTTTTATTCTTTCCTCAAGGTCACTCGTCGTCATACAACCTCCATCTCCTTATAGAACGGAGCGATTATACGCGGGAGACAATACCGTGTCAAGCAATACACCTTGACAGCAAAACATTTTTGTATTTTGTTCTCTGGATACCAAACATAAAAAGATGGGGGATATTACTCTCTTCCCCCATCCCTCTTACTTTTCAAACAAGACTAAAAACATCACATTCAGCTTAATGGTGATGATGGTGAGGATGTTCGTGGGAGTGCCCATCACCCTCTGTGCTCAATATTTTCTCCTCCAACTTCTCTAAAGAATTCCAAAGCAATTTCATAGATTTCTGTTTCTGCTCTATCACATGGGAAAGAGCATGCTTCACTTCATGATCATCAATCATATGCCATCTAGCTACCACATCGTTCATCAAATTGAGCTCTTCAGCCAAAGTCTCTCTCAATAACTCTGCAACAGACAAAGGGTCATCCACATGTTCATGCACATGGCCCACAGAATCCGGCGTAATAACTCTGCACATAAATATCCCTCCTGTACGCTTAATGCGAAGTAGATAACACTATTCGCTCAAAATATCACACATCGTTAATATACCTCAAAAGATTGAAAAGGCAAGCTGTTTTTGGAATAATGAAAATGTGTTTATAAAAATACAGAACACAATAGGGGGTAGTGTTCCAAATGAATCCTATGCAAGAGAAAAACAAATCAATATGGAAAGATGTGCACAAAAAACTAGGAGAATCAGTCGTAAAGGCCCTTAATGCGAAGGGATATAAAGCCTACTATTTCTCTTCTTCAGAAGAAGCAGCCAAAGAGATCGCCAACATGATCCCGCCTGGTTCTACGGTAGGAATTCCAGGCACTTGCACAGTAAGGGAGATGGGCCTCATAGAACTTCTGTCGGACAAAGGGTGCACAACACATCACCATTGGGATCCCAATCTGTCTCCTGAAGAAAGAAAAGCAAAATTTAAAGAAGAACTGATGAGTGATTACTACATAACCAGCACAAATGCCCTTACTATTGATGGGACTTTTGTCAATATAGACGGCACAGGAAACAGAATAGCTGGAATGGCTTGGGGAGCCAACAAACTGATCTTCGTTGTGGGCATAAATAAAATATGCCCTGATCTTGATAGCGCTCTTAAAAGAGTTCATAACGTGGCAACTCCTCCAAATGTCACTCGCCTTGGCGGCTATGATGTACCTTGCGCCAAGTTGGGCTACTGCGTAGATTGCAACAGCCCCAGCAGGGTATGCAGGGCCACTTTGATTCTAGAGCGGGCTCCTTTCGGAAGGGACATTTACGTCTTTCTCATCGGGGAAAACCTGGGCTACTAGTTTCCATCAATCAGATAATCAGAAACGGGAGGCAGATTATTTAGCCTCCCGTTTTATGTACTACACTATCTTGAAAGCATTTATTTTTTCCAAGCTTCAGGCATGAATAAAATCATGACCGTATATATTTCTAATCTGCCCAAAAGCATACAGAAAGAAAGAACCCATTTGCCTAATAGAGGAATGTGGGCATAGTTTTCTGCAGGTCCCACCGTCCCTAAGCCTGGGCCTATGTTACCTATAGTGGCAGCTACACTCGCTATAGACGTGAGAACATCTACACCTAAAGCGCTCATAACCAAAGCAGCAATGGCAAAAAGAGTTATATATAATATAAAAAAGGCGGTAATTGACCCAAGGACATCTCTCTCTACTACCTGACCTCCCGTCCTTACATGCAAAACAGCAGAAGGGTGCAATAGGCGCTTAAGTTCATTTCTAACATGTCTCAACAGCAACATTATTCTGAGGTTCTTGATTCCGCCACCAGTTGAACCTGCACATCCTCCAACAAACATCAAAAAAAGCAACATATACTGCACATAAAATGGCCATTTCTCGTAATCTGCAGTCACATAACCTGTAGTAGTCACAATGCTGACCACCTGGAAAGCTGCGTATCTTAAAGATTTTAATAAAGACCCATATGTACCGCTAATATAAAGAAAACTGGTAGCTGTAACTATAGCCAAAAAGGTGAGAATCGTATAAAAACGAAACTCCTCATCCTTCCACCAAGCTTTCAGGTTGCCCCTGAGCATCATATAATGCAGCGCAAAGTTAGCTCCGGCAAGGAACATAAATACAGTTATGACCCAATCAAAATACGGATTTTTGTACTGCCCGATGCTTCCATTGAGAGGAGAAAATCCCCCGGTTGCCATAGTTCCAAATGTGTGAGTCAAGGACTCGAAGAAATTCATCCCCCCCACCCACAAAAAAGCTACTTCGAGAGCAGAGAGAAACACATAAACGCCCCAAAGCAAAAGGGCCGTCTGTTGAATACGGGGGGTAAGTTTTTCAGGAACAGGCCCAGGGACTTCCGCCTTGTAAAGCTGCATTCCTCCAACACCCAAGAAAGGTAAAACAGCAAGACTTAAAACTATTATGCCCATACCACCCAACCAGTGGGTTAAATCACGCCAGAACAGAATACCTCTAGGGTTGGATTGTATATCAGTCAAAACAGAGGCTCCTGTAGTAGTAAAACCAGACATGGCCTCAAAAAAGGCGTCCGTAAATGTAGGTACCGTTCCATTGAAGAGGTAAGGCAAACCACCTATTATTGATGCTACAACCCACGAAAGGGTAACAGTAGCAAAAGCTTCCCTAACTTCTATATCTCGGATCTTAGCCTTTCGACTTATCAACAGAAGAGTCACGGAAACCGACAATCCGACCGCTATACTCTTAAAAAAGGGCAGCATGTCGGAAGACCCATCAACAAGAGTCCATCCAAGAGGCCAGAGCATAAACACAGATATTATGGCTGCCAAAACGCCTAGGACCCTCAGAATTACCATAAACCTCAAGAGACATTTACCCCCAAGATATTCAGTGCTTGTTGCATTTTATCCGATGATGCAAAAAGGACCACTTGATCTCCCTCTTCCAACTGAGTCTCCCCTGTAGGAACAAATACGTTACCCCGCCTAGAGACCAAAGCTACTAATACCCCTTTCGGTAATCCAGCTTCAGCTAGCACCACACCTAACACTTCACTATTTTTACCAACAGTCACCTCAAGTATTTCGGCATCTATTCTTTCAATTATAGACAATGCTCCGGCAGCAGAAGGATAAAGGACGTATCTCATTATAACTGAAGCCAAGGCCTGATTAGGGTTTACCATCGCATCAACAGGCAGATATTTATCTAATTTTTCAAAAAATCCCCTTCTTACAACGGCTATACTTTTATTTGCTCCCAAGGCCTTTCCTATCACGCCCATCAATATATTCCGTTCATCGTTCGCAGTAGTGGCGACAAATCCATCTATTCCCTCTATTCCTTCGCTCCTAAGCAGTTCTTCATCTGCTCCATCGCCTACAAGGACTATGGTCCTTTCTAGTTCCCTCGCAAGCTTATCGCACTTATCCTTGTCTTGATCTATAAGTCTAATATCCAGCTGGGGATATCTAGTTTCCAATCTTTTAGCAACACGAAAGCCTATTTTGCCGCCACCTACAATTATCACTTTCCTAAGTTTCCTGCTTTTCTGCCTTTTGAAAAGTTCTTCAAGTTCAGCCAACTGCCCTTTCAAGGTGATAACAAAACACAAATCCCCCGCTTGCAGTTCAGTTTCCCCAAAGGGGACAAATCCCCTTCCGTCCCTTTCAACGTACGCTATTAGAGCCATTATATTTGGATACTTCTCCCTCACATTTTTGAGGCTTTGGCCTATTAAGGGCGATTCATCGGAAACTCTAAAAGTGTAAAGTCCTGCCATCCCTCCAAAGAATTCAGCCGTATAGTCTGAGGCATTGACAGATAGAAGTTCTTCTATCTGCCTAGCTACTGATCGTTCAGGAGAGATCATGACATCGATACCCAAGTCTCGAGCCCATCCGGGGCTATCGGTATATTCTAGCCCCCTTGCCCTGGATATCACTCTAGAAACTCCGGCCCGCTTAGCTATCCAACAAGCCAAAATATTTACTTCATCGTGGTTAGTGCATGCAATTAAAATATCCACATCGCTTTTCGACTGTGCAATACCTGCTTTTTCCAATATAGGAGGTCGAGCCCCATTGCCTCTTACTACCATTACATCCAGCTCGTTTTCCACCTTTGAGGCTCGCATCTCATCTTTTTCCACTAATGTGACGTCATGGCCTTGTTGAGATAGGTTTTTTGCAACGTTATAACCCACCTCTCCGGCTCCTACAACGACCACTTTCAATGGCATCAACCCCTTTTATTTGTACCTATGAAAGCTTACACGTTTTTAGGCATTAGGAAAAGTGGTAAACTTACTTTCATAGAAGAGGAGGGATTCAGATGAGTAAAAGAGGCAAGGTCGCCTTTGTAGGCACCGGAGGAACCATCAGCATGACCTACAGCGATAGACAAGGTGGCCTTATCCCAACCGAATCAGCTGGCTCCATTTTAGAAGCAGTACCAGAAAACTATAAAGAAAACCTGGAAATAATTGATTGGGGTCACCAGCCTAGCAGTCATTACACGATAAGAATGACTGTCGATCTCGTACAGCTCCTCTATAAACTGGTACAGGACGGAATAAGTGGCATAGTTATAGCATGCGGCACAGACACTCTAGAGGAAATGGCCTACTTGACTGATCTTTTATGGCCATATCCTCAACCAATTATCTTCACAGGTGCTATGCTTCCCATCGGTACTCCCGGCTCTGAAGCCGCATCAAACCTAATCCAATCATTGACCGCGGCCTCTTGTGAGCGCCTGTGGGGAATGGGTGTTCTTACCTGTCTACAGGACCAATTATTCGCTGCGTCAGAGGTAGCTAAGGAAATAGGCCACAGAAAAGACGCATTCTACGCACCTGGCAGGGGACCTGTAGGGGAATTTGTTGACGGCCAAATTTACATTATTCGCAAGCCCAAACGCCCTCCATTCTTGGGACAAGACATCCACCCCGCTAGCAAAATAGCAGTCCTTTGGGCTACCTTGGGAGGCGGAGAAGAAACCCTTTCATGCCTTGCAGAAAATTGTGACCTGGACGGGTTAATACTAGCCGGTTTCGGTGCAGGCAACATATCCCCTTCGTGGATAAAGTACCTTAAACCTTTGCTAAAAAAAGGGCTCCCTATAGTTATCACATCTCGCTGCCACAAAGGGCACACCAGCATTCAATACGCTTATGAGGGAAGCACAAAGAAACTTCTTGAAATGGGGGTCTACGACGGAGGGTGGCTAAGACCTCACCAAGCAAGGTTGCGCTTAGCTGTAGCTTTAGGCGCTGGGCTGAAAGGTGAAAACCTACAAAAATACCTTAAGGACGAGCTTTAATGCTCGCCCTTAAGCTCCCAAAGCACTGGAGGCCATCCTTATAGCACTGGCAAAAACTGCTGCGGCTAAGATATAGCGTATCCATCTATTGCCCTTGTTCACTGCAAACCACGTCCCTACGTAGGCCCCACACATATTTCCTGCTGCTAGGGAAAAACCAATCACAAAATCCACCATGCCTTTAGAAGCAAAAAGAGCCAAGCTCACAGTGGTATAAGTTAAGACTATGGCTACTTTCAGGGCATTCGCTCTGACAAGGTCCTTTCCCAAGACTCCCACTAGAGCCCATATCAAAATAAACCCAACTCCTGCCTGAATAAAGCCTCCGTATACACCTATCAGAAAAAATATCGGGATCTTGGCCCACATAGGGAAATGCTTGTCCTTTTGAGTTTCCCACATCTTGGGTTTTAATATCAATAGAGCTGCCATTATCGAAATGATAACTGCTATTACCAACTTCAAAAATCTCTCATCAATGTTTATTACGATATAAGTACCCAATACAGCTCCTATCAGAGCTGGAAAGGCCAACGGCAGCGCCTCTTTTACATCTAGAACTCCCTTTTTTTTGAACCTGAAGGTCCCAACAGTATTCTGCAAAAGAATGGCAACCCTATTAGTGGCATTAGCCACAGCAGCATCTAAACCTAAAAAAACTAAAAAAGGCAAAGAAAGCAAACTTCCACCACCCGCAATAGTATTGATAAAACCTGCAACTATACCTACTAGAATTGTAAGAACTATAGTAAAAGAAGTCATTTTTTCACCTCACATTTATTTTGTTTTTGTTAATAGGACCACCTCTTTATTTCCCGCATTATTGTGCTAAAATATAACACATAATCCCCTATAGGAGGTGGGTATCATGCGTTATGCTGTCAGTTCTGACTGCATTTTCATAAGGCCAGGAGATGACGAAGAACTCCTTAGGTGCATCTCTACGGCCTGCGAAGAATATTCTATAGACTCTGCTGTAGTGGTAACGGGTCTAGGCATGTTAAAAGAAGTTACCTTCGGATGGTATACTGGAAATGATTACATCAAAGAAGATTTAACAGGCCCGTTCGAGCTCTCGTCTTTAAGCGGCAATGTAAGCATAAGAGGTGCTTCTCTTTATCCTCACTTGCACGCAGTCATAAACACATCCGACCATAGACCTTTCAGCGGCCATATATTACGCGCCATATGCTACCACAACCTTGAGATAACCTTGATGCCCCTTAATTCCATAAAGTTGCGAAGAGAACATAACGGCTGGTTTGAAGCCATAGTTCCAGAAAAAAGGTAAACTATAACTTAGCGTTTGGCTATATCCCTTACTTCAGCAGAAGTATACACAACCAGGTCTTTTGGCGCTACAGGAAAGTATGCAAATTCTGTTCCTGCTGCAGCCCATACAATGTCAAACTCCAATAGATCTTTGTCTAGTAACGTGGGGGGATGCTCATCATATCCTACAGGAGGCACTCCCCCCACTTCATAACCGAAGGTTTCCCTTATATAATCCGGGGATGCAAATTTAACCTTCTTGACGTTCAGGGCTTTCTTGACCTTCTTAAGGTCCACTTTGTTTACCCCAGACATCAAAGCCAATACAGCTCTCTGCTCCGTAATCAGGATCAAGCTCTTTAGAATCCTGCTCGGCTCAACTCCTATCGCCGAAGCAGCATCTTCTACAGTCTTTATGGTCATCTTGCTCTCCACAATTTGCCCCCTATATCCCAGTTCCCTTAATGATAGGCGAACCCTTTCCGTTGCATCTTGGATAACTTTACTCATTGTCACACTGCACCACCTCTTAAAACTTTGGCCTTATCAGCTTGTTTTATCAAGAAAACAAAATAAATAAAAGGGCTAAACACACATTAACACGCATTTAAAGCTTACAAAGCCATTTCCTTCATCCAACCAGCATCATACATAATATGCTTCTAGCATTATTACGGCTTAATATCGCAAAATCTTAATGGCTTGTTTCTGAATCAGCGATTTTCCTATTTTGTTAAAAACTGTGCATTTTTACTATATTGCTTTATAATAAGTTAAAAGAAAAGAAGGAGGTGGTATTTTGAGCACACCAGCTGAAGAAAAAATAAGCCGTTACGAATCTTTGCTACAAGAGATGTGGACAACCTCCGCACAGTACCTCGGTGCTTTTTCTGTAAAACTTTTAGTTGAAAGAGTAGCATGGGAAATCTCTCAAGACTACAAAGAGATGGAGCTCCTATATTTTGATGAAAATGGAATATCTTGTGCCGAAATCGCAAATGCAGTGAAAATAAACCCAGACATCCCAATTGACGATATGTTTATGAAATTTATTTCGAAATATGTAGAAATACTGGCAAGGTTGTTGGGCTATGAACAAACAAACAAAATAGCAAGCAAACTCAAAGAAGAATTCCCCGATTTCCCAATTGATCCAAAGGAGGAATAAATAATGAATAAATTAAGAACCGGCATCGAAGGGCTAGACAATATCACTGATGGCGGAATTCCTATGTATTCATTAAATATCATCTCAGGTGCACCCGGGAGTGGAAAGACAATATTCATTCAAAATATTATCTTTAACAGTGCAAAGCGCGGCCTTAAAACCTTATACCTCACCACCATATCCGAATCACAATTCAAAATGGTAAGACATCTACAAGAGTTCGATTTTTTCTCAGACGACTTTTTGGGAAATAATTTTGTTTACTGCGACTTGGGAGCCACACTGCGTAGAGATGGCGCCCAAAACGCCCTGAACTATCTTAACAGCATGATAAGGCAACATAAGCCTGACTTGCTTGTAATAGATAGCTTCAAGGCCATAAGGGATATCTTTTCCGATGAAAAGATCTTTAGGGCTTTCGTCTTTGAATTAGCTACTGCTTTATCTATATGGGAGGTTACTGTATTTCTAGTAGGGGAATATGAGGAAAAAGACGTGACTCTCTTGAGCGAATTTGCCATAGCTGACGGAATTTTCCATCTTTATGGGCAAGAGGAGCGGCGGTTCCAAAAGAGGTTTCTGCGCATATTGAAGATGCGGGGAACCAACTTCGAACAAGGAGAACACCTATTTCAAATTACTTCCGAGGGGATAAAAATATTCCCTCGCATGAAGCCAGAAGGTAAAGAACTTGCATATAAAGTTGCCACGTCAGATAAAAAAGAATTCGGCATAACAGGATTGGATGAAATGCTGGATGGTGGCCTAAAAGAAGGGACTGTTACACTTATTTCAGGAGGAACCGGCTCAGGCAAAACGTTGTTTGGCCTTAAATTTTTGCTAGAGGGAGCTAAAAAAGGCGAAAAGGGGTTGTTTATATCCTTTGAAGAGCCAGTTGACCAGCTGATTGAGAATGCAGATGAATTAGGATGGGATTTGAATAAATATATAACAAACGGTTTACTTGATATTAGATTTTATTCTCCAATTGAGCTAGATATAGATAAACATGGCTTTGATATATTAAACGTAATCAAAGACGAAAGAATAGATAGGATCGTCATAGACAGCATATCCTCTTTTGAAACTAGCGTAGCCAACCTGGAAAAGTACAAAGACTACTTATGGGCATTAACGCAAAACATTAAAAGGCAACGCACTACTGCCCTTTTCACTGTACTAAACGAGAGCCTCTTTTCTCCTGTAGTAATTACAAAAGCCCAAATCTCCCTAATATCAGACAATATAATCGTTCTAAGATATGTGGAAGATACCTCAAAAGTCAAAAAAGTTCTAGGTGTCCTGAAGGCACGAGGCGCGAACCATGATAAGGACCTTAGAGAGTATGAAATTACGTCAAATGGAATAAATATCCTTGGAAAGCTAGATAAAGCCGACATATTAAAGTGAGGTATTGGTGAATGCAAACTGATCTCTTGTTAAGCGTTTCACTACGATATTGGCAGGATTTTCAAGACACGCTGGCAGAAGTGGTGGACGCAAATATTTATGTATTTGACGCAAAGGGAAATATTTTTTCCAGTTTCAGCAAGGATGTGGCACCCTGCAAAAAGATAAACCAAGGCAACACATTGTCTAATGAGGAATGCATAAATTTCTATAAAGGCGCATTAGTGTCTTTAAAAGATAAGAATATCCTCACCTGCCCATACGGTAATAGACTGTATGTCTATCCATTGGGGAGTAGTGTACATAAAATAGGGTCCTTAGTTGTAGCTCCTAAAAACGGAAAAATTACGCCAGAAGGTGAAGGAGAAAAATCCTTTATAGCTAAGGCGAACAACATTAGCCAAACTGTTAACGAAGTCCTTAAAGCTATTCTCGAAAAAAACCTTTTGGGGTTACGCAGTCTCGAACTAAACAGCATCTACGAAATCAGCCGATTGATGACTTCAACAATAGAATTAGAAAAAGTCATAGATCTCATAACTAACTCCCTGATCATAATATATAGGGCTAATTTGGCTTTTGTTGGCCTTCGTGAAGATGACAAAATCAAAATAGCAAAAGCAAAGGGCAAAATGGGGGAGCTTTTGACAGGCAAAGAATTTTCCATGCTACATCCGTTAATGGAAAAAGTTTTCTCTAAAGTTGAACCCTCCTTTTTGAGTATGCAGGAATTGCAAAATTTTATTGATTTTTCCGATTTGAAGATGAGTCCAGAGGACAAAATCTTGCTTTATCCTCTATGGACTTCTGTTGGAAGCGTAGGGTTATTGGGTATAACTTTTCCGACAAATGCGATGTCAGGAGAAGAAATAAAAAACCTGCAAATTTACGTTAACTTCGCTGCTATATCGCTAGCTAATGCACGGCTTATCACTCGGTTAGAAAAAGAGGCAGAGACAGATTTTCTGACAGGACTCTATAACAAGCGAAGCATTATCAACTTGCTAATCAGCGAAAGAGAAAGGACTATTAGGTATAAAAACCCTCTAGCTGTTATTTTTATCGACATTGATGATTTCAAATCCTACAACGATGCCTTCGGCCATGTAGCCGGCGATGTAGTGTTACAAAGGTTAGCTGAAGTGATAAAAAATTCTATAAGGAAAATCGACATTGCAGGGCGCTATGGAGGCGAGGAGTTTGTGCTTATCCTTCCCGGCACACAGGAAGAAGGAGCCCTTGCAGTTGCAGAAAGAATACGAAAATCTATAGCGCAACACCCCTTCCCACATCGCAATATCACCGTAAGCTCTGGTGTAACAATGGCACAAGAAGGAGACTCTGCACATTCTTTACTGGAAAGGGCAGACAGGGCCTTGTACAAAGCCAAGCGCCAAGGGAAAAATTGTAGCTGTTTGATATAGCAACTTAACAATAACCTGGACAAGTGTCATGTCAAAGGAGAGATATAGGTTGGACAACGAGACTAAAAACACTAATTTGGAGCATAATTTCAATTTAGGCCAAAATGACCTTCGCTTATTAAGGGTCCTTAGATCTAGTCTTGATTTGGCTCTCTCCAAAGGCCAGGAGCAAAACACAAAAATGCTAAGTAAACTCATTCAACTAGGACAGCAAGCCTCTTCCAGTTTAGAGGTTGATACTATCATTAAAACCTCGCTGGAGAATATACTTGAAATCGTAGATAGCAAATGGTGTGCCATTGGGCTTCTTGATGAGGAAACCGGAAAGATTGTATTAAGAGAAAACATAAAACAAGATGGGAAATCTCAATTTTGCTCCACGGAAATACCTGCAGAAGAAGATTGTGTACGCAAAGTAATGAAAAATGGAAGCCCGCTTACAATAACAAATATAGCCGATTCTAGTTTAAGTTGCTCCCTAATGTCGAAATGTCTCGGTTACCTTGATTGCAACGATACTGGGGCAATAATCCCCATCAAAGGAAGAACCAAAACACTAGGTATACTTGTAACATATTATTCATCTGCTATGATCTCAAATAAGATTAATTATTTATCTATCATAGCAAATCAAATTGGCTTAGCTATTGAAAATGCCCAGCTTTATGAATCCCTACAGAGGCAGTACGTGAGCGTAGTAAACGCTTTGGCAGCAACATTAGAGGCAAAGGACGCATACACAAAGGGCCACTCATTGCGCGTAGCAACATGGTCAAGAGCAGTAGCTAAAGAAATGGGGCTCTCTGATAAACAGCAAGAAATGATCTACGTTGGAGGCCTTTTGCATGACATAGGGAAGGTGGGCGTAAGTGAACGAATATTGTTGAAGGGCGACAAGCTCACGGCAGAGGAAAAAGAAGCAATACAAAAACATCCCCTAATAGGGGCAAAAATTTTGGAACCAGGTAACTTACCAGAAGATATAATTAAAGCAGTTATGTACCACCATGAGAATTATGACGGGAGCGGTTATCCTGAAGGCCTCACCGGCGAGGAAATACCCGTATTAGCTCGCATTATCAATGTAGTAGATGCTTACGATGCGATGACATCTGATAGGCCCTATCGTAGTTCTTATACCCAGAATTGGGCAACAGAAGAACTGGACCGCAATGCAGGCAAACAGTTCGACCCCACAGTTATAGAAGCATTCAAAAAATTAATTAGCCGAGGCGAACTGGGATTCTCCTTGTGAAGCCAAGCGGAAGCATACTAGCTAGAATTGTAAATGAAACTCTTATCTTTGAGAGCGCTGGGGACAATTGTCACAAACAGGCTTTTCACCGGTTTCTATAAACTCTTTAAAATGCTCTAACCATCGCGGGGAGCCGTACTGGCAATGAGCTAGAAATTTTATGAAACTGACAACCCTTTCTCTGCATGCAGGCGTAATATAATGTTCAAAGCGGCATGCATTTGTTTTGGCTTCATCAATGTCCAAATTCAATATCTTTTCAAAAAAATCCATCAAAATCTTCTCTCTATTAATCAGCACCTCAGCCAAAGCTTTCCCCTCATCGCTAAGAGAAACGTATCCATAACTTCCCTGAATGACCAAACCTGCTTCCTTAAGCCCCGAAAGGCTTCCTACTACCGTTGGGGATTTGACTCCTAAAGCCTGTGCCAAGTCTTTCACTCTTACTACCTTGTTTTCTTTCTCCAATTTATATATTGTTTTAAGGTAGTCTTCGTTTCTTGCAGTTAGTCGTTCCATATTAGCTTCACCTATCTTTGTTAGTTTTTATAAAACAAAGTATGACCGTAAACATTTTATTAGTCAAGGAGGCTTATATGTATAACTCTGTTTATTTGGCCCAGCTCGCCACCTCGGCATGTATTCAAGAAGTAATGACCTCACCAAAGCCTGGCTTAGTCGACAGGCTTGGCCCTGGAGCCCATAAAGACATGGATTTCACAACTTTTTTACTGAGTGCCTTAACCCTTGCTCCCTTCTGGCAAGAACAGGCAAATGTTGGACTTTCTGGCGTTGCCCCTCACAATGCTCTGCCGTATCTTAGAGGTATAGGGAAAGCCATGGAGTCAGCTATGCTGAAAGCCACCGATGGTATTAACACCCACAAAGGCCTAATTTTTGCCCTCTCTCTTCTGGTGTACGCTGCGGGATATATTATCCATTTGAAGAAACCTATTGACCCAAAGCTTTGCACATCCTTCGCATCTCAAGTAGTTCAAGGATGCTGTAAAAAAGAGCTTGAAGTGCTTAGGGAATCGTTACCCAATAGGCCTCTGACAAATGGAGAGAAACTGTTTCTTAATTATGGTTTGACTGGAATCAGGGGAGAAGCAGAACAGGGCTTCCCTACAGTAATAAACTGGGGACTGCCCGCACTGAGGTATGCCTTATCCACTGGAGCTTCATTGAATGATAGCGCCCTTTACGCTCTCTTTCGTATAATGAAAAGCTGCGAAGACACTAATGTGGTCTCTAGAACAAGCTATTATTTCTGGTCTAATATATATTCAAAATATGTCGACAAACTTCTAAAGCTGCCTATCCCCTTCTCCAAAAAAGATAGGCAGCTGATTAAACAAGTCGATAAAATATTCAGCCAACAAGGAGTTAGCCCTGGAGGAGCCGCAGACCTGCTAAGCTGTACGCTATTCCTTTACTGGGTGGAATCCAGGCCTTCTCTTCCCTATCATCCACAGTAAGAATATAATATCCTTGCTGTAGAGAACGAACATGGAGGATAAAAGTTGAGTTTAGGATTAAGAATAAAAACAATGAGAAAAGCCAGAGGTTTTACACAACAAAAATTAGCAGAGATGGTGGGAGTAAGCAGAACGTACATACAAACACTGGAGAGCAATAGACGCCTTCCATCAATGAAGCTCCTCCAAAATCTAGCCCGAGCTTTAGATGTAAATCTCTCTGACTTAGTTTCTGACAACCAAAACAAAAAACTTATACGTGCTCAGTTAGAAGAATATTTAGACTATAGATCTGAGATGGAAGTCTGGTATAAGGACATAAAGCTTACAAGGTATGAACTTGATTTGATAAAAAAGCTAATTGAAACAGTCTTGGACTATACCCAAAAAAGCAATATTAATAACTCTAATTAGCCAAGCTGTACAAAGGAGATGAAACATTGAAAAAACTGCCTTTTTTTATACCCATGCAATCATGTCCCAATAGATGTATTTACTGCAACCAATGGGCCATTACAGGACAGTCAAACGGTCTAACTGCAGAAAAGGTGCTCGCAAAAATAGAAAAGACTGACCAGCCTGTAGAAATATGCTTTTTTGGGGGAAGCTTCACCTGTCTTCCTCAAAAAATCCGCACAAGCTTGCTTGAAGCTGCAGCACGAGCTCCAAAGGGTAGCCGCATAAGAATGTCTACCCACCCTTTATGCATCACTGAGGAAATAATAGATGAACTAAAACAATATAACGTTGGTGCAGTAGAATTAGGCGTATCTTCGTTGGACGACGAAGTACTTGCCTTCTGCAAAAGAGGCTACACCTCCGAAATAGCTCTAGAAAAACTTAAAGCTCTTCTATCTGCGGGCTTCGTGGTAGGAGCTCAATTGATGACAGGCTTGCCCTACCAACAAACAGAAAGCACCATAAACGACTTGAAAAAACTTAGCAAAATAAAAGGTCCCTCTTCAATGCAAATAAGACTTTACCCTTGTTTAGTCTTTCCTGGCACAGAACTGTTCTCCTTATGGGAAAAAGGAAGCTATACTCCTCTAACTGAAGAGCTTTGCATAAAACAAACAGCTCAAGTGCTCTTTCATGCTGAAAACATGGGATTCGAAATCCTTCGAATAGGATTACACGAAACTGATTCTTTAAGAGGAACAGTCAAAGCTGGACCAGCTCATCCAGCTTTGGGTGAACTGGTACGCTCTGAGGCCCTCATAGAAAAGCTAATCAAAACAAACCCCAAAGGCCCATGGATTGTTTCGACAAGGCACCGTTCTCTCTTAAGCGGTCATTCAAGAAGAGGCATAACTGTTTTGGCTAACAAGACCGGACTGACAGAATCTGAATTATTCAAAAGAATTATCTGGTGGTAACAACGCCAAAAAGAAATTTCCCACAGGGGGTTTGTACTTAGGCTATGTTTAGAATTTCTAAAATACAAGTTGATATGGGCACCGAAAGCACAGGCAAAGCCCTACTTAAACTGGCCATTCCCTCGGTGCTTTCAATGTTTTTCCATACGCTGTTTCACTTAATTGACACTATTTTCGTGTCATGGCTAGGGGAAATATCTCTAGCAGCAATGTCCTTATCCTTTCCTCTTTTGTTCGTAATTTTTGCCGTAGTTAACGGAATGGCCGTAGGAACTACAACATGCGCAACAAGAGAACTTGGGGCAAACAATACGGCAAAAGCACAAACCTTTGCTAACGCAGCCCTTTTGCTTATTCTAGGGCTATCTCTACTACCCATTCCTCTTTTGACCCCAGATTTATCTAATAAATTCTACTTCATATTGGGTGGAAAAGGTGCAGTATTACCCGAATGCTACGCTTATTCATCCTGGATGATCCTAGGGGCCCCCTTGATGGGGCTTGCTCTGCTCGGGGAATCCCTTTTCAGGAGCCAGGGCGACACATTCACCCCTATGATGAGCATGCTTATAGGCAACCTACTGAATATTCTATTGGACCCAATACTTATTTTTGGCTTAAAGTGGGGAATAGCTGGAGCGTCAATTGCTACCTTCATCGGAAGAATAGTTTCTTTAGCTTACTTGGCCTATAAACTGAAAAAGGAAGCTCGCCTCAGACCCACACTTAGGTTCGATAAATCTTTCCCTAAATATTGGAAGGACATATCTATCGTCGGCTTCCCCGTTGCCCTATCCCAAACCAGTATGGCAATAGGAGCAGCCTTAATGAATAAAATCCTTTCTCTCTTCGGTCCAGCAGCTATAAGTGCCTGGATGCTAGGCAATAGAATAGAAATGTTCGCTTTCCTCCCTGTATTCGGGCTCAATTCTGGATTGATACCCTTTCTGAGTTACAACATAGGAAAAGGAAATTTCCAGAAGGTAAAAGAAGCTGTGATGTTAGCATCAAAGGCTGCAGTAGTTCTAATGCTCTCAATCGGGCTTTTACTCTTCAGTTTCCCCCAAGTTTTCCTACTTCCCTTCTCTCCAACCCCACAAATGGCTTCTATGGCCATAGACTCTGTAAGAGCATCTGCAACAGGTTATATCTTTGCCGCAATAGATATAACCTTATGGGGCCTTTTTCAAGGAAGTGGTTATGCATACTTTGGCATGATCTCTCAGCTAGCCAGAACCTTACTTTTTAGAGCTCCTTTAGGTTATTTAATGGGCATATATTTTGGCATAAAAATTCTCTGGTGGTGCCAGCCCATATCTGCATTAGGCTCTCTTCTTTTGTCATTACTATTCGCAAAGAAAGTGCTAAATTTAATCCAAGGAAATATAAACTCAAAAGCATAGGTTGTTGACTATAGTTTCTATTCAATTTATACTGGAAAGCAGATTTTGTAAACAATTGTTTATTTATCAGCAACATGAGGAGTGTAATATATGGAACCCAAAGATTTACAAGAACTGCTACGGGAAAAAATGGACGGCATGCCTAAAAAGGCAAAAAGGGTAGTAGAATACCTGCTTTCCAATATGAGAGAAGCTGCTTTCAAGTCTATAGGGGAGGTAGCCGACGAACTCGCTGTGTCAAAGGCACAACTTGTAAGGGTAGCCAGGATGCTTGGTTTCGAAGGCTATTCTGACCTGAAAGAAGTATTGCAGCAGGCCATCCTTGAGCAGGTAAACCCTGCGGTCATGCTTACCAAAGTCCTTAAAAACCGCCACGACCTTCCCAACCAGATGCTTCAAGTGGAACATGCCAACCTGGAAGGGACGTGGAAGCAGTTAGAGCCTGAAAAAGTTAGCGCCTTTTGCGATATTATAAGCAACTCCGTTATAACCTATTGCATGGGGTGGGGCATATCCTCATTGGTTGCTGAGTCTCTTTATATGAGGCTTAGAGTAATGGGCATACGTTCCATCTTGCTGAAAAGGTCAAGCCTAACCTTGCAAGAGCAAACGCGTTCCGTTGGTCCAGATGATGCTGTGGTAGTATGCGAACTTCCCAGTTTCGTCCTTGAAGTTACAGAATCAGTAGTGTTAGCTAAAGAGCAGGGATCTAAAATTATAACGATAACGGACAGTCCCGCTGCTCCAATATGCAAATATTCCGACTTGCAGTTCTTCGTGAGCGCAGCAAGCCCTATGTTTGGAAGCAGCATTTTAGGCCCCCTGTTTCTAGTACACTTGCTATCTTCTGTCCTCGCGGTAAACATGGGAGAAAAAGTGCAATCAGCATTAGAAAAACAGGCCCAATTTTTACACGATGAGAGGATATTCCACCCCGTCTTTGGACTCAAATACACCTAATAAGCTAAAGGGGGAAGACCAGAACTTTCTAGCCTTCCCCCTAGCAAAAATCTCATCAGCTCGTTAACCTCAAATTTCTAAAGTCTCCCCGACTGCTAGAACCTTAACATCCGCAAGGGTCGATGCTTTCTTCGCAAAAACTTCAGGGGACGCTTTTATGACTTCAAAAGTGTTATAGTGCATGGGAACTACAATACGAGGTCTTATAAAGCTAACAGCCCTAACTGCATCATCGATATCCATGGTATAATTCCCACCTATTGGCAAAAGGGCCACATCAACTTTTTCCTCTTCTAGCAACTTCATCTCATATGTAAGGCCCGTATCACCTGCGTGATATATTTTCTTGCCTTCAACTTCTATTAAGAAACCTCCGGGTGTACCGCCGTATAGCATGGTATCGCCTTCTTGGATTCCAGAACCATGCCATGCTGGGGTCATTCGTACCTTTCCAAAGGGAAAGGTAAAGGTTCCTCCAACCTGCATAAAATGGCACTTAACTCCCTTTTTTGCCAAGTAGTGGCAGATTTCAACGTTAGATACCACAGTAGCCCCACTTTTTTGGGCAATTTCAATGGTATCTCCTATATGGTCACCATGTCCGTGGGTTACAAAAATATAATTTCTGTCATAAAAAGAGGAAAGTGGGACGTTTAATACGCCACTACCCGTTATAAAGGGGTCAATAAGCCCCTTCAGGCCTTCTCCATCAACCGCAAAAGCCGCATGCCCCAAAAATCTGATGCTTACCACAAATATCCCCCCCTTTTACATCTTCAATAGAAACTTTTATCTTCTTTATCGCCCCTTACAGATGGTTCCCATAATCTCTATCTCTGCCTGCGAATAATGGCCAGATTCGTGAATCCTAAGCCCCTTCAAGGTTACCTCCAACGTACGGCCACCTTGCAATAATAATCTTACATCTTTATTTTTATTTTGTTCGTACCAAGCCTTCATATCATGCGTCTCTTCCCAACCTTGCATCACTAAGTGACCCTCTACCATGTTATTGTCAAGCAAAGTAAGGGCATATCTCCAAGGTCTGTAATGAGCCTGCTCGATAATTACTCCCCTTCCTTCAACTAACAAACATCTGCACCGTCCTTCGCTTCCTCTTTTAATTTTATGAACAATTCCTCAAGCTGGCTCTCTTCTACATCTGAAGGTGCTCCAGTCATAAGGCACTGTCCTCTCTGAGTCTTTGGAAAGGCTATAACTTCACGTATGGATTTCTTCTTGCCAAGTAACATCACTAGCCTGTCCAACCCCAAAGCTATACCCCCATGAGGAGGCGTACCATAGGATAACGCTTCAAGAAGAAATCCAAATCGTTCTTTTGCTTTCTCCGGAGTTATGGAAAGTGCCTCAAATAACATCCTTTGGACACCTGCATCATGGATTCTTATAGAACCCCCACCTATCTCATTTCCATTCAAAACTATATCGTACGCCCTTGATCGCACCTTTCCAGGATCTTTTGGCAAAAGCTCTAGATCTTCGTTTTTAGGAGCTGTAAATGGATGGTGAATAGAAACCCATCGCCCTTCTTCCTCGTCCCACTCCAACAAGGGGAAATCTGTCACCCACAGGACCTTCCAACTGTCTTCCTCTATTAAACCTAGCCTATTAGCCACTTTTATCCTAATTTGCCCAAGAATCTCGCAAGCTTTCTTAAAATCTGTATCTGCCACTATCAACAATAAATCTCCATCTTTCATATGGAGCTGCTCTACCAAATTGTGTTTTTCTTCGTCGCTGAGCTTCTTAGCCAGGGGCCCTTTCATGTTCTGCTCTTTAAAAGGACATGGAACCATACCTTTCGCTCCCAATTCTTTTGCATAGTCTTCCAGCTCAGCCAATTCTTTCCGCGAAAGTTCTCCTCCACCCGGAACCAAAAGCCCTCTTATGGTTCCACCACCCTCTAGGACCTTAACAAAAGGAACAAAGGAAGTGCTAGAGAAAATCGGGGTTAAGTCTTTTATTTCCAGAGGGATTCTTAAATCTGGCTTATCTGAGCCAAAACGCTCTATAGCTTCCTTATAGGAAAGCCTCACAAATGGCCTTTCCAAGGCCACACCTATCACCGCCTCAAAAAGGCCAACCAAATATTCTTCTATCAATTCTATTACGTCCTCTTCCGTTATAAAGCTCATCTCTATGTCTATCTGAGTGAACTCTGGTTGCCTGTCTGCTCTCAAATCTTCATCTCTGAAGCACTTGGCAATTTGGTAGTACCTGTCCACCCCACCCACCATGAGTATCTGCTTGAAAAGTTGTGGTGACTGGGGCAGTGCATAAAATTTCCCCGGCGCTAGCCTGCTTGGAACAAGAAAATCCCTGGCCCCTTCGGGAGTTGACTTTGTAAGCATAGGTGTTTCTACCTCTATAAACCCTCTAGCACCAAGGAAATTTCTGGTAAAGGACGCAACAGCACTTCTCAAGCGCAGGGCCTCCTGCATTTGAGATCGCCTTATGTCGAGATAACGATATTGAAGTCGCAAATTTTCGTAAACTTTATCAGTATCCCACAAATCGAAGGGGGGTAGCTCTGCAGACGAAAGTATCACCATCTCTTCTGCTATTACTTCCCACTCTCCAGTCTCCAGAGAAGGGTTCTCTGTGCCCTCAGGCCTTCTTCGTACTTTCCCTTTTATTGCCACAACATATTCACTTCTTAGAGATTTGGCTTCTTCATGAAGATTAGGGTCTTCCTCGGGGTTGAAAACTACCTGAACCAGCCCTGTGTGATCCCATAACTCTATGAATATTAGCCCTCCAAGGTCCCTTCTCCTTCTCACCCAACCGTTAAGGACTATGTTTTCTCCCTCATCAGTTCCTCTCACGTGCCCACAATATTTTGTACGTCTCCATCTTTCCTCAAAAATGCCTTCTTTCATACATATTTCCTCCCGACGTTCTTTGCTATTCCGTTAATTTCTTCTTTATAAACGTTACAGCTTCCTCTTTTGGCACTTCAACCTGTTCGCCAGTTACCATATCCTTTATGGAAATCTTCTTAGCTTTTATTTCTTCTTCGCCTAAAATACAAACACAAGCTGCCCCCAGCTGATTTGCTAGCTTCATCTGGCCTTTAAAGCTTTTTCCATTGAAATCCATATCTGAAGATATTCCTTCTATTCTAAACTCCTGCATCAACTTCAAGGCTTCCTTGCGTTCAAAGTCACCTAAAGCAACTACGAACACTTCAAGGGAAGGTTCTTTCCCAAAAGAGCAACCTTGCTGCTCCATAGTAAGAACTATCCTTTCTAATCCCGCAGCAAAACCCACTCCAGGAGTATGCTTGCCTCCTATTGCCTCCGCAAGGTTGTCATATCTTCCTCCACCACATACAGCATTTTGTGCTCCTAAATCACCTGAAATAACCTCATAAGCTGTTTTAGTATAGTAATCCAAACCCCTCACAAGCCGATTATCTATGGAATAATGCAACCCCAAAACATCAAGCCCTACCTTCAATCCTTCAAAATGCTCCTTACATTCGGGACATAGATAGCTTATCGTCTTTGGAGCATTTTCTGTTATGGCTCTACAGGTGGGATTCTTACAATCCAATATACGGAGAGGATTTCTGTTATATCTACTCCTGCATGTAGGGCACAACTCTTCTAAATGAGGCTCTAAAAACTTTTGCAGCGCTTCTTTGTGAACAGGCCTGCATACCGGGCACCCCACAGAATTGATAACCACATCCAAACCTCGCATTCCAAGCCTTTTAAATAACTCCACAGATAGGGCTATTACCTCCACATCCACGTAGGGGTCCTGTGAACCTATAGCCTCAAAATCCAACTGCCAAAACTGGCGATAACGCCCTTTTTGAGGCCTTTCATAACGAAACATGGGCCCAGCGCTCCACAATTTTACCGGCTGCGGCCTCTGATCCATCCTGTTTTCCAGATAAGACCTAACCATTGAAGCAGATAGCTCTGGGCGCAAGGTCAAGCTTCTGCCTCCCCTGTCCTCAAAAATGTACATCTCTTTTTCTACTACGTCGGTGGTACTACCCACACCTCTTGCAAAAAGCTCTGTCTGCTCAAAGATGGGGAGATGGACTTCCTTATAATTGAAATCCTGCGCCACCTCTGATGCAGTCTTAAGCACAAAAGCCCATTTCCACGACTCTTCCGGAAGGATATCTCTCACACCACGAGGAGCCTTAATGCTCACCATAAAAAAACCCCCTTAAATCTTCATAAGCCTCTAGTGGCCCTTCTATTTTATTCCTTTTAATTTATTACCCTATATCTGATTGATTCTACCATCCGAAGGGAAAGTTGTTAATGGTTAAAAAGGCCTGCCATAACGGCAGGCCCACATAAATTTTTTATTGATATTAGCTGATGGCCAGAGAACCCTCTAACCTACCTGCTCTCCAACTGGAACTTGATTGCGGTACGCTCTTCACCGTCGATATCAATCTTCGCAAAAGCAGGTATACATATCAAGTCTATGCCATTAGGAGCCACATACCCCCTCGCAATCGCAATAGACTTCACCGACTGATTTACAGCACCAGCACCAACAGCCTGAACCTCTACTGCACCCTTCTCACGCAGCACTGCTGCAATCGCTCCTGCGACGGACTTGGGTTGAGAGTTTGCAGAGACCTTGAGAACTTCCATGTTTTTTCGCCCTCCTCTTAATATTCCAACAAGATTCATGCTAGGTTTTTTCTATGTTAATACCGCTAAAAGCACAATTAAGTATACCTTGATTTTATATAGTAACGCAAGTTCAGAAAATTTAGCAAAACATATTTCTCTCAAACTCACACCGGCAGCCAGTGCGCAAATTCTTCTACTTTAAGCTTCTTCAATACTTCAATATTGGGGATACCATTCTCTCCCCAACCGCGGAAATTATAATACTCTTCTAGCTGACTTTCCAGATCTGGTAGCAATCCTTCAGATCCTCCACTATCCCTGGGCTCCTTAAGAATTCTTTCAGGTAAGATGTCATCTTTTCTCGTCATACCAACCCCAACATTGAAGACTTTCTTCATGGTATATATCCTTTCGCCAGCCTCTAGAAAATCATCCTTAGAGAGGCGGAAACTTGTAACATACTCAAGCCACTCGCACATGGTTGAAATATCCACGCCTAAAAGAACCGCAAATTTGCAAATTTTTAATGAGTCCAGTACGGAGCAGAGATTCTGGAATTTAGCAGTCATTATTCCCTTTCCCTTATCTGCCTTTCTGTCCACTGTCTGGGGATATCCAAGCTCTGGAAATACAGCAGATCTCTCCCATGGATAAGAATAGCTGTTGAGGTGGCATGCCCCACGCACTGAAGTAGCATATCCAGAAGCAAGGCTCTTAAAACATCTAGGATCATGTGCCGGAAGCTCCAACCCCTTGACATGAATGGCAAAGTGTTCCGATCCCTTTCCTATTTTCTCAGAAGCCTTCCTAGCGCCTTGTCCTAACACCTCACCTATGCCTTCTTTGAAAGCGATCATGCGAATAAGCCTCAAAAGAGCCTGCCCATCTCCCCAATTAAGTGTTCCCTGAAGATCGAAATCCTTTAAAATTCCTCTTTCATAAAGTTCCATCGCAAAGGCAATAACTGATCCTGTAGATATAGTATCCAATCCATACCTGTTGCACAGGGCATTAGCTTCGGCTATTACATTCAGGTCATCCACCATGCAGTTGCTTCCCAACATTGCCACTGTCTCATATTCAGGGCCTCCACAAATATCTCCATTAAGGTTGACGACCCTTCCACACCTTATAGGGCACGCCATACATCCATAATTTCCGGCTAAAATTGTTTCAGCCATATGCTGCCCTGTAATTGAAGACACCTTCTCCTTGAAGGAGCCCAAACTCCAATTCTTGACAGGCAGGTCCCCTAGCTCCTCAGCCAATGCTGTACCCCCAGCTGTCCCATACAGGCTCAAGCCATAACCCCTGTCTTTTAGGATACTAGCTTTTTCTTTGATGGTGGCTATTAATTTGTCTCTGTCAAAAACTTCTACAGTTTTCTCCCCACCAACTACAAGGGCTTTCAGCTTTTTGGAACCCATTACAGCTCCAGCCCCACCTCTGCCTGCGGCCCTTGCGTCAGGCCCATCGTGGAAAATACCAGCTAGTGGAACCATGTTTTCCCCGGCAGGCCCTATGCAGGAAACCCCTATAGTTTTTCCGTATAGGTTCTTCAAAAACGCTTCTGTCTCTACAGTATCCAATCCCCACAACGGATTTGCATCGTTGAAAGAGATAGAACCGTTGAAAATAGATACATATACAGGTTCCTTCGATTTGCCTATTATAATGACCCCATCAAATCCTGCTCTCTTGAGGTGGAATCCAAAGGTGCCTCCTGCATCGGATTCTAAAAAAACGCCTGTCAATGGGGACCTAGTCACTACTTGATGTCTGCCCGATGTGGGTATGCCCGTACCCTGGTAAGGCCCAACCATGTAAATAAGAGGGTTTTCCGGGCTAAGAGCCTCTGTTTTGGGAGTGCAATATTTCAGCAAAAAGTAGCTCCCCATACCAGAACCGCCTATGAATTTTCTTGCGAATTCTTCCTCGTAATTTATTACCCTAACAGCCCTACTAGTAAGGTCTACCAAGGCTACCTTTCCATTGTATCCGTACACAACGGGCTCCTCCTTTATATTGATTATATTGATTTTTATTTATAAAAGTTGCTATCTACCTCTTCCTTTGCACTCCGCAGGATGTGGTCCAACAAATCTGCCCTGCTAACCATCCCTACAAAGATTCCATCAGAAAGGATCGGAGCCCTCTTTAGATTGGATTTCATCATCATCATAGCCACTTGAAAATCACTGTCATTTTCATCGAAGGCTATAACTTTCTTTACCATATATTTCTCTACAGGGTCATTACTTATCTTCAAAAGCCTTTTGCCAAATTGGCCAAAATCCGGCAAAAACGAAGGGTCTTTCAAAAAATCAAAATATCCTGGTAAAGCAGCCCTTATAATGTCTTTCTCGCTTATGAAGCCAACCAGATGTCCTTCCTGATCTGCTACGGGCAACCCGGAAACTCTATGAGTAGAAAGAACCTCCACGGCCTCGGCTATAGTTGTATCAGGAAACAAAGCTGTTAAATCCCTATCCATTAACTCGCCTATACGCATGGACTCGCCCCCAAAAACAATATTGAATATAAAATATTATAACGAAGAGACAGGAACAGGAAGCAAACGCAAAAAAACTCTTTTTGGACTTCCTTCTCCCGTTGACTCCTCCTTCAACTCTTTCATTTTAGCACTCCATGCATGAGCCTCATTCTCATAATCAAAACCAACACTTAAGGCATCTTTCGCCCCTCTTAAGCTTATAACTAAAAGGGGCTTTGAATTATTGTACCCATCTGGCAAAAGTTCTACTCTTTCTATATCCTTTCCCCTGTAAATCTTGAAATCTTCTCCAAAATTCTCTCTTATAGCGAAAGCCCCCCTAGATTGATCCAACAAAATTACAGCTCCTTTATCGTTTACTATATCACCTACACTTGGAATAAAATCATTCAGAAGGTAAAAGAAACTCGATTGAAGAGAGCCTGTCCCATCGTCATGCCTAGGGAAAAGAGTCTTCTCATTTTGTCTGTCCACTACAAACCAATCTTTTATACTACCTGGCAAATCAGGTACCCCAAACACCACACTTCTTGCTCCCCTTCTTACGTACCCCCCCAACTCAGGCAGAAAACCTTCTATCTTGCCGTAATGCAACTTTCCATCTCTATCAAGGAATATATAAGAGCTGTTTTTGTCATCATCCCCTAAAATCACACCATCTGGAGGTACATCAAAAACCTTTTTAGGCATGAAATCCTTCAAGGAAATATGCCTATCATGGATTGGAAACACCCCCATGAAAGTTCTATTTTCTTCCTGTACGATCCTAGCCATTCTCACGTAGCGAGTCATCTCAAAAGGGGTATTATAAAGGCCCAATTTCTTGCTCAGATATTTCTTAGCTTTGTTTTTCAATCTTTTATGATCTATGAAAGCATAAATGACAAATACTACGAAAAATAACAGCGCAAACAGCAAAAAACGGAATATACCCACGCTAAATCCCCCTTCAATTTATTTAATATGGTTTTTAGGCTATACTTTTAGTATACTTTAAAAAGGTTAACAAAAAAAGCTACGCGTGGAGAGGGAATTTAAATGCAAAAACCTTGGCAAAAACTACTCCTAGAAAAAGCTGAAAAAAAAGATGACTATTTTCTGGTGTCGTGGAAATTATGTAGACAAATTGCTGTAAAAGAAGGCATCCTATCTCGCGATGTGGAAAGGTGGGCCTGCCAAAACGGCCTTTGTCCATCAAGATACGAACGATCCATTGGGACTCTAGGGCTAGAGGGGCAAGCTAGATTGCTTAAATCATGCGCTTTCGTGGCAGGATGCGGAGGGCTAGGTGGCCTTATTGTGGAACTACTGGCCAGAGCTGGTGTTGGCAAAATAATTTTAACAGATGGCGACAAATTCGATGACAACAACCTAAATAGGCAACTTCTTTGTGCAGAAGAACACTTAGGTGCCTTTAAGGCCGAAGTTGCCCAAAAAAGGATAAAAGCAATAAACGGAGCGGTCGAGACCAAATGCCACTTGACGCGCATTTCGGAGGAAAATGCCTTAGCCCTACTTGAAGACGCAGATATAGCAATAGATGCATTAGACAATATGAGCGCAAGAAAAGCCCTTTTAAATGCCTGCAGGCAAAAGAACATACCAATGGTACATGGAGCTATAGGAGGTTTTTGGGGGCAGGCAATGCTTATTACTCCTAAGGACACTGCTCCATGGGAATTAATGGAATCAGAAACAGAGAAGGGCGTAGAGGTAAAAACTGGCAATCCGCCCTTTACTCCAGCATTTATTGCAGCCATAGAAGCAGCGGAGGCAATAAAATACCTTGCTGGCATTGAGCCCCCCCTTGGAGATCTTCTTTTTTGTGACCTTAAAATCTATGATTTTCAAAAAATAAAAACTTCAAACTAGGCATTTAGTGCCTAAACTGTAGTTTATAGGAAAAATCATTAGCAGCGTCTTTAAGAAGCTGGATCCACAAGGGAACTTTTTCCATGTTTTCGTCAGTCCTAGGGGCATTCATGGCAAGACAAGCAAACACCTTTCCATCTTTACCGAATACGGGAACCGATACGCCCATCACCCCTAAGCTGAAAGTTTGGTCCTCCACACAGTATCCATTTACCCTTATTGCCTCATAATCTTTGAGCAATTCTTCTTTGTCCACTATCGTGTATGGGGTCCGCTTTTCCAAGTTGGCTTCCGATAAAATTTTCTCAATGGTCTGAGGATCCTGATATGCCGCTAACAATCTACCTGTAGACCCTCCATTAATAGGGAGGCCTTGCCCTATAAAATCATTAAATTCGTACAAGGCTCCTGGCCTGGTTCTCTTACATATGACTACTGGCCTGTCCCCTTCCCAGATAGCCAAATAAACTGTCTCATTTATGACCTGCAATAAGTGATCCAATATGGGGCCAGCAATTTCTTCGTAGCCGATATATTTGTTGTATACCCTCCCTAACCTAAGACATATGGGACCTAGATGGTATTTCTTAGTCGAAGGATTTTGCACTACAAAACTCTCCTTGCGCAGCTCCACAAGAATTTTATAAAGGCCACTTTTAGCAAGCAACAATTCCTCCGAAAGCTCCGTGAGAGAATATTCAAATGGAGGTTCTGCAAGGGTTTTCATTATTTTCAATGCTTTTTCCAAACTAGACATTGATTTGCCTCCTTAGGAGTTAAGTTTATCTATTAGAATAAACTCTCCGGTGTCTTTTTGCAACATGTTATTATTACAACAAATAACATATTACGCATGTTTTTCTTTTTATTTGGTAGAATACAATAATAGCTTCAGTATCGAGGCATTCTAAGGAATGGAGGATGATGTTCTAAGATGAAAAACTCTTCACGAAAAGCCAACAATTTCTTGGAGCAGATAATAATTGACGACCTTGAATCCGGAAAGGTAGACAAAATTATAACCCGATTCCCTCCGGAACCCAATGGGTATCTCCATATAGGCCACGCAAAGTCCATATGCATCAACTTTGGACTTGCAGAAAAGTTTGGTGGAGAGTGTAACCTGAGATTTGATGACACAAACCCAACAAAAGAAGAGCAAGAATATGTAGATGCAATCATAAGGGACGTAGAGTGGTTAGGCTTTAAATGGGCAAAGTTGTGTTTTGCCTCCGATTATTTCGACCAGTTCTATGAATGGGCCATAGAGTTAATAAAGGCTGGCAAAGCATACGTAGACCATCAATCGCCCGAGGAGATTCGCCGTACAAGAGGTACCTTAACAGAACCAGGTATAGAATCTCCCTACAGGAATAGATCTGTAGAGGAAAACCTAATGCTCTTTGAAAAAATGAGAAAAGGCGAATTTCAAGAGGGAGAGTGTGTACTGAGAGCAAAAATAGACATGTCGCACCCCAATCTTAACATGCGTGACCCCGTAATGTACCGTATTTTGAAGAAAAAACACCACAGGACAAAAGACAAGTGGTGCATTTATCCAATGTACGACTTCGCCCATGGATATGAGGATGCCATAGAAGGCGTAACACACTCTATATGTACCTTGGAATTTCAAGACCACAGGCCTCTTTATGACTGGTTTTTAGACAATGTCAGCGTTCCCCACAGGCCAAGGCAATATGAATTTGCGCGATTGAATCTTTCATACACCGTAATGAGTAAACGAAAACTTTTAGAGTTGGTGGAAAAAGGTTATGTAAATGGATGGGATGACCCCCGAATGCCAACTCTAAGTGGCCTTAGGAGAAGGGGCTTCACTCCTTCATCCATAAGGAAGTTTTGTGAAGAAATAGGAGTATCAAAAACTAACAGCCTAGTAGATATAGAATTTCTTTACCATTGCATAAGAGAAGAACTAAACAAAACTACAAATAGGGTAATGGCCGTACTCAATCCCCTGAAAGTAGTAATAGAAAATTACCCTGATAACTTAGTGGAAGAGATTGATGCCTTAAACAACCCGGAGGACCCCAATTCTGAATGGAGGAAGGTCCCTTTCTGTAAAGAAATATATATAGAAAAAGAAGATTTTATGGAAGATCCTCCCAAAAAGTACTTCCGCCTCGCCCCAGGCAGAGAGGTTAGATTAAAACATGCATATTTCATAACATGCAAAGAAGTAATCAAAGACGAAAATGGAGAAGTGGTGGAATTGCGGTGTACCTACGACCCTGCATCAAGAGGTGGAGAATCTCCAGATGGAAGAAAAGTTAAAGGAACCATTCACTGGGTATCGGCAAGGCACGCACAAAAAGCTGAAGTCCGTTTATATGACAATCTATTCACTCTACGCAACATGGACGAAATGGAAGAAGGAAAGGACTATAAAGATTACATAAACCCCAACTCCCTAAAAGTGATTACAAATGCACTCATTGAGCCAACGTTGAAAGACTTAAAACCTCTTCAGCGCTTCCAGTTCCTGCGCCATGGATACTTCTGTGTAGATTACGACTCTACCCCTGAACGGCCTGTCTTTAATCGCATAGTTTCATTAAAGGATTCCTGGGCAAAAATAGCAGGAAAAAAATAATATATAATAAGACCACCTCAGGCGATAAAGCTTCAGCTTTATCGCCTTCCCTCTTAAATACTGACGTCACAGAGCAATCACCTACTACTCAGCATATCTAAATATCCACAAGGCTCTTTTCTCTTTTTATATGGCTGAAACATCCATGGAATGAACTTCTCCCATGTCATCCTGAAACTCAACAATAACACGATCAGATGAATCTTTATACATGGTAAGAAAATGCTTACACTTAGTCTCAATTGAGTAATGCCCCGTCCTACTAGAAAAACATCCCTCAACTGGCTCATGACACAAAGGGCACTCAAAATTACAGCAGCTATCCGCTATATCATCCAAAGATACTGGAACTTCTTCACCCAAATCATCTATAAAAAGAACCATGTTTTCAGATTTCACGAATCTATCGAAATGATCGCAACCTCTATCCAGCCCCTCAATCTCTGAATATCTGGTAATAGCACCACATATGGGACATTCTACTCTCCAAAACTTCAACATCTTCACCACCCCCTCTACCTTATTATTAGTTTACCACTTTATCCAAAAATAAATCAACGGAACAATTTAGGTTTCTAGAATTGACGAAATATAAAAAACAGTTTATCCTACAGTCTAACCATATTAATGAGTATAGCAGGTGAAAAAATGGCTTATGTAACCAGAAATACCAACCCTTGTCCTTGCCCTACCGTCATGCCTGGAAGATGCATCTTCCGGGGAGGGTTGGTTTTGTCTTGAGCCAGATTGTCTAAATCCAGGTGCAGGACAAATGCCGCCGGTCTCGGAAGACCGGCGGCATTTTTTATTTTTTTAAAAAAAGAGGAGGGATGAAGATGCCAGAAAAAGAAACCACCGTAACTATCATCGGAGCGGGCATAATAGGAGGAGCCATAGCAGAAGCGCTAGCCCCCCACTTCAAGGTTATAGCGACAAGAAGAAAGATCCATAAGCTGAACGGCCTTGAGGAAAAAGGGGTTGAGGTCTCGCAAAACAACAAGGAAGCAGCACAAAAAGGGGACATAATAATTTTATCTGTGAAACCATCCCAAGTTATCAGCGTATTAAAGGAAATCAAAGAGGAGGCAAGGGGAAAGGTCATCATCTCCTTTGCCGCAGCTATACCTACAGAACTAATGAAGAAAGTGGCATCGGATAGCAAGATAGTAAGAGCCATGACCAATACCGCCGTCAAAGTGAGAAAAGGGTACACCCTCTACACCCATTCCGACGAGCTAGAGGAGAGAGAAGTCGCCCT
>NZ_JACDOB010000010.1 GCF_017656375.1 Thermovirga sp.
AGGCACGCCGCCAGCGTTCGTCCTGAGCCAGGATCAAACTCTCCAAAAAAATCTTGGCTTTAACTACACAAACTAGACATTGTGCACCGTATTCTATTGACAAGGTTCATGCCATCGCTAAACTAGCGACGGCGATGAATATACCATGCCTTTCATCTTTGTGCAACCCCTAATTTAAATGAGCTTTGCATGTAATTCATCTTAGCTGTTCCCCCTCTGGCGTTTTTCTGGTATCCTTTCTTGTTGTTTTAGTGTTTTGTTTACTTTATTATCGTTATTATCGTCAACCCGGCTCTTATCAGCCAAGGAGGATCTTAATGTCTAAAAATATGTCTAAAAATAAAAAATCTAAGAAAAATCGTTCTGTATTAGGAACTATTGCTTCTTTTCTGCTACTAGTAATCTTATTTGGTGCAGCAGCCGCTGCAGTAGCTGGCTCTTTATACATAAGAGAGCTATCAGCATCTCTACCCACGGTCGAGGAAATAGCAAGGTATGAACCGGACCTTTCTACCATAGTCTATGACCGTCACAATCGGATTATCACAAGACTCTTCAGACAGAATCGTACGTGGGTTAATCTTGATGATATTCCTCTCGTCATGAGAAATGCCGTCATCGCAGCGGAAGACAGCGAATTTTACAAGCATAGGGGCGTTGATTTAAGTGCCATTTTAAGGGCCTTCTGGAAAAACTTCACCAGCGGGCGAGTAGAACAAGGAGCAAGCACCATTACTCAACAACTTGCTCGCAATATGTTTCTGACCCATGAAAAAACGTTGGAACGGAAAATAAAGGAAGCCATTCTAGCAATGCGCCTAGAAAAGATTTTTTCCAAGGAAAAAATTCTAGAAATGTATTTAAATGTAATTTATTACGGCCATGGAGCATGGGGGCTTTATTCTGCGTGCCAGTTGTATTTCAACAAAGAACCCAAGGACTTAACTTTATCCGAGGCATCCTTGCTGGCCGGCATAATAAAGGCTCCAGAGTACTACACTCCCATAAGACATCCAGATAGGGCTGCCATAAGACAGGCATATGTCTTAAGGCGCATGGTGGAACTAGGAATGATAAATCAAAAGGAGGCAGACGCGGCTAAAAAAATTCACATCAACTTCCATAGTCTCAAAAAACCTTCTTTAATGTTTGACAACGCACCATATTTTGTTTCCTACATCCTTTTCGATCATCTATTACCCAAATATGGAAGCGACTTGGTCTACAGAGGAGGTCTCAGAATATACACTACCATTGATCTGGATATCCAGCATGCTGCAGAAGAAAGCATACAGGGCCTCAAAAGTGAAGGGGCTATTGTTGCATTAGATCCCTACACAGGAGAAATACTTGCCCTAGTGGGAGGCAAGGACTTCAAAAAAAGCAAATTCAACAGGGCAACTCAAGCATACAGACAACCAGGTTCAGCCTTTAAGCCTTTTCTTTATGCAGCTGCTTTAGAAAAAGGGCTAAGGCCCGTAGACCACATCTTTGATGCACCCATATCATTTGATAACGGCATTGATGAAAATGGCGAAGAAAACATTTGGTCACCAGGTAACTACGGGGGAAAGTATCACGGAGAGGTGACGATCCTTGAAGCCCTGGTTCACTCTTACAATACAGTAGCAGTAAGGGTTGGACAAATAACAGGTATCCAAAATATCATTAACGTCGCAAGAGATGCAGGATTCACATCACCCCACCTCCCCGCAGACTTATCAATCACACTCGGCTCCGCAAGTATCACGCCCCTTGAATTGGCAGCAGCATACTGCGTATTCGCAAACGATGGCTTTAGAGTTCAACCTTTTGGCATAAAAAAGGTCACTACAGCAGCAGGAGAAGTTCTCGAAAGTTTTGAACCTTTAAAATTCCAGGCTCTTCCTCCAGAAATAGCAACAAGTATAAGATCCCTAATGGAGGAAGTTGTAAGGTCAGGAACAGGAAAACGCGCAGCGATAGAAGGCTACGAAGTATTTGGGAAAACAGGAACTACCAACGAATACAGTGATGCGTGGTTTGCCGGAGGAATTCCCAATATGGTATCCGTCGTCTACGCAGGAAATGACGACCACACCAGTCTGGGCAGGCCAGGAACTGGAGGTGCCGTAGCGGCTCCAGTCTGGAAAAACTTCGTATCAAAAGCAAAAGAATATCTGCCTAAAGATGTATCCTTCTCTGATACATCCACATATAACGTAACTGAAGTGGACATTTGTAAAGAAACCGGCTTCTTAGCGGGACATTCATGCCCAAGCACAAAAATCATTCTTCCTGCAGGCACTGCACCTGAGACGACATGCCCCATCCATGGTGAAGGAACATGGAACCTTGCAGCTTCGGATCCTAACGCTCCTAAGCTTTTGCTTTCTCCTAACGATCAAGAAGTCTTAGGAGTTACAGTTGCGTCTGTGCCAATCTACAGCATAAATCCACCTGAGATAGAAGGGCAACAGCTCGTAGTGTCACCACTTCAAACCCAAGAACCCCTTGTTGAGGTCAAACGGAAGCAAAAAGAACCCAGCAAAAAGGTCAAGGCCCCTTTACCCAAACAGAAACAAAAACTGCCAAAAGAGAGGTCTCCAGAAGAAGTAGAAAAGCGTTTCAGAGAACTACTTAAACAATATGGAATTACTGATGAGTAGAGAATAAATCATTGAAAGGATCATGAGGCCATGGCGCTGGAAGCGCTATCCTCTTAAAGAGCAACATAGCGTATCTGTCTGTCATGCCTGAAATAAAATCAATCACTGACTGTACGCGGTCAGAGGTGTATTTCTCAGGTATAAAATGAGGGTTTTCCATAAAAAAATTGAACAAAGTGCTAATTAGATGTTCTACCTTCGGCTCCTCCTCAGAAGCCCTCTTAGCAATATACACATTTTTGTAGAGAAACGCTCTTAGAGCTTCCACCGCCTCCAAGATTCTTTCGCTCATACCTATCCCATCTGGGCCACTATTATCTATAATATCCTTTACTATGGTCCCTATCCTTTTGCTATGCCTGTCGCCCAAAGTCTCCGTTACAATAAACGGCAGGTCATCAACTGTTACCATTCCCGCGCGCAAAGCATCATCAAGGTCGTGGTTTAAATAAGCCACAGAATCTGCCACTCGCACTACCCACCCTTCGAGGGTCATAGGAATATCACTATAAAAACCGTACCTTACATTGATTTGCCCTTTCGAATGCTTCAATATGCCGTCTCTGACCTCTTCGGTCAAATTAAGCCCTAAGCCATCCTTTTCCAGCACATCCACTACTCTCAGGCTCTGCTTTGCGTGTGAAAAACCTTCCTTGCCATGTAATTTAGCCAGTTTATTGAGAACTCTTTCTCCCATATGCCCAAAAGGCGTATGCCCTAGGTCATGCCCCAGTGCTATAGCTTCCACCAAATCTTCATTAAGGGAAAGGGCTCTCGCTATCACGCGAGATATTTGGCTGACCTCTAAGGTATGAGTTAAACGGGTTCTATAATGATCTCCCTCCGGCAAAAGCAATACCTGTGTTTTGTGCTTTAGCCTTCTAAAAGCTTTGCTATGAACAATTCTGTCTCTGTCTCTTTGAAAACAAGTCCTGATAGGACAAGGCTCCTCAGGCTTACACCTCCCCTTACTCATACGGCTTCTAGTTGCCCAAGGTGCCAACATATTATCTTCCTTAACTTCGTACTGCTCCCTTGCCGTTTTATCTTCCATATAGGTTCCTCCAGATAAAACAACATGGCTAACAGAGACATTGATCCCTGCTAGCCATGTATGGGTTACTCTTATTCTATAATTCCCAATGCTGCATGAGCAGCAGCCAAACGAGCTACAGGCACTCTAAAGGGAGAACAGCTCACGTACGCCAGTTCCAGCTTATGGCAGAAGGCTATACTTTTGGGATTTCCACCGTGTTCGCCGCATATGCCGATTTTTATATCTTCCCTCTGTTTTCTCCCATCATGGACAGCTATCGTCATGAGACGGCCTACACCTTCCCTATCAAGAACATGGAAGGGATTCTCTGGAAGCACCCCATCAGTTATATACTGGGCCAGGAACTTGCCTTCAGCGTCATCCCTTGAGTAGCCGAAGGTCGTTTGCGTGAGGTCATTTGTCCCAAAGCTGAAGAATTCAGCATACTCGGCAATCTCTCTCGCAACTAACGCAGCCCGAGGCACTTCAATCATTGTTCCAACTGCAAAATCAACTTCTATGTTCTCTTTTTCAAAAACCTCTTCAGATACCCTTTCTACCATCTGCTTCAGCCGTTTCATTTCTTCCTTGGTACCAACAAGGGGCATCATTATCTGAGGTTTGACATCTTTCCCTCTGGCTTTAAGCTCACATGCTGCTTCCAAAATGGCGTGTATCTGCATCTCATATATTTCAGGGAATATCATTCCTAGGCGACATCCCCTAAAACCTAACATTGGATTGCTTTCCTTCAAAGCTAAGACCCTACTTAATGTTTTCTTGTACTTTCTATATTCCTCCGTATTTTCTTTGCCTTCTTTTTCCAACTCCTCAAGCTTCAAGTTTAATTCGTGCTCCTTAGGCAAAAATTCGTGTAATGGGGGATCTAGAAGTCTAATTGTCACAGGAAGTCCTTCCATAGCCTCAAAGATACCTCTAAAATCCTTCGATTGCATTACTTTAAGTTTACCAAGGGCTTCCTTTCTAGCTTGTAAGGTTTCTGCCACTATCATTTCCTGCATTACTGGCAACCTGTCTGTTTCCATGAACATATGCTCCGTCCTGCAAAGCCCAATGCCCTTAGCTCCAAAATCCCTTGCCCTGCGCGCATCTTGAGGGGTATCAGCATTGGCCCATACCTGGAGTTTTGCCACCTTATCGGCTAATTCCAGCAACTTTCTAAAATCTCCCGAGAAGGAAGGTTGAACCAGATTAACCTCACCTAAGATAACCTCTCCTTTACTACCATCTATGGTGATAATATCTCCCTCCTTCACAACCTTACCGTTTACGACAAACTCCTTGCGCTCTGCAGAAATTTCCAAAGCCTCACATCCAGAAACACAGGGTTTGCCCAAGCCTCTTGCCACCACCGCGGCATGACTGGTCATACCTCCCCTACTGGTCAAAACGCCCTGCGCTGCAAAAAGGCCGTGAATATCATCCGGCGTTGTCTCTGGACGCACCAATATAACTTTTTCACCCGAATTACCAAGTCTTTCTGCATAATCAGCGTCAAATACCACCTTACCCACAGCAGCACCTGGAGAGGCGGGAAGCCCCTTAGCTATAGGCTCATAACTGGCCTCAGGATCTATCTGTTTGTGTAAAAGCTGTTCTACCTGTTCAGGGTTGACTCGTGACACGGCCTCTTCTAAACTTATCAAGCCCTCTTCATACATATCCACTGCTATCTTCACTGCTGCACGAGCGGTTCTCTTACCGCTTCTTGTCTGCAAAATATAGAGTTTCCCTCTTTCTATGGTAAACTCAATATCTTGTACATCTTTATAGTGTCTTTCTAGCAACTCTGCAGTATCAACCAACTCATTAAAGGCCAAAGGAAGCTCCTTCTCCAAATCTTTTATAGGTAACGGAGTCCTTATACCCGCTACGACATCTTCGCCCTGAGCGTTTATCAAAAACTCTCCATAAAGCTTCTTTTCTCCTGTAGATGGGTTCCTTGTAAAACACACTCCTGTACCACAATCGTTCCCCAAGTTTCCGAAAACCATCGTAACTACGTTAACGGCTGTGCCTAAGTCGTCTGGAATTTTATTGATTTTTCTATAGGTTTTCGCTCTAGGAGTATTCCAGCTGTTGAATACAGCGATAATCGCCATCCTTAGTTGTTCCCACACATCACAGGGGAAAGGAAAACCTTTCTCCTGCAACACTATAGCTTTATATTTGTCGATAATTTTGCTAAGGCCTTCAGGAGATATCTGATAATCGAATTCAACATTCAATTCTCTCTTGACCTGAATGAGAACGTTCTCAAAGTAACTAACATCAATACCTAAAACAACATCGCCAAACATTTGAATGAACCGTCTGTAGCTATCCAGCGCGAACCTTTCATCCTTGGACTCTGCCGCAAGCATCTTGACAGTTTCGTCGTTCAACCCCAGGTTCAAAATAGTGTCCATCATTCCAGGCATGGAAATAGCAGCACCAGAACGAACTGAAACCAAAAGGGGGTTTTCACCACCAAAATTCTTTCCCGTTTTCTTTTCAAGTTCCCGTACAGCCGATGTAACATCTTCCCAAATCCCACTCAAAAACTGTTCCTGCCTATCTAAGAATTCAAGGCAAGCCTCTGTAGTAATAGTAAAACCAGGAGGTACAGGAAGACCTATCCTGGTCATTTCAGCCAGGTTAGCACCTTTTCCCCCCAAAAGATCTTTCATCTCAGCCTTGCCCTCTTCAAACATGTAAATATATTTCTTACCAGCCCTCATAATAAATGCCTCCTCCCCAGGAATAGCTACAGCTACCCCCGTAAATAATCAAGGATTTCTTGAGCTGTCTCTTCGATGGCTCTATTCGTAACGTCCAACATCTTACATCCAATGCGCCTCATGACTTTTCTCGCAAACGACAACTCCTCCTCAACCCTTTCCCACTGAGCATATGTAGATACGTCAGCATCAAGGCCCAATAGGCGAAGCCGTTCTCTTCTTATATTAACCAGCTTCTCTGGCTGCACCATCAAACCAAAAACTTTCTCTGAAGGAACCTCAAAAAGCTGTTTTGGTGGCTCAATTTCTGGAACCAAAGGTATATTAGCCACCATAAACCCTCTATGTGCCAAATACATACATAAAGGAGTCTTACTCGTCCTAGAAACCCCGATTATAACGACATCTGCGTTAAGAAGTTCCTCTGGGCACCTCCCATCGTCACATTTTATTGCAAATTCTATGGCCTTAACTCTCCTAAAATACTCCTCATCCATCCTCCTTAATAAACCAGGAGTCTCCAACGGAGCATGGCCGATGCGCTTCTGCAATGCATCCAAAACTGGCCCTAAAATATCAATTATATCCAACCCTTTTATGTTGGCTTCTTCAACAAACCACCTTCTCAATTCATGATCCACCAAGGTGCAGACTATTATGGCCTCCACTTTTTCCGCTTCTTCTATGACTTCTTCTGCTCTATCTCTATTATTTATATAACGAAATCTCTTAAGTCTAATAGAATCCGAAGCAAACTGACTCGAAGCAGCTCTAGCTACGTGTTCGGCCGTTTCTCCTGTGAAATCTGACACCACGAAAATTGTAGTCTCCATACAAGAACATCCTTTCGTCTTATGCCTTCCCCTCCGACTTTTAACCTTTCAGTCTGCTTAAATCCCCAACAGTAGAAAATAAACTTTTTGTCTGTTTCAAAAGTGCCAAGCGATTCTTCCTTATCGCTTCGTCTTGTGCCATAACAAGAACGTTATCAAAAAACGCCGACACAAAAGGCTCTAAGCGAGAAAGGATCTTAGTGAGCTCTTCCCAATCATTATGTTCAACAGCGCGAGCTACTTCATCTTTGATGCCATTTACGCCCTCATATAGCTCTCTTTCTTGAGCTTCAACAAAAAGAGCCTCATTCGGGAATTCGGGCACTTCATCAGCCTTGTCCAAAATATTATTAACCCGAACCGCTGACGTTACTAACCCTTCAAACCAATCCTTCTTCAGTACTTTAGAAAAGGTCTCTGTAAATCTGTAAGCCTGTAGGGGGTTAGCCCAAGTAACATCTAAGGCAAGTTCCACTAATTCATGGCCGAACCCTTTCTCTTTCAATTGGAAAAGCAAACGTTGTCGGATAAAATCCAGTACCTCCGCTATCTGCTCGTCACTCATCTCATGCAAGCCAGCCCCTGCACTAAAAACCTGAATCAGGTCTAAATCTAAGCCCAACCCCCATATTATCTCATTTATGCCTCTGGCAGCCCTCCTCAACCCATATGGATCTTGAGAACCTGTAGGCTGAAGTCCAACTTTAAATCCTCCTAATATGGTATCTGCTCTCTCTGCTAAACCCACTACTGCTCCCACGACATCCGTAGGCAAAGAATCCCCTACGTATCCTGGCAAATACTGTTCGTACAAAGCAAGGGCAACTCTCTCATGTTCTCCACTTTTTTTCGCATATTCCCGACCCATAATACCTCTAAGCTCGGGAAACTCGTAAACCATATTCGTCAAAAGATCTGCCTTGGAAAGATATGCTGCACGTTCCACAAGGGGTTTCTCTTCTTCCAATCCCAAAAGAGTGCACACATGTGATGCAAGCTCTTTGACTTTGGTCGTCTTATCGTACATAGAACCCAGTTTTTCCTGATAAACTATATTTTTTAAACCTTCTACCCTGTTCTTCAAAGGCACCTTCAAATCTTCTTTCCAGAAGAATGCAGCATCCGACAACCTGGCTCTAAGTACCCTTTCGTTACCCTCTCTTACATTGGCCATGTTAGTGGCTCTATTATTGCTAACACCTATGAAATACGGCTTGAGCTTCCCAGAAGAATCCCTCACGGGGAAATATCGCTGATGGTGCTTCATCGTGGTAACTAGAACTTCTTCTGGCATCTCAAGAAAAGACTCATCAAAGGTGCCTACAAAAGGTACAGGGTATTCAACCAGATATAGATTTTCCTCCACCAGCTCTTTGTCTAATTGAGCCTTACCATTTATCTCTTTCTCTAATACAGCAATTCCCATCATCATTTTTTCTTTCCTCTTCTCAGGATCCACTATTACGTAATTTTCATATAACTTGGAGAAATAATCATCAACTTTTTCTAAATCAAAGGTTTTAGCCCCCATAAACCTATGCCCCGAAGTCTTTCTATCTGATGTGATGTTACCGTATTTAAAGGACACAACCTCTTCCCCATAAAGAGACAAAATCCACCTAATAGGCCTGGCAAATCTTATCATGGAGCTATCCCAATACATGTTTTTAGGAAAGACCAACCTCTTTATTATTTTTTCAAGAATCTCTGGTAAGATTTCTCTTACGTCCTTACCCTCAGTCCTTCTTACGGCAAAAGCAAAATAGCTCCCTCCTACTTCCCTTTTCTCCAGCTCTTCAACATCTACGCCTTTGCTTTTTGCGAATCCCTTTGCAGCTTTTGTGGGGTTGCCATACGCGTCAAAAGCTTGTTCCCACGCAGGTCCCTTAAAAGCTTCCACAAAATCTTCCTGTCTTTCACTTAAATCTCTTACATAAATAGTCAATCTCCGAGGAGTAGCAAAGCTTTGAATACATCCAAACGAAAGCCTCGCCGCACTAAATTCTGTTTTCGCTATCTCTTCTATCTCTTTGACAGCCCATGAGACAAATCGAGCTGGTATTTCTTCTGTCCCTATCTCAAACAAAAAATCTTTCGTAATCATCTTAGCGCCTCCCTATTCGGTCTTAAATTTACCCATGAGAGGATATCCCAATGCCTTACGCTGTTCACAGTAAGCAGCGCAACAGCGGCTGGCCAAATTGCGAACTCTCGCGATATATCCCGTTCTCTCCGTAACACTTATGGCATTACGAGCATCAAGAAGGTTAAACGTATGAGAACATTTCAAAACATAATCGTATGCTGGGAGGACAACTCCCGCGTTAAGAGCCTTTCTTGCCTCCTCCTCATACATTGAAAACATTTGAAACAACATCCTGGTATCTGCTATCTCAAAATTGTACTTGGAATGCTCGACTTCACCTTGAAAATGAACGTCGCCGTAACTTACTTCTCCAACCCAATTGAGATCAAAGACACTATCCACTTTCTGTACAAACATAGCCAACCTTTCAATTCCATAGGTCAGTTCTACTGGCACTGGGTTCATATCCACGCCACCAACTTGCTGAAAATAGGTAAACTGGGTTACTTCCATGCCATCTAACCACACTTCCCACCCTAGTCCCCAAGCTCCTATTGTGGGAGATTCCCAGTCGTCCTCCACAAAACGCACATCGTGGTCTTCAGGTTCGATGCCCAAAGCTCTCAAACTTTCCAGATAAATATCCTGAACATCCGCCGGCGTAGGCTTCAAAATAACCTGATATTGATAATAATGCTGCAACCTGTTAGGATTTTCTCCATAACGCCCATCTGTAGGCCTACGAGATGGTTCAACATAAGCAACCCGCCAAGGCTCAGGGCCAAGGACCCTCAAGGTAGTTGCTGGATTCATCGTACCAGCCCCGACTTCAATATCGTAAGGCTGTTGAATAATACATCCTTGATCCGCCCAAAACTTTTCAAGTCGCATTATTATTTCCTGGAAATTCAATTTATTCCCTCCTCGCCTATGGAAACTTCATTTTATTTTTCATACTATACAGTTTCTTGTAGTGCCTCTATCAAAAGTTTATTGCACTTTTTTATTACAAGGGAATCTACTAAATCTAACCTTGAACCCCACTCTACAAAATCAGCCTTTTTAAGAAAGGCCGAATTTTTAAGTACAGTTAGCAAGGTTGAGTCAATAGCTATACCGCCATTTTTACCCACCTTACAATCAGCACAAAGAACACCCTCCTTGGTCAAATACCACCATTTGGCTTTCTCCCTCCCACATTCATGGCAGATCCCAATTTCGGGAGCTGTGCCCCAAAGTTTAAGCCATCTCCAAAAAAATCTCCACTCTGTCAGAGTGGAAGGAATTTTGGGATTTTCAAGAAACTTCATGGACCAATAGAATAAAGCAAGGATATTATCGTTTTCCTGCTGAACCATCAACGTTGAACAAAGCACCCTTGCCCATTCCATAGCAAGCCTCAACCGCTTAGGCATTTTCCTCAAAGCCCAAAAATCGTCTTTTACATCTAGGTTCTTGAGATAAACTCTGCTGGGTGTCCTATATATATCCACTATGCTCCATATCAAGGGATCAGTAGCTCCACCAAATCTAATTTTCCCTCTCCCCGCTCCTGGAGCAAACACCCATGTAGGGCCATATCGTTTCAAAAAAAAATATATATTCCTATCACCAGAGGAAGTGTCTAACCTTCTCAAGACCACTCCTTTTGTCCGTACAGTGCCTTGTCTTTGAGTCTCTACTGTAGCATCAACTAACATCTAGAGATATCCCATCCTCCTCAGTTCCCTTTCTGAGTTCCTCCATCCAGGCCTTACCTTAACCCATAAATCCAGGTAGGCAGGATAACCAAATTGCTTCTCTATCTCTTCTCTTGCCTTTTTCCCTATCTTCTTAAGCATTCGCCCGCCCTTACCAATAAGAATTCCCTTTTGACCCTGCCTTTCTACGTAAATATCGGCCCTTATAAACAAGGTATCTCTTTGTGGATACTCCTCCGGGCTCTTAAACTCTTCTATCACAACAGCTACAGAATGAGGCACCTCTTGTTCTGTTTCTTCGAGTATCTTTTCTCTTATTATTTCCTCTGCCACAAACTTTTCTGTGAAATCTCCTACAAACTCCGGTGGATACAAAAGGTCTCCTTCTGGAAGCATTTTTATTACTGTATCTACAAACTCACCTACTCCTTCACCAGTCAAGGCAGAAAGGATAACAGCAGCTTTTATATTAATCTCTTGTCCATATAATGAAACTAATCTTTCCTTTGCTTCTGAAGGATTATCCGCCAAATCTATTTTATTAATTACAAGCACAACTGGAGCCTTAGAATTTTTTTTCATTCTTTCTATCATAACGGCATCTTCAGATCCAAGGTTTCGGGTACGAGCATCCACTATGTAACACACAAGATCCACTTTTTCCATGACATCACAAAGCTGTTTTTCCATAGCTTTGCCTAAGAGATGTAAAGCTTTGTGCAAGCCAGGCGTATCAATAAACACAATCTGCCCCTCTGAGGGACGGGTTATAACGTATCTTGTACATTTACGGGTGGTTTGGGGCTTTGGCGACACTATCGAATATTTCCATCCTAATAAAGCATTAATCAAGGTAGATTTACCTACATTTGGCTTTCCGACAAGCGCAACCATGCCTGATCTAAATTCATCCATGCTCAATTTCAGACACCTCCCATTCATCTACCTTGATTGAAAGGGAAAGGCAACAGTTCCTCCAAGCGAAGGACCTCAGGGCTACCATCCTTCTCAACAACTATTTTCATCCGCTCATTAAATTCCGTCATAACTTGCAAACAAGCTCCACAAGGATAGCAAGGATTCTGTTTAAGGGAATACACCGCTACAGCCAAGGGCTTAGCACATCCTTGAACCCTGGAAGCAGCCAACGCATTTCGCTCAGCACAGATAGTAAGCCCATAGCTTAAATTTTCTACATTGCAACCAAGAACTATTCGCCCATCTGCACAAAGGACGGCAGCTCCAACCTCAAAATTAGAATAAGGGCAATATGCTCTAAGAGCTGCCTTTTTTGCTTCCTTCAACAACTTACTATAGTCTATGTTTGTTTGATTTATCTCTTCCATTTGAGTTTAAGCCATCCTCCTCAGGAGCATCTTCCACCAAAGTTAATCTAGCCTGTCTTATCCTATGTTTACTTACCTCAACAACCTCAATGTCCCAAGGACCATACCTAAAGTGCTGTCCTTGCTCTGGGAAATGCCCCGAAAGAGAAAGAATTAATCCTCCCAGAGTATCCGCCTCATCCGATTCAAAGTTATAATCTAAAGCCTCACTTAAATCCTCCAAATCAATATACCCTTTCACCATGTAACTCCCGTCTTCTTTCTTATTTACCAATGGTGTTTCCCTGTCATATTCATCCTGTATCTCTCCTACTATTTCCTCCAAAAGGTCCTCCAAAGTTACTAACCCCGCTGTACCTCCATACTCGTCTACCACTATGGCCATATGAACTCTTTTGTTTCGCATAACATCAAACAGATCAGCAATTTTCATGGTTTCAGGGACAAACAATGCTTCGCGTTTAAGCTCTTTTACCGGTATGTCCAGCTTTCCTGCCACAATGACACCCATAACATCTTTTACGTAAAGTATCCCCGTTATATTGTCCACATTGTCTTCAAACACTGGAACTCTAGAGTGTCCGTAATCCTCAAAGACTTTAACAGCCTCTCCCAACGTAGTCTCCCCCGCAACCGCCACCATATCAGTTCTAGGAATCATGATTTCATATACCTTTGTCTCTTCAAAAGAAATAACTCCGTGAATCATTCGCCTTTCCTCTTCTTCTATGGCTCCCGAAGCCTCCCCTATGTTCACCATCTGCTCAATTTCCTCACGAGTAACAAATGTATTTCCCCCTGCTATGTCTAGTTTAAAAATTGCACCAATAAACTGGACAATGATTCTAACAAAGGATAAAAGGGGTAACACCAAATAGCTAAACAATCTCAGAATAGGTAAAGCAACCAACACTATCCTCTCAAAGTGGGAAATTGCCACACTTTTAGGCAGGATCTCTCCAAAGATTACTATGAAGACAGTCATACCCCCTACTGCAATTAAAAGACCTTTTTGGCCAAATAACAACATACACACTGACGTAGCTACTGCACTGGCTGCTATATTGACAAGGTTATTTCCTATAAGGATAACCGAAAGCACTTTCTGCATATCCGCCAAGAGCCACTCAATTGTTTTTTTCTTCTGTGGAAATTTTTCCTCAAGGGCCAGCAGCCTTCCTCGTCCAACTATCGTTATAGCTGTCTCAGAAGCACTAAAAAAAGCGGAACAGAAAAGCAGGACAGCTAAAACAACAAACCCCGTATAAATATCCTCTACCACAGATATATCAGCCTCCTGAAATTAGCTTGTTATTTTTTTATATTTATCTATAAGTTTATTTTGCAATGACCACATAAATTCCTTTTCTTTTTCCTCCCTATGATCCAACCCTACAAGGTGCAAAAAACCATGTATTACGACCAGCAATAATTCTTCTTCATAACTATTCCCGTTGTTTCCCGCGTTTTCCCTAACTACCTCCGGACACACTAAAACATCTCCTAATTCTACTACCGGCAAGTGATTTGGAGGCACAAAAACCCCTTCTTCTTCCCACAGCGGGAAGGACAATACATCTGTGGGATCGTCAAATCCCCTATACTTCCCATTAACATTCTTTATATAGTCTTTATCTACAAGGCTAAGGGAAAACCTGCACCTTTCCATCTTCTCCATAGTACTTGGCAAATAATTCCACACGTATTCAAGACATTTTTCAAGCTTTTCCACATCTAAAGCGCAAAGACTCACCACACTATCACTATCCACATCGATTTCTAGTTTCTTACTTGCCATTCTGCCCCTCCTCTAATTTACCATCTTCAGGTTCAAGGGAGGTCACTTTTCGAGAGTGATACATATGTCTAAGTGATTTTATAAAACTCTCTTTTATGACTGAAATATCCCTTAAGGTAAGAGGTGTTTCATCTAGTTGAGATTCCTTTATTTTGGTCTCTATAACGTCACAAACTATGCCTTCGATATCCGGAGCCACACCAGCCTCCTGCCAGACAGCGCGTACCGCAGCTTCAACTGAATCTGCCAACATTACTATAGCAGTTTCAGCGCTTTTTGGCTTAGGACCTGGATAACAGAATTGAGAAACCGACACATAATCGCCTGCCATTTTGGCTTTCTTATAAAAATATTGAAGGCAAGTGGTGCCATGATGCTCTCTAATAAAATCTCTAATTTTTAAAGGCAGTTTGTATTCCCTTGCCAACTCCAATCCATCCCTCACATGAGAGATTATAACTAAGGCCGACATGGAAGGAGCTAACTCATCATGTACGTTTTCCCCCGGCCTTTGATTTTCCACGAAAAAGTGGGGCCTCCGTAATTTGCCAACATCATGGAAATAAGCACCAGCTTTAACCAGTAGGGAGTTTAACTCGAGGCTTTCCGCGGCTACTTCAGCCAGAGTCCCCACCATGAGTGAATGGTGATACGTACCGGGCGCCTCAAGTTGCAAGCGCTTCAAAAGCACATGTGATGGGTGTGTAAGCTCTACAAGCTTTAACGGCGTCATAGCACCAAACAAAACCTCCCATAGAGACAGGAATACTACTCCAATAACCGATGACAACACCGTCCACAAAACAAAAATAACCACAGTTTCCCAATTTATTTGTAAGGAAAAACCGAACATAGCAATCAATACTGCTAAGACTACTAAAACACCAATAGCACAAATTGCTACGAACAGTTTATCGCGAGTTCTCACCTTGGGTATAAATAAGTACCCGCCGCACGTGCTAGCACTTACAGTAACAAAGCCAAGGATCAAATCCATTAAAGAATAAGCAGGTGATGCCAAAACACCTAAAATCCCTGCTCCCAAAACAAGATGGAACGCTACGGAAGGCTCCAATATAAGATACAGCCATATAACAAGAGGTAAAACGCCTACTCCTACCCCACCTAAATATGTTGTTACGCCTAGGAGTACCCACCCTAAGGCCATAGCCGTCGTAACCATTACTTCGTTTTTAAAGTTAAACAACATTCCTCGTCTTCTTAAATACCAGCGAATCCACATTCCCCACAAAATAGTCATCAATGCAAGAGAAACAACATATTTCCACGGAAATTTTTCAGGTAAATATCCTTGCATCACTAGTATTTCCGCTCTTTCCGGCGTTACTATTTCTCCCCTCCAAACTATCACATCTCCGACTTTAAGTCTTTTTTCAACAGGTTCAAATTGCTCCTTTAGATAATCCCGGTAAGCTTTGACTGATCTAGTATCTAACTCCATTGCCATCTTGAAAATATCCAACAACACCTGATATGCCACGTTTCTTTCAGAACTATCTAAATGAGATGCTTCTAGCTCAGACCAGATATCCTCTTCTGAGATGCTTATGGGATGAGATTTCAACAATCTTCTGCCGGTGAGGGAGATAATTTTAAGCAAATTGTTCCTTTTTTCTTCTGGAAGTACATCAAGCAAATATACTAACTTGCTATCCAACATATTGCTATAATAGCCATTTCCTAAATACTCTAATTTTTCTGCGACCTCTCTGGCTTTCTCCGGCTCATAAAGGAGCACGCCAAAGGCCCTCTCGCTCCATTGCTCCTTCAGCCAGAGGGCCATATCTTCATCCTTATAATCCATCCCATATCGGGCATAAAAAGTCCGAGGCGCAGGTTCACCTACTGCAAAGGAGTTGCTTTTTCCCCGCAGCCACCAACCGCAGGAATAGATTGAGGATAAAACCACTACCCAAACTGCTAAAAGAGCCAGCAGTTTAAGGTTCGACCTCGTTAAAAAACTGCTTTTCCTATCATCTTCACCGCTGTTCATATTTTTCATAAGCCTGTACTATTTTTTGGACTATTTCGTGCCTCACCACATCACTACGATCCAAAAACACGAAATCAATGCCAGATATTCCTTGAAGGACATTCTGAACTATCTTAAGCCCTGATTCCTTGCCAGTAGGCAAATCTATCTGGGTGATATCTCCTGTTATAACTGCTTTTGAACCAAAACCTAATCGAGTTAAGAACATTTTCATTTGTTCAGGTGTAGTGTTCTGAGCTTCATCCAAAATGATAAAACTATCATTCAAAGTCCTTCCTCTCATGTAAGCAAGAGGAGCTATTTCTATAACTTTCTTTTCCACGTACTTCATAAAGCGCTCCGGTGAAAACATCTCATAAAAAGCATCGTATAGAGGCCGCAAATAAGGTTCGACTTTTTCTCTCAAATCACCTGGCAAATAACCTAGGCTTTCCCCTGCTTCGACCGCAGGCCGCACTAGAACGATCCGAGTTATAGATCCTTCCTTAAGGGCTGCAACAGCCAAAGCTACGGCCAAGTACGTTTTACCTGTTCCTGCCGGGCCTATCCCAAAGACAACGTCATTTTTCCTTATCGCATCAACATAACGCTTTTGCCCCTCTGTTTTAGGCCTTATAGGCTTCCCTCTATAAGTCATGCAAATGACATCTTCATACAAAGACAAAAGATCCGTTTGACCTTTCTCCGAAAACACATTCAACGCGTACGTCATCTCAGCTCTACGCAAGGCATGTCCTTTCCGTACAATTTTGATCATCTCATTAACAAGCTTCGATACCAAAACCACCACATCTTCGTCTGGTCCCTGTATGACAATCTCTTTGTCTTTCACCAGCAACTGTACGGGGAAGCGTTCTTCCACTATGCGCAAGTTTTCGTCATGTTGCCCTAAAAACCGCATCATCGTTGCTTCATCGGGAATAACAACTACTGCACTATAAGTTATAAGCTATCACCTCTCTGTTGAAATTAATGAAAGCCTATGGCTATTTTTATCCTCTTTTTATGCTATTTACATCTCCCTGACAACACTTTTTATCTCTGGGATATCCTTTTTTAAAACAGCCTCTACCTGGGCCCTAAGGGTTTCCTGCGCAAAGGGGCAACTCCCACAAGCCCCCTGCAGCCTTACCTTCAAAACCCCATTCTGCTCATCAAATTCAACAAACTCAACATCTCCGCCATGACTCTGGAGCGCCGGCCTTATTTTTTCCTCAATAGTACTTAATATCTGCTTTTCAACTGACATCTTTTTCCCTCCATTTTCAGTTTCTCTCAATCACGATCATACAGCGGGATTATATCATACGGGATATGCAACATTTTCAATAGCCTCTTGGAGGCCAACATCCCTTTTAGTCTCTCTAGCATATTTCCTTACTAAGAAATCTTTAGCAACAGCTGGGAAAAGGACATAACTAAGAACATCTTCCGGCTCTACAATCCAGGGTTCCATTACTTCCCTTGCCTTCTCAAGCTCCGGCTCCAAGATTTCCCCAGGGCGCCCTTTAATAGGCTCATCTTCTCCTATTACAATTTTCTTTATCTCTTCGTCCATCTTCCCTGGAGGCCTCCCATAGAAACCTAAGAAATAGTTTTTAACTTCTTTTGGCACTACCTTCCATCTATTACCGGTAAGCACGTTTAATGTCGCCTGAGTTCCAACAAGTTGGCTCGTAGGAGTAACAAGAGGTGGATATCCCATCTCTTTCCTGACTTTGGGCACTTCCTCCAGAACATCATGTAATTTTTCTAATGCATTTTGTTCCTTTAGCTGGCTCACAAGGTTAGAGTACATTCCTCCAGGAATTTGGTAGATCAACACATTTACATCTACACCCTCTATCCCCATCACCAAGCTGCGATTTTCCTCTTTGACCTTCTTGAAATGCTCAGCAATGGGCACCAGCTTTGTAAGTTCTATCCCCGTGTCCATTTCACTACCTTTCAGTGCAGCCACTATTGCTTCTGTAGCTGGCTGACTTGTCCCCATGGATAGCGGCGATATGGCACAATCGACCACATCTGCCCCTGCCTCTATAGCCGCAAAATAAGCCATAGAGGCCATCCCGCTGGTATAATGGCAATGTACCTGCACAGGCAAAGAGGTCTTTTCTTTTATGGCTCGAACTAAATTGGCCGCATCCACAGGGCTCAAGAGGCCTGCCATATCTTTGATACATATGGAATCAGCCCCCATATTCTTCATCTCTTGCGAAAGCTTAGCGAAAGAATCTAGGGAATGAACAGGAGATATCGTATAGGAGATACACATCTGTAGATGACAGCCTTCCTTCTTGATCTGATCCGCCGCAACCTCCATATTCCTTAAGTCATTTAAAGCATCAAACACTCTTATAATGTCCAAACCATTACCTACTGCCCTCTTTACAAACTCTCGCACGGCATCATCAGCATAATGGCGATATCCCACCAAATTTTGCCCTCTAAGAAGCATCTGCAGTTTGGTTTTCTTGAATCTCTTTCTAAGCTCTCTAAGACGTTGCCACGGATCCTCATCTAAGAAACGCATGCATGCGTCAAAAGTTGCCCCACCCCACACCTCTAATGAATGATAACCTACCTCATCCATGAGCTCCGCAACAGGTAACATGTCTTTAGTCCTCATCCTCGTTGCCATTATAGACTGATGAGCATCTCTTAGGGCTGTTTCCGTAATAAACACCTTTTTTTTCTTTTGCTTCTCAGGCTGAGCCTGCACTTTCTCCTCTTCCGCCACATTTTTCACTAAACTATTATCTTGCTGCTTGTTCGGCCTCTTCTTTCTCGGTTCCATTTAGGCACCTCCAAGTCATACTGTTCCAATGCTAGCTATTTTATACGTATGTTTATTTTTATTCCACAATTAAATATCGACCTTCGATTTTTGCCACAATGCCTCCAATTCTTCCAACGAGTATTCCGTCCATTTTTTACCACTTCTTTCTATTGACTCTTCTATAAATTGGAATCTTCTCGTAAATTTATCATTGGCCTTTTGCAGGCATATCTCTGCATCCTTCTTAAGATGCCTAGCCAAATTAACTACTATGAAGAGCAAGTCTCCCAACTCCTCTTCTATTTTGCTGTCATCTCCTTTTTCTCTCGCTTCCTCCAACTCTTCTATCTCCTCCTGCAACTTGTCAAAAAGAGGGGCAATCTCCCCTTGAGGCCAATCAAAACCCACTTTTGCCGCTCTTTCCTGTATTTGCAGTGCTCTAATTAAAGCAGGCAATTTTTTGGGAATCCCAGCTAGTATAGAAGAGTCTTTTCTGCCTTCCTTTCTCTCCTCTTTTTTTATTTTCTCCCAGTTTTTCCTCACTTCCTCACTACTTTCCACCTCAGTGTTACTAAATACATGAGGATGCCTCCTTATCAACTTTGCTACTAGCTTCTCCACAACCGAGCTAAAGGTAAAAATCCTCTTCTCATTGGCAAGTTGAGATATAAACACTACCTGCAGAAGTAGATCGCCGCACTCTTCCTCTATATCCTGGACATCCCCTCTATCTATCGCTTCTACAAGTTCATAAGCTTCTTCTATTATAAAAGGTTTAAGAGTTTCCATGGTTTGTTCTCTATCCCAAGGACATCCACCTGGAGCTCTAAGTCTTTCCATTACCCCCAATAAATTGTCCACCTTATCTCCTAAATCTTTTTTATCTAACATTCAAATTCCTCCCTAAATACTCAAAAAAGTTCTAAGTGCCCTATCTAAAAGGAGTAAGCCCCTGTATCCACCGGGTCCTACTATACTACCATCAGATTTATAAAACCACTCGGTGGGAGATAGCTTTGGCAATATATCCTTACATTCTCCCCACACCAAAGTTTCCTCTTTTGTGCATCTTACACTTACAATATCTAAACGTGGCCCTATGAGCTTAATCCTGGCCGCTGAGAACAAAAATATCATACTTTCCGGCAACTTCCCGAATCTATCTCTGGCTTCCTTTTCTAAAGCATAAACCTCCTCTAGAGATTCACTTCTCAATAATCTGCGGAAAAATGCCACTCTTACCGATGATTGGGGCATAAAGTAAGAGGGGAAAGATAATGGTAACCTTATATCCACATGAGTTTGAGCAAACTCTTGCCTGCCTTTCAACTTAGCAACCTCTTCTTCCAACATTTTACAGTACAGATGAAAACCTACTCTCTCTATGTGCCCATGCTGGCGAAATCCTAAAATTTCTCCCCCTCCTCTTATTTGAAGATCTCGCTTAGCCAGCTCGTAGCCCGTCAACTCCTCCCCTAAATCGGCTATCGCTTCCAATCTTTCTCTGGCCTCTTGAGTAAGTGCCTCCTCTTTGGGATACATAAAAAAGGCGAAAGCTTGCTCCTCCCTCCTTCCAATTCTACCCCTAAGTTGATACAGCTGGGCCAGCCCCAGCTCCTGAGCATTATCTACGATAAGAGTATTGGCAGAAGGGATATCTAATCCACTTTCCACAATGGTTGTACATACTAGGACATCAATTTTACCTGCCACAAATTCCTCCATAACGGAATTTAGTTCCCTCTCCTTCATTCGCCCATGAGCAACCCCTATTCTAATTTCAGGCAGAAGCTCTGACAGAAACAAAGTTTTTTGTCTAATAGTCTCAACTCTGTTATGAACATAAAAGACCTGCCCTCCTCTGTTTTTTTCTCTAATTATTGCCCGTTTAACTAAAACTGGATTCCAAGAGCCAATGTACGTTATAACCGGTTTACGCCTATATGGTTGAGTATTTATTACAGACAGGTCTCTAAGCCCACCTAGGGCAAGATACAAAGTCCTTGGTATGGGAGTTGCTGTCATTGTTAAGACATGGACACTTGGCTCAATAAACTTAGGCAGCTCCTTGTGAAACACACCAAAGCGGTGTTCTTCGTCTATTATCACTAACCCTAGATTTTTAGCTTTTATATCTTTTTGAAGCAGTTTATGGGTTCCTATCAAGATATCGACCTCCCCAGAAGCTAAGCCTTCCTTGATGCGCCTATCCTCCGAGGGAGGCGAAAACCTGGTAATATGTTCTATATTTACCGGTAAACCTGAACATCTAATCTTAAAGGTCATGTAATGTTGTTGAGAAAGAATCGTCGTAGGGGCCAACACAAAAACTTGTCTTCCATTTTCCACCATCTTGACGGCTGATCGGATTGCAACCTCCGTTTTCCCTATACCCACATCGCCTACAAGCAATCGATCCATGGGCCTATCTGATTCAAGGTCTTTTTTTATCGCCTTTAAGGCTTTATCTTGATCTGGCGTCAATGAAAAAGGACAATCTGATTCAAGCTTCTTTAGAATCTCTCCGTCCTTGCCACAAGGGGTGGCTTTTACGGTCTCTCTCTGGGAATACATGGCTACCAACATCTCTGCAGCTTTCTGGGCTCTTTCTTTCGCCTTCTCCTTAGACTTCTTCCAGGCTCTCCCTTTAAGCCTATCAAGCTTTACCTCCATAGTCTCGGGAACATAATAAGGAGCTATCTTATAAAGCTGCAATAGTGGAACCATTAGCCGTTTTTTCTCCGCGAACTCCAAAACAACAAAATCTGTGGACATGCCATCCACAGTAAGAGTCTCTATGCCTAAATTCTTTGCTATGCCGTAATCTTCATGCACCACATACGAAGATTTGATTACTATCTCGTTCCACTCTAAAGGAGGACCTGCATGATAAACCTTACCTTCAGTAGAGGCAGACAAACCATACAGCTCCAGATCACTTAAAAAAACTTCCTTAGTAGAATGGTCTATGAAACCACTAGAAAGCTTTCCTTTTGCAACGCACACATTCGGATCATGTTCAAATAAAGAAACATCCTGAACAGAATGGAAAATGTGTATATTATAATTTTTTCCCCCCCAATATCTGACAAAACCCCTATAAGCTCTAACATCCCCCTTGAATTGGGGGAGCTCTTCTATCCTTGCCCTAAATTCTGCTAGCTCTATCTTCTTGGCAATCTCTATTGTCATTAGTTCGCTAAAACAGCCTAAAAGTTTTTCCCAGCTCAATGATGTTGATTTGTTGGCATTTGTATTTTTATAAACTTCCTCAGCAAGCCAGCTCCAGTCACTAGCGTTTTTCTCTATTTCTGCAGGTTCGTATAGTATCACTTGCGTATTTGAGGGGATTATCTCCTCAATATCAGCTCTTTTCCCGCTATTTAAGCTAAAAAAACAAACTTCCTCTATAACGGAAATACTTCTTTGATCATCAGGCTTGAAAAAGCGCACACTTTCTACTACTTCATCAAAAAATTCAATGCGAACAGGATTTTTGCTTGTGGGGCTAAAAACGTCTACTATACTTCCTCTGCTTACATATTGTCCCGGCAACCAAACGATATCTGTTCTTTCATAACCTTCATTTGAAAGCCACTCCAAAAGTTCTTCTCTGTTAACTTGGCTATGCTTTTTTATATGAAACACCTTTTCTGGAAGGATAAAAGGAGCTAGAAGTGACGCAGGCGTAGAAGCCAAATGGCTTTTCCCTTTGCTCCAGTCTAGGAGGATTTGCCCTCTATTTACCTTTAGCGCCTCGTTTTCAAAACCCTCAGGAGTTAAAGGTAATTCTGGCAAAACTTCAATTTTTTTCTTGCCTGCAATAGACATCCAGTCTAGAACAAAATCCTCCCGGGTTCTTTTATCTGGAAAAACAAACAAAACTGGAGGAGATAGCATTCTTGAGATCCAAGCCAAAGCACTCGTTTTACCTTTTAAGTGTAGGCGAACTCTCCCCTTGCTTTTTTCTGAAGACAATTCACTTAGATCCTTTATGTACCTAAATCTATTCATTTTCACCTTTTTAAATAAACTGTGCGCAAGGGAGAGAAATCACAGTGCTTCTCAGTCCCCCGCGCACAAAGAATTTTATTCCAAAACAAAAGAATTAGCTACCTGCATTCCAATATCCCAAGCACCATCTGCGACGTACCTGACAACTTCAATTGCTTTATCGAAAAGTGCTGGCAACTTCTCCTTCTCTTCTTCCGTAAATTCAGATAAGACGAACTCAGATAACTCCCCTTGAGCTTTTTCATTTCCTATGCCAATCCTCAGACGAGGAACCTCAAAAGTCCCAAGAGAGACCAATACAGACATAATACCATTATGTCCACCAGCTGAGCCCTTTTTACGAAGTCTCATTTTCCCGAAAGGTATAGCTACATCATCATAAACTACCAACAAGTCACCAGCATCACAACTAAAACCTTCCGGTAAATCCTTTAAAGCCATGCCGCTTCTATTCATATAGGTTGTAGGTTTCATCATGGCTACTTTCCTGTTACCAATATCAACAGGCCCCCACAGCATGTAGTTTCTGTTATGAACTCTCAGCTTTGCCTCTGTTTCTTCGATCAACCGATCGACGAAAAGCCAACCAACATTATGCCGTGTCCACACATATCGGGGACCTGGATTCCCCAACCCTACCACAAGCAGCAAAAAACTATTCCCCCTCTTCTTTCTTTCCCTTCTTGATGACTTCTACTTCCGTCTCTTCTTCCTCAACCTCAGTTTCCTCTACTTCAATCCTTGCAGTAGAGATCATAACTACAGGTGTATTGGGGTCTTGCTCTACCACAGCACTCTCTGGCAAAGGCAAATCCTTTATGTGAATTACCTCGTCTATACCCAATTTTGATACATCTACAACTATTGATTCAGGAATTTCCTTGGGAAGCACCTCCATCTCTATTTCGTGCATTAAAATCTCAAGAATTCCACCCTGTTTGACACCCACACACACATCCTTACCTACCACATCAACTGGAACATTAACCATAACTTTATGCCCCTTGACAAGTTTGAGGAAATCAATATGAAGAATCTCCCCTGTCAAAGGCTCTCTTTGAATTTCCTTCATCAAACACTCTGCTTCTGTTCCATCCTCAAATTGGCATTCAATTCTTATTGTTTCCCAGTGTGCAGAGTTGGCAAAAGGCCTAATAGCTTTAGCATCAACCATTACAGGAACAGCTTCTTTTAGCTCTGGACCATAATATATTCCTGGAATATAACCTTCTTTCCTTATTTTCTTGTTAGCCCCTTTACTTCCTGTTTCTCTTCTTTTCATGGGAATTCTTGCATTAAGAGTCATCTTTCGTTCCTCCTTTTTATACTCTAACTTCTAAACTTCATTTACCTAAAAAGAATACTGACAGAATGGTCTGAATGAATTCTGCTTATGGCTTCAGCAAAAAGGGGAGCTATCGAAAGCTCCTTTACCTTGCTCAGGCGCTTTTCTTCAGGGATATTCACAGTATCAGTCAAAACTAACATTTCAATGGACGATTTTTTGATCCTCTCAACAGCGGGACCAGAAAGTACACCATGGGTTGCACACGCATAAACCCTAGAAGCCCCTCTCTCCAAGAGGGCTTCGGCTGCCTGCACTACCGTTCCAGCAGTATCAATTATATCGTCAACCACAATGGCTGTTTTCCCACTAACATCCCCTATGATCTCCATAACTTCGCTATAGTTAGCTACTTCATGAGATCTCCTCTTATCTACAATAGCCAGGTCTGCATTCAAATGTACCGCAAAACGCCTAGCCCTCACAACACCTCCTATATCCGGAGAAACAACAACAAGGTTATCTTTTTCTATCTCTTCTTTAAGCTGCTGCTTAAAGTATGAGGCCAAAAGGGGCACACCTGTAAGGTGATCTACTGGGATATCAAAGAAACCCTGTATTTGTCCCGCATGCAAATCTGCCGCTATGAGCCTGTCCGCGCCTGCTTTTTCAATGAGATTTGCCACTAGCTTAGCTGTTATGGGCTCTCGAGCCTTAGTTTTTCTGTCCTGCCTTGCATATCCAAAATAGGGAGTAACAACGTTTATCCTGTAAGCAGAAGCCCGACGTAAAACATCAATCATAATCAGAAGCTCCATCAAATTTTCATTAACAGGATGGCACGTTGGTTGTATAACATACACATCTGCTCCTCTTACACTTTCCTCGACGGATACCCCTATTTCTCCATCTGAAAACCTAAACAATCTAGCTGCTGCCAGCTTACTACCCAGGCTTTCACAAACCCTCTCAGCAAAAAGGGGATGCGCTGTGCCAGTAAAAACTTTTATTTCTCTCAATTTGGACACCATTTAAATCTCCTCCCCTCGTTTTTCACGTCTTTTAATCCATCCTTCTATATTCTTCTGCTTCGCCCTGCCTATAGCAAGGTTACCAGGAGGAACATCCTTAGTTATAACTGATCCTGCACCAGTATAAGCTCCATCCCCTATGGTTACTGGCGCCACCAGCATGGTATCGCTCCCTATAAAACAATTATCACCTATTACAGTCTTATTTTTTTTCTTTCCATCGTAGTTACACGTTATAGTTCCAGCTCCTATATTAGTATTAGATCCAACCTCTGCGTCTCCCACATATGAATGATGGGGAACTTTGCTTCCTCTCCCTATCTTGGACTTTTTTATCTCCACAAATTTACCTACAAAGGCCTGCTTTTCAATTACGCTACTCTCCCTTACATAGGCAAACGGACCTACCGTCGCACCCTCACCTACTGAACTATTTTCCAAAACAACATGCTCTTTAACCACAGCCTTAGGTCCAACCTGCACATTTCTCAAGACGGAGTAACTTCCTATCTCACTTCCACAAGAGACAAAAGTCTTCCCCCAAAGCTGAACGCTAGGGGCAAGGCGAACATCTGGTTCTATTATTACCTGGGGGCCAATCCACAAAGATGCAAAATCGTCACATCTAACACCGTTTTCTAGATGTTTTCTAATAATTTTTACGCGCATAGTTTCAGATGCTTCTATGAGTTGAGAAGGACTATTTACTCCTTTTGCCTCTGAAGGGTCTTCTAAAACCTTTACCCTAACCGCCTTACCCTTCATTGAGAGAAGCTCAATTACATCAGTCAAATAGTATTCCCCTTGAGCATTATTGTTACTTATTTCCCCTAAAGCCTTAATTAGCGATTCTGTCTTAAACACATATATTCCCGCGTTAGCCAAATTAACTTTCTTTTCTTCTTCTGTGGCATCCTTCTCCTCCACTATTCTAACTTTGCCATCAAGTACAATAACTCTACCATACCCTTTCACCTCTGAAGGGCAAAAAGCCAAAAACGTACCGTCGCTGCATTTCTCTACATGCTCCTCAATAAGGCTTTTCAATGTTTCACTTTCGACCAATGGCACATCCCCAGGCATGATTACTACATGGTCATACTTAGAAAACCAACTTGAGGCAATTTGAGCTGCATGCCCTGTTCCAAACTGCTGTTCTTGTGTTATAGCAACTACCTGAGGCCAAGAAACCCTCAAGTAACTTTCCACTTCTTCTTTCTTCCATCCTACGATCACCGCTATATCCTGCAAGAAAGGCACACCAGACAGGGCTTTTAAAGGATAATAAAGTATGGGCTCTTCCAGCAAAGGTATCATAACCTTGGGCCTGGAACTTTTCATGCGGGTCCCCTTACCCGCAGCCAAAACTACCGCTCCTACTGTAGGTTTTACCATTTCAGCCTCTCCTTATTGAAAGCAAAAAAATCAATTTTACGTAACTTGCACTGACATTATACAAATATAAATTCTTTTAGCAAAAAAACAACATTAAATAAGGGGAAGCCCGGGCTTCCCCTTATTATTAGACTTTGGCTGGGGTGGCTGGACTCGAACCAGCGATCGCGGATCCAAAGTCCGCTGCCTTGCCAACTTGGCTACACCCCAAAGTGGCTTTGCAATTATATATTGGATAACCCACTATCTGTCAAGATGTTAGATTTTTTGTTATCATAAATCGGTCACACCTGTCATTCTATCATTTTTAACGCCTAAGGGGTATTGGAAAAGAGAGAAAACCATGCAGATGATATTTAAAGAGACCTCATCATATACCTACAGTTTTTTGGTTGTCCTGCCAATATTTTTTTCTGTGGTGATAATATCATCTGTCGCTAGAAAATCTAATTCACCAATATGGAGAAACCTCTTTTGGGGAAGTCTTTTTACTTTTTTTTCTATCGCTTTTGTTTTGCTTTATAAAATAAAAATGTGGCTAGCTATTGCTCCTGTATTGCCAGCTGCCATAATAACAGCCTTCTTTTTATGCCATAAGAGATTTCAAAACAAAAATAGCACCGATAAAATCGAAGCAGGTGTAGAAAATGAATAACCTATTCTCGAAAAAAGCCAAATCCCTGATTTTAATATGCATCTGGATATTTATATTTACCTTCACGCCCCATGCAGTTTTAGCTTTTAAAAATCACGGATTTGTCATAAGAATAGAATGTTTCCCAGGAGGCTCTATCACGGTACAAAGAGAAACAGAGCCACCCGTTATTCTAGGCAAAGTTGTGCAAATACCTAAAAAAACCAGATGGCCCTCATTCACCGCATCCAAATGGGGCACTCCAGGTACGGTAGTAGCCTCTGCAGTAAACGCCTTACACATTCTCGTAAGTTTGGAAGATGGTCATGGCAGAACCATAAGCATATTACCTCAAGGCACGATTGCTCCGGCAGCAGGCAAAAATTCATATATTTTAACAACCATCCCCCCTGGCCATGGCATATTCGGCGCATGGGCCCCTACTGTAGGAAGCAAAGTAAAACCCAACCTAAACAAGCAATATAAAGGCATCCCGAAGGAACCATGGGTCTTGGAAATACGTCAAGAACCTAAAGTTAGCCCATATTTCGTTGAAATAGAAAACCGCCCAGGGGGAAAGATCACCCTGTGGACCAGAGAAGGCCCTTCGATTTTAGGTAGGGTAATAAAACCTGTCTCAGGAAGCGGGCGCTTTCAAGGAACTCTTTTTCAGGACAAAGGTAGGATAAGAGCAAATCATCCAGGCGTGATAGATATAAGTACTTCTCCTAAAGGGCAAATTGGAGGCTTCCAGATCTTACCTCTAGAACATGCCGCTTCAAGGGAAATGTACTCAGCCTGGAAGCTTACCCAATGGCTGATAGTAGCTCCTTATAAGGGAAAATTCGTGGGCAGTGCACCGCTTTTTAGCAGTTACTTTGTTCCCGGACCTGCGCGAGGAGAGAAATTATGGGATCTGTGGTCCACTTACGGCAGGAAACCGCTGGTTTTAGTAAGAATAAATGGAGGGAAATGGAGTTGGATGCCAGAAGCTGTGGGGAAAAAAGATTATGCTTTGGCCAGCATCACTCACATACGAATTTATTTCCCTTTTACTGACCCACTCCTCTCCGAAGGGACAACACACTAAGCAAACAAGATAAAGGCGGCGGTAAGCGGTAAAAAGCCTCACCCACCGCCTTTTATATAATCTCTACGTATAATTACAGCTATCTTTCTTTTACTCTACTACAACACCCTATATGCATACAACTTTCCGCTCTATGCTTTATTCCACAGTTACGCTCTTTGCCAAGTTTCTGGGTTGGTCAATTTCCCTACCAAGCATCTTAGCCATATGAAAAGCAAACAGCTGCAAGGGAACTACCGTTAAAAATGGAGAAAACTCCTCATCAGTCCACGGAACCTCAAAATAGTCATCCATGTATTTCGATGCGTGATCATCTCCCTCTGTGCAAATACCCAACACAGGAGCGTTCCTGGCCTTAGCCTCCAGTACGTTTGAAAGTGTTTTTTCATACATCATATCCTTAGGAACAATTGCCATAACAGGAACTTTAGCATCCAAAAGGGCAATAGGACCATGCTTCATCTCTCCGGCTGCATAGGCCTCCGCATGAATATAAGAAATCTCCTTTAACTTGAGGGCCCCCTCCAACGCCACAGGGAAAGATATACCCCTTCCTATAAACAGAAAATCCTTTCGGTCATAATATTTCTGCGCAAGCTTTATTACTTTGTTTTCTTTTTCCAGTATGTTCTCTACTTTGTAAGGTATTTGCAAGAATTCGTTTACCAAACGCTCCTCTTCATCTACAGTGATGGAGCTCCGCAAACGTCCTAAATAAAGAGCCGAAAGGAACAAAGCAGCTACCTGCCCTGTGAAAGTCTTTGTAGCAGCCACACCTATCTCTGGTCCAGCTTTTAAAAGCAAGACGCTATGGACCTCTCTTGCCAGCGTAGACCCTCTAACGTTAGTTATAGCCAGACAATGAGCCCCTTCTGCTCTGGCCTTTCGCTGAGCGGCAATAGTGTCCGCCGTCTCCCCAGATTGGGAGACAAAAATTGCAAGGGTCTGGGGGTCACACCTCAAGCTTCGGTACCTATATTCAGATGCTATGTCCACCCTAACCTCCATATCTGTCCATCTTTCAAAAACTCTTTCTGCCACCAGAGCAGCGTAATAAGAAGTACCACAGGCAACTATATGGACTCTATTCCATTTTTTAGCATCCTCTGGGGTCCAAGCCAAATCACTAGATAAATCAACCTTGCCGTCAGCTATACGCCCTTTCAACGTCGTTCTCAAGACCATTCCCTGTTCATGGATTTCCTTGTGCATATAATGAGAATGACCAGCTTTTTCAGTCATGTCTACATCCCATTCAACGGTATGGGCCTCTTTATCTACAACTTCACCCTGGCTGTCCCATACCATGACTCCATCGGGCCTGAGCTCTGCTATTTCCCCTTCTTCCAAATAAATCACCGATCTGGTGTATGGAAGAAAAGCTGGAATATCAGATGCACAAAATGTCTCTCCATCACCGACTCCCAAAACCAAGGGAGATCCTCTTCGAACACAATATATCTTTTTATCCTCCCCTTCTCTAATAACAGCGAGGGCATAAGAACCTGTTAAAGCTTCTTGAAGTTTAACCATTGACTTAACCATATCTTTTGTCTCATCATAATACCTAGAGAGCAAATGTACTATTACTTCTGTGTCCGTCTCTGATTTAAATACCACTCCATCACGCAAAAGCTGTTCTTTTATGTCCATGTAATTCTCTATAATTCCATTGTGCACCAAAGCAAGCTGCCCGTTCCCATCGCTGTGAGGATGGGCATTCAGTAGTGTTACACCACCATGAGTAGCCCATCTAGTATGACCTATGCCTCTCTTTGCGTTAAAGATGTTTCCTTCTACTCGCTTTGCCAAATCCGCTACCTTACCTACTTCTTTGTATATTTCTATACCATCTGCTCCATCAATAGCCATGCCTGCCGAGTCATAGCCTCTATATTCAAGACGCCTCAAACTATCCAGTATGACACTTGAGGCATTCTTCTTACCCACATATCCAACAATTCCGCACATCTATATTTATGACACTCCTTCCTGATTAACTACAATAGAGAGGTTGCCGCTTCCTTTGTCCCACAGATCGCTCCGCGGTTTTGTAAAACGACTTTTTGGGCTGACCTCTACAACCCCTGGGACACCCGCCGAAACTTCGAAAATCCCAGCCCTCGTCAGCTGACTTGAGCCAGCTCAGGCGCTTGACATTATCCAACCTTATCGTATTCAAATCTTCAATAACTACTCCATAATCTCCTCTTTATATTTGTTCACCTCCTCTAAAATTATTGTTCGCAAAGATTGCTCCCTAAGCGCCAATGCCACATTGGTTCTTAACCAAGCTTCACCTGTCCCACAGTCATATCTTTCACCTGAGAAGACAACCCCGTAGACAGGCTCTTCTTCAAGGAGCAATCTAATGGCATCGGTGAGCTGATATTCCCCTCCTGCACCAAGGGTACACTTTTTTATGTACTTGAATATCTTGGAAGAAAGAACATATCTCCCCATAATGGCATAATTGCTTGGCGCATCCTCAGGAGAAGGTTTCTCTACCATTCCCTTTATGGAGAAAAGTCCTTCACCTATAACTTGACCTATCTCTACTATTCCATACCTACTTGTCTCTGAAGGTGGAACCTCCATCAAGGCTATCACTGAAGCATTTTGGGATTCACATACATCTATGAGCTGCCTTAGCACCGGACAACCTCCTTGAGGGGGAATCATTATATCGTCAGGCAATATAACCCCAAAAAACGGCTCATCGCAAAAAGCCTCCCCCATCAATACTGCATGCCCTAACCCAAGAGGCTGGCTCTGACGCACCGAGGCAAACTCTATATCTTTCGAAATACTTTTTACTTTCTCTACCAGGTCCTTTTTACCCCTTTTCTCAAGCTCCTTTTCTAGCTCTAAGTTGCGATCGAAATAATCTAAAATAGAGTTCTTTCCTCTTGATGTGACAAAAACTATTTTTTCACAGCCTGACAAACGAGCCTCCTCAACACCATAAGCTATAACTGGTCTATCCAATACGGGCAACATCTCTTTAGGGATCTCTTTGGTTGCTGGAAGGAACCTGGTACCTAAACCGGCGACAGGGAAAAGGCATGTTTTCACCAAGCTTTTCCTTTTCATAACAAACCTCCTTAAGCTTTGGTAGCAGTTCTAATAATAGCATCTACCACCTTCTTGGCAGAAAGCTCCAACATTGAATCTTCCTTAGCCTCCACTAATACCCTAATCAAAGGCTCCGTCCCCGATGGGCGAACTAAAATCCTGCCTACACCCCTCATTTCTTCCTCAATCTCCCTGATGACACTCCACAATTCTGGATCTCCCATAACCTTCTCTTTTTTGTCTAAGGGCACATTTTTCAATAACTGGGGGTAACGATGAAACCTATCGATCAAAGTCGACAGATCTTCGTTAAGATAGCAACAGGCAGTTACAAACGCCAGCGAAGAGAGAAGACCATCTCCTGTAGATGTAAACTTCTTTAAAATTACATGTCCTGACTGCTCCCCCCCCAGAAAAGCATTATATTTGTCCATCGTCTCTAAAACGTATCGATCTCCAACCTTACATCGGAAGACAGCTATACCTTCCTTCTGCAACTGCTCTTCAAGAGCCATATTGCTCATTACTGTTGCCACCACTCCAGCTCCAAGGTCATTCGAACTTTTGAGCCATCTTGCAAGAACCCACAACATAACATCTCCGTCTATAACACGACCTTTTGAATCTACAATCAACGTTCTATCTGCATCTCCATCAAAGGCGATCCCAAAGTCGTATTTATCCTCACTAACCTGTTTCGCCAAATTATTCAAATGCATAACACCTGAACGTTCATTTATACTCAACCCATCTTGGCGTACTCCCAAAAAATCTACTTCGCAGCCCATGCTACTGAAAACCTCCATAGCAGGTGCTACGACAGCTCCATTGGCACAATCAACTAATATCTTCCATTTATCAAAAACTGACCTATCGAAAAGTCCCTTCAGCCATTCGGCATATTCTTTCCAACCGTCAGAATTTTCCTCGATTTTGCCTATTGATGCACCGGTAGGTCTCCAGTCATCATTAAGGCTATCACCTATATATTCCTCAACCTCCCCCTCTGACTCATCTAATAGCTTGCTCCCCTCTTCGTCTAAGAATTTAACGCCGTTATATTCAGGAGGATTATGAGAGGCACTAACAACAGCCCCTCCGCTAGCTCGTAACTTCCTAACCATATAACTCACTCCGGGGGTTGGTATAACCCCTAAAGTCATCACATTTGCTCCTGCTGACACCATCCCTGCTATTAGGGCTGACTCTAACATTTTGCCCGAATGCCTGGGGTCCCTCCCGACAACAATCGTTGGCTTGGAATTACCCCTCTTCTCTATGAGATAGAGAACATAGGCCCTTCCTAACCTCAAAACCATTTCAGGGGTCATAAAACCACGATTAGCAACATCCCTAACTCCATCGGTACCAAAAAGGCACCTTATACTATGTCTTTTATCCACAATATTCACCTCTTCGAAACTTATTTCACTCCATATTAGCGAACACCTTCACAGTGGGAGGCTCTATCTTTAAAACCTTCACTCCAGGCTTTAGAAGCTTATATTGCAAAGGGACTCTAATCTCAGTAGATACCAAGTTCGTTACCTCAACATAAAGTTCTACTGGTACAGGCGCCCCTTCTTCTAAAACAGAAGATATTCCTTCCAACGTAACCGATGCACTCTCTGGTTTTACCCTCCAGGAAGGATAAATGCTTTTCCCCTTAATCACTATAAAAACCTGTTCAAAGGTCCGTCTCACTAGGTTGGGCTCCACCATCAAATTAACCGTCACCCTATCAGGTGCCAAAACTTTTGCTCCTTTGTAGATTTCAGGCATAGATGCTTTAATAGTCACATCTTCTTTAATTCCATTGACGTTCACTGGTAAAATTATTTCTTTTATATCTTCTATCACTTCCAAGGGCCCTTCAACAACTGCATTTTTAGGTTCAATAGTTATATCTTTCATTTTATAATTTCTATCCAGTTTTCCTTCCACTTTTATTTTTATAGGTACTGTTTTTTTAGGAACGCCTTTTATCAAAAAGTAGCTTACTTTGGCTCTAGATGGCTCTATTATCAACCCAGCACCAGATGTTTCTTGGCTTACCTTTAAAGGCAAAACTAGGCTGTTTCTATCCTTCAACATCTCAAAAGTTACTTCTGCTTTTACATCAGATATATTTCGCAGGTCATTTTCTGGTCCTTTGACCACAACTTTCTCAGGCTCTATTCGCACTTCTTCCAAAGTATATCCTGGAGGAAGGCCACCCGAAACTTTCAACTTTATTGGCACTTCCTTACTCTGGGTTTTGATTATATTTATTTCTATACTTGCTGGCGAAATACTTATCAATTTAAATCCGGATGGTAAAATGACCTTTACTGGCACCACGTGCCTCCCTGGCCCCAGCCCTCTCAAATCTGCTTGGCACGTTATTTCAGACCACCTCTTACCCAGGAAAAGCTCTCTGCTTGCAGATACTTGCACCTCAACCTTTCGGACATTGCTATTTATGGCATATTCAGAAGGTACATTAAGATACTCTATTGGAAACAAAAAAGTACGTATAACTTCCGAAGTTCTATCGGAAGCTACATAATACCAAATGGCAATTGCCATCAATAAGGAAATCACCTTGAGAAACGTTCTAGACGAAAGCAGACGATCAATTTCCTTTAGCATCTTTGTCTTCCTTCCTGTTCCCTTCTCTAACGGGCCAAAGGGTTTTTAGCTCTTTCTTCAATGTCTCCCACCAGGGGCTAGAGCCTCTTGAAACAGCAGAAAAATAATGTAGGAGCAACCTTCTAATTTGGTCCTCCCTTAATTTTCTCGACAAGTGGCCATTTATAGCTAACGCTATCTCCCCTCTTTCCTCCGAAACTACCAATGCCATAGCATCGGATACTTCTGTTATCCCCAAAGCCGCTCTATGTCTTGTGCCTATCCATCTGGAAAGATTGCTGTTTTCAGTTAAAGGCAAATAACAAGCAGCAGCAATAAGCTTCTCCCTATCAAGAATAACCGCCCCATCATGTAAGGGCGTTCCCGGCCAAAATATAGTAACAATCAAATCTTCTGATATCTCACTGTTGAGCTTAACAGCAGATCGCCAAATATCCTTTAGCCCCGTATTCCTCTGAAAAACCAAAATAGCCCCTATCTTTTGGCTTCTGAGATATTCCAATGCCCTAGTCACTTCGTCCGTAAGCTGGCCCGCTCGCTCCTCAGCTTGCTTTCTCCTAAGAATATTGCCCCTTCCTAGTTCCTCGAGCATACGCCTCAATTCTGGCTGGAATACGATTGGGATAGCTATGACTATGACCCCAAACAGTCTGCCTAATACCCAAGACAGTGCCTCTAAGTGGACCAATCTTGCCAAAGCTGCTATCGATCCCAGTACTATAAGCCCCTTTACCAATTGCATTGCCCTGGTATCTATGAGGAGCAAAAGCACCCTATACAAAATAAAAGCTATTATGGCTATATCCAAAAAATCTCGCCAATGAACCATATCAAAAAACATGCTGTCCCTCAGCCTTCTTTTCTGTTTTTATATACACTACCCCCTACGAAACAATCCTAATGTTTACATAACGAGATGTGGAAGCCGCTAACATGGCTCCATAGTCCACTTTGAAGCGAATCACATCCCCCACTTTAAGCTTATTCTTCATATCCTCCGCATCCATGGTAAGGTGGTCGCTGGATGCTCCTATTATCTCCAATCCTTCCTCCAAAGGAGTTAACCCTTCCAATCTTACATCTTGCCTACCGATAGCAGCAATGGCTCTAAATCTTATACCCCGATCCTCAAAATGAGGCACATTTCCGAAGGCATCTGCGCCGACCTCTCCTATTGGACTGCTGGGCTTCCTGCGACATTCTACTATTTCCGCACATACTTCTATAGCATCGTCATGTAAATAGGGAATCACTCTGTCTCTAGTCACATCTGTACCCAGTAAAATAGCCTCCCCTATCCGCAACTGATTTACCTCTGGTGGCATAATGCCATCCTCTACTAGCTTCAAAGAAGAAGTCCCTCCCCCAGAAACATATTTGAGGGGATTTCCTACCATATTTGCTATCTTCTTTCCTGTTTCCACCAACATAGTCAAATTTTCAGCTGTCGGTATAACACCAGACAGGCACCCCAAATTGCTTCCTACACCTGCAAACTTTACAAATTCACATCCTCGAAGAACGTTTCCTATATCTTCCGCCTCATCTGGCCAGATTCCTTCCCTTAGATCACCAACGTCCACCATGATAATTACTTCACACTGCCTACCTTCTTTTCTGCAGGCTTTCTCCAAAAGAGAGATGGTTTCCTTCATCGAAATCAACGTTACATCAGCATACTTGGCAACTAAATCCAATTCGCTCACCATAGGTATGCGTAAAAGCATAAAGGGGCCATCAATGCCAGCTTCTTTCATACTCACTATATTTTTCATTCTGCTATCTGCAATGCCTACACATCCTCCCTCCAACATTGCCCTGGCAACTCTGGGATTACCAGATAACCCCTTACTAACTCCCCAAACCTCTATGCTGTTTTCTGAGCATAATTGCACTACCTTTCTCGCGTTTTCCTTGATTTTCTCAATATTGATCACAAGCTCTGGAAATTTGAACATTTATGCCCCTCCACTTCCTTATTTATTATGCTCCTCTCATTTTTCGCAAAAGAGTCAGATTTCTCACATCTGAACCTTTCTCCTTAGGCGTTTCCAAAATGCAAGGTACATCCATCCACTTGGGATCGCTGACGATCCTTGAAAAAACTTGTTCCCCTATTTTCCCCTCTCCGATATGCTGATGCCTATCTTTTCTGCTGCCCCTTTCCTCCTTGGAATCGTTGAGATGCCAACACCCTATTCTCTCCAATCCAAACAATTTTTCCAACTTTTGAACAAGTTTTTCGTATGCATAGGGTGTACGTAACTCATAGCCAGAAGCAAATATGTGGCAGGTGTCAACACATATACCGAGCCTGGAAGTCCAATCCAAAGAGCTCAACACCCATTCCAATTCCTCCAAATTAGCCCCCAAACCATCGCCCGATCCTGCCATTGTCTCAAGTAGAACCCTTACTCTCACTTCCTCACTCCTAGCAAAAACTTCCTCCAATGATCCAGAAAGTCGCCTTAGTCCCTCCTTAACGCCCGCTCCCCTGTGGGAGCCAGGGTGGAGAACAAGATCCTCTATGCCAAGCTGATCACACCTTTTTATTTCCTGAACCAACGATTCTATACTTTTTCTTCTTACACTCTCTTCCCCAGCCAAATTAATCAAATAAGATGCATGAGCCACCACTTTACGGATACGACTTTCTCTCCAAATCCGCAAAAACCTATCTACAACGTGATCTGGTAAAGGTGATGAATGCCATTGCAGCTGATTTTTAGTAAATATCTGAATTGCCTCACAGCTCAATAATTCTCCTCTCTCTATCGCCTTCCATAAACCACCTGCAATGGACATATGGGCTCCTATTAAAGACATAGCTCACCTGTATTCATATAATATTTTCTTATTAATCTCCACAAAATTCGTGCCGTAGCCCCCCATACCATTCTCCTAGAACTTAAATAGAACTCTGGATAAACAGTTACACCTTGTGGCGTTTTCATCCAACGCAATTTGGGAGGTAAGGGAAGCTTTTTTATGTCTACCAGCACTGCACTAGCCAATTCCTCTTCGTCTAGGCTTATAGCATCAAACAAATCATCACCATTTATGTAAGCCAAATAAGGATAAATGACAAAATCGCTGCTATACACATATTCTTTCGGTAACGCTTCTACTACCTCAACCATTTCCTGAGCGATCCCAACCTCTTCTTCCAACTCCCTTAAAGCTGTATCTAAAGGTGTCATGTCGTTCTTTTCTCTTGATCCTCCAGGAAAAGCCATTTGTCCAGCATGGTGTTTGAGGTTCTTCCCCTTTTCAACCAAAAGTATCGCGTCTCTGCCGTCTAAATCTTTAACACATGGTATTATAACCGCGCTTTGCCTTCTTTCAGTTTTAGGCAAAGAAGCCCACAAAAACACTCCCTCAAGAGAAAGTCCCCTCGAAGACTCCCTTTTATTCTTTATTTTGTCTTGGGTTTTTCTTTCTTGAGAACTCCATTCTTCGATTATCAGAAAAGCATTATCTTCCATTAGGATTTCCCCAAAAAATCACTAATTTTTTCGCCTTTCGACTCTAAATGCACTCTTCCCCGATATACTATTCCTCTATTCCCGTCCACGGTAACTATCATACCATCCTCTAATACTTCCATTGCCCCTTTGGCATTCACAATACAAGGAATCCTCAACTCCAAAGAGAGTATAGCAGCATGGCTAGTAAGGCCACCTTCTTCCGCTATTATTGCCGCCGCCCTTTTAGCTGCTTCTATGAAATCTCTGTCGGTCTGCCTACACACCAAAATATTCCCATTTCTCATTTTTTCAGAAGCTTCTTCACCGCTAGAAGCTGTAACAATTTTACCGAAGGCCACCTTCTTCATTATTGGTATACCTTTAAGCAGCATCTGTCCTACAGAAACTACTTCTATGATGTTAGTGGTACCAGAAATACCCACTGGAAGTCCAGCAGTCACAACTACCAAATCTCCCTCTTTTAACATATTCTTTTGTAACGCAGTCTCAATGCCGGCAGTTATAGCTTCCTCTAAATTTTTCTTCTGAGAAACCAGCAGCGGTTCTACTCCCCACACAAGACCTAATCGCCTATAAATCTTCTTCGAGGGAGTAGCTCCAATTATTCTCGCTCTAGGTCTATATTTACTAACTATTTGGGCGGTACTGCCACTTTGAGTCATACATAAAATGCCATGAGCTTCCATCTTTCTAGCTATTATCTCCGCTGCATGCCCCACAGCATCTGACACTATCTTGATATCTTCATAAGACCTGTTAGAAGTAATTGACCAAAAATAGTGGTCTTTTTCCGTTCTTTCTATTATTCTCGTCATAGTTTCCACAGCTTCAACAGGATACTTGCCCTGTGCTGTTTCTCCAGAGAGCATAAGCGCATCCGCCCCATCAAGCACCGCATTTGCCACATCACTGCATTCAGCTCTCGTAGCCCGCGGGTTCCTGATCATGGAATCAAGCATCTGAGTAGCCACAATTACAGGCTTTCCAACAAAGCGGCACAAGTTAATAATTCGCTTCTGCTGCATTGGTACTTCTTCTAAAGGGATCTCTACTCCTAAATCTCCTCTTGCCACCATGATTCCATCTGAAACTTCTATAATCTCATCAAGGTTATTTACAGCCTGCATTGTCTCTATTTTGGATATTATTTTTAAATCACCATCTAGGTCTTCCAATATTTTTCTTGCCTTCAAGACATCTTCTCTCGCTCGAACAAAGGAAAGGGCAAGGTAATCAGCTCTTTTTGATATGGCCCACTTAATATCATTCACATCTTTTTCAGTCAGAATGGGTAAACTGTTTAAAGCACCTGGCACTGAAACACCCTTGTGCTCTCCCAATTCCTCACCAACTACTACCTTACATAAAAGTTCCTCTTCAGATATTACTTTTTCAACTATAAGGTTAATCTTCCCATCATCGATGAATATAGTGCTCCCTGGAGACAATTCGCATATCAAATTCGGGTAGTCCACATAAATTTTCTCCTTGGTACCCTCAGTCTGCCTGGTAGTAATTCCTATTAAATCCCCACTTTTTAAAAGTATCGGCTTATGCCCCACAAGGGAGCCAGTCCTTATTTCTGGTCCCTTTGTATCTATAATTATAGGCAGCGGTCGACCTAATTCTTCTTCTAGTTTCCTAACGTTATCAAAAAGCCGGCCGTGGCTATCATAGTTTCCATGGCTAAAATTCAGGCGGGCAACGTTCATGCCCGCCTGAACCATATTCTTTAAAACATCATACTCCGAACAAGAAGGGCCAAGAGTACAAACAATCTTAACTCTCTTCATCATCTTTCCCACTCTTTATCATTCCATGGGCTGTCAATATCTCTGCCTTCCCTCTTATTTTTACGGCAGAAGTGAATTCCGTAAACTGGGAAATCCACACTTCCCCTGCGTCCAGCTTCTCTGAGTGGGAAAATCTAGTCTCTTCCCCTCTAGTCAAGCCAATGACAGAAACACCATTCTCTAAAGCTTTAACCACTATAAAATCCGCCATTACCGAAGGATATTCGTTGCCTTTCATGCTTTCCTCTCCCTCCAAATATAGACTCCGCTCATCAACCACCTACGGTAATTATAATGTTATTTGGCTATTTTATAAACATTAAACACATAACTCTACGGCTTCATTGTTCAATTTCTCCAAAACTGCCCCCTCTTCAAAATCTGAATTAACTCTCAACGAACGAGAAACCAACAAGACTTTCTTTCCACCACATAGATATTCAAAAATAACCTTCGTATCCCCACGGCAGCCTTTCAATTCCTTGCAAAGCTTAAGAATAGTCTTCTCGTCAATGAATTCACCAAACAATTTAATCCTTACCCAAGGGCTCAGCTTAACTGGAGCTTCTACCATGGGGACCATTAAGTCAGCTATCAAAGAAAGGCCCTCTTTTACTTGAATTGAGCCGCTAACTAAATAAACTTCTCCCTTTACCGGTTTTCTCTCCATGTTGTTCCAAATCCCAGGAAAGCATACCACTTCAACTTTCCCATCTGTGTCTTCTAGTTCAATGAAGGCCATCTTGTCTCCCTTACGGGTGTACTTTTCCTGTATTTCCACTACAATACCTGCTACAACTGGCTTTATCTTCTCCGACTTCCAATAGGAAAGTTCTTCAAGAGTACAAGTCACATATTTCCCATAATCACTTTTATACTGGTCACATGGGTGACCAGAAATATAAAGTCCCGTTGCTTCTTTCTCCATTTCCAAGCGAGAGTGAAAATCAAAATCCTCAACATCGGGTAACTCTGGTTCATCATCCACTTCTTCACTCACAAGGTCCAACAGTGAGCGCTGCATACCGTCTGAGGATCTCTTTTGCACAATATCTACAAAGCCAGGCAAAGCTTCCAATAGCTGTTTTCTATTTGGTGATATGCTATCAAACGCTCCAGCCTTTATGAGGTTTTCCACCACTCCCTTACTTACCACTCTCAAATCCACCCTGTTTAGAAAGTCCCAAAAAGAGGCAAATGGGCCATCTTTCCTGGCTTTCAATATGGCATCTACCGCCGTAGTTCCTACCTTGGATACCGCTCCTAAGCCGAAAAGTATTTCTCCTCCGTTAGCTGTAAATGAGTCGCGGGACCTATTTATGTCAGGAGGAGATACATGAATGCCTGAATCTCTCACTGCCCGCACATGTTTTGCCAGTACATCCAGCTTGGAATGGACATGGCTTGAAAGAAATGCTGCCATAAATTCTACCGGGAAATGCGCCTTAAGGTAAGCAGTCTGATAACTTATCATCGCATACGCAGTGCTATGAGATTTATTGAAACCATACCCCGCAAATTCTTGGATAATGTCGAAAATTTGCTCAGCCTTCTTTTCCTCTATTCCTCTCTCCGAACACCCCTTCAGAAAGCTCTCTCTTTCCTTTGCCATTACTTCCACTTTTTTCTTACCCATGGCCCTTCTAAGAAGGTCTGCTTGTCCGAGGGTATAGCCAGCCAGAATTGAAGCACATTGCATGACCTGCTCCTGATACAAAATTACTCCGTGGGTCTCCTTTAAAACATCTTCTAGCAGTGGATGAAGATACGAGGGTTTCTGACGACCATGCTTGCATTCTATGTACTGATCGACCATTCCACTACCCAGGGGGCCTGGCCTATACAAAGCCAAAACCGCTATAAGGTCTTCAAAGCAATCAGGTCTCAATTTTCTTAGTAACTGCCTCATTCCAGAAGATTCCAACTGGAATACCCCTAAAGTGTCGCCATCTGCCAACAGTTGGTAAGTAGCCTCATCATCAAGAGGAAGGTCATTTACATTTGGTGGTGTTTTACCATTATCTCTAATGTTTTTAAGGGTTTCTTCTATAACAGAAAGGGTTCTCAATCCCAAAAAGTCCATCTTGACCAAGCCCAGTCTTTCAATATGCTCCATTGCAAATTGTGTTACGACCTGTTCTTCTCCTATCTTTCTTACTGGGACATAGCTTGTTATCTCATTAGGTGCTATAACCACCCCGGCCGCATGCTGAGAACAGTGCCTCGCCAGACCCTCTATGCTTGAAGCATAATCCAATAACCTCTTGACGGCGGGATCACTTCTGTGTAGCTCCATCAACTCAGGGCTTTGTTCCATAGCTTCCGATATGGACGAAGCTCCAGCAGGAACCAGCTTTGCAACTTTGTCCACCTCTGAGTATGGCATATCTAAGGCCCTTCCAACGTCCCTGATAGCAGCTTTACTCTTCATACGGTCAAAGGTAATTATCTGGGCCACTTTCTCTCTACCATATTTGGCCACTATCTGGGCAAGAACTTCATCCCTTCTCTTATCAGATATGTCAGTATCTATATCGGGCATGCTTATTCTTTCGGGATTTAAGAATCGCTCAAAGAGCAGGTTATAGCGCAATGGGTCTATTTCGGTGATTTGAAGGGCATACGCAACTAAAGACCCCGCGGCGGATCCTCTTCCTGGCCCCACTGGAACCCCTTTAGCTTTGGCCTCCTGTATTATATCCGCCACTATAAGGAAATAACCTGCAAAACCCATCTGCTCTATTACCCCTAACTCATATTCCAAGCGCTTAACATATTCCTCAGGAGGGTTTCCCCCTTGGAACCTGCTTTTGAGCCCCTCTCTGGCCCTGCGCTTTAGAGCTTTCTCTAAGGTCTCTCCTTCAGCAAGCCTCACCTCTGGCAGATGGTAACCAGAAAATTCGATCTTAACAGAACATCTCTCTGCTATATCAACTGTGTTTTTAAGCGCTTCTGGAAGCTCCTTCCCAAATATGCTCCACATCTCCTCAGGAGAGCGCAAATAAAAATCATCTGACCCAAAGCGATATCTGTTTGGTGCATTTATAGTTGCATTCGTCTGAACACAAAGAAGAACATCGTGCCAAGAAGCATCGCTCTTCTCTAAATAATGAGCATCATTAGTAGCAATCAACGGAATGCTCATCTTCTTTGACATTTCCATTAACGCTTTGTTAACCAATGCTTGCTCAGGAACTTTGTTATACATGATCTCGAAAAAGAAATTATCCTTCCCAAATATATCCCTGTACATGGAAGCCCTGGATTTGGCCTCTTCTAAATTGCCTTCAATAATAAGCGAAGGAATTTCTCCTGAAAGACATGCAGATGAGGCAATTAACCCTTTCCCATAGCGGGCAAGCAGATCGTGGTCAACCCTCGGTTTGTAGTAGAACCCATCGGTGTTAGCTATAGATACAAGCTTTATAAGGTTCTGATATCCTTCCTGAGACTCAGCAAGGAGCAATAGATGATAATTCTTACCTTGTCTATCTCTTAATGTGTGCCCTCTAGGATCAACGTAAACCTCACAACCTATAATCGGCTTTACGCCCTTGGACACACAATGTTCGTAAAATTCGACGATGCCATACATGGCTCCATGATCTGTTAAAGCGACAGCAGGAGCCCCCCACTCTTTAACTCTATCTGCTAACTTGCCACACCGAATGGCACCATCCAACAGGCTGTATTCACTGTGGACATGAAGGTGGACAAAAGGATTATTCATTTTCTAGTTCTTCCCCACTTTCCTGTTGAGCTTCTAATATTTCTTCATCTTTAACTAGGAGTATCTCTCCATCAACAAGCTGCATAAGTTTCTTCAAATTTTTATCCTGAAAACCCTTTTTATTTTTATTAGCATTCTCTTTGTTGTAAGGACGACTCACATTACCCTTCTTTTCTCTGTCAGCCTCACGATGTCTGTCAACTCGTTTTTCTACATTTTCGTTCTTGTTTTCTCGCACTTCGATTTGTGCTGAAACATAAGTCTTTTCAGAATCATTCTCTAGCTGAAAATCTTCTCCCAAATCAAGAATATGATCCTTTGATCTCAATAAGATCCTAGATCCCTGCCAAAAACTTTTTGCTATATCCTTTAACTTCCTGAGGTTTCTGGGGCTCCTCAACAATTCAAAGGCAACTTCATGATCAGGGTGAAAGACTACCTCAATATCCCCATCTCTGTAAATAGGTTCAGCGCACGCTAAAGCACAATAGATCAGTATATTATCAGGATAAAAGCATAAAAGAAATTTATCCCAACTGTTTTTGTCTGGTACTCTAATTTCTTTTCCAGGACTTATCGTTTTAGGTTCTTCTTGCTTTTTGTGCTCCCTTTGCTCCCTTTTAAACGTTTTTTCCTGTGGCTTTATTTCCTCTGCCGATCCAAATTCCTCAAAAAAGCCTAAAACAAGCCCAGAAGCAACATCACTTCTCATTCCAAGGTTGGCTCTTGGCATGTTTTCGACACAAAACTTCATTATCTTCCACAGATGATCTGGTTTCCAAAAAGGGCTCTCTTCCTTTAGAAAGCTCTTCTCTTCTTTAGAAACAGCTAAAAGATCCCCGCTATTTTCGCCCCACTTATTGAAAATCCACAAGTCTCTCGCTATTTCATAAAGTCCCTCAAAAAGCCTCTTACTTGTCAAGCCCACATCCAAAAGCTGCTGCAAGAGAAAAAAGGCTTTTCCCCTATCTGTGCGCAAATTAGCCATGAGCCTTTCCATATCCTTCCGACTCCCTCCGCCTAACAAAGGGTTCATAGAATCAAGGGTCAAACCTTTCCCCTCTTCTAGAAAGGCCAAAGCCTGCTCAAGAATGGATAGAGCATCTCGCAGCGATCCATCTGCCTCCCTTGCTATTTCCCACAGGGCGTCATCCTGTACTTCAACTCCCTCAAGAGAGAGCACGTTTTTAAGGCAACTTACAATATCCTGACTGCCAATTCTATGAAATGGTATGTGCTGACATCTGGATCTTATAGTTACAGGGACTTTTCTGGGTTCTGTAGTAGCCAAGACAAATATCACATACGAAGGAGGCTCTTCAAGGGTCTTCAAAAGTGCATTGAATCCATCAGTGGTAACCATATGAACCTCATCTATAATGTAAACCTTATAAGGAGAGGAGAAAGGAGCAAGAGAAACATGCTCCTTAAGCTCTCTTATATTATCTATTCCTCTGTGCGATGCCCCGTCTATCTCTATTACATCTAGGCTACTCCCTTCAGTAATAGCTCTGCAACTGCCACATTCGCCGCAAGGTTCTCCTTCTTTCGACAAATTAGTACAATTCACTGCCTTGGCCAAGAGCCTGGCAACTGTAGTCTTACCGCTCCCTCTAGGCCCTGAGAAAAGGAAAGCGTGTGGGATTTTCCCAGAAAGTATCTTGTTTTTGACTACCTGCACAACCGTGCTCTGGCCTATTACCTGTGAAAAATTTTTGGGTCTGTATTTGCGATACAATGTAATATGGGACATTATCGGGCCCCCTATCTAAAATAATTTGCCATAGGATGCTGTTTTTTTGCATTCTCTAAGGCTGTTATGAGATTGTGTCTAATTTCCTCAAGAGCAGGCATACTTTCACATAAGTCCTCACTTCTTAATGCTATGGATTTACCGATCCTAAGGGCTTCCCCTCTTTTTGTCGTCACTACATCCACGTCGTATGGAGCCGTCTCTAGTTTGAGGTCTTCTTCTATAACACTAGCAAAACGCTCAAAGCTTTTTAAAACAGCAGATAGCGGTGGTCCCCAACAAACTACAACATCATCAACCCAAAGGTTTAAACGCCCATCTTTTTTCTCAATTCGGGGCCTAAGCAGCCCTAATGGGATCTTTCTATTTATTGGAAGGTTCTCCTCTTTCATAGCTTTAAGGATGTAATCTATTCGTTCCTCAGTCTTGGGGTGGTCCATGTAAATACCTGGATCTACATATGGCCGCTTAAGCTGTTCCATCTTCAAACGTTCCAACACAGTGACGGAAGCAGACGGGGCGTAGCCAGCTTTTACCAGTATATGAAGCCCCCCCAAGTCTGCCTCCCTTTCGAAATCTTTGCTGTAAGCATTCATGATAGCCACTTGCGCAAGATTGGCTAAAAGCATTGCTGGTCCCTTCCCCTTGGAAGCTACAGCGATAAGAAGAGCACCAATAGTTAACTTTTGGTTCCTAGCAGCTTGCCTCAAGATGTGATTTTTGTCTGAATGCACAAGCTCATGGGCTACAATAGCCGCCAGCTCATCATCGCTCTTAACAAAATTCATCATCCCACTAGTAACGTAAATTCGCCCTCCTGGGATAGCAAACGCATTAGGTGCTTTCTCTTCTATGATCTTAATCCTGTAATTTAACTTCCTCTCAACAAAAGGAACGCACCGATCAAGAACCATTTCAACTAGAGCAACCTGGTATGGGTCAGATACTACTTCCCAGCGTTGTTCTACCTCCTTGGCCACCTGCTCGCCTAATTTATCCTCTTTTTCTATGGTTCCACCCAAAGAGGGACCACTCAAAAAACATGTTACCGCAATGGCAACACTAAAAATAAAAGCACAAACTCGCATTAGTCTATTCAAAGCTCTTATAATCCTCCACCCAAAAACAATTTGCCGTCCTTAAAACAAATTGTAATCTATCACACCAGCCATTGGAATACTCTACTGGGAGGAAAGAGGCAAACGATAAGGTGACCTTTTAATTGTCTCAATAACAGGCAGGAGCAAATTCTTTATTGTGGTTGCTATATCAAAATAAATTTCATCACTGTTGCCAATAGGGTCAGGAATATCTCCATTTTTACATAAGAACATGGAAGCATTTTTACTTGCACTTCCACCGCACTCTAAATAAAGGTCATACAATCTAATCACGTTCCCTTTAGATCCAGTTATTTCGTTCTTGATAGTATAAACATGGGCATTGGTCATACCCACAAATAAAGTGTCTCCAACTACCGCAATATCTCTAATATTTCTCGTTCTATGAGTCGAAATATCGACACCAAACCTACTCATGGCCCGAACAGCTTCAGGGGCAGCTGGAAACCTTCCATAAACAGCTGTTCCCGCCGAAAGAGCATGCCATACCCCATCAAGAGCTTCCATGCGGAAAAGATAATTAGCCAGCCCCTCCGCCATCGGGCTTCGGCAAGTGTTTCCTGTGCAAACAAAAATTATAAATTTCCCCTCTTTTGTAGCTAATTCTTCAGCTTTATATCCAATCATGAGAGTTTTTCCAGAGTTACTTCTTTCATTAAATCCCCAACCTTTTCCCTGCTGGATATCCCTTTCTCTATGTGAAGCGCATCCTCCCATGCACATGCCATAGAAAAGCGAATCATGTCCTCAACGTCCATACCTTCAACAAAACCCACCATCAAGCCTGCCATAAGGGCTTCTCCGGCGCCAAACATTGACACAAGCCCTTTCCTGCCGAACTCCGCAAGGTACACCCCCTTGGGGGTAAAGAAAACCTCGCCATAGGCCCTGTACGACGTGGTAGCCCATTCGACACCATATTCATGCACCTTTGAAACCAAAGAAATAAGGTTATCCAAAGAGGTAAGGGAAATACCCGCCATTTGATTGATAAATCTACGATCTATCTTAGCTATATTAGGCCCTGTCTCCAGAGCCTCCATCAAGGAAGGACCAGCAGCGTCAACCAGTGTAGTAATTCCTTTGTTCTTAGCTCGAGATATAAGTTCTCTATATATATCCTGTGGGACTCCAGGAGGAAGCGATCCCCCCATATAAACAAATTTCGCCCTAGTTAGCATTCTGTCGTAGTTATTTAAAAACCTGCCAAGGGCACCTTCAGACACATAAGGTCCACTTTCGGTTACACCTGTTTCTACATGGCCTATTTCATCTACTATGTACACGTTCGTACGGGTTTCCCCTCGCACATGAACAAAATTAGTGGTAATTCTCTTCTTCCTAAGTTCGTCTCTTATAAATTCACCGTTAAAACCGGCAAGAAACCCCATTGCAGCGGAAGAATACCCTAACTGGGAAAGTATCAACGATACATTTACTCCCTTACCGCCAGCAGATCTATTAGTTTCACTAGCTCTAAACCATCCACCTGGTCTGAATTCCGGAACTACGTATTCCTCATCCACTGCCGGATTAAGTGTGACAGTGATTATCATAACTATCCCCCCTCCCTGTTTCTAAATCCAGGATAAGGAGCCAAGACATGCTGGCCCCTCATCCCATTAAACCACATATTAGCTAAGTCCAACGAACCTCTTTGCCTCTTCGGCACTGGCCACCTTTTCCGCTTTGAGAATTTTACCTTTAGAAAGCTCTAACATCATAGGCATCTCTTCAATTCCTAACTTTTCCGTCATTCTTGAGTTCTTATACCCATCAATTAAAACCAAATCCTGTACTTGGGATTTCAACTCTTCTAGTTGGGATGCAAGACCCATTTGGGATTCATCTATACTTGAGTACAGGAATATGAAAGTATGCTCCGGCTCAAAAACTTTCTGCCTCAAATGTAACTGTTCAGCAATATAAGCATATGCAGCCATTGCTGCGGTGGCTCCATCTCCAGCAGCAGTTATTACTTGCCTCAGATATTTATCTCTCACATCACCTGCTGCAAAAACTCCTTCAACAGATGTCTCCATTCGATCGTTAGTCTTAATCCATCCACCAGGAGCGACATCCACCATATCTCCTAAAAATTTCGCGTTGGGCTCCATACCAACAAAAACAAAAACACCAGCAACTGGCAATTCGCTAGTTTCTTGCGTCTTAACATTATGAAGGACAAGGTGAGTCACCATATCGTCACCAGCTATCTCCTTAACCACAGTATTCCATATCACTTCAATCTTATCGTTGCTCAATGCCCTTTCCACTGCTACTTTGTCCGCTCTAAAACTATCTCTGCGATGGATTATATAAACCTTAGAAGCAAACTGGGTCAAATACAAAGCCTCTTCAACAGCAGTATTACCTCCTCCTATTACAGCAACTTCCTGTTCTTCAAAGAAGGCTCCGTCACATACAGCACAATAGCTTACACCTCTGCCGGTAAACTCTTCCTCGCCAGGAACTCCCAACTTCCTGAATTTTGCTCCAGTCGCAACTATTATCGCCTCAGCCTCTATTGTGCCATTGTCCGTCACCACGAATTTTGATCCATCTTTAACTTCTATTTTTTGGACTTCGGCATCCCTGAATTCTGGTCCAAAGTGCTCTGCGTGTTTCCTAAAGGACTCCGCTAGCTCTGGTCCCGATGCATGAATGACTCCCGTCCAATTTTCTATCTCATCAGTCAAGTTTATCTGGCCACCTGGAACGCCTTTTTCCAAGACTAACACATCCAACCCAGATCTTCTTCCATAAATTGATGCAGTAAGCCCTGCTGGGCCAGCACCTATAACTACTAATTCTCTCTTTTCCATAACTAATTCCTCCTTTTTATAATTTCTAACATTAAATTTAATTCCCAGTGTTTCTTCAAAGGTTGCTAAATTTATTTTCTTTGAAACACTAGCACTCTATCAAGTCCCGACAAATCTTTCCGCACGCCAACTAAGTTAAATTGCCCTCCATATAATTTCGACAATTGCCTCCACTGAAGGGTCGAACCTATTTCCATAACAAGGTGCCCTCCATGGGACAATAGTCTATTAGCCACAGAACATAATAGGTTATAATACTTAAGCCCATCAGTTCCACCATCGAGGGCTTCTATGGGCTCATAAAGTCTCACTTCGGGCATTAAATTTTGTATCTCCGTAGTAGGTATGTATGGGGGATTGCTCACTATTAGGTCAACCCTTTCATAAGCTTCGGGCAAATCCCAAGTTCCATTGGAATGCCACAAGAGAACCCTTTCCAAAACTCCCAAATTCTTAAAATTCCACCAGGCATAAAACAAAGCCTTGGGCGAGCAATCCACGGCCACGGCCTTACAGGTTGCCTTCTCTGAAAGAATAGCAGCAGCGATACATCCACTGCCCGTTCCCCAATCCAGGAAAATTCCTTCTTCAAAGATCTCTAATGCCGCTTCCACCAAAATCTCCGTCTCTGGCCTCGGCACTAAACACCCTGGCCCTACTTTGAAGGTCAGCCCCCAAAATTCACTCTCACCTGTTATATACTGCAAAGGCTCTCTCTTGACCCTTCTTTCAAGCACTTCTTTAAACTTCGTTTTTTCGGCTGCGCTGAGCATATGTTCTGGGTAGCCATGAATATACCCTCGCCCTTTCCCAGTTGCCCACTCTAATATAAAGTCGGCCTCAAGAGATGGGTTAGGAACTCCTATTGATGAGAGTTCCTTAAAAGCCAAAAGCCTGGCCTCCCTAAAATTCATTTCTTAGCTCCCCAAGGCTTTTAATTTCTCCGACTGGTCCGCGAGTATAAGAGCGGAAATCATTTCATCGAGGTCACCGTCCAGCATTTGGTCCAGCTTATACAAGGTCAAACCAATTCTATGATCTGTCACCCTGTTCTGTGGGAAGTTATAAGTCCTAATTCTCTCTGATCGATCTCCTGTCCCAATCTGTCCCTTACGTTCTGCAGCCAGCTCAGATGCCTGTTTCTGAATCTCGTTGTCCAAAAGTTTGGCTCGCAACAGTTTAAGCGCTTTTGCCCTGTTCTTAATCTGAGATCTCTCGTCCTGACATGTCACTACTATGCCTGTGGGCAAATGAGTAATGCGCACAGCAGAATCTGTCATATTTACATGCTGACCACCTGCGCCACTTGCCCTGTAGGTATCTATTTTAAGATCCTCATCTCTTATTTCCACATCCACATCTTCGGCTTCAGGCAAAACGGCTACGGTAGCCGTGGAAGTGTGTATCCTCCCACTTGACTCAGTTACAGGAACTCTCTGTACCCGATGCACGCCACTTTCATATTTGAGCTGGCTATAAGCCCCCGTACCATCTATTCTGAACACAATTTCCTTGTATCCACCTATACCTGTTTCGTGCATGGTCATTATCTCTGTAGCCCACCCTTTTCGTTCTGCGAAACGAGCGTACATCCTATATAGGTCCCCAGCGAAAAGGGCTGCCTCGTCGCCACCAGCTCCAGCTCGTATTTCCATTATTACGCTCTTTTCATCATTTGGATCCTTAGGAAGCAACAGTAGCCTAAGTTTTTCGCTCAATCTTTCTTCTTCCGGTCCCAGCTCGTTGAGCTCTTCGTGGGCCATATCGGCAAGTTCCTTATCGCTCGAATGTAATAAGGATCTGGCTTCCGCCATCCTATCAGTTACTTCCTTGTATTGCCTATAGGTTTGGACTATTTCTTCGAGAGTTGAATGTTTCTTCGCAAGCTTTTGCAACTCTTTCGGGTCTGAAATATACTGCGGATCTGCAAGTTTTCTTTCTATCTCTTGATAGGTTTCTTCAACTTCTTTGAGTTTTTTCGATAAATCCATTACCCTCACCATCCGGTTCTTGGTTGTAACTTTCTACATCGCATCCTAGGGCCACTTCCAACGCCCTGATAGCGACAGCCAATTGCTCCATATCTGGTTCCCTTGTCGTAAGATATTGCAACCAAAGAGTTGGTAACATAAAAAGCCTTCCTACTCGTCCGGCTTTACCACACCACTTTATTATCTCGTATGATATGCCTATTACAAGAGGCAACAACAAAACTCTGGATCCAATTCTCACAATAAGTCCCCTAGTGGGAACAACAGAAAAAACTATAATGCTAATTATAACAACCACCAAAAGGAATGATGTTCCACATCTAGGATGAATCCGTGAATAAGTACTAACTTTAGCTGGGGTAAGCTCCTCTCCGCTTTCATACGCGTTTATAGTCTTATGCTCGGCACCATGATAAGCAAACACTCGCCTAATATCTTTCCAGAGCCCTATGACAGCAACATATCCTACAAAAATTGCTCCTCTTATGATTCCTTCAAGTACCTGTCCAACCCCTTCACCTAAACCCCAAAAGCCCACTAGCCAGTCCGACATCAAAAGGGGTAGAACAACAAAAAAAACTATCACTGCAATAATAGCTATAGCAACAGAGATAATAAATCCACCCTTGCCGATGGACTCTTCCTCTGGAAGAGCTATTTCTGCCGATAGAGAAAGGGCCTTAGCTCCAGTACAAAGCATTTCCGCCATAACAGCCAGGCCTCTTAATATCGGCAAATTCCAAAACCCTTTATCTGCCCAAGACCTGCCAATCCAACTTTTAGTCCAAATGTCTCCTGTCGGAGTCCTCACCGCAAGCCCCCATCGTTTTGGCCCCTTCATGAGAACCCCCTCAAGTACCGCTTGCCCCCCAACGGGCACTTCACGCTTCAGCCTAAATAACAAAATACAACCAAGCAACCTCGCTAACTGGCTAAAAATCAAGGACATCCGCCAATACTTCCTCTACGTTTTTATATGGCTCGCCACACGAAGATACTTCCTTGCATTTTCCATAAACTACACACGAAGGGCCAGCAAGCTTAAAAATCAGGGGAGCTTTTTCCCTTACCAAAAGCAACATCCTTCTGGCAACCTCTCGAATCTCCCATTGAGCTCGCCTGCACAGCCTTAGGCTAAAGAAATGATGCAGCTCTCTCGCGTTCATCGTGACCACTATTCGCGTCTTCCAAGAATGAGGCAATACATACCTAGCATCTTCTCGTGGCACACCACGCTCTACAAGCAATTTATAAACTTCAAAGCTGTTTTGCACTATCTTCATATACTTATCTTTCAAGGCTCCGTCTTTAGTAATGGATGGAGGAACTACAACTTCAGGCTTTTCCATCAATACATACCTTTGGCTTTGCTGGGAGTAACTTGCAAGTCTATGCCTAACAAGCTGATGAGTACAAACCCTACTTAAGCCATCCATAGCAAAAGTAAAGGCAACATGCTCGAAAGGAGACATATGGCCAGACTTAACCAGGTGGGCCAAAAGCTTTGCGCTTTGATGGTCGCTCAGCCCCTCCTTTAAATTACAAGCTGACACATCACTGTAACAAAGCTTAGCTGAGGCAGCAACAACCCTGTCAGGCTCAGGGGTAAAAGACAAAAGCTCAACGGACACACTCATGGTTCATCACGTTCTAAAGAGGGAGCTTTGCCCCCTCTTTAGCCCTGTTCCTTTTCTGCAGTTTCTTCCACGGGACGACCAAAACGGGTCCCAGCATACTTGCGCTGGAACTTCTCAACCCTACCGGCCTCAATAACAAGCGACCCTCTCTTGCCAGTGTAGAAGGGATGGCACGAGGAACAAACTGCAACTTTTATTTCCTTCAAAGTTGACCTCGTCTCAAACCTGTTGCCACAAGCACAACTTACCTTACAGGGACCATATTCAGGATGAATATCCTTCTTCAACGAAAACACCTCCACGCTACATACTTTACACCACAAGTTGTGAATGTATCACACCTAAGCTTAAAGCACAAGAGGATATATTACAAGTGCATTACACCAAGACCACATCGCTCGTGATGGGCTACCGCATGATAAGCCGTATCTCCTAGAACCGCTACAGCTATCCAGCGGTCATTTCTCACTATGCCTATTTTTGCCCCTATACTCGCTTCAAGCATGCTCATGCTTACAAAACCATTCAAGGCCTCAACCGCAGCATGCATCAACGCATGCATCTCGTTGGATTCCTTCTCCACAACTCCCGCATTCAAAGCCGCACCTACGAGGGCCCTTGTTATCTTCTGTGGCAACTCTCCAGCCAAACCTCCAACTTCTGTCGCAACCGCTTTCCAGCCACTAGCAATTATCTGCTTCTTCACGCTCTCCTCCTCTTCTTCATCGGTAGTGAGAGCAAGCAAAAGGGCAGCTCTTCCAACTTGGCTTCTTTGTTTAAGGTCTATCTTTACACTGAGTTTTACGTACTCCATCTCCTGATTACCGCAACTTTCTTTTATTTCTTCAGCCTCTTCTTCACGCTCTTGCGGAAGGTCACCAAACCCTATAAAAGTTTTCCAGTCCATTTTATAAACCTCCAAATAAACATACATAGGTTATTTTACATGACATACGGCTTCTGAGCATAGTGGCAATATGCATTTTCGCCCCATTCTAAGAATTATTTTCCTCAATGCTAGTTCTCACATATCTACAAGCTATCTAAATCAAGACTTGAAACATATGTCACATAAAATTATACTTAAATTGAAATGTAGGCAAATTACATAAATGAAACAACGAACAGATTGAAAGGGGGGGACTAAAAACTAGTTACTAGAAAAAGCAGTAAGAGGGGAGTTTTAGAGTCTAAAAATTAAAGGAGGCGATTTGATAATGAAGAAGGTTGTGGCATTAGCTTTAGTTCTTGTAATGGCAATGGCCTGTACGGCTTCCGCTAAAACATTTGTTTCGCTCGCTACAGGTGGAACTGGAGGTACATACTATCCTGTAGGTGGAGGGATAGCAGATATAGTAAGCAGAAATCTTCCTGATGTTCAAATGACTGCAGAAACAGGAAACGCATCAGTGGCGAACCTCAATCTTATAGGTACCCACCAGATTGAGATGGGCCTGGTACAAAATGACGTTGCATATTTCGCATACCACGGAAAAATGATGTTCGATAAGCCCTTCAAAAACGTCCGGGCAATAGCTACTCTTTATCCTGAAACCATTCAAGTAGTGGCCCTCAAGAATGCTGGAGTCAAAACCATAAAAGATCTTCCTGGCAAGAGGGTTTCTGTTGGGGCTCCAGGTTCAGGAGTTATGGCAGACGTCCAGTTAATATTCCGGACTCTGGGCTACAAATTCTCCGACATGAAGACTGACTTCTTGGACTTTAACAACACAGCCCAGCGGATGAAAGATGGCCAGATTGACGTAGGTTTCGTTGTAGCTGGGTTCCCAACCTCAGCGATAATGGATCTTGCAACCATGCACGACATCACCTTGGTTTCCTTTGACGAAGAAACCATAAAGAAGCTTCATGCCGAATATCCATTTTTCGTGAAAAATGTGATACCCGCAGGAACCTATAAAGGCGTAGACAAAGACACTACCACTGTGGCCGTTCAGGCCATGTGGGTATGCGATGCTGATCTTGACGAGGACACAGTCTACAAAATTACTAAAGCCTTCTGGGAAAACGTGGAAGACCTATATAAGGTACACTCGAAAGCTAAAATGATAACCCTTGACACTGCTTTACAGGGTATCTCCGTACCAGTACACCCAGGTGCCGCAAAATATTACAAAGAAATAGGCATGCAGGTACCTGAGATTGAGTAAATTTGCGGTAGCATGCGCCCTTCGTATAAGTAGAAGGTACTGATGGTGAAACTTGTATGAGTTAAACAACAAAGTCCTTGCCCTGCCAGCTGGCGGGGCAAGGACTTTGTTTATATAAGGGTTCCTCTAATTTTCTTCAGACTCTGCGTCCTGCTCGGGACTTGCTCTCTACATACAACGAGCATACCGGACTCATAAAAAAAGAAGGCGCCTTAAGGCGCCTTCTTTTGCTAGTTTTCGAAGTAAGGTGTTTTTACAGCTTGACTACGTTTGAGGCCTGAGGGCCTTTATTACCTTGGGTAACTTCGAAAGAGACTTGCTGGCCCTCTGCCAAAGTCTTAAAGCCATCTCCCTCTATAGCTGAAAAGTGGACAAATACATCAGTTCCGTTATCGGACGTGATGAAACCATAACCCTTAGACTCGTTAAACCATTTTACTGTTCCGTTCATTGTCAAAATATTTCCTCCTAAAGCTTTAAAAAGCGAATATTGGTCGCCGGCTGACCATATGGAGAACAGTACAGGAAAACCATCAACCTGTCAAGCAATATTTTCTACCCACTTGTAGATGTGCCTAAGTTTCGTTCCGACTACTTAG
>NZ_JACDOB010000011.1 GCF_017656375.1 Thermovirga sp.
TCCGTCATGGCCTCCGCCGCCGTGGCCGTCGTGGCCTCCGCCGCCGTGACCGTCGTGGCCTCCGCCACCGTGGCCGTCATGGCCTCCGCCGCCGTGGCCGTCATGGCCTCCGCCGCCGTGTCCGTCGTGGCCTCCACCGCCGTGGTGCCCACCGCCGTGGTGTCCGCCACCGTGGTGCCCACCGCCGTGGTGTCCGCCACCGTGGTGCCCGCCGCCGTGGTGTCCGCCACAACCGTCGTCATCATCATCGTCGTCATCATCGTCATCATCATCATCATCGTCGTCGTCATCATCATCATCGTCGTCATCGTCGTCGCCTGGGAAAACTTCTTCTTCATCGTCGTCGTCATCGTCGCCTTCAAGTACAGCTAAACCACAAACTCCTAGCCTCATTAAAAAGTCGAGATTTTTTTCTGCTTCTTCTGGCGTCACTAAATCCCAGTCGCATTGTATTAACTGCCCCTGTTCATCATAGATCTGCGGCACTTCAAGAACTTCTGAAGCTGTGGTAGGAGCATTCACCGGCTTCACTTCCCTAAATGCATATGCCAAATAGCTAGGCGTCACAAGCCTGGTGACAGCTACGTAAAACAACACAGCAAATATCGCTATCCTCTTTAACTTACCTCCGGATATACTAACTCGCCTTGGTCTCATCTCTCTCGCCTCTCTCTCACTGCAATCGCGATAAGGAAGGTATACGGCAAATAGGTACCTTTTTACCACTTTTGCTTAGCCTCTATCTGTCGCACCCTTGCGACAAATATGACCTTCTTCTGTTACCTATTTACTATAACACAAAGGTCCTTTGTTAGCAACTAAAAACCTAGAACGTGATTACCTCAATATTTCTTGCAGAGCCAAAAGAGCAGAAAGGCTGTGTTGGACATAATCTATCCTAACGTCAAAATCAGTAAGGCTTTTTCTCACCCCTCCAATCGCTATATAAGGTTTCTTTAAATGCATTGCCCATGAAGGTCCTATCTGAATCCGCAGCAAAAAACCTCCCCCCAGTTTCAACGTGTTCAATATATTTTCAGCTTCCGTTTCCATTCCTGCCCTTTTAGCCATCCTATAGGCTGCCCCAAGCCCCTCCATGCGAGTAGCTGCCGGAGCAGACCTGGGATTCTCTCCGAATCCCCCTATCCAATCGGGGAAATATGAATTCTTATGTTGGACATAATCTATCGCCTTTGCTAGCCTAATGGAATGCTTTAACAAGAGGCCATCTTTGTCATAGCCTCCGCTCCTGCAGATTTCATCTAATCCGTACAGTAGCCAATGATCATGAGGAAGCTCGAAATCCGTTTTCTTACCGTCCCTTACTTTAATAATGTATCTTGCCGCTCTATAAGCAGCTTCAAACCATTTCTCTGGTTCTTGTTTATCCAACTGCCCTATAGCAGCCAACGCAAAAATTGCCTCCCCAGGATAATAAACAGAGCGAAAATCAGTTACTTCTCCATCTGGAAAGATCTGTTTGTGCACAACAAAACGCCCGGATTTATCCTGTACGGAAAATATCCACTCTCCCATTTTATAAAGTAGGGGAAGATATTCTTTTTCTCCAGTAATTTCCACATATTTTGCCAGGCTTAAAATAGCCAAACCATTTCCCCCAAGTTTTACGTAATCACCCTCCACTAAGCAGGCCATATCTTTGCCGTCTCTTTTGAAAGTTTTTACTTTACTTAGCATGTATTTGATCGCCCTTTTAGCTGCATCAAGCACATCCTTGTCTTTTGTATTTTCGTAATATTGAAGCATGGCAAATACAGTACCTGCATGTCTTAGCATGTTATACCCACCAAGGGATCTATTCTTTATTGGATCATAAATATATATAAACTTTCCATCTGGCCTTGTAACTCTAACAAGATAATGTGCTGCAAGCCTAGCGGCGTTTTCTATCTCTATCTTGCCATAATTTACGTACAAAGGGCTTCCCCTATACAATTCTTGAACTTTCGAGCCGTCCCAGAAAGCCGTTCTTGTCTGAAAGGCAACGTAATCTGCCATTCTAGTGGTCAACATTGTTTTGACCATGTCTTCTGCAGAAACATCACCCCACAACACTAAAGAGGGCGGCTGCAAGAAGCCTCTGTCATTTATAATTTTCTTGGCAAGTACGTCTTCAGGCGCAAAAATACAATTATCACTCCCTGGAAAAGCTAATCCATCCAGCCCTTTCTCTATAGGCAAAGGCTTTTTTATACTAGCCATTCTCCTTAGTTCTATATTTTTTGCTATATTCACCTTGAGCCAACGCACATTCGGCAATTTATGACCCTTTTCTTTCAACCTCTTGGCTGCATCTTTTAAGGCCCCTAATACTCCCGCCCCACTCCCGTAAGATGTAATACAACTTTTGCCATCGCTTACACTCAAAAGAACCAACCTTTCGACATCATCTTTTGGGAAGTTAACCTGGCTTAAAGGTTTTTTACGACCTTCCAAAAACGAAAAAGCCTTTTCAATTACAATCTTCTCATCAAAAGATAAAGGCACCATATCAGAGGACAGTAATCTATTCCACGAAATTGCCTCATCAGCAAGAACGGGATTTTTCATGCACCCCATAAGGGCCCCAACCAAGGCAAAAATCAACACTACAAGTAATAATAGAATTTTTAATCTTATACTTTTCACCACAACCACCCCAATACTCGCCTAAGCACTCAAACTGCCTTTCATGCAATAAGTATAGCCTTATTTTTTCTCTGTGTCACATTAAAGCTTCTGCCAAACAGAACGCATCTCCTTGACAAAACGCGAATAAGTGCTATAACAAAACTAGGGTTAGTGTTTGTAGTAAATAATGCTGAATCCGAAAGGGCAAAACCGCCGAAAGGCGGTGGCGCAAAACCAAGGGTCTAAAGCCTAAAAGGCCAAGACAGCCGGTTGCCGAAGATTCGGGAAACGAAGATGGGCGCCTTTCGGATTCAAGCCGAAAGGCGCTTTTTTCTGGGCTTATTGTAAAAGCAGCCCCAAAAAAGCAAAGTTTCAAGGAAACCCGAAAGGGCAAAACCGCCGAAAGACGGTGGCGCAAAGCCAAGGGTCTAAAGCCTAAAAGGCCAAGACAGCCAGGCTGCCGAAGGTTGCAGTAAGCAAATAGGTAAAGTGCATGAAATATGCTTGTCCCTTCAGGCTGCCTGGTGAAAAAGTCAAAAGGCCTTTTCATCAAGGAGGCGATGAAGGGATGAAATATCTCTTCTGGAACAAATGGGGCAAAATATCAAAAATCTACATCTCTACAGTTTTAATTCTCCTGCTTGTCATCGCTGGGGCAGCCGAAGCATGCACCCTCTGGGGGGCAACAGGCTCAGCAACTGCAGGAAACATGACAATAATCGCAAAGAACAGAGACTGGAAACCAGTTCAGAAACATTACTTAAGAAAAGTCATACCGGAAAGTGGTTACTCATACGTGGGGCTTTTTGCGGTGGGGAAAAGTGGCTCTGGCTTAAAGGCCGGGGTCAACGAAAAAGGTCTTGCTGTGGTAACAGCCACAGTATCCGTTATACCTAAAAGCAAGAGAGCCACAAAAGATAAAAGCGCTCTTTCCTCTCATAAAATTCTTACGTCCTTTGCATCAGTAGATGAGGTTTTGGCACATGTAAGCCAATTCAAGAAAGTTTCTTTCTACATGATTGCGGATAGCGAAAAGATAGCTGTCGTAGAGGTTGCTCCAGGAGGACGGAACACTGTTAGAGTAATAGACGATGGTATTATTGCGCAAACAAATCACTACATATCCCCAGAAATGCAAAAGTACAATCGTAAAATTCCAACAAGCAGCAAGAATCGTTACAAACGAATAACCCAACTTCTACAGGCCAAAGCTGGAAGTTTAACTATGAAAGACTTCGAGGCTTTCAGCAACGATCATAATGCTGGCCCTGACAACAGCATCTTCCGCACTGGAAGCACACCCAAGAAATCCCAAACTGTAGCAAAATGGATCATCGCCATCCCCAAAAACGACAACCCTAGGCTCTATGTAACAATGAAAAATCCTGGAAAACCATTCAGAGCCTTTTCTGGCACTTTAGGTCCATCTTTTTGGAGAACCGATGTAGCTAAAGCCGCAAAAGTAGATGGATAACGGTACACAAACACAAATTCACGATTAAAGCCAGCTTACTTTCAAGGGAGATAGGAAGATGATTCTATCTCCCTTATTTTGTCCTCAAAGCCGTAAATTGTTCCATCCAACTCTTCTACAGTCCTGTCTAAATACTCCATTCCCACAAACTCATACCCTTTTGGCAAGTGATTGGCAAACCTTTTGACTTTGAGCAAAGCTTTCAAATAATTTTTCTCGAAAAGGTTTATCACCTCTGCCGCAGTCAAAGCGTCAGCCCTGCCGTCCCACATGAAAAGCTGTGCCATTTCCAGGTTTTCACCTATCTCCATTTCGCTATACCAGATATCGGCAAGCACCTTTCTGAATCTCTCCCTTTCCTCAGGAGACACCAACTCCTTGATGGACCTCTCAATGGTCTTTAGGTCTCTTCTGAGCTCATCCATTACATAACGCTCGTCAACTACCGGCAACGAGTATCTCGCAATGAAGTTAGCCTCGTCCTCTAATGTTCGCTGCTTTCTCAAAAGCTTTCCATAATCTGGCATCAGGACAACCGATGCTTTTTCTAAAGGAGCCTTCATTAGGGCCCTGAATATATTTTTGGTGTTGGCGCTGCGCTGTTCAAAAGGTGAATCCTTAAGCCAAGTGACGAATCCTTTGTCAAAAAGCCCCTTCCTCCCAGCACGGCCAGCCATTTGAAGAAACTCGTTTTTGCTGATAGGCTCCCTATCATGATACCGAACAAGCTGAGCAAATATGGCGTACTTTGCAGGTAGATTAACCCCTAAAGAGAGGGCGTTGGTCCCCACCACTACATCAAGAAGCCTCTCCCTGAAAGCGGCCTCCACCAAAAGCTTCTCTTTTGGCAGCATCCCGCCATGGTACATACCCACCCCTCTCAAAAGAGGCATGTGGACTTTTTCCACGCCCAAAATCTCTGCTATTTCATATATTCGCCTCTTTTCTGCTTTGCTCTTGTGTTTCCTGCGCTTTGCTATCCTGTAAGCCAATTCCACCGTCCCTTTTTGAGAAAAAACAAAGACAAGGGCATCCTTTACTTTATCTATGGTCATAGGCTTCTTAGACAAAAAAATAAGTTCTGTTACCCTCTTTTTGCCTTCGTAAAGCTCAAAAGAGCGCCCCGTTACCCTATTTAAATACTTCTTCACTTCAGCGCTTCCCCCAAATGTGGCGGACATCACCAAGATCCTTGAATCTGGGTGGCTGTTGCTGACTCCATCTATATAGGCCCTTGCTCTTTCCGGGTCCCCGAAAATGTAGTGAAACTCATCTATTACAATCCTAAGGTTTGGTTTGCCAGCGTACTTGAGCGTGTATATTTCCTGGGTACAGCAAAGGACAGGCGCCCCCTCGTTTTTTTTGAAGTCTCCTGTCTCTATCCCCACATCAAAGCCCATTTTGCGTAAGTCAAGATATCGCTCATTGCTCAACGCCTTTATAGGTGCAGTAAAAATAACTTTCTCTACTTCTGGAGTAGTCGTTTGCCCTTGCAGGTTCAGCAATCCAGCCCACAAATAGGCCACCCATGTTTTCCCTGAACCTGTTGGCGCAGCAACTATGGCATCCTTTTCTTTAATTTTTTCAAATGCTTCCCTTTGCCATGGATAAAAATCAAACTTTTCCATTGTTCCTCCTCATATAAGCGTAATCCTTAAGCCACTTTATTTTACACATCTTTCAGCCAATAGTCTTTTATCTTGCACCAACCCGTCATTAGGTTTAACATTAAAAAATCAAAATATCTATAATCCGTATGAAAATTGATTATAAGGCAAAGAAGAGGAAGCATTCCAACACATAATCGTTTTAGGAGGGGAAAAAATGAAAAGAATACTAGTTTCAGGTGGGGCGGGACAAATAGGCTCCGAGCTGATACCTGCCCTGAGAGAAAGGTATGGGGCCGATAACGTAGTGTGCGCTGACATCAAAATACCTAAAGGGCCGCTAGCAAATGAAGGGCCATTTGTCCAGTTGAACTGCCTTGATGAAACAGGCGTGAGAGAGACCATAAAAAAATTCAACATAGGGACCATATATCACCTACCTGCCCTTCTTTCCGCAACAGCAGAAAAATCTCCCCAAAAAGCCTGGGATATAAACATGAACGGCCTCATAATAGCGCTGGAAGCTGCCCGAGAGTCCAAATGCTCCATCTTCGTCCCCAGCTCCATAGCTGCCTTTGGCCCAACCACACCCAGGGTTAAAACGCCTCAAGACACCATCCAAAGGCCCCAGACCATATACGGTATAACTAAGGTTGCTGGAGAGCTATTATGCGATTACTACTTCATGAAATGGGGGGTTGATGCCAGGGGAGTTAGGTATCCGGGAATAATTTCATATAAAACCCTACCTGGAGGAGGCACAACAGATTACGCAGTGGATATTTTCTACGGAGCCATAAAGGAAAAACGCTATGAATGCTTCCTGAGAGAAGATACGAGACTCGACATGATGTACATGCCTGATGCTGTAAAGGCCGCTATCTCCTTGATGGAGGCAGACCCAAGCAAGCTCATCCACAGAAACGCCTTCAATATAACGGCCATGTCCTTTACTCCTAAGGAACTGGCAAATGAAATAAGAAAACACATACCGGACTTCGTAATAACCTACTCTGTGGACCCTCTAAGGCAAAGCATAGCAGATACCTGGCCCGAATCCTTAGATGACACCTGCGCGAGGGAAGAATGGGGCTGGTGTCCTGATTACGATATATCCCAAATGACCCAAGATATGATAAAAAACCTAAGGGAGAAACTACTATAAAAATATAAGAGAAAGCTGGAGGATTTTCCTCCAGCTTTCTAAATTATTTTATATAGTTTATATAGGTTTAAAGCTTTGATCTAAACCTTCTTTTTCTCGTAAGGCCAGCCTATGACTCCTCCTTCAAGGACCGCAAGCTTTTCAAAGCCCAATCTTTTTAGGATAGCGTAAGCATCCCAACCTCTCACAGATATCTTACAGAAAGAAACTATCTCCTTATCTTTAGGAAGTTCTGAAGCTCTTTCCCAAAGAGCTCCCAGAGGAATATTTATTACAGTATCATACGGAAGTGTCCCTTGTTCCTCAACCTCCTGAGGTGCCCTGACATCCAACAGGACTGGCCTTTCGCCTTTTTCAAATTTTGCTTTTAGCTCACTTGGGCTATAGGAACGCATCAGTTTATCTATCTTGTTCTTCAGGGTATTTGCAGCGTGGGTCACAGGATCAAGGGCTGTAGAATATGGTGGAGCATAAGCCACATCGAGGTTGCCTAGCATATCAATGGTAAGTCCACCTGTCACCGCTGCAGCTAATATATCCAGTCTCTTATCCGCCCTTCCTTTTCCAAATACTTGAGCTCCCAGCACCTTTCTGGTCTTTTTATCAGCCACTATTCTAATTACAATAGGCGCAGAACCGGGCATGAAGTGGGGGGTGTCCGCATCAACTATAGTAACGGCTTCCGCATCAAAACCCTCTTCAATGGCCTGTTCCCTCGTAAGGCCTGTTTTCCCTATAGTATACTCAAAGGCCTTCATAATAGCGGTCCCCGCTACACCATGGAAAATTGAATTCAAGCCCGCTATGTTATCTGCTATTACTCTTCCCTGTCGGTTCGCTACCGATCCCATGGGCTGCCATACCTTCTTGCCTGTAAGTATATGGCTCACCTCTACACAGTCGCCACCAGCATATATGTCTGGATCGGAAGTCCTCATGTGTTCATCCACGATGATTCCGCCCCTGCTACCCACGTCAAGGCCTGCTTCCTTGGCCAATAGCGTATTGGGACGAACCCCTATAGCCATAAGTACCATATCCGCTGGGATCTCTCTCTTGTCAGTCCTTACAGCGGTAAGCTCTGAATTACATCCGACCAGTTCCACGACTTTCTCTCCGCCGTAGAATTTGACTCCCTTTTCCTCCAGGACTTTCTGAAGTAACAACCCAAATTCAGACTGCATCATAGCGGGAAGAGGTGTTTCAAGAAGGTCTACCACTGAAACATCTATGCCCTGATTCACCAAAGCCTCGACAACTTCCATGCCTATGAGGCCCCCGCCTATGATGACAGCTTTTTTCACGTTACCGCTATCTATAGCGGAGCGCATAGCCAAAGCATCAGGCATGTTCCAGAGGGTAAAAACCCTTGGCAAGTCTGAACCAGGAATAGGTGGTTTTATAGGAGAAGCACCAGTAGCAATTACAAGCTTGTCATAGTCAAAGGTCTTCTGTTCACCAGAAGCCAGATCCAAAGCTACTACTTGCTTGTTTGCTCTGTCTATCTTCATCGCTTGATGTTTAGTGTGAACTGCTACATGTTTTACCTTTCTGAAGAAGTTGGCATCCCTTACTACGCCAATTGGTGTTGACATAAGGTCTTTATACTCTTTAACGACTCCTCCCACATAGTAAGGCAAGCCGCAACCTGCATAACTTAAGTATTCTCCCCTCTCCAATACTGTGACCTCAGCGTCAGGAGCCACTCTCATCAAGCGTGCTGCAGTTTTGCCTCCACAAGCTACCCCACCTATTATCAAAATCTTCATCTTGTTCCCCTCCTTAAGTCTAATATCTTCCACGCTTTATTAAGTTTACACAAATATACGAAATGTACCCTACCCTGCAGTATATATCACTTTTAAAAGTATTACCTTAATAGGTATTTTAAGATTATATTGAGTCATTTTTTTGTTTTTGTCCATACCAGTAGGGGTATTTATATTAATTTTTAAGGTGTTTATAAACCAAAAGCAAACTTACGGCAGGTAAGTCTGGCGTAACTATTGTCGCTTTTTATTTTTTGATATATAAAAAGTTGTTCAAAATAGCATTTACAGTAGTAAAATGAGAGATATGCACCAAAACTTGACTCGACTATAAAAAAGAATCACTATGACAGGAGGACATAGATATGCATTTAGACTATATTAAAGGGCATATGGGCGGCAACCTTATAATACTGTTAGATGGAAGACAGCTTCCAGAGAATGAACAAAGACAGCTCGAAATTGCCCTTGAAATCCTTAGCCCTCTCAGGCTGCACGGACACCAAGCAGGAATATTGTTCCCTTCCAGTAACCCCAATAGTCTGCAAGTTAAAATAGTGGACATAACCAACAGAGGCTTCATTCCTGCATGCGGCGGCTTAACCCAAGTCACCGGAAAGGTCCTTGCTACAACGGACTGGGCAGAAAGGTTTAGCATAAAAAAAACATGGAATAAATTTTATGTAATCCTTGAAACCGCATCAGGGAAAACCAGGCTGGACATAACAAGAAAGGGCGAAAATACAACTACTTATACAAACATGAGTGCCTTTGCAGAACTTCTACGCTCTATAGGCATTTACGCCATCCAACTTGGAGAAGTCCAAGCCTTCCGTTCTGGCTATTATCTAGTGGCAGATGCTGAAAAGATACGCAAGGCCTTCCCCAAAGCTGATTTTGAGCAGATGGACCAATATTCTGTAGACGTTCTTGCCAACCTACAAAAGGAATACCACAAAGCCACAGGAACGACTAACCTGCATTTTTGTCTCTACGACACAAAAACAGACAAAGGAGGCCACCTGAGAGCAGTGTATCCCCACAGCGCACTTACTGGCTATATAGAACCTGCATGCGGAACAGGCAGCATTGCCCTTGCGATGGCCCTGCTCATGACTGAAGAAGGGCAAACGCTCGGCTTAAGCAATGGCAAAACAATAAAGGTCACTCTGGAAACAGGAGGAGACCCTGTCTTGGGAGGCCCTGACGAAACCACAGTGGAAATTATAATTGAAGGAAACAAGTTAAAAGCCATCTTCAGCCATAGTTTTGTAGAAATAACCTCGACTGGAATAGTTTTTGTATAATGCTCTCAGCTTATGTGGAGGTGAGCCCAGTGAAATTTGCAAAAATGCAGGGCAACGGCAACGATTTCATAATCTTAGATAACAGAGAAGAAAAACTATCCCAAGGCAAAATACAAACAATTGCCATTAAATTATGTAGACGGCGCCTTTCAATAGGGGCTGATGGCCTTATTGTCTTGGATGCTCCGACGAACAGCCACTCTTCTTTCAGCATGCAGCTTTTAAACAGGGATGGCTCAGAAAGCCCCTTTTCCGGCAACGCTGCTAGGTGTGCAGCAAGGTTTGCATATGAAAAGAAATTCGCAGGAAAACAGATGACATTTGACACCAAAGGAGGCGTTATAAAAGCCCAGGTTGAACCTCCTCTCGTCACCCTGGAACTGGGAAAACTGGACACATCAAAGATAGTGCTAGATAAAACATTTAACTACATGGATGAATCTCTGCCGATAAACTACATGCACCTGGGATGGCCTCAAAGCTCCCCCCATTGTGTGGTTTTTCTGGAAAAAAATGACTGGCGGCCAATGGAAAGCTTAGCTCCATTTGCCAGGGCTATACAGAAAAACAAAGAGCTATTCCCTGATGGAGTTAATGTAAACTTTCTCAAAATACTCGATCACTATGCTATAGAAGTTTACACATACGAACGAGGTGTAGACGAGTTTACCCTTTCATGCGGAAGCGGCTCAGTAGCTGCAGCAATCGCCGCATGGATAAATGGTTGGTGCGATTCCCCTGTAGAGGTGTATAACCCCGGCGGGACAAACACTATAATTGTAGAACCTACATGCAACGAAAACCTATTGGCCGTGAAACTAAGGGGGAAAACTGCCCTTGTAGCTGAGGGAACTGTTTTCCCCGAAGCCCTTTAAAAGGAGAATTTATAAATGCGCCTTTCGTTCTCAAAAATGAACGGCAACGGCAATGATTTCATAGTAATAAATAATATGGACAGGCTCATAGCCATAGAGACCCTACAAGATCTGGCAAGAAAGTTATGCCAAAGAAGGCTTTCTATAGGAGCAGATGGCCTCATATCTATAGAACCTGCACAGGATGCTCACTTTACCATGAGGCTTGTAAACAGCGACGGATCTTTAGCCGAGATGTGCGGCAATGGCGCAAGATGCGCAGCTCTTTACGCATTTGAAAAGAAAATTGCTCCTAAAAACATGACCTTCGCGACCCCTGCAGGAAATATTGAAGCCATAGTCACTCCAGGGGGCGTATCCATTTCCATGGGGAACGTCTCCCTTAAAGATGTCGTACAGAACGAGCCTTTGAACATTAATCAAGAAGGTATAGCTTACTGGCATGTAACTGTAGGCGTCCCCCATACTGTAATTTTTTTGGAGCCCTCTGACCAGCGAAGCAAAGAAGACTTACGTTCCTTATCCGTTGCTATACAACAAGACCTCGTAAGGTTCCCCAATAGCACAAATGTAAATTACGTGAAAATTATGAAAGACCATCTATATACTTTGACTTTTGAGAGGGGCGTAGGTGATTTCACCCTCTCCTGCGGTACAGGCTCCATTGCATCAGCGATAGCAGCATGGCTTAAAGGAAAGGTAAAGCCGCCTGTTAAGGTGCAAAACCCAGGCGGCGTAAATATTGTACATTTTAAAGAAACAAAAGATCATCTCCTCAATGTGTCCCTGGAAGGCCCAGCTGCGTTTTCTTTTGAGGGAGTCGTTACGATCAACTAACCCTTCCTACTCCCTCTTTCTCCAACTTTCTTAAATATGAAGAAAGACCTTCAAGGCCTTTTCGAAGGGTCTCTTTGCCGTAGGCATAGCCAATCCTCAACCAGTTTTCCCGGTCGAAACACTTCCCAGGCACAAGAAATGTTCCATTTGTTCTAAAAAGTTCTATGCAGAACTCTTCCGAAGGCTTAGCATAATCGTAATGTAAAAATCCTGTAGTTCCCGCTTTAGGCTTGACCCAACTTATCCTTTCTTCGCTTTTGACCCAATTGTCCACTATTTCCACGCTTTCTCTAACTATAGAAAGATTCCTTGCCAAAATTTTATCCTTATTCTCCAAAGCCACTAAAGCCAGAGCCTCATCTATTTGCCCGCAGCTTATAGTCGTATAATCTCTACGTAGCGCACATTCCCGTATGAACTCGCTGGGGCCCGTTAACCAACCTAACCTCAGTCCTGCCAAGGAAAACACTTTGGACATGCTTCCTGTCGCAACTGCTTTTTCATACACATCCACCATTGATGGAGTCTTATCCTCTTCTTTATGTTCCAACCCCCTGTATGCTTCATCGCACAATACCCATGCCCCTTTTTGCCTGGCTATCTCTGCTATCTTTTCCAAAAAGCCTTTATCCATTAGAGCACCAGTAGGATTGTTGGGATTGTTCAGTATTATTAGATCTACACCATCCTTAGAAAGCTCTTTCAGCTCTTCTAAGTTCGGCAAAAAATTGTTCTCAGGCCTAAGTTGTAACAGGCTGACCTCTGCCCCTAAAGCTTCTGGCAAGCTGTAAAGCTGCTGGTAAGTAGGAGCCACGCTGATCACCTTATCCCCAGGCTCCACAATGGTGAAAAGGGCAAGGAAATTTGCAGAAATTCCTCCAGTAGTCGTTAAAACGTTTTCCGGTTTTACTGAACTGTACAAAGTAGCTATTAATTCCCTAAGATGTGGATGACCGTGAATGTTGCCATAAGTTACGCGCATCTTCGTTATCTCTTCAAGTACTTCTTCTTTCTTTCCTGACAACTCAAGGAGTTCATTTACCGTTAGGGAATCTACACACGTCTCCGCAATATTGTAAACTGCTTCCATTTCATACTTGTTCATCCACTCTTCAACACCGAAAGGTTTGATTTTCATAGTCAACACCGCCTTTTTCCTGTAATATTTATAAAAAAGTATGCATTGTCTTTAGTCTGTGGTCAAGACAATATGCTTAATTTAATTTAATAGATACATGGCATTATAAGGAGGCATTCAAATGACAGTAAAATGGGAAAAACATTTCAACGAAAAAACAAAAAAACGACTTATCCTATCGACCATAGGAGAGATGATGCTCCTGGCATCCCAACAAAATGCTCTATCGCTGACCGCTGGCGAGCCTTACGACCTCCTCTACCCTTCAGAAGCGCTGAAAAGGGCCTTTGAAAAAGCACTAAACGGAAACTTAGTATCTCACTTTTCTTACAGTAACGAGAGAACGGGTATGTACAGCCTACGGAAGTGGATAAAGGAATGGATGGCACAGGAAGGCCTTCTCCCTTCGTGGGTTACAGAAGACCACATCTTCATTACTAGCGGCTCTCAGGAAGGATTAAGCTTTTTAACGGAACTCTTCCTGACCGAAGGACAAACCATCCTGGTTGAATCCCCAACATACCCAGAAGCTTTATTGACCTTCACCAAGGAAGGAGCACAATTCCTTGAAGTTCCCCTGGAAGAGGACGGCCCTAATATAGAGGCTTTTAGAAATTTACTTGCCAGAGAAAAGATATCCTTTTTTTACACCATCGTTAACTATCAAAACCCCACAGGATACTCCACATGTACATCAAAGAAAAAAGCCATCCTAGAATTGGCCAAAGAACACGACTTTTTGATAATAGAAGACGACCCTTATCACCATCTTTATTATGACGCTCCCCCTGAAAAGTCATATCTTGCCCTTGCAGGAGACGACGACAGAGTGATCTACCTTGGGAGCTTCTCCAAGATAGTTGCGCCTGGACTCCGAACAGGGTGGATAATAGCTCCCGAAGAAGTAATGGGGCAACTCCTCAAATTGCGAGTGCTCTCCACTCTTTGCCTCCAAACATTGCATCAAGAGGCCCTATTCAACTTCCTAACCGAAACAGACATGCCTTCATATCTGAATAGCCTAAGGCACACTTATAAGCAGCATAGAGACGCTATGGTGGAAGGGCTCGATGCCTATGTAAAACCTTTAGGCCTAACTTTTCAAATACCTAAAGGAGGTTTTTTCATATGGGGCCGCATACCTCAGATAAAGGACATGCACCACTTTGCTAAATACTGCATCGTCGAAGAAAAGGTGGCGTTTATCCCAGGAGATATTTTCTTTGCGGATCCTTCCAAAGGAAGGGACACCATACGGTTTTCTTTTGCTAAGACGCCGCCAGAGTTGGCCATTGAAGGCTGCAAGCGATTGGGTTCGGCTCTTAAGAAATATCTGAATGGACAGAAGTAACTTACAAGGGAGGCTCATCATGAGAGTTAGCACTGACAAGAAAAAGCTTTATCAGTTTTTGCTGGATTTGGTCCGTATCCCCAGCGTCTCTCCGTCCAAAGCAGAGGAAAACAAAATAGCCAACCTCCTGAGAGAAACGCTGCAAGAGACGCCTTATTTCAAAGAAAACCCGCAGGATCTACTATTGGTCCCGATGGAAAAGGATCCCTTTGGCAGGCACATCCTTTTTGCCATCGTAAGGGCCAAACCCGAAGTAGAAGAAACCCTCATCCTGATGGGACACATGGATGTAGTTGATACTAGTGCCTGCGGCCCTCTGAAAGATTTAGCGTTTGAAGCAGAAGAATATACTAGACAAATAGCAAAAACAAACCTGCCGCCAGATGCAAGAGAGGACCTGGAGTCTGGCAACTGGCTTTTTGGCAGAGGCGTTGCCGACATGAAAGGAGGCATTGCTGCAGGTGCAGCTATATTATGCGAGGCAGCAAGCGGTCATTTTAATCCAAAAGTCAATCTGGCGGGCCTATTTGTCTGTGACGAGGAAAATAACTCAGGCGGAATGCTAAGAGCTGTCTCTCTTCTTGCAGATCTTCAGGATAAAGGATTAAAGTTCGTAGGTTGCATAGATCTTGAGCCAACTTTCGCAGAAGGAATCGAAGGTGGGCCTTCTGTTTATCTAGGAAGCATAGGCAAAATAAATCCATTCTTTTATTTTGTGGGAAAAGAAACCCACGTAGGGGAATACTATGAAGGGCTTACAGCTGCATCCATGGTGTCTCAGCTAAATATACTCCTTGATGGAAATCCAGAATTTGCTGACGAACTAGAAGGTACGGCATATCCTCCATACGGGTGCATGCGCCAGCTAGATTTAAGACGGGAGTATTCGGCAACAATTATGACGAAAGCCATAACTTTCTACAGCTACCTTACAGCATCCAAAATGCCAAGACAAATTATAGAAGAGATAAAAAACCTTTCTCTGGAAGCCCAATACAGGGCCATAAGCCAATATGAGAAATTTGCCAAAGAGTATCTGGAAAGAAATGGCTCCGGCGGAACAATAAAGAAATGGGAACCCAAGGCCTTCACGTATGGAGAAATTGTATCCATGGCAAAAGTCAAGTTTGGCTCCCAGGAGATGACGCGCCTCATCAAAAATGCCCTTAACTCCTGCCCTCCCAACTTTGATGAACGAGAGAAAGCCTTTGCAATAGTAGAGGCCTTAACCGGTGCGTGTGAAATACAGCCTCCCTACTCCGTTGTGGGTATACTGCCTCCATGGTACCCCCACAGGACAAACCTGTGTCGCAATGATGGAGAAAAGCTTATGCAGAAAACTGCTCAAACCATAGCTAGACAAGCCAAGGACCATTTTGGCGTTAATTTGCATATAAGAAAGATGTTTGAAGGAGTTTCAGACCTCAGCTATTGTGGTTTCGAAGGACGTGCCGAAGATATAGAAGCCGTAAAGGTCAACTTACCTGGCTGGGAAGAACTTTATAACTTTCCTGGTGAAGACTTATTGAAACTGGATATTCCCATTTTGAGCTTTGGGCCTTACGGGAAAGACGCTCACAAAAACACAGAAAGAATCAATATTCCCTATTTTTTAGAGACCTACCCAGATCTACTAAAAGGTGCCATACGCACGATTGCAGAATTAGCATCTACTAACTAGGAAATTCTTTTTATGACTAAATTATAATAAACATGGGGGAGAGATGCCTTTGAGCTTAAAACTCTTGTTGGTTTTACTCCATAACGCCCTTTCCTTCGGCATAAGGATAGCCATGCTGATAAGTGTGCCTAAATGGCATCCCCCTGTTACGGCTATGGCATGGCTTCTTGTTATTTTCATCTGGCCGATACCAGGGTTCCTTTTTTACTTGATGTTTAGCAGCCGAAAACTGCCTCAAAAACGAACGCAAAGACACGAAAAATCCATTGCCAAACTGTTAGAAGAAGACAAAACCATAGACATGATCCGTGAATACACCATGCCTCAAATCCCCGAAAAGCTGGAAAAGTTCGCAAGGCTAGGACAAAGCCTTGCGGATATGCCAGTAATGGGTGGAAATAAAATAGAGGCTATTACTGACACATATGAATTATTTCGAAATTTAGCATCTGACATAGACAGAGCCAAAGACCACGTGCACCTTTTATATTTCATCATAAACGAGGACAAAGCGACATCCTGCGTGCTGCAGGCTCTTGAGAGGGCAGCCAAAAGGGGAGTTGCCTGCCGGGTACTTGCCGATGCGATAGGCTCGAAACGATTCCTAAAAAAGGCAGCTCCACAATTAAGAAAAGCAGGGGTAACAGTGGTTGAAGCTCTACCCCCTTCTTTATTCAGAAGGTTTAAAACCAATGCTAGGTTCGACTTAAGGAATCACCGCAAAATTGCAGTAATTGATGGTGTAAAAGCCTATACAGGGTCACATAACTTGATTGAACCTACCTACCAGCGTAAGGCAAATGGCTTGCCGTGGCGCGACATAACTTTGGCTATAGAGGGACCAGTAATAGCCCAAATCCAAAGGGTTTTCGTGGAGGATTGGTACGTTGAAACAGGAGAGTTTCTCCAGGAAACCATACCACAACTGGAACTGGACTCTAGAGACGTGCTTATACAGACTGTACCAAGTGGACCTTGCTATCCCACTGAAAACTATCAGCGACTTGTAGCGGCGGCCCTACATCAGGCCCAAAACCGAATAATAATAACCACTCCTTATCTTATACCTGACGAAGCTCTCATGGAAGCCATGGAGGTAGCCGTACTGGGAGGAACGAAAGTACAACTCGTAGTTCCCCAAAAGCCCGACCAGATTCTGGCAGGAAACGCCTCAAAAGCTTACTACGAACAAATTCTAAATATGGGCGTCGAAATTTACCTATATAAAGATGGTATCCTTCATGCTAAAACAATGACCATAGACAATGACCTTGCATTCTTTGGGACAAGTAATTTTGACATAAGATCCTTTGAGCTTAACTTTGAGATCAATCTTGTGCTCTATGGAGAAGTGCCTCTACTAGATATAAGACGGATTCAGGAAAGATATATAGCTTCTTCAAGGAAATTATCAATTGACGAATGGGAGAAAAGACCATTACATGAGGAGACCATACAAAACGTGGCAAAACTATTTAGTCCTTTATTGTAATTGTATTCTTTATTGCAATTGTAATATAATGATAGAACAAAGGATATCTTGAAAACCCTAGGAGGCAGTTAAATGTCAAAAGAAAAAGTACTTCTTTTGTTTGACAAAAAGAGACCTTTTTGGACGAAAGAGCTGGTTAAGTTAGCGGGGGAAGACCCTAAAGAATTAGATGCCCTAGAATCCTCAGGCCTAATAGCTGCGAAAGGAAACGGATACGTGTTAACTGAAAAAGGCAAAAAGCAATTCCGTCAATGGGCCGAGGAACTGTGGTTAGAGGAAACACCAGGAGACGAGCCAGAGAACGCTTCCCTGGAAGAAAGGCGCTTAGAGCTTGCCCTGCGATTTGATTTAGGTTTCAAAGGCTTCAAGGGTCACAAACAATCATTCATAAAACCCGAACTGTCTTTTTTCCCAAACCTTCCAATGGATAGGATTTACTCTTGCGTAGCTGGCAATATAAAGTGGCTTTTGATGAACGACCCGTTAATCCTAGAAATGCAGCAGTTGTTCCCCAGGGATAGAAAACCAAAAAGCGAAGACCTTCTGACTCTTGAAAAATGGATTAACGATAGGGGTGTTCTTATAGGTAAATTCGTACCCGATATCCTGTGCTTGAACCAATGCGACTACGAATATTACTGGAGAGATAACATATCTACAGATAGGTGGGGGCTCCTGAACAAGGACAGAATATTTATAAGGTACCTTGAAAACCCAGAAAATGTGACTATAGAAGACTTGGTCGAAGACATGTCTCGGTATGCTTTATTTTTACTGAACAACCGACTTGTATTCCTTCCGGGATGTTTTGACATCGACACTCAGCAGCAGAGCACGTTCACCTGGTGGGTCTGGTGTGTAGACACAGTTGCTCAGGCAAAGGAACTTTCGCGAAGGCTAAAGCCTCTAGCAAACATATTGGCCGCGCCATCAGCACCCACTGACCTGTGGCTGTTGACTATAGAAACCCTCCGCTCTTACGACAAAAAAGCTGAATCTTTTTACGAATTTGTGGATGAAGTGGCAAGGTGTATCACCCGTTAAGGAGTGCAAATCATGGCACTTCATGAAAGCCCCTCAAAGATTACTATATTATCTGTTCTATTCATAGGCATCATAGGTATTTCTACTGGTTCCATCTTTGCCAAGTATGCTGAGGCTCCATCGCTTATCATATCAACATACAGAACAGGTATAGCCGCTGCCTTCATGGCGCCCATTGCACTGATCTATTACCGCCAAGAGCTGTTGTCCATAAAACAGAAGGACCTCATATACGTCTTCCTGGCGGGGCTGTTTTTAGCCTTGCACTTTGCCACATGGATTACATCCTTGTTTTACACATCAGTGGCAAGTAGCGTAGTCATAGTGGAAACTATCCCTATTTGGACTGCCCTTTTGTCTCCCTTGGTGACAAAAGACAGGACCTCTTTGCTCTCTTGGTTGGGCATAGGTCTAAGTTTCATAGGAATGATTATAATTACAACAGGAGACTTCAGCATTGGGAAAAAGGCTCTTATTGGAGATTTGCTTGCTCTCGCTGGTGCGTGGTTTGGAACCTTTTATTTCCTAGCAGGCCGGGTGGTCCGCCCGAGGATGGGCTTGCCAAGCTACACCTTCATATGTTATGGAACGGCTTTCGCCATACTGCTATCAACCAGCTTGATATTGGGCCTCCCTCTTAGAGGATTCTCTACACGCACCTGGTGGGCATTTGCTGGAATGGGCTTGGTCTCCCAAATTATAGGACACAGCAGTTACAATTGGGCATTAAAGCACGTGAGTGCTGGGCTTGTAGCAGTAGCACTTCTGGGTGAGCCACTTGGCGCTACCTTTCTGGCTTGGCTTTTATTTCACGAGAGCTTGACCATAGCGAAAATCATAGGAGGTACAGCTATTCTTACTGGAATAATCATAGCCGCCAGAGGAGAAAATTCTTAACTTCCCTACCTACTTGCAGATCAACCAAACTATGAAATCTTAATAAAGGAGGTGAAGGAGAAAAATGAAGTCCAGCGACGTTTTGAAAGTGTCGCTTATGCTGGCTGTCATGGCAATAGGTGCCTTTTGGCAACCAATATGGGCAGCAGAGAAAGGAGGCAATATTATGACCTTTAAAATGATGACAACTGCTTTCGAGCAAGGCAGTGAAATACCTCGAAAATACACCTGTGAGGGCCAAAACATCTCTCCACCCCTTTCGTGGGAAAACCCTCCAGCCGGCACCAAGAGTTTTGCCCTCATAGTTGACGACCCAGACGCACCCTCCGGCACGTTTACCCATTGGCTACTGTGGGACATACCAGGGGATAAAACTTATTTGGAAGAGAGCACAAAAGAGGGAATCCCAGGTAGAAACGATTTTGGGCGGATAGGTTATGGAGGCCCCTGCCCCCCTAGGGGACACGGGCCACACCGATATTTCTTTAAACTGTACGCCCTTGATGTTCAGAGCCTCAACCTCAAAAAAGGCTCCACCCGCTTATCCTTAGAAAAAGCTATGAAGGACCACATCATAGAAAAAACTGAGTATATGGGAATCTACAAAAGATAACAAAACTCTCGTCGGCAGGGCTTTTGCCCTGCCGACTCTTTCGCAGAAACCCTCCGAACTTTCAAGAACACCCTTACTTCAGCAGTCAACCACTTTAGATTATTATAAAATAATGCCCCACTTGAAAAAATATCATCGGTATATTAGAATGCACCCGAACAATATTAGAAAAATATTTTACGAACATCAGAAAAGGGGGTGTAATTAAGCATACATTTATCTTTTTATGCGCCATTTTGTTACGTTAATGAATGCAAAAGGAGGATTATTAAATGGATATGAAGTCTTATATACCTGCAGAGAAATCACTGCCTGAATACACAGTAAAGGCTTTTGTTATCGGTATTCTCTTAGCGGCAATAATGGGTGCAGCTAACGCATATCTTGGAATGTATGCTGGAATGACTGTTTCTGCAAGCATTCCAGCAGCTGTCATATCCATGGCAGTTTTAATGGCTTTCAAGGATAAGAATATCCTTGAAAATAATATGGTTCAAACAGCAGCATCTGCGGGAGAGTCCCTTGCTGCAGGCGTTATATTTACATTCCCAGCGCTGATAGTCATGGGCAAATATACCCAATTCCCTTATTGGCTTGTCACTATTATTTCAGCCCTTGGAGGTTCCTTAGGGGTCCTGTTCACCATTGCTCTAAGAAGGGCATTCATATCAGAGGAAAAACTTCCCTACCCTGAGGGGACAGCATGTGCTGAGGTGCTTATAGCTGGTGACAAAGGCGGAAGTCATGCAAAGCCTATATTCTACGGTGGGATATTTGGTGGCCTTTTCAAATTCTTAGGAAGCTCTGGACTATGGTCCGGCACAATAGAAGTAGCCAAAATGGTTGGAGCCAAGGTCTTCTACATTGGAAGCGATTTGTCTGTAGCTTTAGTAAGTGTAGGATACATAGTAGGCCTCAATATTGGCTTTCTCGTGTTTCTCGGTGGAGCCATAGCCTGGTTCATAGCTATACCTCTTTATGTAGCCAAAACGGGTAATCCCGACGGGCTAAGCGCCTTGGATTTGGCCTGGACAATCTGGAGCACAAAAATACGCTACATGGGCGTTGGAGCTATGGTTGTAGGTGGCCTTTTCAGCCTTCTCAAACTCAGAAACCCCATATCCAGAGGTATAAAAGCAGGGTTAGACGCAGCAAAGCACAGGCAAAAAGGGCATGCTGTTCTTAGGACAGAAGAAGATATGTCTATGAACATCGTTTTAATTCTAATAGCAGCTTTTATCATTCCTCTCTTTTTCCTGTACACACACGTTATAGGTTCCATGGGTGTAGCTGCTGCGCTGGCAGTCATAATGCTTATAGTGGGATTCTTCGGAAGCGCTATTGCAGGCTATTTGGCGGGAGTCGTGGGCTCCTCCAACAACCCGGTTTCAGGTATAACCATCATGAGCCTTCTTTTCACTGCCTTGCTGCTTAAGGCAATTGGCTTTAGCGGAAATGAAGGAATGGAAGCTACGATCCTGGTCGCAGCTGTGATATGCTCAGCTGCTGCGATAGCAGGTGACACCATGCAGGATTTGGCCACAGGATACCTGGTAGGAGCAACACCGAAAAAACAGCAGGTCTTTGAAATCGTAGGTACTTTCTGCGCTGCCCTAGTAATGGCTCCTGTTTTGAATCTTCTGATCCAAGCTTACGGTATAGCTGGAACAGCAACTGCCAAAGAAGGTGCGCTGGCCGCTCCACAGGCCTTCCTTATGGCCAAGGTGACTGAGGGGGTCTTCAAAGGTTCCCTGGAATGGAAGATGGTCTTCTTCGGGGCTGGCATAGCCGTCATCCTCATAATCATTGACGAAATACTCGCAGCTAAAAAGGCAAAACTAAGAACTCCTGTTATGCCTGTGGCCGTTGGCATCTATCTTCCTCTAAGCCTAGGCGTTCCCATTTTTATAGGAGGTTTAGTCAAATACGCCGTCAATAAGGCTAGAGGTAATGGATCGGAGGACAAGCCTACCGACCCAGGTGTCCTGGCAGCAGCAGGCCTCATAGCAGGAGAAGCCCTGATGGGCATCATATTTGCCGCCTTGATCGTCGTCGGCAAGACACCTTCCATAGGCTTCAGCAGCAATATGCTAGGAATGTTGCTCATCTTGGGCATAATAGCTTGGCTATTTAAAACAGGTATTAAGAATGTCAAAGGAAATTAGTCAATTGAACGACTATTTGAATTTGATACCAATACAAAACGAGAACATCGAAATGAAGGAGGAAGAGGGGAGTCTAGCCCTGCTTGTCCCTATGGACTCCCCTCTTGATTTTCTTGCTAAAAGGCTTCACGGAAAACATCGAAGACTTAAGCTAGACGAGCTTGGAGCTTTTGTCTGGGCGCTCTGTGACGGCAAAAAAAACATAAGGGAAATAGGGGAAGCTGTAAAAGAAGTTTATGGAAAGACAGCAGAACCCATATATGAGAGGCTGATTTATTTTATACTTGAACTAAAGAAAAGGCATTTGTTGACATTTAAATAAATGACTTAAGCAGATTGGGTGTGGTGGGCAATAATGAAAAATTATAAAGATGTATGTTCAGAAGTAGAAAGCCTTAAAGAAGCCATGGTCGACACCTTGGCTGAGATGGTAAAAATCCCTGCAATAAGTCCCAGCTATGGCTATGAAGGAGAATACGACAAGGCAGAGAAATTATTGGAGATAATAAAAGACTGGCCCTTTGACAAGGTGGAGCGTTATGATGCTCCTGACGAGAGAGCCAAAAACGGAATTAGGCCGAACATTCTGGCTTATTATTACGGGGAAGATGAAAAAGCCCCCAGGCTTTGGATTTTATCTCACCTGGATGTGGTTCCGCCAGGAGACTTGGCCAAGTGGACTGTAACCGAACCTTTTAAGCCACTAGTTAAAGATGGCAAAATTTACGGCAGAGGGAGCGAAGACAACGGCCAGAGCATTGTCTCATCCCTGTATGCTATGAAGGCCTTAATGAATCTTAGCATAAGGCCCAAAGGGAGCGTAATACTCGCCTTCGTAAGCGATGAGGAGACGGGCAGTGAAAAAGGCCTCAAATGGCTTATGGAAAATCATCCAGAACTTTTTAAGAAGGACGACCTAGTTATAGTTCCTGATGGAGGCAACTCTGACGGATCATTTATAGAGGTTGCAGAAAAGAGCATCTTATGGCTTAAGGTAAAAGTACAAGGCAAACAGGTCCACGCCAGCATGCCTCAAAAGGGGCTAAACGCCCACAGGGTAGCACTGGAATTTGCCTATAACTTCGATAAGCTACTTCACGAAAAATACAACAGGCAAAATGCGCTGTTTGATCCTCCAGTCTCTACTTTTGAACCTACAATGGCATCAAACCCTGCCGACTCTCCCAACATCGTGCCTGGCGAACACGAGCTGGTCTTTGATTGCAGAATTTTACCTGAATATAAAATAGAACAAATCCTTTCCGATGCCCAAAAAACAGCAGAAGAAATAAAGAAAAAATTTCAAAAAGGTGATTTGCCGGAAATACACTTCGAAATCCTTCAAAGGTTGGATGCTCCTCTCCCGACAGATCCCAACTCACAGATAGTCAAATCTCTCCAGAAAGCGCTTTCCGACCTCAGGGAGAATGAACCAAAAGTTGGCGGCATAGGCGGGGGAACTTTTGCTGCCCATTTCAGGGAGCTTGGTATTCCTGCAGTAGTCTGGGCAACTTTGGATGAAATGGCCCACCAACCTAACGAATACGCAAAGATATCAAATATAGTAGAAGACGCGAAGGTGATAGCTACTCTTGCCCTTAATTAAAGAGGTGGGGGTACCCCCCACCTCTTTTTTATCTCTTATATCATTTTGGAGAATATAAATTATACTATGAGACCTTGTCTTTAAGGGCTTTCGCTGCCCTGAAAGCTGGCACTTTCCTCGCAGGGATGGTTATAGTTTTAGTAGGATCCTGTGGATTCCTTCCTTCCCTTGCTGCTCTTTCCCTAACCTCGAAGGTTCCAAAACCTGCTAGCTGAACCTTATCTCCTTTCGCTAAAGCTGCAGCTATTTCTTCGAGCAACGCGCTCACACACTCTGTAGCTTTTTTACTACTTAGTCCTGTTTTCTTTGCTACAAGCTTTACAAGCTCCGTTTTATTCACTGTTTATCCTCCTTTCTTAAGTCAGTGTTATGATTATTACAGCCATAGCTATTTTCTGCAACTGCTAAATATCTTACTTTCACTATTGAAAAAGGAGGGGGCGATTCCCCCTCCTGTCTTGCTTTTACGCAATTCGAATATAATTATTGCAGCTGGGTCGCCACTCTGTCAAAAATATCTTCTCCTATATCCTTCTTGATCACTGGCCATACTTCCTGCCTCACCTTCTTTGCCATAGCATTGAGCTCCTCCTGGCTAAACGTAACAATTTTTATGCCTGCATCAGCCAACCTTTGCATATTTTTCTTTTCTGCTAACGGAGCCTCGTTCCATCTTTTTGTTTCTAGTTCCTTCCCTAGCTTTGTAAGAAGTTCTTGGTCTTCTTTCGACAGGCTTTCCCAGAGATCTTTGTTTATGTACCACCACCACATTTCAAAATGATCATTCACTGCGTGATATTCTTTTAGTAAATCTCTAAAATTAGCGTAATATCCCTCTGCCCCCCCTCCAATAACTCCTTCTACTATTCTGGTTTGCATTGCTGTAAACACTTCAGCCCAAGGTATTGGGGTAGCTTGATAACCTAGCGCTTTTGCAGTTAGCTCAAAGGATTTTATTGGTGGAACTCGTATTTTAGTATTTTTGGGAACGTTCGGATCACCTGGCGAGGGAACCGACTTAAGCAATCCTATTCCTCCAAAATAGACAGGCCATCCAGAAATAAGGTGAATATTTTCATTCTTTGCCAATATTTCTTTAACTGTATCATATACAACTCCACCAGATTTAAACAACTTTGCAGCTTCATCGTAATTAGTGACCAAATAAGGAGCTGCTGGCAAGTTCAAAGATTTAGATACTGTAGTACCTAAGCAAGCCAGCTGCATTTCTACGGCACCCATAGAAACCCTTTCCTGGACTACCGTATAATCTCCCAATTGGCTAGCTGGATAAACTTCTATCGTTATGCGACCCTTCGATTCTTCTTTTATCTTTTCGACCAACCAATTAATATCTCTATCTATTTCCGTTCCTGTGGGGCGTATATGACCTATCTTCCAATGATACACCTTCTCCGCAAAGGCTACTCCCGTCAACATCACAAACAAAACAACTGTTGCTAACACTACTAGAGAAGCTTTTCTCATCTTCATAACCTAACCCTCCTCTTGCTCGAACTCTTGCTTTTTCAAGTTAGTGAAACCAACTAACGTCTTGGGTATATCTTATACACCTCCCCTTTTTGAGTTCTCCACATTCTCACAAAGCAAAAACTTTGCTAGAAAGAAAAAGAAACTCCCTTACCCTTTTCCATAGCCCTTCGATAAATCATGGAAGCTACTGAAACATCCATGGCTCCTGTGCCAATAGTGACACAAAGTATTTTTTCGTCATTTTTCGTTCTGCCATGCTTTTTCCCTGCAACCACTTCTCCTAAAGTGCCATAAATGTTTTCAGCAGTAATAGCACCTGCTCCTACAAGCTCTTTCAAGGCTCCTCTGTGGAGGCATTGTTCTACATGATCAACTACTATTTTGTCAGCAGATAGTATCACATCATCAGCACATTCGGAAAAAGAGCCCAAAGGGCATAAAGTAACGCCCTCTTTAAACATTTCCTTTCTAATAAATTTGTTTTTCGCGTGGGTTACAGAGACAACTGCGTCTGCCCCATCGGTTGCCTCCTGAGGAGAATCAAAAAGCTTAATTGGGGCTTTTGTCATAGGCGACATTTCTTTCAAAAACAACATAGCAGCATCTTTATTTATGTCATAAACCCTGAATTCTTTTATATCAAAAACTGAGGAAATAGCTAAAAGTTGTGTTCTTCCCTGCGTTCCGGCCCCGAATAGAGCTATTACAGGACGCTCTCTACTTACCATCAGATACTTAAGTGCTACAGCTACTTGTGCACCAGTTCTCATCGCCGTTATAAGCCCACCATCCATTACTGACAAAAATTGTCCATCTTCTGGATTCACAAGTATTATCATGCCTCTTATGTAAGGTAAACCTTTACTAGGGTTGTTCTCCCATCCTCCTATAAACTTAATACCAGCCACTTTTTGCCAACCTATATATGCTGGCATTGCGTTCATACCAGCTTTGTACGGCAATCCGCTTGAACCATCTCCAAGATCTAAATGTAATTTCGCCGGGTTGATCACGCCTCCTTCACCCATGTCTTTAAAAGTTTTCTCTACCACCTCCACAACTTCTTCTATGGAAATAAGATCTCTAATGTCCTCGCGACTTAACAACAGAGTGCCCACCACTCACTCACCTGCCTCCTATGTCGCTAAACTTTCTTTAAACAAACTCATAAAATCCACCAATCTCTTTTTCTTCGGCCCTCTGAAGCGCTATAGTAGCCACAGCTACGTCCATGGCTCCCGTACCAATTGGAATACAAAGAATCCTTTCTTCCTCCCTTTCTCTTCCTAATTTTTTTCCTGCAACAATTTCCCCTATTGTGGCATAAATATTCTTTTCCGTTATTTTCCCTGCCTCGCTAAGCCCTTTTAACGCCCCTCTATGTAAACACTGTCCAATATGATCAACGATTATTTTGTCAGCGTTAAGAATAAATTCATCTTCGCATTCTTGATAGGACCCCATTGGGAAAAGTATTGTCCCCGGCTTAAGCCACTTATCTTTGACAAATTTGTCTTTTGACTGGGTAACGCAAACTACCACATCTGCATCCGCTGCTTCCTCTGGCGAGGAGGCTATGACTATATCGCCTTGAACTTTATTTTTCATATCTTCCGCGTATTTCTTTGAAGCATCAGGGTTAATGTCATAAACCCTTACTTCATCAATGTGAAAAATTTCAGAGATGGCCATAGTTTGAGTATGACCTTGCATTCCAGCACCAAAAAGACCTAAGCGAAGATTCTTTTTAGAATATAAATATTTCAGAGCAATAGCAGTTTGTGCTCCTGTTCTCATATTTGTTATATAAGCGCCATCCATTACCGCCCGAAAATTACCTATTTTTGGGTCTATTAAAAGTATTAACGACGTTATGTACGGCAAACCCATTCTACGTCGCTCACCAAGAAATCCGCCCGCCCACTTGATGCCAGCAGAGTCCAACCACCCAACATAGGCAGGCATGGCATTCATAAAACCCTCATATGGAGGATAAGATGCTGTTTCTCCTAGGTCCAATCCAACTTTAGTAGGGTTTATAACCGTCCCTTCTCCCATCCCTTTGAAAGTTTTTTCAACAGCCTCAAGAACATCCTTCATAGTTATAAGGGACTTAACCTCCTCCTGACTCAAAAGTCTGGTTTTAAACATTTTCCTTCCTCCCTCTGTTTTTATATGTAAATCACTCCAGACTGGAGCATTTCTTTAGCCATTCTTCTTTAAGGCGTAACGCAGTTTCTGTTGCCCCTAAACCTCCCAAAGTAGTATCTCTAAGTTCTGGTGGCAAAAGAGCTTGTACGTTCCTTAAGGCATAAATGACCTCATCTGGTGGGATTACACTCTTTATTCCTGCGAGCGCCATATCTGCAGCAGCAAAGGCATTAGCTACACCAATAGCATTTCTCTTTATGCAGGGAACCTCTACAGGTCCCGCCACTGGATCACATACCAGGCCTAAAATATTTTTTAAGGCAATTGCCATAGCTTGAGCCGTCTGCTCTGGCTGACCCCCTACTGTAATTACCAAAGCTGCTGCTGCCATAGCTGAAGCAACACCGACTTCCGACTGACAACCTCCCAGTGCTCCTGAAACAGGAGCCAAAGAAGCAATAATAGCTCCATAGATGCCAGCTACTAGTAGGGCATCTACTATTACTTCTTCGCTTATTTTTCTTTTTTCTTCAACAGCACAGAGAACTCCAGGTAGCACCCCACAAGAACCAGCCGTTGGAGCCGCACAAACCCTACCCATGGAAGCATTAATCTCCATTGCCGCAAGCGCGTAGGCGATAGCAAGAGGCAAAATATTGCCCCCAACTGTTGTGCCTCTCTTACAATTTTCAAAAAGTCTCTTGGCGTCGTCTCCCGGCACAAGCCCTCCAACTACGGGGTTTTTTCCTGTAAGTCCTTTATGGGCCGATTCCTTCATAACTATCCATATCTTCTTAAGCTTTTCTCTTATAGCGCTCTTGGTAAGGACACTCCTATTCATTTCATAGTCTTCTACAAGCCCGACAAGGCCTCCCTGATGCTTTTCAGCCTTCGAGAGCATTTCAGAGATTGACAAGAAAAGCGGAGCTCCTCTAACCGGCCCGTAATCGTAAAGCATTGGGATAAATTTGACTTTCCTTACTCCTCTTATAGATGCCATAGTATTTAAGTCGCTTTTGTTTGGAGATCTCATCATTGGGAAAATTAGGAGATCGCCACTTTCTTTAGCATTCTTTGTATCTACATCAATTCCCAATTTGGCTACATCTATTTGTACGTCCGAAATCTTTCTGCCTTCAACAAACAAAATTAGAAGCGGTTCCTTTCCTCGTATAGCTATCGGATTGTCGTTTATTCTAGAAATAAGTATTTCACCACCACCAATGGTGACCCCTTCAATAAATATTTGCCCTTCTTCACTGATCAAATTTAGCTCTATAGTGTTGGGGTTTTTATCAGATGACTTGTTTAAATGTATAATTAACTCAACACCCTCTTCTCTGGCCTTTGCAAGAGCGTTTTTTATATCAGGGCTATCTACGCTCATGCCTAAAAGCCCTCCAACAAGACCGGCATCCGTCATGTGCCCTTTATACGTTTCTGCTAATGAGCCATAAAATGTAATTTCGACTTTCTTGAGTTCGGCATCTGCTAGATATCTCGCCATCTTACCAATACGTACAGCTCCAGCTGTATGTGAACTTGATGGTCCAGTCATAATAGGGCCCAGTATATCGAAAATACTTCCAGGCTCTGGCAACGCATTCACCTCTTTCTCTCTTTAACATATTCCCTCATCAAGCAATTTGTCCCAATTTTCCAACTTGATCTCGTCCAACCCCAATTTATTAATAGTTCTACCTTCAGAGAAAAAATCCCGCTCATTTATAACCCCTGCTATCAAAATGATGCTTTCTATCAAAGGACAGGGAATCCCAAGATGTCTTCCAAATGAAGCTACAGGCACTAAAAGGTAAGGAACATCCTCAGTCAAATAACGGTGCGAAAGGATTCTTGGAGCATCAGGGCCATGTTCCCCATAAACTGGACTTCCTTGAAGCAGCTCATAAAGAGTGTCACCTTCTAGAGAATAACTTCTTTTAAGCCACTCCTTTTGAGTCTGCAACGTGAGCCCTAATCGATTCCCCACTCTTATTCTCTCTTGATCTACCATTTCACATACCTTACATACCGAAGGAGTCATTCCATCTGTATAGAACCTAAAATTTCCTCTCTCTGATTCTATGCGGCCAGCATTTAAAATCATTGTTGGACAATGTACGACCATATTCAAATTAGAAAAAGATGTCTCTAAAACGTTCTTTGCTTTAACAATATTTACTGGAAATATTTCCTCTAGTTCCATCCGGGCTGTCTCATTATGTTTGGAAGGCAATACCGCAAGCAAAACTTCCGTTTTTATTCCCCAAATGTCAATAACGCCAGGATTCTTTTGGCGGCAAGCGTACGGGAGGGTATTTGTTTCTCCAATCAAAAGCGGCTTTTCACAATTCTCTTTCCTAAAAAAATTCATCAATTCTAAAGAACCAAAGTTACCTGGAATAAGAATGATTTTCATTTCAGCCTTCATAAACGGCATAATCATTTCTATCAAAGGACGTTGTGCAAATGCCGGCGCCACGACAAAAACAAATTCCACTCCTTCCAACGCCTCCTCAGGATTAACAGTCGCTTTTTCTAACCTCCCCTCTCCCTCTATTGCTCCTTCAAGCTGTATATTTGAACCTTTTTCTCTAATGGCCTCAATTTTTTCCTTATAAGTAGGGTGTTCTAATAGGTTGACTTTGTGCCCTAGCAGGGCTAAGTGGCCTGCCAATGCCTGCCCTCCATTTCCTGCCCCGACAACCGCTAATTTCTTATTCATTATCTCCTTCCCCCATTCTTTTATCACAAATTACAATTAACACTAACACTTTTATTAGCAAACGCCCATAATCAATTAATTTATTTTACATAACCCAGAACGGTGGGAAGCCACATAGAAAGAGGCGGCCAATATGTTGTCAAAAAAACTACCGGAACATATCCTAAAAGCAAAAAAGTCATTGTTGGTTTTAAAATCTCTGTAAATTCACAATTACCCACACGCATACCTAAATAGAGGATGCTTGCGTAAGGAGGCGTCACTCCGCCCATCGCCAGATTTGTACCCATAATGGCAGCAAGCTGTATTGGATGCATTCCCATCTCTTTGACCAAAGGCAACAAAAGGGGGGCAAGTAGGATTATTCCTGTTACGTCGTTAACTATCATCCCCACAAAAAACAAAAATATATTAATAAGAAACAATATCAAAAAGTAGTTTTGGCTAAATTTGAATACTAATTGCACCACCATTTGTGGCACTCGTAACATCACAAAAGTTTGACTTAGTATCAGTGTAAAAATAATCATTGTCATTATTGCCCCAACAGACGTGGCAGATTCCCTAACGACAGGAACAAAATTTTTTGTAGTCAAGCCCTTATATATAAAAAATCCCACAGGCAAAGCTATAATGGCTGCCACAGCAGCCGCTTCAGTAGGGGTAAATACCCCTCCATAGATTCCTCCAAGAATAACAACGGGTATCGACAAGGCCGGAAGGGCTTTTACAAAGCGTATAGGAATTTCCTTGCGTTTTCTTGAAAGCTCTTCCGGGCTATCTACTAGGATATTTGGCATTCTACGGGCCAAAAACAAATTTATTACCGAAAAAAGTGCTGTTATTAAAATTCCTGGCCCCACAGTAGCCAAAAAACAAGCGAGAATTGATGTTTCAGTTATCCAACCGTAGATAATCATTATCACACTGGGAGGTATGAGGAGGCCTAAAATGGAAGAAACAGTAACTAGCGCCGTAGCGTAGCCTCTTGGATAACCTTGAGAAACCATTCGCGGAATCATTATTGGGCCCGTTGCAGCAACCCCGGTGAAGCCGCTTCCCGAGATGGCACCAATAATAGCGCAAGTCACAACACATACAACACCTAATCCACCTTTAACTCTGCCCACAAATATATCTACAAAATCCAGCAGCTTGTCAGCTATTCCACTGTTAGCCATAAGAAGGCCAGCAAATATAAAAAGCGGGCTTGCCAAAAGCACCATATTTATCATTTGGTTAAAGCCCCACATCATCATGCTAGCCATAGCCACATTACCAAAAACGCTCATAAACCATAAAGCCCCACCGAAACAAAAAGGTAATGGCACACCAAGGATTAACAATGTCACAAGAAGCATAAAATCAAGCAAGACCGTCACTGGAAGGCTCACGACACTTACCCCCTTTCCCTAAGAAGAGATCTGACCTTTATAAGGTGATCACATAATTCCACTGATGTGTAAATTGACATCAACATTAAACAAATGAAAAGGGAGCTTTCTCCAAAAAAAAGAGGAATATACAAAAGGTTACTTAGTTTCCATACCTTCAATGAATACATAAAGTACTTATATGCCCAGTACGCCAACCAAAGACATACACTCAGAGAAATTGTTGATTTTAAAAGGTTAAGTAAACTCAAAGCTACTGGATTTTTTACATAAACAGTGATGACATTGCATTGTATGTGATTCCGTTCCAAGGAGGCATTTGCTCCCCCTAACATGTAGAGCCAAATTGCTGGAAAAAGCACCAATTCCTCAATCCCCATAAGAGGGGCGTGCAATACATACCGCAAAATCACCTGAATAAAAACAATCACGGTGACACTCAGCATCAAAAAAGTTAGGACAACACCCTGAACCGCATAAGCCAAAGACCACATTGATTTTGCCAACTTCTTTAGAACCATACCCCCTTACCTCCTCTGAATTTGGGATAGCGTTCAAGTTTGACAAGCATCTTAAGCTCATATTATAATATTGTCTGACTTTAGTATAGTGTAGTATTTGTATTTTAGATTGTCAATACTTCTTAGGGGAGGTATCCAAATGCACAACAAGGCATACATGTCTGAGTTCCGTCTCCGAAAGATAGATATCAAAAATGTCATTGAGGGTACAAAAACAGAGATAAAAGAAAAGAACCTTTACATAAATATCGAAGAAATTAAAGCTGCAATATTAGAAGACAAACACATTTCTTCTGTAGAAATTCACATTGCCAGGCCAGGAGAAAGAAAAAGAATAATCCCAGTTAAAGACGTTTTGGCTCCCATTGCAAAACTCCAAGGCGATGGGGCTGTTTTCCCTGGCTGCATTGGAACTCCAGCCGGAGCTATCTCTGGAAGTGGCACAACTGCAATGCTCGAAGGAGTAGGTGTAGTAACTTGCGGCAAATTGGTTAATTTTCAAGAAGGGCTCATAGACATGGCGGGACCAGGTGCGGAATACTCCGTTTTTTCCCGTCTCTGCAACATTGTCCTTGTTATAGAGCCTATTACGGGGATTGACAAACATGAACACGAACGAGTTGTTCGAGAAGCTGGTGTAAAAGCCGCTACAATGATTGGGAAAGCGTCTATAGGCGCTCCTTACTATGAAGAGATTAAATATCCTAATGAAACTATTCCGGAAATTTACAAAAAATATCCAACATTGCCAAAAGTAGTTTACGTGCGGCAAGTTCTTGCACAAGGCTTACTGCATGACAACTACATCTACGGCTTAAATGTTCGCGAAGCATCTTTTCCCTTCTGGCTAAAACCTACGGAGTTGTTTGATGGAGCACTTGTGAGCGGCAATTGTGCTGCACCCTGCCATAAACATACTACATATCATCACCTAAAAGATCCTATCGTAGAAGACCTGCTAGCAGAACACGGAAAAAGATTAGCATTTTTAGGCATTATAGCTCAACCCGTTAGAACATCTTTCAGCGAAAAAGAAAGGAATTCATACCAAGTTCTAAAACTCGCTCTGGCTGTTGGCGCAGAGGGAGCCATTATTGCTGAAGATGGAGGAGGTAATCCAGAAAGCGACCTTATGCTCACCACGCGACTTTTAGAAAGAGCGGGCATTCACACTGTTATAGTAACTGATGAATACGCGGGAAGCGATGGGGCATCGCCCGGATTAGCAGACGTCACCCCAGAAGCCAATGCGGTCGTCACGAATGGGAATGGTAACGAAATAGTTGTTTTACCGCCAATGGACGAGATTATAGGGCATATTGAAGCAGTTGAAACTATAACTGGCGGACATTCTGGTAGTCTTCAACCCGATGGTTCCATTTGCATCGAAATAGCAGGGATTATGGGGTCCACAAATGAATTAGGAATGGAAAACCTTTCTACTAAAGCCGTTTAGAAAAGGGAGGACGTTTGTGATGTATAAGGCTGTTCATTATATAAATCAATTTTTTGCTGGTGTGGGCGGTGAACAAAGCGCAAACATCTCTCCTTATGTAGTGGAGGGAGCCGTAGGGTTTGGGAAAGAAATCGAAAAACTTTCTAAAAACCGTATAAAAATATCTCATACCATCATATGTGGTGATAATTATGCCGCCGAACACCCCGAAGAGCTAAAGAAGCAAACGTTATCATGGTTCCAAGAGATAAAACCCGATATTTTCATTGCAGGCCCAGCCTTCGCTGCTGGAAGGTTTGGTTTAGCATGTGGAACTTTATGCGAAATGGTAGGGAAAAGACTACAAATACCATGCGTTAGTGGAATGCACGAAACCAACCCAGGGATAGAGATAGCAAAGAAAACAACATTTATCATTGAAACAAAGGACTCTGTAAGAGACCTCAAAAGGACACTGGAAAGAATGGTTATGCTTTCTCTTAAAATTCTTGACGGACAATATATTGGAGGACCAACGGAAGAAGGTTACCACCCTCGCGGAATACGCGTAAACGTACGTAGAGAAAAAAGAGGTTCTAAGCGAGCTGTAGAAATGCTTTTGAACAAACTCGGAGGCAAAAACTTTGAAACAGAACTACCCATGCCAATTTTTGACCATGTGCCTCCTGCTCCAGCATTACAAAATATTTCTGAATCCTTGATCGCTGCTGGGACTGAAGGAGGTATTGTCCCCAGAGGCAATCCGGACAAAATAGAAGCGCATAATGCATCAAAATGGTGCATGTATTCAATTGAAGAAATCTCAAAACTTAAAAAAGAAGATTACGAGGTCGCTCATGGTGGCTATGATCCAGTCCCTGCAACACAAGACCCTAACCGGATCCTTCCCATTGATGGGCTTCGAATATTGGAAAAAAAAGGTCTATTTAGAAAACTCCTTGAGAAGTATTTCGTCACAGTTGGGAATGTCACTGCAGTTAAATCTGCAGAGATGTATGGCAAGGAAATCGCATCAATGCTCCAAAACGAAGGCGTAAATGGAGTTGTTATGACCTCTACTTGAGGGACAGGAACTCGTTGCGGAGCAACGATTGCAAGAGAAATCGAAAGGGTCGGGATACCTGTAGCCCTGATTACCGCGATACCTAGTATAGCTTTGACTGTAGGAGCAAACAGAATAGTTCGAGGAGTAGCTATACCTCACCCTGTAGGATCTCCTTCGGAAAGGGATTATAAAGCTGAGTTAGAAATACGATTGAAAATTCTACAAAGCGCTCTTTTGGCCCTTCAAACGAATTTAACAGAACAAAAAGTCTTTTAAAATGCTAAACACTAAAAAAATGAACAAGATAGATAGTACTTTAACAGTGATTACGAATAACCCTTTAGTACGTGATAAATATAGTAATGTTATCTACGTTTATGGAGGGCCTTTGCAAGTAATTGATAAGGTTTTAGAATTCTTAGAGAAAGGGTACTTGCTCCACTCGCATCCAATTTCTGGGAGCATAAGGCTTTCGTGTAACCCATATCGCTCTATTTTAGTCTCAAAAAAGAGAAGCGGCGGACAAATAGATAAGAACGGAATCAAAACTATTCTTGTGGCGATTGATCATATTTATAAATCCATTAATAACAGACCTACTCCAAAGGTATTTTTATACGACTATGCAGAATTGGATCTTGAACTTCTAGAAAAAACAGTAACATTTTAAGAGATAGCCATATGGAATATTTATATTTCATGTAACACTACTATTGGAAAAGTACTGATTGTTTGCGGAGGAAAGGCAATGCTAAAACCTCAAAAAAAATCTACTTTATACGAATTAGTTTTAGGAGAAATTATTTCGGCAATAAAAAAAGGCCATTGGAAACCTGGCGAAAAATTACCCACCGAAACGACATTAGCAGGCAAATTGAATGTGAGTCGTAGCGTTATCAGGGAAGTTATAAAAGCCTTAACTCTTTATGGTGTAGTTGAATCAAAGCCCGGGCATGGTACTTATCTATCTCAACGAGCCTTAATAAATTTGAACAACAGCGAGTTACTCCATACAATATCTCAAGGTTCTTCTTTCGTAGAACTCATGGAAGTACGCATGATAATAGAAACCCAGGCCGCATTTTGGGCGGCTCAAAGGGCAAAGGAGAAGGATATAAAGAAACTAGAAAAAATCCTCGACAAAGAAAAAGAACTACAAAAACCCGATACCGATATTCATGCTAAGTTCCATGATGCAATAGTTGAACTTTCAGGCAACAAACTCCTACTTCAAATTTACAACTCCATTAGAAGCGAAATATCTCTCCAACGGAAGAAATTCGCAAAGTTTTCCGTTGAAGATTTAAAAAGCTTTTCCGCACAACATTATGAAATTCTTAATGCCATAAAGAATAAAAACGCAGAAAAAGCACGCTCTCTTATGGAGAAACACATATTAAAAAGCCTGGACCTAACCAACAAATTTATAGCTGAGGAAGCAAAGGGAACCAGCCACTCTTGACATTGTTGCCTTAAACTTAAACATAAAGATCTGTGCTCAAATATTTAAGGCCTGAATCACAAACCAAAAAAGCTATAGTGTTCCCTTTTTCCTTCCCACGCAGAAGCCGGGCCGCAGCGAAGACATGGGCTCCCGTTGAAAATCCGCCAAATATGCCCTCTATCTCCGCGAGAGCCCTCGCTCCTTCAATAGCCTCCTCGTCGGTTACAGTAATGTACTCCTCAACAAGAGACCTATCCAATAGAGGCAAATCCCTACAGTATCCCCCGCCCTGAATCTTATGATTTGGATTTTTTATGGGCCCTCCCGCAAGATATGGAGCAGAAGCGGGTTCAACAAGATAGCACCTTATGTCCGGGTTGTGTTTTTTAAGAGCCTTAGCGCATCCCACAAAAGTACCCCCGGTTCCAACAAAATCGACGAACGCATCTATTTGCCCATCAAGATCATGCCACAGCTCCTCACCTGTGTGAAGCTCATGAGCTTTTGCATTAGCCTCAAGCATAAATTGATCAGCCCTAAAAGCTCCTAATTCTTTTACCACCTCTTGTGTTTTTGCCTCTACCAAAGCCAGGTCCTCCCCAGACACCTGCCCTGGCACAGAGCCAGGGGCTTGATCCACAAGGACCACCTCTGCCCCAAGGGCTTCCATCATCCTCGCTCTTTCCATGGAGTTGCCTTTGGACATGACAGCAATAAAGGGATAACCTTTAACAGCACAAACTATGGCAAGTCCTGTACCTGTATTGCCACTTGTAAGTTCCACCACCGGCTGCCCTGGAGAAAGTGCCCCAGAAGCCTCCGCTTCCTCAATTATTTTGAGGGCTATCCTGTCTTTCTTGCTGTAACCAGGATTAAGATTTTCCAATTTGGCAAACAGCTGGCCCTCTAATTCCCATTCCCTGCAAAGCCTGGACAACTTCACAACAGGAGTATTACCTATGGCTTCCAAAACACTTTTACAAAACATGCTTATCCCTTCTTTCCTCCCTTTTTTAGCCATTGAACCCTGTAGAGGTCATCTCTACGGCTCTGAAGGCTCCTCACACTGCCTGAAGTCCTAAGTTCCTTTATCAAGTCTATATCTAAATCAGCTATCAAGGCCATCTCAGTATTAGGCGTGGCCTCAGCAGCCACAGCATCAGGAGGAAAAGCAAAATCAGCGGGAGTCAGTATGGCAGACTGAGAATACTGAATGTCCATGTTTTCTACCTTTGGGATGTTACCTACGCTTCCTGTAATGGCAACGTAGCATTCGTTCTCTATGGCTCTTGCTTGGGCACAATGCCTTACTCTGAGATATCCGTTTCTCGTATCAGTCCAATAAGGCACCAACAAAATGGTCATTCCCATATCAGCAAGTATCCTAGGAAGCTCAGGAAATTCTACGTCATAGCAAACTAATATGCCGATTTTCCCTACATCAGTATCAAAAACCTTAAGCTCGTCTCCCCCCTGAAGACCCCACGTCATATATTCATCAGGGGTTATATGAAGTTTGTACTGCTTATCCCATGTACCGTCCCGCCTACAGAGAAAAGACACATTGTACAGAGCCCCATTTTTGTACTCAGGCACGCTACCTGAAACAATATTTATGTTGTAGCTCAAGGCCATCCTCACCAAGGCCTCTCTCATAGGCTCAGTGTATTGGGCTAAAAGCCGCATTGCCTCAGCAGGGTCCTTCTGATCATAGTGAGCTATCAGAGGGACATTGAAGAGCTCTGGGAAAAGGACTAAATCTGCCTTGTAGCCAGAGACAGCATCCACAAAAAACTCAACCTGCTGCATAAAGTCATCAAAAGAATTAAAAAGCCTCATCTGCCACTGTACTACACCTAAGCGAACATAAGTTTTGACCCTCTTTATCAGGCTCTTCTTTTCTTCGTAATATATGTTGTGCCACTCGAGGATTACTCCGTATCCCTTGGATTTCGTGTCCGCCGGCCAATAGCCAGGCACTATTCGCTTGACGTGAAAATCGTTGCTGAGCTGAAAGGTTAAAACCGGGTCTGTGATCTCCTTGTTTTCCACCATTCGAACATATTCACCTGGCTTCATGGAATCTGCGTATTTAGCATATCCAGGAATCCTACCCCCTATAATTATTCCCTTAAGGTTTAAAGTCTCACAGAGTTCCTTTCTGGCATCGTACAGTCTCCTGCCAAGCCGCATATCCCTATAATCTGGGTGCACGAAGACATCTATGCCGTACAAATAATCCCCATCGGGATCATGATTTTTCAACGTACCATCCCCTACTATTTGCTTATAAGTGTGGCGATCCCCATAAACAGTAGAATCTATGATCAATGAAAGGGCGGCGGCAACTATGTGTCCCTCAAACTCCATACCTAATTGCCCCTCCGGGAACCTCCTCACCATGCACTCAAACTGCTTGTAACTCCAGGCTCCTCCCATATCAGGGTATATAAGGTCCATTATCTTCCTTATATCTTCATAATCCTCGATCTTTAGAGTTCTAAGTTTGAGCTTGGAATAATCCTCTCTTTTCTTATCCATTGATAGCACTACCTCCAAATTCTTTCTTTCTCTATTATTATAAACCAAAGATTTCCACCGCAACAATTTAACACGCTAAAACACGCTTACACTAAGGTGTTTTCCTAGTTGACATAATTGACAGATAATGTATCCTTGTATGTAAGGATACCAGAATCCAAAGAGGTGAAAAAAATGGATTCCATACTAAAAGCTATTCCCGAAGAAACTTATGTGCCCGTCAGAGTAATAGTTTATGAAACCCTTAGAGAGGCTATTTTCAGGCGAGAACTGAAAGACGGCGACAAGTTGATCGAAAGTGAGCTTGCCGAAAAGCTTAACGTAAGCCGGACCCCTGTGAGAGAAGCTTTGCGCATGCTGGAGTCAGAGGGCCTGGTGGAGAGGATTCCCCGTAAGGGGCTTTTCGTAAAGGGACTATCTAAAGAGGATATAATTGAGATCTATTCCATAAGACAAGCCCTTGAAGCCCTAGCCATAAGATCTGTCTGCAAGAATATTACTGACGAAGAACTGAAAGAGCTAAAAAGGCTCTACTCCCAAATGGAAGAAGCATATGAACAAGGAGACGACAACAAACTTTTCGCCCTGTCCCAAAAATTCAACGAAGCTATAGTTGCCCCATCCAATATGCCCAGGCTTTTGAGCCTACTTGCCACATACCATGAATATCTAAGAAGGCTACGATCCCGTTCCTTCAGTAAGTCTTCACGAAAAGTACAGGCCCTCAAGGAACATGGCCAGATACTTGAAGCAATATCAGAAAGAAACCCTGATAAGGCTGAACGGCTAGTCAAAGAACACCTGGAAAACGCCATAAAGGCACTCACCATTGAATTTCACCCCAACAACACACCTCAAAAAAAAATGATTTAAAAATACAAAAACAGGAAGGAGGGATACGAGAAGCTAAAAAAGGCAAAAATCAAAAAATTCACTAATAACAAAAAGGAGGTTGGAATTATGAAAGGTTCTTTCAAAAAAATGCTTGCCTTGGTGTTGATCTCAGCTTTTGTCCTTTCTGTTGCTGGACTGGCAAGTGCTGCATGGAAACCCACCAGGCCTATTGAAATAGTAGCTCCTGCTGGGCCTGGCGGTGGATGGGATACCCTTGCCAGAGTAGTCAAAAAAGCCCTTGAAGAGGAAAAGCTTGTAGATCAGCCAATCATCGTCACCAACATGCCCGGCGGTGGCGGTGCAACGGGATGGACATATCTGAAAGGCAAAAAGGGTAAAGGAGAGTATTTGGCAGTAAACTCTAGCTTGATCCTCTTAAATAATTTACTTGGCAAGAGCAAATTAACTTTCAAGGACTTCACAGTCTTGGCTAACCTGCAGGCAGAATGGGAAACCATTGCCGTAAAGAGCGATGCCCCTTATTCTGACTTAAAGAGCTTCTTTGAGGCATTAAAGGCGAATCCTGGCGATATGCCCATTGGCGTTGGCCCAACCCTCGGTAACGACGATCACATACAGTTTTTGATGCTAGCCAAAAAGTACGGCGTAGATCCTGCCACCGTCAAATTCGTAGTTTACCCTGAAACAGCAGCCGGTCAAATCCCTGCGCTCCTAGGAGGCCATATAAAGGCCATAACCATAAGCCTTGGAGAGACACTTGAACAAGTAAAGGCAGGAAACCTCAAACTTCTCGGTATTTCATCTCCTGAGCGTCTCAATATCCTTCCTGACGTACCTACATACAAGGAGCAAGGCGTAGATTTGGTATTCCCCCACTGGCGAGGAATAATGGCTGCTCCAGGACTCTCTGAAGAACAGATAGCTTTCTGGAATGAAACCCTCAAGAAAATGGTCGAAAGCAAAACATGGAAGGAATCTCTCAAAAACCTGGGATGGGATCAGTTCTACCAGAACGCAGACGAGTACAAAGCCTACCTTGAAGATCAGGAAAAAGAGATAAAGGACCTTCTGTCCAAGGTTGGATTGATAAAGTAACAAGCACACAGACCTTAAGTACAGCCAAGTGGAGGTAGACACCGCCTTCACTTGGCTTCAAAAAGGAGGAAGAAACTGGTGACTAAGAATGAGATTTCGGGATTGTTGGCGATAACAATAAGCAGCATTTATATATTCGCAACCTTGAGACTCCCCGAAACTGCCATGGGAGACAATGTAGGGCCAAAACTCTTCCCCCTTCTGGCAGGATGCTTGGCTTTCCTGTGCGGCCTTATACTTCTGATTAAAGACAAGAAATTGGACAAATCTAAAAAAGAAATCTTCCACCTGGGATTAAGAGAGCAAAAAGATTTATACGTAAAAATTGCCTTAACAATATGCCTAGGTATAGCATATGGGTTCGTATTGGTTCCTCTAGGATACGTTATATCAACGGCGATATTCATGTTGTGCATCACCAGGCTTATCAATGGCAAAAGATGGCTGGAAAACTTGCTTATCTCCCTTACATTCCCCGTGATAACCTACATAGTCTTCGCCATTTTGCTAGGCTTGAGCTTGCCTAGAGGGTTACTATCATTTCTCCCCTTTTAATGTGTAGAGGAGGTATTTGGTTATGGAAACTATCTTTCACAATCTATCCATAGGATTAGACGCTGCTTTAACCTTGACTAACATTACCTGGGTCTTCATCGGTGGGCTCATGGGAACGATAATAGGCATGCTACCTGGCCTAGGCCCCGCCACCGGTGTAGCTATTTTGATACCCATAAGCTACGGGATGAACCCTACAACCGCCCTTATAACAATGGCTGCCATATACTACGGCGCTATGTTCGGTGGTTCCCGTGCATCTATAATGATAAACACCCCTGGAGATGCATCGGCAATAGTCTCTTGCTTCGATGGATACCCAATGACTAAAAATGGCGAGGCCGGAAAAGCTCTTGCCATATCGGCTATAGCATCCTTTATAGGCGGAATCATTGGCATGATATTCTTGATCTTCTTGACCATGCCGGTCGCAAACGCAGCATTGAAGTTTGGCCCCGCAGAGATGTTTTCTCTCATGATATTTGCTTTGACTGCGACAGTTACTTTATCCCAGGGCAACATGTTGAAAGGGTTCATAGCTATGGCCTTCGGCTTCATGCTGAGCACAATAGGGATAGACCCACCCACTGGAATACTGCGCTTTACTTTTGTTCCAGAACTACAGGACAGTATAGATTTTCTGGTGGCCATGATAGGATTATACGCTGTAGCTGAAGTTTTCAAAAACTACGGAAACCTAGAAACTCACTACAGCATAGACTCCAAGACCATTGGCAGAGTGTGGGTCCCTTGGGAGGACTTCAAAAAGACCATAAAGCCCATACTCAGAAGCTCGCCCCTTGGATTTTTGATCGGTGTGCTTCCCGGCATGGGCGGTACAGTTGCTACCTTTGTGTCTTATGCTCTTGAAAAGACATTGAGCAAAAACCCTGAAAAATTTGGTAAGGGCGCCATTGAGGGGCTCGCAGCCCCTGAAGCGGCAAACAATGCCTCCAGCTGTGGAGCCTTCGTTCCTCTACTGACTCTGGGTATTCCTGGGAGCGGCACTACCGCAGTAATGCTGGGCGCTCTCATGATGCTGGGCGTAAGGCCAGGCCCTATTTTGTTCCAGATGCACCCGGAAATTGCTTGGGGAGTCATCGCCTCTATGATCATCGGGAACATCATGCTGGTGCTTATCAACCTACCTCTTGCAGTTCCCTTAGTGCAACTCCTCAAGATTCCCCAGAGAATAATGCTTCCCTTAATCTTGGGAATGGCTTTCATGGGAACATACTTCCTCAACTACAGCTCTTTCGATTTCATATTGGTATCGGTCTTCGCTCTTGCTGGCTACCTATTTTGGAAACTTGAGATACCCATACCACCCCTGGTTCTAGCGTTGATCCTAGGAGGCACAACGGAACAATCCTTCAGAAACGCAATGACAATCTCCGGCAACGACGTGATGTTCTTCCTGGAAAAGCCCATTTCTCTCACGCTCCTTTTGCTTGCTGCCCTCTCGGTGGCCTTTTCCTTATACAAGCAAAAAAGGGCCGCTGCAAAATCATGACTTCAATACAACAAGCCAAACAAAAACAACGATAACGCGCGTATATTGCATAATATTAACTGGAATATAGATATATTTTCTTATCTATGCTATAAAATGACACAATTTATATGCAAAATTTACACAATTCGGAGGTGGTTGTTTTGGGGCATACTGTTTTCGAGAAAATCCTCAAGTCGCATATCGTGTCAGGTAGTTTGCTTCCTGGTAAAAGGGTAAAAATCAAAATTGACCAAACTCTAACTCAGGACGCAACCGGCACTATGGCTTACCTTCAATTCGAAGCCATGGGGCTTACAAGGGTAAAGACAGAGCTTTCCGTTAGTTACGTCGACCACAACATGATACAGGGTGATTTCAAAAACCCAGACGACCACCGCTACTTGCAGGACATAGCAGCAAGGTACGGCATATTGTTTTCGAGACCAGGCAACGGCATATGCCATCAGGTTCATTTAGAGCGATTCGCCGCTCCCGGGAAATCGCTCCTAGGAAGCGATTCTCACACTCCGACGGCCGGGGGGATAGGGATGATTGCCATAGGCGCGGGAGGGCTAGACGTAGCACTTGCCATGGCCGGAGAACCTTTCACTATAACTATGCCTGAAATTGTACGGATCCACCTGACAGGCAAACTACAACCCTTCGTGTCGGCTAAAGACATTATCCTTGAGGTGTTAAGGCGCCTTTCAGTCAAAGGCGGAGTTGGGAAAGTGCTGGAATACACAGGACCTGGGGTAAAAACCCTTAGCGTTCCTGAAAGGGCAACCATAACGAACATGGGAGCAGAAACAGGGGCTACAACTTCAATTTTCCCAAGCGATGAAATCACCCGATTGTGGCTTAGGGCTCAGGCACGAGAACATCAGTGGGTTCCTATAGAAGCAGATGAAGACGCAACTTGGTCTGAAACTGTGGAAATAAACCTCTCAGAATTGGAACCGCTGGTAGCCCAACCATTTCAACCGGACAACGTAGTTCCTGTAGAAGCCATAGAAGGAATGAAAGTGGATCAGGTAATGTTCGGCTCATGCACCAACTCATCCTTAAGGGACATACTGTCTGTTGCCCATATGCTTTCAGGGGAAAAGGTCCATCCATCTGTGGACGCAGGCATCTCTCCGGGCAGCAGGCAAGTGATGCTCGAAAGTGCAGCATGTGGGGCAATGGATGAACTCATATCTGCAGGAGTAAGAATACTTGAATCAAGCTGTGGAGCCTGTATAGGTATGGGATTTGCTCCACCCACAGATGGGGTTTCCTTGCGAACCATAAACCGCAATTTCTTGGGCCGGTGCGGCCATCCCTCCGGTAAGGTTTATCTCGTTAGCCCAGAGGTTGCCGCAGCTTCAGCTATAACCGGCAGAATAACAGATCCTAGGAAGTTGGGGATAGAACCTTTCGTATTTGAACAGCCGGAGCAATTTATCATCGATGATAGCATGATCCTGGCTCCATCCCCAGAGCCTGAGCGTATAGAAATACGTAGAGGCCCTAACATAGCACCTCTACCGGAAATGGCTCCCCTCTCCGAAGAAATTGAAGGAGAGATACTCCTCAAAGTGGAGGATAACATAACCACAGACCACATAATGCCAGCTGGTGCAGAGATCCTCCCTTTAAGGTCCAATATACCGGAGATCTCTAAGCATACCTTCAAAGTTGTTGACCCTGCATTTTATGACCGAGCAAAAGAGAAAAATGGCGGATTCATAGTAGGCGGCGAGAACTATGGCCAAGGCTCCAGCCGGGAGCACGCTGCGCTTGCCCCTCGATATCTGGGGATTAAAGCCGTAATAGCTAAAAGTTTCGCCAGGATACATTTGGCAAACCTAGTCAACTTCGGCATACTTCCCCTGTTGTTTGAAAACCCAGAAGACTATGACAGGCTAAATACGAAAGACAAACTTTACATAAAAAAAGGCGTTATCACCACAAAAGAGCCTTTCGAGGTTTCTAACAAGTCCACAGGAAGCACTTTCTTCGTTCGCTGCCCTCTGTCGGATGAAGACCTAGAAATAGTAAAAATGGGTGGCAAACTCAACTACATAAAAGAGAAAAATAAATCTGCCATTTAAGGGGAGGGACTAATCATGACCAATAAATTTGAGGGACTTAAACTGCAAAAAACAAACTATCCTTCTGAAGGGGAAAGAATAATTAGAAACGACAAGGGGCAAATAGAAACTAACTATCCTGTCATACCTTACATTGAAGGAGATGGCATAGGCCCTGACATCACAAAGGCTATGAAGCTTGTCATAGACACCGCAGTAACTAAAGCTTACGGCACGTCAAGGAAAATCTACTGGTGGGAAATCTATGCTGGGGAGAAAAGCTACAACTTTTTTGGAGAATGGATTCCTGAGGATACCATGGAAGCCATCAAATACTTTAAAATAGCCATAAAGGGGCCTCTTACAACTCCAGTGGGCGGAGGCATAAGGAGCTTGAACGTGGCCTTCAGGCAAAAGCTCGATCTTTACGCCTGTATAAGGCCAGTAAGGCATTTTTCAGGTGTCCCTTCTCCCCTTAAAGCCCCCGACAAGGTGAACATGATAGTCTTCAGGGAGAACACGGAAGACGTATATGCTGGCATAGAGTGGGAAGCAAAATCTCCTGAGGCGCTGAAGGTCATAGATTTTCTGAAAAAGGAAATGGGCAAAAGTATAAGGCTTGATTCGGGCGTAGGCATAAAACCCATCTCTATTACTGGAACCAAGAGGCTCATGCGGATGGCTCTAAAATACGCCATCAATAAGGGTAAAAAGAGTGTCACCATAGTGCATAAAGGAAATATAATGAAGTTCACCGAAGGCGCCTTCAGAAAGTGGTGCTATGAAACGGCATTGGAAGAGTTCAGGGACTTCATAATAACGGAAGAGGAGCTATTCGACCAATACGGTGGCAAAGCTCCAGAAGAAAAGATAATTGTAAAGGACCGAATAGCCGATGCCATGTTCCAGCAAATACTACTTAGGCCTGAGGAGTACGACGTTCTGGTAACCCCAAACCTGAACGGGGACTACCTTTCCGATGCCTTGGCCGCCGCGGTAGGAGGCCTTGGACTGGCTCCCGGAGCTAACATGAACGACGAGATAGCCTTTTTCGAAGCCACGCATGGAACTGCCCCTAAATACGCCGGTTTAGATAAGGTTAATCCCGGTTCCATGATCCTTTCCGCCGTTATGATGCTAGAACATTTAGGCTGGACCGAAGCAGCGGAACTCACGATAAAGGCCATGGAGGAAACCATAAAGTCTGGCACCGTCACGTACGACCTTGCGCGCCAAATGGAAGCCTCGAAAGAGGTTTCCTGTTCTGGCTTTGCAAAGGCCATCTGTGAAAAAATGTAAAATTTTATCGCCTTAAATTTAGATATTCTACTGACAGGAAGTGATCAAATGAAATCAAAAGATGGCTTTAAGAGGATTACTGCACAGGCAGGCACACTTGAGTCATCAGATTGCTTGGTTACGTGTTCCTTGCAAGACAACCTAGAAATAGAGTACAGAGGCCCTGACACCATTGAGATATTGAGGGAAAGAACGGAAAAGCTAGTTAAAGAGACCACCTCCAGATATGGTCTCAAGGGAGCATACATATCCATACAGGATAATGGAGCCCTAGAGGTAACCATGAAGGCCCGTCTCGAGACAGCCATAGAAAGATGTCTGGAGGTGGCCAACCATGAATGATGTTACGGTTTGCCGCAGCGCACTATACATACCTGGCAACAACCCAGGCATGATACAACACTGCCCCTATTTTGGAGCTGATTCAGTCATCCTCGACCTAGAAGACGCTGTAGCGATTAGCGAAAAAGACGCAGCAAGAAAACTGGTCTCATCTTTTCTGGAAGCTTTAGACTTCGGCAAGTCCGTAGTAGTAGTCAGGATAAACGGTGCAGATACGCCATATTTCGAAAAGGATTTGTTGGCTGTAGTCCCTCAGGCGCCAGAAGCTATAAGGCTTCCCAAATGCGAAAGCCCAAAAGACATACTATTTGCAGATGAACTAATAACAAAGATAGAGACAGCGCATGCCATCCCTGAAGGAACTGTAAAAATTCATGCCATGATAGAATCAGCTCTTGGCGTTGAAAGGGCCTTTGATATAGCATCTTGCAGTTCACGGGTAGAGGCATTAACCCTGGGCGGGCAAGACCTTCTAGCTGATTATGGAATACAAAAAACACAAGCGGGACATGAGCTTTTCTACCCTAGAGCAAGGGTGGTCTCTGCAGCAAAAGCCAATGGGCTTTTAGCTTTCGATACCGTTTGGACAGATACCACCGACCTCGATGGGCTAAAAAAAGAAAGCAAGCTGGCATGTGAACTTGGATTTACAGGGAAAGCTGCCATACACCCATCGCAAATTGACGTTATACACGAGGCTTTCAAACCTGACCCTAAAGAAGTTCACAAGGCAAAAAGGATTATGGCGTCAGCGGAACGAGCATTATCTGAAGGTAAAGGAGCATTTGCTGTCGATGGCCGTATGGTAGATGCTCCTGTGATAAAAAGGGCGCAACACCTACTAGAGCTAGCCAAGTTCTATCCCGAATTTAACCTAGGAGATCAAGGGGGGGTAAAAGATCATGTCTAACGTCACCAACGCCATAGGAAGAAAGGTACCCACACAACTAAAAGGCTGGAATAAAGTCTGTACCCCTTATAAAGGACCTTTTGAGATCGTAAAGGAATGTCCTTACCATGATAGGGTTATCCCCCCTATGAGAGGTTACACGCCTGGCAGGAAGAAAATAGCCGCAAACCTGAAAGAGGCAATAGAGAGGTCTGGATTATCAGATGGCATGACCATCTCGTTCCACCATCATCTCAGAAATGGCGATGCCGTGCTTCCAATGGTTCTCGATGTCATAGCCTCCATGGGCATAAAGGACCTCACTCTTGCCCCCAGCTCCTTAACTGATGCTCATCAGTGCGTGGTCGACTATATCCGTTCAGGCGTCATTTCAAGAATCACCACCTCTGGACTTAGAGGCAAACTTGGAGAAACCATATCCTCTGGAGAACTAGCATCTCCAGTAATAATTCGCAGCCACGGCGGCAGAGCCAGAGCAATCGAAGAGGGCTCAATACAGATTGATGTGGCCTTCATCGCTGCTCCATCTGCCGACGGGGAAGGAAACGTAACTGGAGCTATGGGGCCAGAAGCTTGCGGCTCCTTAGGTTACGCAATGGTAGATGCCAAATACGCAAAACATGTAATAGCCATAACAGACAATCTGGTTCCTTTCCCACTTGCGCCTAAAATTTCCATCCCGCAAAACCTAGTAGATCAGGTTGTAGTTGTGGATAGTATTGGAGACTCCACTAAGATAGCTACAGGGGCAGCCAGAATTACCAAAAACCCCGTAGATTTAAGAATTGCAAAAAATGCCTTTGACCTTATATGCGCCTCAGGGCTGTTGGAAAACGGATTTTCCTTCCAGGTGGGCGTAGGCGGGGCAAGCCTAGCTGTAGCATCTTTTTTAAGAAGTTACATGAGGGAAAAGAAGATAAAAGGGAGCTTTGGTCTAGGAGGCATTGGTGGTTACATGGTAGAGCTTTTGGAGGAGGGCCTTTTCAGTGCGCTATTCGACGTGCAAAGCTTCGATGCCAGTGTAACTGCCTCAATTTTAAACAACCCTCTTCACATGGAGATAGATCAATCTCAATACGCAAACCCCTTCACGGATTGCATTGTCAATCAGTTAGATGTTGTTGCCCTTGCTGCTTTGGATGTTGACGTGGATTTCAACGTAAATGTCATAACAGGTAACAACGGCGTCATAAGAGGGGCTTCGGGAGGCCATTGCGACACTGCTGCTGGAGCAAAGCTCGCTGTAGTTTTAGCACCATCTTTCAGAGGGGGCGTACCAACAATAAAGGACAGCGTTCAAACCATCGTAACTCCTGGTGAGACAGTAGACGCCATCGTGACCGAACGAGGTATATGCATAAACCCAAGAAGAGAAGATCTTCTGGAAAGAGCACTGAAGGCAGGTCTCCCCGTAAAAGACATAGAAAAGCTGAAATCAGAAGTGGAAAAGTTAACAGGGAAACCCCGTCCACCTAAATTGGACGAGGATAGGGTTGTCGCGGTCGTGGAATATAGGGATGGAACCACAATTGATTCAATATATGCCCGTAAACAAAACTAACGTCCCTAAATTAAAGGGGGCGGCATCTGCCGCCCCCTGCTTTGGTCTGCACTACTGAACGAAAACCGGATTTATGTTAAACCCTCTGAACGTTCGCCGCCTGCGGACCCTTTTCTCCCTGGACTACATCAAACTGAACCCTCTGACCTTCGCTAAGGGTCTTGAACCCATCCATCTGGATCGCGCTGAAATGAACAAATACGTCGTTTCCTTCATCACTTGTGATGAACCCATAACCCTTAGCCTCGTTGAACCATTTCACTGTTCCTTGCATTTCTAATACTGCCTCCTAACATGAAAATGCGCCGATACACTATCGACACTAGAACATTAATATAAAACTGGTACCTTTGTCAATGGACTAGAAAGAACTTTGCATGCTATTATTGCTAAAATTACTTAGGGTAACAGCATAATCAATAAGGAGGGGAAACCATGAAGAAGTACCTCAGATTCTGCCTGAACGGGGAAACTCAGGAAGCTTTGACGCTGGACGAAGAAAATATATATGCCCTGGAAGGAAGCATATTTGGAATACACGATAAAGGCAAATTCCTCTGCCGGGTAGATGAAATCCAATCATGGCTGCCTCCAACTGACCCTACAAAGATAGTAGCAGTTGGGCTTAATTATACAGATCATGCCGAAGAGACAGGCTATCCTATCCCCAAAGAGCCTTTATTATTTTTAAAGCCTTCTACGTGTGTAGTGGCACATAAGGATAAGGTACTTCTTCCTGAGGCCTCAAAAAGGGTAGATTATGAAGCGGAGTTGGCCATCGTTATAGCCAAAAAGGCCAAAGACATATCCCCCAAGGACGCCGAAGAATATATCTTAGGGTACAGCTGCTTCAACGACGTTACGGCAAGGGACCTGCAAAGCTCTGATGTGCAGTGGACTAGGTCAAAATCTTTTGACACTTTTGGCCCTTACGGTCCCTGGATTGAAATGGAGATAGACCCCTCAAACCTCAAGGTACAAATGATAAAAAATGGCCAAGTAGTCCAGGAATCTAATACAAGGCATTTTATTTTTCCAGTGCCCGAACTGGTAAGCTACATATCAAAAGTCATGACTTTACTCCCAGGCGACGTCATCATCACAGGAACCCCCTCAGGCATAGGGCCTGTACAGCCAAACGACACCATGGAGGTACATATTGAGAAAATAGGCAGCTTAGTAAATTTTGTTGATAAAAAAGTTTAATTAATCAGAATTTTATGATAAAATGTCAAAGGTATTAAAATCAGCAAGTATAAAAACATCCATGCTGGAGGAATTTGATTGAAAAAATTCCAAGAATACCTTACCGCCCATCATAATACTTATAGCAATAGCAAACCCAGATTGTACTGGGAATACCACAAAACTGCTTCTTCCCTTGTAAAAAACATAATAGCAGGGAAACCCTTTGATTGGGCTGTTTTAAACGTTATAAAAAAGCTAGGGGAACAAGTGGAAGCAGATAGAACCTATGTATTTTCATATGACGAAAGAACTAACACTATATCGTGCACACATGAGTGGCACTCTTCAAACACATCTTCACTAAAAGATACATTACAAAACATTGATCTTTCTCAATTCCAATGGGGTAAGAAAAAAATAAATACTGAAGGATATATTTTTATACACGATACAAGCAACTTATCTCATCTGGCCCCAGAAGCCCAATTGGAACTAAAAAAATTGCTTGCTCCAGACACAAAATCCGTTGCCATACTAAAAATAGGAAGTGAAAATCTTTTAGGTTTTATAGGTATCTCCTGTTGTAAAACCAGGCATGACTGGACTGAAGAAGAAATAGATTTTTTGGCATACATAGCAAGTGCGATAGAATATGCAATTATTTTCAAGAAAACGCAAGAAAAAGCTTCTATCGCAAAGAAACGCATCGAATCAGTCTTGAGCCAGAGCGACTTTTTAGTTTGTTGCTTTGATAAAGATGGAGTTCTTACTTACGCCAATGATGCCTACTGTAACTTCTTCGGTTTTAAAAAAGAAGAGCTTTTAGGAAAGGATTTCTTTTTTCTAATTCCGAATGAGTATCGGCAAAAAGTTAGGAATGAATTCCTTTCCCTGTCTCCACAAAAGCCCTTTACTACATACGAACACCAAGTATTAACTAAGGATGGTTCTCTCAGGTGGCAGCGGTGGACCGACATGGCCTTATTTGATGAAGATAATTCCATATTGGAATACCAATCCATAGGTATTGACATAACAGAACAAAAAGAAACTCACATGAAACTCGAAAAGGCATTAAAGCAACTTCGTGAAGCCTTTAATAATAGCATCGAAGCCATGGGGAGAATACTCGAAATTAAAGACCCTTATACAGCTAACCACCAAAAGAGGGTCGCTATCCTGTCTAGAAGAATTGCGCAAGAAATGAACCTGAACAAAAAAGAAGTAGAACTTATATATTTAGGGGCTCTGGTGCACGACATCGGGAAAATATACGTGCCAAGCGAACTGCTAAGCAAGCCTGCTAAATTAAGCAAATTAGAATTCGAGCTCCTGAAAAACCATACGCTCAAAGGAGAAGAAATTTTGCGGCCCCTATCCAAGAGGTGGCCCATATGGGAGGCAGCAGCTTACCACCATGAAAGGATAGACGGAAGTGGATATCCAAGAGGCTTAAAGGGCGAAGACATTCCCCTTGGCGCTAAAATCATAGCCGTCGCTGACGTAGTAGAAGCCATGACCTCCCACAGGCCCTACCGTCCAGCAAGAAGCCTGGAAGAAGCCTTAAATGAGCTGCGAAAAGGAATGGGAACCAAATACGACCCAGAAGCAGCAAAAATATGCATCAAGCTTTTCGAAAAAGGGCTCTTTTCGTTCGAGGGG
>NZ_JACDOB010000012.1 GCF_017656375.1 Thermovirga sp.
TTAAAGTGTTCCAGATTTTTGATGTGCTCGTCAAAAATATTCCTATTGCTACGCCTATAAGGGATAAACCCACGATCACTGATGCAAGGGTTTCAAATTTCCCGTGTCCGTAATCGTGGGTTTCGTCCGTGGGCCTTCCCGCTAGCCTGAAAGCCACTATGGCCACGGCATCTGTAACGAGGTCTGAAAAAGAGTGAACTGCATCAGCTGTCATGGCGGAACTATTTCCGAGCAGGCCTGCAACAAACTTAAACACGGTGAGAACAAGGTTTATAGCTAGACCTATCCAAGATGCCCGTAAAGCTTTGTGCTGTCTGTCCACTGTGCCTTTTATTCTTCCTTCCTCCTCGCTTAAGTGCAAATGATTACGGTGACAATTATAATCCTAAAAGAGGAAGCACCGTATCCAGGTCTTTATCTCCCCTTCCAGATAAGTTAACAAGCACGGTTTCCTCTTTATCTAAACTAGGCAGTATTTTCAATGCATAAGCTAGGGCGTGAGAGCTTTCTAAGGCAGGAATTATACCTTCAAGCCTGCAGAGCGTTGAAAAGGCACCCAAAGCATCCTGGTCTGTTACGGCCACATATTCGGCTCGCCCTGTTTCTTTGAGGAATGCGTGTTCGGGGCCAACCCCGGGATAGTCTAGCCCCGCTGAAATGGAGTAGACTTCTGCAGGCTCCCCTTTTTCATCGGTCAATACGTAGCTTTTGAAACCATGAATTATTCCTGGTTTCCCGGCGACCAGGGTAGCAGCATGTTCTTTTGTATTCAGTCCCTTGCCTGCAGGTTCTACGCCTATTATTTTCACTGAAGAGTTTTCTATAAAGCCGGAGAACAATCCTATTGCGTTACTTCCACCCCCGACACAGGCTATTACATAGTCGGGAAGTTCTCCCTCTCTTTCAAGGAACTGTTTTTTAGCTTCTTCCCCGATGACGCTCTGGAATTTCTTCACTATTGTCGGGTATGGGTGAGGCCCTACAGCGGAGCCTAAAAGATAGAAGACATCTGGGTTTTTTATGTATTCTGCGAGGGCAGCGTCAACGGCCTCCTTGAGGGTTTGCTGTCCAAAAGTAACAGGTACGACTTCAGCACCAAGGACTTTCATGCGCGCTACATTGGGAGCCTGCCTTTTAACGTCTACAGCGCCCATGAAGATGGTGCATTTCAAGCCCAGCAAGGCACAAACGGTCGCTGTCGCGGTTCCGTGCATTCCTGCTCCAGTTTCAGCAATTACCCTGGTCTTTCCCATTCGCTTCGCTAGGAGAGCCTGGCCCAATGCATTGTTTATCTTGTGAGCTCCAGTATGGTTGAGATCCTCTCGCTTGAGAAACAGCCGGCCCCCGCCGAGTTTCTGAGAGATGTTTTTGCATTCCGTAATGGCCGAAGGCCTTCCTACATATTCCTTAAGGAGCCTATGAAATTCCTCAAAAAATGACTGGTCAAATATGATATCTTCATACGCCCTCTCTAACTCCAGTAGGCGAGGCTTCAGTTCTTCGGGAACGAAACTTCCCCCGAATTTCCCATAGAACCCTTTCCTTGCTGCTTCTGCCTGTGCTGTGCTCGTCCTTTTCATTCTCTTCTTCCTCCTTGTATGTTTAGTGTAAAAAATAAGGGGCTTCCCCTTAGGAAAGCCCCTTAAAGTACAATATTAAGGGGCTGGGGATAAGTTAAATCCCGCAGCCCCGCTAGTACAAGCTCACGGCTGCGGCGCCTTAGCGCCACCACCAGAAATTAACTTTTACATACGTGCTCTTTTGGATTACATTCTTCACTTTAGCTCATCTCCTCGTTTGGCGAAGACTATAGCAAATATCAAAAAATTTTGCAAATGCTTTTTATTTGGAGTAGGGTATAGAAAACGAATTGCTATAATTATATAGCAGAGTAAAGAAAAAATAGGGGGAAGTTGTGATGTTGGGATTTATGCATGTGTGCGAGAAAAGGAGTGCGTGTTTTTGGAAATACAGGACAAAGAGATTGCTTCTTATGTTTCTTGCAATGGCCTTTTTCGTGGTTCTTTCCCGAGGTCTAGCTGTAGCTTCAGAGGCATGTGCTACTCAGGCAAGCGAGAAGTCCATAAAAATTGTTTGTCCTACAGCTGGTGATGTGTACAGGGAAGGGGATATTTGTCGTATAAGGTGGGAAGCCAAGGGAGTGGAAAAAGTATCCATCGCTGTAGCTGTCGGAGGAAAAGATAGGGGGATGCTTGAATCTGATGTTGGTAAAACAGTTTTCGATGCTGAAAAAGGATTCTTTGAATGGAAAATTCCACTCGGCTTTGTGACTTCCTTTGGGGTGGACAAGAGCGATAACGTAAGGATCATGCTTATGGACGCCGATGACCCCGATCTTTTCGCTGTGAGCGATTCTTTTACAATAGAGGGCCGAGTTAAGCCTCCAGCTGAATTCCTTGATTTGCACGACAGTTCGGATTTTGAGCATGCTATAAAGGTGTATTATGGACAAATACAAGAGGGCAAATATGCTGAAGCGTTTAAGTTGTTATCTCCTGAAAAGATAACGATGACGTATGCTGACGGGGCCGCTCAGTCCTTTGGCCCGAGGCCGGATTATTCTGTTTGGTTAAAAGGGGCCGAGAATATTCGAGGCGTTGAGTTGCTTGAGATAAAGGAAGTGCGTCCACCAGAACGCGAATTGGAGATTTTAGGGATTCGGCTTTTTGAAGTTACATTGAAAGTGGATCTCGAAGAGGGGAAAAATTGGCCCATGCCTTCCGGGGAGGTTGCATATTTTCTGTATATGGCAAGGGGAAGCGATGGAAAAATTTGGATTTTGGATATAGGAACGGGTCCTTGATTTAGCAAAGCAATAAGTGCCCATTCGAAAGAATATAGCTTTTGGATGTACATTTTGCGAGGAATGGTTTATCGTGTGACGCCACTAGAACTGCTTTGCCTGTTTCTAATAGGATTTGTTCTAGCCTGGCTTGAGCTCTTTCATCAAGGCCGCTTGTTGGTTCGTCCAATAAAAGCAAGTCTGGATCCATGGCCAACACTGCAGCCAATGCTCCCATTCTTTTTTGGCCTTCCGATAACATGTACGGGGGAAGGCCAGCGAGATCTTTGAGTCCAACTAGTTCAAGCGTATCCATAGCTTTTTCTCTTGCCTGAGAAGTCGAAAATCCCAGATTGAGAGGGCCGAATGCTACATCTTCTAGGAGAGTGGGGCAGAAAAGTTGATCCTCGGGGTCTTGAAAAAGGAAACCGACCTTTTCCCGCAGGAAAGCAATTCCCTTTTTGCTGTTTATCGTCTTGCCCATGAAAATTATTTTGCCTTCATCAGGCTCCAATATTCTCACTATCAGATTGAAGAGTGTGGTTTTGCCGGAGCCGTTTTCCCCCACTATGGCTAACTTCTCGCCATATCTGATTGAGAGGTTTATATCTTTTAAGACTGGCTTACCTTCATGGTAGCTGAATGATATATTTTGAAGTTCTAGAAGGGGATTCATCTTGCGATACACCCCACCAAGAGGGCGCAAAAAGCTGCGCATTTTATTATTTCGTTGAGGGAAATAGCTTTATGCGGTTCGAGCGTTGGGAATGATCCGTTAAACCCTCGAAGTTCCATCGCGTTTGTTACTCTTTCAGCTCTTTTGAATGCTTTAAGGAAAATTACGCCCATGAAATTACCATAAGATCTCAGAGTGAATAAGTTAAGTTTGGGGTCAAAACCTCTGAGCTCCATGGCTTTCTGGACCTTCAATGCCTCTTTTACCAGCACATGTCCGTAGCGATAAGTAAAGTGCAAGAGGAGAATCAATTTTTGGGGGAAATAGAAAGAACGTAAGGCTTCCAAGTTTTTGTGCATAGGAGTAGTCCCAAGGAGGGCCATGAATCCCAAAAGGGCCGCATTGCTTCTGAGAGTGATTGCTAAAGCGGTTTTTAGGCCTTCCACATAAATGGGAATGTGTCCTAGATAATATTTCTCGCCTCCATACGTGAGTGGAAGGGTCAGCCAGAGGATTACTAGGATGCTGTCGAGAGCAGCTAATCGACTTGCTACTTTAGATAATGGCAATTTCCCCCATATGGTTAGAAGCATTGAGGTTCCCATCAAACCTAAAAGAGAGATCCAGTTATTTGTTAAAGCTACTGTTGCTGCCAGCACAAAAGATGTTAAAACTTTAAGTCTTGGGTCCATGTTATGCAAGCCAGAGCTGCCTTGTAATAGATCCCTGTCTTGGGTTATATCAAGATGCTTATTCATGCCGCTTCTTCCCTCTTATCCAAAGGGCAAGACCTGTCAAGCCTACTATATAGCCTATGCCCCCTAGTATTTCTGTTATGCCTGGCTTAGAAAGTTCTAGATTCAATTTTAAGAGTTCGTCAATAACGGGTTTTATTTCTTCCCTAACTACTTTTCGCACAGCTGTTTCTATTGCTTCTTCAGAAACGCCTTGGAGGGATATTCCTTCAGTTTTATAAGTTTTGGCATTTGCGTCTTTTACTGTTTCGTTCCCTTTTCTTGAAGTTTCTATGGTGGTTGTCCCTCTATGGCCGGCTCCTCCTTCCACTATTACTTCAAGCCTATTTGGCATGGGAGAGGGCACCTTTAAAGAAAAAAGGCCTTCCTCATTAGTTTTGCCTTTTACCAATGTTTGATCCTTGTTTACCTTCAGGAAAACAGGGCACCCTTTTGCAGGGGTCCCATCGTTAAAATATGCTTCTCCATTTACAGTGTCACCCTCCAGTATAGCAAATACACTAAGGCGATGCGCCATAGCAGAAGGAGGATTAACCGTTAGGACCATACTAACTATTGCTAAAATTGCAAACATCGATCTTGCCTTCAGTATGGTCATTTTATACCACCCTCCAAAAAAGTTTTGTCCGTCTTTGAAAGATAAGATACGATGAATCCAGTTACTATTCCTTCGATAATCATCACAGGCAAATGAGCACTTGTTATCATTACAGCAGAAGTCATGAAGGCTTCGCCGCGGAATAGTAATGAGATAGCTACGCAAGCTGCGGATCCTAATATACCGAGCAATCCGGAGGTGAAGCCGCATATAAAAGGATTAATGTTTGCTTTTAGCATCGCTCTTCCTATCATACCGGCCAGGATACCTGGAAGTGCCATATTTGTAACATTTACACCCAGAACTATCAGGCCGCCAAATTGAAAAAGCACAGCCTGTAATAATAAAGCAACCAAAAAAGCTGGGAATAGAGACCAACCCAGTAAAATACCGCCGAGTCCTCCCAGTACAAGATGAACGCTTGTTGCTCCTAGATTTACGTGGATCAAGGAAGCCACAAATAAAGCGGCGGAGACGATCCCGCAGCGGGGGATCGTCTCAAAGGAAAGTTTTTTTATTCCGTACGCCGTTCCTGCGGTGGCGATAGCAGCACCTGAAACTAAAACTGGTAAGGAAAGTACTCCTTCAGCAATATGCATTGCATTTACCTTTCAGATTTCTCGGCGTATACCCATATAAGGGCGCCAATTTCAATGGGCACATCCTCACCGGAAGGTGATTTCATTGTCTCTGGAGCGTCAGTCAAAGCGGCAAACCCCCACCAACCGGACCACGGTATAGCATAAGTGAACACTCCGTTCCTATCAGTTTTTACCACTTGTGTGACGTATGGTGCTTTGGGCGCTTCGACCTGTGAGCTAGTGTTATAATATTCCACCTCTACGTCTGCGTTAGCTACAGGCTTACCGTCCACAATTACCTTTCCTTGAAAAATGTTACCTGCCCAAAGGCCATAAGGCCTTGTCAGAGGGATAACTTCAGCTCTCAAGCCTACAGGCTCACTCCATGCATCTTCCATACCAAATGCGTTTACCACTGTTTTGGTGTAGTGAACTATGTATTTGCCCTCCGCTTTTTCCCAATAGGGTTTGGGTGCCACATAAAATACGTGGTCGCCGGGACGTTTTATAGTGTATTTTGTCTTCCAGGCTTTGATTCCTGGGGCAATGTCGTAACTTTTCAAGGTGCCTAAAAGATCTATTTTTTTGCCCCTTATCATGACACCAAACTCCGAAGGCCTTTCCATGTTCATGGGTTTTTGCTCAAAAGGATGGGTAAAAATTAAATTAAGGTCAATGGTCTTTTCGTCGTTCTGTTCAATTATATTCTCTTGAGGCATAATCACTTGGAAATGGGCTGATGCAACGCCACTTATACCTAAAACTATAATAGTTACAACAATCACAAATAGAGAAAAAGAAAATCTCTTCATAGTGTTTCCCCCCCACTCCGGGAATCTCAATTCAAAGAAAAGCATGCAAAACACGCGCGTGTTACAAAATTGCAAAAAGATAATACCACAGATCGAAATGCAGTCAAGGCTAGTATTGTAAATTTTTGTAGATGTGCGTTATTAGTTTTAAGAAAGCTTGTTCTTTAGATCATAAAGGGTTGTTTTATCAAGGTACTCCATGAATTGTTGTGTCAGGTCTTCGACTAGGTTCCCGAAAATGCAGGTTCCAAAGGGGCAAGGTGTGCCACTTTGGAGGAAGCACGTATCTGTTGTAATCTTTCCTTCTATTGCCTTGTATATGTCAAGTAGGGTTATTTCTTCAGGGGATTTTGCCAGCTCAAAGCCCCCCTTAGGGCCCCTTATAGAGTGTACAAGACCGCTTTTGGCAAGCCTTTGGAAAACCTTGGAAAGGTGTGCCTCTGATGCCTGTGTGATCTCTGCCATTTCCTTGATTGTTATTCGTCCCGTATCTGATGAAACTAAAATTCCCATGCCATGTAGGGCCAAGGATGTGGCTTCAGATATTTGGATTATTTTCTTCATTGTTTGTACCCACCCTATTTTTGTTTTGCGGCCGGAGTATACTCCGGCCGCTCTCAAGGATTTTATCCTAATATGGCCTTCAAGTCTTCTTCTGGCGTGGTTATTGGCATGAGATTGAATTCCTTCTGCAGGAATTCAAACACAGGAGGTTTGACAAATGCTGGAAGTGTTGGGCCAAGGCGCATGTTCTTCACACCTAGATATAGCAGGGATAGCAAAATACACACAGCTTTTTGCTCATACCATGACAAGATCAATGAAAGAGGCAAGCTGTTTATATCGGTTTCAAAGGCCTCTGCCAGGGCTTGAGCTATTTTTACAGCAGAGTAAGCATCGTTGCACTGCCCAACATCTAGCAAGCGAGGTATGCCTTCTATATCCCCGAAATCCAGCTTGTTGAAACGGTATTTCCCACAGGCCAAGGTAAGGATAACACAATCTTTGGGAACTTGTTTAGCCAAATCTGTGTAATAACTGCGTCCGCTTTTTGCTCCGTCACATCCTCCTATTAGGAAGAAGTGCCTGATCTTGCCTTCTTTTACCTTCTCTATGATCTGGGGCGCTACCGATAATACGGCATTGTGGCCAAATCCTACCATGATGGTCTTTTCGGGTGCATCTTCGGTAAATCCTTCTTCTGCCAGAGCTGCTTCTATTACTGGGGTGAAATCTTTATCTGGGCCAATGTGACGAACGCCAGGCCATGCCACTAAACCCGTCGTGAATATGCGGTGCTTGTATGATTCTTTAGGCCTCTGAATGCAGTTGGTGGTCATAAGTATGGCGCCAGGGAATTCGTCAAATTCCTTCTGCTGGTCCTGCCATGCGCCGCCGTAGTTGCCCACCAGGTGCGAGTATTTCTTGAGTTCCGGATAGCCGTGGCAGGGGAGCATCTCTCCGTGTGTGTAAATGTTTATTCCTTTGCCTTCTGTCTGTTGAAGCAGCAGTTCTAGATCTCTTAAGTCGTGTCCTGAAACCAGGATAGCCTTGCCTTTGACTGGGGTTATGCGCACTTTGGTTGGAACTGGATCTCCGTATCCGCCGGTGTTTGCTCTGTCCAGCAGCTCCATGACCCTTATATTCCATTTGCCTGCGTCCAATGCCCTGGCGATTAGGTCGTCCAGTTTGAAGGAATCGCTTGAAAGGTAATTGAGGAAATCATGGAAGAACCCGTAAATTTCATCGTCTTCGTGTCCAAGGACGTGGGCGTGGTCCACATATGCAGCGCTTCCTTTGAGACCGAAGAGGATGAGGTCGTGCATGCCCTGGATGACCTCTCCGTGTTTTTCGGCCCCTTTTGCCGGGGTCACTTCCTCTCCTTTAGCTACCATCTCTTCCTTAGTACTGCCCGGATCGAAGGTTGCTGGACCCTTCAGTTTCTCAGGTTCTTTACCTGCTTTTTTGCATGAATCCTCATACATTTTGCGAGCTTTTTCTCTCAGTTCTACGGCCCTTTTGACCAGGCCTTCCATCCTGTTTTCGTCGAAATTAACGTTTGTAATTGTTGAAAAAAGAGCTTCAACTACAAAAGTGTCTATCTCGTGGTCCTTTGCCCCTAATTGTCTGGCCCTGTGGGCGTACATGGAAATTCCTTTGGTGATGTGGATTAAAAGGTCCTGCATATCCGATACTTCGGGGGATTTTCCACAAACTCCTGCCACTGTACAACCTGTTCCTTTTGCTGTTTGTTCACATTGATAACAAAACATATTGCCTCACCCTCCTGGCTGTAGTTGTGATTACACAGATAATGGTACCACAATACCAAAAATATGGAAAGGCTTTTTGCGATTGCGCTTTTAAATTGGGTTGTAGGCATAACTTTCCACCCCCTTTTGTTTCATAATCTATTTGCAGGGAGTTTTAATTCTCTCCCTTGAGTCCAATAAAGCCAGCAAAACGGTGCAAATTGGTACTGTTACTGCCGAAGCTAAGGATGTAAACTTTTAGTGATAATAAATATCAACAAAAGAGGGGGATAATATGTGTATTTTTGGTCCTGTTCCTTCCAGAAGGCTCGGCTCAAGTTTGGGTATAAATAATATTCCTTACAAGATATGCACTTACACCTGTGCCTATTGCCAGATAGGGCCAACGTTGCGTTTGGAACTAGAAAGAAAGCGCTACAGTGATCCCGAAAAAATAGCAAGCTCCGTGAAAAAGCGGCTGCTTTGCCTCGCTGAAAAGGGAGAGAAAGTCGATTACATCACCCTCGTCCCAGATGGAGAACCTACGCTCGATACAGCTTTGGGAGAGTTGCTGACTGAACTTAGAAAGACGAGCATACCGGTGGCCGTTATCACCAATTCTTCGCTGATATGGGAATCGCAAGTCAGAGAAGCTCTCATGTTAGCAGATTGGGTTAGCCTCAAGATCGACGCCATATCCGAGGACGTGTGGCGCAGCGTAGACCGGCCTCACCCGGCTTTAAAACACGACGAGATACTTGAAGGTATGAAAATCCTCGCGGCTGATTTTACAGGAAAACTCTGCACGGAAACCATGCTCGTAAGAGACCTCAATGACGTGCCCGAAGAACTCGAAAAGATAGCGGATTTCATCTCAAATTACCTCAATCCCTACACAGCCTATATTTCCGTTCCTACTCGGCCACCAGCAGCTTCCTGGGTGTTGCCTCCGAAGGAAGAGGCTGTAACTGCAGCTTATGCAATATATAAAAAGAAAGGCTTAACCGTTGAGACACTGACAGGTTATGAAGGCAACGAGTTCGTCATTACAGATAACCCCGCAGAGGAGATCCTCAATATAACGGCAGTCCATCCAATGAGAAGCGATGCCATAGAGGAAGTCTTACGGCGTTGGGAAGCAGACGAGCAGATCATAGAAGACCTGGTAGATGAAGGTAAAATAAAGAGAGTAGAATATGAGGGGAACATTTATTACCTGCGAGTGATGGGCGACCAAAAGGAGAAAAAGGGAGCATTAGCTGATGGCATTGGGAGTCAACCAAGATGTGATAGATAGGGCTCAAGGCTGTTTCTTGGGCCAAATAATAGGGGATTTGCTTGGCAGCTTGGTGGAGTTTAAAACACGAGAGGAGATTGAAAGGTTGTTCCCAAGCGGCCTTGAGAATGCCATGAACAGTGGGCAAGTGAATTTTCTTGCGCTCCAACCCACAGACGATTCAGAGATGGCTCTTGCGCTCGCAAGGGCCTTAATAAAAAAGGGCCGTTACGATAAAGGCTACGTGCGAGATTCATACGTCAGATGGCTCGATTCTAACCCTCCCGACTACGGGTTCACGGTCGAGGCTGGGTTAAGAGGAACTCCTAACATCAAAAGCCAGGCCAATGGGGCGCTGATGAGGATAAGCCCCTTGGGAATCTTCGGGGCAAATCAAAATCTTGAGCTAGTGGCTTCTTGGGCCAGGGAGGATGCGAAGATAACTCACCCAAACCCCGTTTGCGTTCAGATCAATGAACTTTTTGCGATGGCCGTAGCTTTTGCCATCAGAAACGGCCCAGATGTTAAGGCTTTATATGATCAGATCGTACGTTGGGCCGATGAAAGAGATGTAGAACCGATCGTGCGAGATGTCGTAATTGCAGCAGAGAAAAATCCTCCCCAAGATTACATTACCCACCAAGGATGGGTGTTGATAGCCTTTCAAAATGCGCTGTGGCAGTTGCTGCATGCTCCAAACTTCAAAGAGGCGATAGTGGATACGATTACGCAAGGTGGGGATGCCGACACGAACGCTGCGATATGCGGGGCGCTAGTGGGCGCCGTGTACGGCAAAAGGGCCATTCCTAAAAAATGGATAGATATTATCCTTAACTGTCGAGCTGAAGATGTAGAGGACCCTGCTGTCAAGGCAAGGCCCAGAGAATATTGGCCTGTGGACGTCATGGATTTGGCTTGGAAACTCCTGATTAATAATTAAATTGTTTTTAGTATAAAATTAACGAGGACTTTTGTCCGGCTTGATAAAAGATAGTGCACGAAAAATCCAGCTTTCCCTGCGGCGCAGAAGTTTCTTTATTTGTGGCAAATGCTCTTTAGCTGAGTCCATTCCTATTTTGATAAATTTATTGTACTCCGAAAAGTCGGACCAAGGGACATAGGGCAGATGAGGTTTTATTAAGATGTCTGCCTTTTCTGCCTGAAGTCTGGAAAGCTCAAGGCCCATTATCAGCTGACAGCGTTCTATGATATCTATCATGGCTGGATCCTTTAGTTGTGGAAGGCTAGAAGGACTGGCGGAAATGGCTATAACCATCTCAGCACCCAGTTTTATGGTGCTTTCCACTGGTATAAGCTGGGTAATTCCTCCGTCAGCAATGAAAAGGTCTTTTTCTTTCTCCGGCGGTAGAAACCCTGGAACTAAAGAGCTTCGCTTTACAGCCTTTCTGATATCACCCTTGTCGAATATTAAGGTTTTGCCTGAATTTAGATCCGTTGCTACTGCAGCAAAGGGGATCTTGGTCTCCTCTATTTTCCCTTCTTTAACCAAAAAGTTGACGGCCTCATCCAGAACGTGAGATTTGAAAAAGGGCCTCCTGGCGCCCAGAGATATGGCATATACGCGCTTTGCCAAAGTTCTTGCTAGCTTGCTAAGGGGGGTAGAGTCCTCTTGTTCATCATTGCCAATAATAGGCAGCTCAAGGTTGCCATGCTTTTCAGAGTCAAGGTATGCTTTTACTTTTTTTATAGCTTCTTCAATATTTCCCTGTTGGGCGTAAATGGCGCCTATTATGGCTCCCATAGAAGTGCCGCAGATGATATCTATAGGTATATTCTCTTCTTCCAGGACTTTTATCACTCCTAGATGGACAAGCCCTCTTGCACCTCCACCACCTAGGGCTAGGCCTACTGTAGGCATGCAAATCTCCTCCTCATTTTATGTTCATTATACACTTCAGGAGTTGTTAGTTGCTATGGGCTAGCGATATGGGTTTTATTGGCTTGTGGAGCATTTGCTCCAGGGTGACGAAAGAGTACCCTTCTTTTCTTAAGGTGTTTATTATCAGGGGCAGGGCTGCCAATGTGAAGTTGCCTCCGTCATGCAAAAGAACTATTGCACCAGGCGTAGCCCTTCTTATCACTGTTTTGGCAAGGGCTTGGGGGGAATAACTATCAAAGCCAGCGTCATATCCGTTGATGGTCCATAAAACTGTCTGCAGCCCTAATTTGTTTGCAATATCCAAAGTCCGGTTATTCCAATTACCCCCTGGGGGACGAAAGAATCGAGGGGGTGTTTCAGTTATTGCCTTTATTGCCTGATTGCAGAAACGTATTTGTTCTTCTACTTCTTTTCCTTCAAGTTTACTTAAATTTGGGTGACTCCAAGAGTGGTTTCCCAGTACGTGCCCTCTCTTAACTATGTTCTTGAGTATAAAGGGGTTTTCGGCGGCTTTTACACCTACGACAAAGAACGTTGCTTTTATTTGAAAGGAATCCAACAGGTCTAGCAATTGGGGAGTATGGAATGGATGAGGCCCATCGTCAAACGTTAGTGCTATAACTTTTGCGAACGTGGGCCCAGAAGTGATAGGGGAAAGAGCCAAGGCAAACTTGGGCCTCGCAACTAGCAGCAATGCCGCCGTAATTATCATTAAAATTTGGTTCCATTTACAAAACTTGCTGAAGAAATTCATGGTTTTTATGCTTAAGCTTCAGGGTCACCTTTTACGGGAACAGTGCAGAGAAAGTTCAAGGGGCTGTCTCCTAGGTTTTTGAAACAGTGCTTTTCTCCGGAAGGCACGTAAGCCCAGGAGTGTGCATCCAAAATATATGAGTGATCATTTAACACGAACTCAACCTTACCTGACAGAATTACCACGTAATGCGGCCAGTCGTGGGTGTGTAAAGGTGTTTGAGCTCCTTTGTCCAACTGAAAGTGTCTCATAACGTAATCTTTCCAGAATCTGCGGGGCCCAAATACGATTTTCTTTTCTACACCCCAAGCTTCTTTTACGGCAACGGACTCGAGAGACTCAATCGATCCGGCAAAAACATTATCTTCATTAGCCATTTTCTTACCTTCCTTTCTCATTTGTTTTATACAGCAAAATATTTCATTTGCTTATGATACTACAACTTTAGGAAGAGATAATAGTTTGCATGCAACAGCTTCTAACTGTTGAGAAAAAATGAGATATGAAGAGATATTTGTAGAAAAATGCCTCAAAAAAAGAATATGCCATATTATTTCTCAACATATACTGACCTTTACTGACTTTTATATTTGACTATTATTGACCTTATCGTAAAATTTGAAGTGCAAATGAGGAACGAGGAAAGAAGGCGCAACAAGAAATAAAAACGTTAGAAATTGGCAGGGGGGTGGATAAGATGACTGGAAGGTACATGATGCCTTGGAATGGGACGAGGAGTATTTTTGATGAAATGGATGAATTTTTCCGTGGTTTCTCCGAAGCTCTAAGGCCTATGACCAGCAGGTATGCTCCTGTTGAAATGTACGAAGAGGGAAATGAGTTGGTGCTGAAAGTTGATGCGCCCGGCTTTGAACCTTCAGATGTGGAGATAAAGACCTTTGCCGACAAAGTTTTGATTCAGTCCAAGGTTGAGCAGAAGGAAGAAAAGGAAGAAAAGGGAAAAACTTATTACATCAGGCGCAGGTCTCAGGCTATGAACTACAGCATCAACCTGCCCTACGAAGTTGATCCCGCTAAGGCTAAAGCTTCCTTCAAGAACGGGGTCATAACTATAAAGTTGCCCAAGAGTGAGGCCGTAGAAGGCAGGGTAATTCCTATTGAGAAAGAATAATAACACATGGCCTTTACATTTAACGGAGCTTTCAAGAAGGGGGGGACGTAGTAGCCCCCCTCTTTTTTGTGGCCTCAAAGATAAACATTTATGAAAAAACATGATATAGTTAATAATATCACTAATTGCTTGTAGGGAGGCCACTCAGATGTTTTTAAGTGAAATTTTGGGTTTGTTGGAAGCAGAAAAGGTTGGAAAGAGTGAACATCTTTCGGTGGAAATTGGCTGTGCATTTGCTTCTGACCTGATGAGCGATGTTTTGGCCCTTGCTAGCCCAGGCTCTCTTTTAATTACTGGCCTTACTAACATTCAAATAGTTAGGACTGCGAGCATGTTAGATATGCCTGGGGTTGTCTTCGTTCGTGGCAAAAGGCCGGCCAAGGAGACCGTAGAATTAGCTGATAAAATGGGGCTTCCCATAATATTGACGAACAAGACCATGTTCGAGACCTGCGGAATACTATATGCGGCAGGCATTAAATCTTGCTTTTGCCCAAAGAGGAGTGGGCAATGAGCGCAAGAGAACCTTTGATAGTCCAAAGAGAGGTTAAGCCTCTTGATTTTTTAGCAGCAGGCGAGACAGCTTCAGAGTTCAAAGAGCTTCTTAAGTCTTTAGGCATACCCACAGATATATGTAGACGAGCCTCTATAGTAACCTATGAAGCAGAGATGAATACAGTCATCCATGGCGGTGGGGGAGTTATGAGTTTGAGGTTGGAGGATGATGCTATCATAATAGTAGCTGAAGACCAAGGGCCAGGAATAGCAGATTTGGAGAAGGCCATGCAGGAAGGATATTCGACTGCCCCTGATTTTGTCAGAGAAATGGGTTTTGGTGCAGGAATGGGACTTCCTAATATAAAGAAATATTCTGATAAACTGGAGATAGATACAAGAGTTGGAGAGGGTACAACGCTAAGGGCCTATATTTTCATTAAAGGCCAACGGGAGGAATAAAAATGTCCCATGGAATAAAAATAAATAAAGAAGCATGCAAAGGTTGTGTAAATTGCATAAAGACTTGTCCTACAGAGGCAATGCGAGTAATAGATGGCAAAGTCCGTATCATGGAAGAGCGGTGTATAGGTTGTGGCGAGTGTCTTAGAAGTTGCAGGCACAGAGCCCTGTCTTTGAAAGAAAACGACTGGGATTTCCTCTCAAGTAAGCGGTCTTTGGCTGTAGTTGTTGACCCGGCATTGTGTTTCCAATTCCCTTGGAGGCCTTATCCAGATGTTCTGTCTCAGGTGCTGCGGAACATGGGATTTGACCCTATTTTCAAAGATGCTGCTTTGGCTTTTGACCTTACAGCTTTGGCTGAAGCAAGATTGCTAGATGGCAATTCAGATAAGCGTGGTCCCATGATATCTACCTACTGTCCCGCTGTGGTAAGGCTTATCCAGATGAAGTTTCAGGAACTTATTAAGAATCTGTCGCCTGTTGAAAACCCTCTTGAGATATGTATAGACCTGTGGAGAGCAAAGCATGTCAAGCACAATGTCCCTGCTGCATTAGTGGCTCCGTGCCCCGCACGCGTAGCGATGGTTGAGGATCCTGTTGGTAGAGATGCAAGTTCTGCTGATTATGTTATTTCTGTTACTCGTATGGCAAGAGAAATATTGACAAACAGTAGGAGCGTTGAACATTTGGAGGACTCTGCAAGAGGCTCTAATTCTCGGTGGGTTAGGTGGGCCTCCTTGGGAGGCGAAACCGCCCATATAAAGGAATTTGCCGAAAAACCCGTTCGCTCTTTGACGGTGTCAGGGATGCGAAATGTTATTGATTTGTTTCAAGAATTGGAATTGGGGAGACTAAAAGGGATAGATTTCATAGAGGCTAGGGCTTGTAACTTTGGGTGTATAGGCGGTATAGCCAACGTTGAATCTCGTTTTATAGCCCACCAAAAACTTAAGATGTTAGCTTCCTCAGCGCCAACGGATGAAGAGAAGCTACTTCTAGATGAACTTTATGAAACGGGGATATGGAAATTGCAGGAAGAGATAATGCCAGTGGAGCAGGCACCATTAGGAATGGATTTGGCCAAGGCTATGGAAAAGTTGGAAGAACTTCACTCAGTGTACGCTGAGTTGCCTCATCTGGATTGCGGAACCTGCGGAAGACCCACTTGTAGGGTTATGGCTGAAGATATAGTGAAAGGAAGTGGATCCATTGAGGATTGTATTTTCAGGGTGAGAGAAAGAATTGCAGAGCTTTCAGAAGAAATACATGTTTTATCTAAAAAACTGATTCATACTATGACTCCGGAGGGAGAAAATGAAGATAAGCGAGATATGTAACAGCTTGGAGCTTAAGGTTTATTGGATGCCAGACGAGGATGTGGATGTTAAAGGTGCAGTAGTTGGAGATCTTTTGAGCTTCGTCATGGGTAATGCCCCTGCAGGTTGTTTGTGGGTGACTATTCAAAACCATCTCAATGTTGCAGCTGTTGCAGTATTGAAGGAAATCCCTCTCGTCATACTCGCTTCAGGAAGGGAACCATCCTCTGAGCTTATCTCCAGATGTGAAAGTGAAAATATAGCATTGGCTTCCACGAGTTTGGATGCCTACACGATTTGCGGGAAGCTTTATGATTTGGGCATAAGGAACGAGGAACGTATATAAAAAAATGAAAATATTTCATATGGATCTTCATGTGCACACGGTGCTTTCCCCTTGTGCAGAACTTGATATGGGTGCGCCAGACATAGTAGGTAAGTGTATTGAAGAAAGGATAGATATAATCGCTATAACGGACCATAATGCTGTGGAAAATGCCATGGCGGTGAAAAAAGCTGCTGAGGGTTTGCCCCTAGAAGTTATATATGGGGTGGAAGTTCAGTCCTTTGAAGACGTGCACGTGCTTTGTTACTTTTCAGAATGGGGGAGAGCAAAGGAATTTCAAGGTTGGCTATGGAACTATTTGCCTCCGATAGGCAATGTGCCTGAAAAATTTGGCGTACAACTTATAATAGACGAAAAAAACGGCATTATTGGTGAGGTCCCTAGGTTTTTACTTCAAGGCATCAATAAGACGGCAGATGAGATAATTGCAAAAGCGAGATATTATGATGGTATTTGCGTTTTGGCCCACGTGGATAGGGATGCGTTTTCATATGTATCTGTTTTGGGCTTTGTGCCGGAAGATTTAGAAATAGGCGCTGTGGAGGTTTCTAGACATATTTCAAGAAGTGAGGCGCTATGTTGGAAACGAAAGGTTGGGGGGCGCCCTCTAATAAGGTCGTCAGACGCCCATAGATTAGACGATCTGAAAAAGGAATATGCAACTCCTGTTTTGCTTGAAAAACCTACCCTTGAAGAAATTACTATGGCGTTTCATGGTGTCAATGGAAGGAAAATCCTCTGGCCATAACCCTCCTTGCTTTGCGGGTTGAATTAATTTTTCTCTTTAGGTACTATTCTTTGGGTTTACGGTAGGGAAACCGATAGTGAGCAAGAGAGACGATAAGAGAAAAGGAGGAATTTGGACATGAGCTTTAAGACGCCGTCGGAACTTGCTAAAGGAGCATGCAGCGCTGCCATTACGAAAAGCAGATGGACAGTGCCTCAGATGCTCATATTAGGATTCTTTGCAGGGGCGTACATTGCTTTCGCCGGTTTTTTGTATACGGTTGTAACCCAAGATTTGGCTCGCTTTGCGGGGGTTGGTTTTGCGAAGTTTTTGGGAGGATCTGTTTTTTCGGTTGGCCTGATGTTAGTTGTTATTGCAGGAGGGGAACTTTTTACCGGTAACTGTATGATGCCCATGGGTACTTTATCTGGTTGTATATCTGTAGGTGACGTTCTGCGCAATTGGTTTTGGGTGTATTTGGCTAATTTTTTAGGTTCAGTCATAGTGGCCTTTTTGGTCTTTCATTCAGGCCTTGCAACGGGCCAAGTAGGTGTTAATGCGCTAAAAATAGCGACAGCCAAGATGAATCTCCCTTTCAAGGAAGCTTTAGTAAGGGGAATTTTATGTAATTGGCTTGTGGTGTTGGCAGTTTGGATGAGCATGGCTGCTACAGACATAACGGGTAAAATCTTTGCTATATTTTTCCCCATAATGGCGTTTGTCGCTTCAGGCTTTGAACACAGCATAGCTAATATGTACTTTATGTTTCTGGGTATTTTACTGAAAGGCAGCGAAAAACTGGTTGAAGCTGCCAATATTTCTGCAGATAAGCTTGCCTCGGTTGGGTGGGGAGGCTTTCTCCATAACCTCGTTCCAGTAACTATTGGGAATGTAATAGGAGGGGTCGTATTCGTGACCATTTTGTATTTTTGGGTTTTCAAGGGCAATTTGAAAGAAGATTAGAAAAGATGAAACAAAACGATCTTTCAGCATCATTGGTCATCCTTGGTGGAGGAAAGGGCATTAGAATAGGCACTGAAAAGCTGTTTTTGCCTTTAGGAGATTCGTTGCTGATAGAAAAGGTCATTGATAGGACGTCTTCGTGGTTTGAGGAGACGATAATTGCCGTAGGAAAGTCTCATGTACCTTTCATGGAGGCTTTTTTGCAGGGAAAAAGTTGCGTTAAGCCTGTTAGGGTAATAGCAGATGAAGTGAGTAATCGGGGCCCCATAGAGGGGCTCCGATGTGCTTTGAAAGTCTTAAAAACTCAATGGGCTTTTGTGATAGGTTGTGATATGCCTTTTGTAAGGAAAGAGATAGCCCAGGCATTGTGGCACTTCTGCAATGAAAAGGCAGATGTGGTTTGCGGAAGGCTTAACGGGTTCTTGGAGCCTCTCCATGCTTTTTATTCTGTATCATGCTTGCCTGCCATAGAAAAAGCCCTAAAAAGAGGGCATCTTTCCTTAAAGGGTTTTTACAAGGACGTAAAGGTTTTCGTAGTTGAGGAAAGCGTTCTTTCCGGTTTACCAGGCTACAGACGTTCTTTTGTGGGAATAAATACTAAAGAGGAACTTTTTCAATTAGGGGACGTATAACCTGTACTAGTTTACTCGCGGGCACATTCTTAGTTTAAATATCATGCAATCATGCAAATTGTGTTGTATTGCAGGTGCATTTCGGGATGTACCTAAATTAAATACCCCCCAAGTCTATTGCGACATATACTTTTCAATGTTATAAGAGCTAAAGGTATTGTTTTTTTGTCAATATTTGTGATTGTGCTCACTATGCTGAAGTGGTGCTAATGTGTAGAAAAAATTGAAAGTAGGTGGTGGTGATAGTGGTAGTGAAGGCGGCAGAAATAGCGGCGAAGACCAAGGAAATAGTGGAGCCTTGGAAAGGGAAGCATGGTGGCCTAATTCCTATTCTCCAGGAAATCCAGCATGAGTTTGGTTATTTGCCGGAGGAGGCCTTGGTCACCGTTTCCAAGGAGCTCAAGATTCCAAAGGCGGATATTTATGGTGTTGCTACTTTCTATGCCCAGTTTCATTTGAAGCCCAGAGGGAGACACGTCATAAGAGTGTGTAGGGGAACTGCGTGTCACGTAAGGGGTAGCCTCAAGATTATGGAAAAGATAAAGCAGATCTTGAATGTGAATGAGAACGATACTACTGAGGATTTGCGGTTTACTCTAGAGCCTGTGGCTTGCCTTGGAGCCTGTGGCCTTGCGCCTGTTCTTATGGTTGATGATGATACTCATGGAAGATTGACTCCAGACAAGGTGCAATCCATTTTAGATAAGTACGAGTAATTACAATGTTGCAGGACCTATCTCAGTACGTACTGGACATATCGGAAAATTCATTGAAGGCTGGAGCATCCAGGGTAGAGATAGAGTTGTGCGTGGATGAGCAAAAAGACCTTGTGAGCTTAACCGTCACAGATAATGGCCCAGGTATGGATGAAGAGCTTTTAAGCATGGTGGTTGATCCCTTTTGCACGACCAGGCGGGAGAGAAAAGTGGGATTAGGTATCCCTTTCCTAAAGCAGGCAGCTGAAACATGCGAAGGCTTCTTGAGAATTGACTCAGGGAAAGGAGAGGGAACTAAGGTCAATGTCTTATTAAGGAAAAGCCATATTGATTGTCCGCCAATGGGCGATGTTGCATCTACTGTGGTTGCGTTGATGGTAGGTTGGCCAGATAGGTCTTTTGTGTTTAGGTATGCAGTTGATGGCAAGACGTTGGATCTAAGTACTGATCAGCTTTTGGAGATTCTTGAGGATAGGAATCTTTTAGTATTGCCAGAAGTGGCTGTGTGGTTAAGAAAGTACTTAAGTGAGCAGATAGAAAAACTCCATATGGGGAGGAAGTGATTGAATTGCCGAAAATTACCAGTTTGGAAGATTTGAGGAAAATAAAGGAACAGGCTAGAGATTTAACTGCTGCTCGAAGTGGTGGTAAGGTAAAGATAATAATCGGTATGGGTACCTGCGGTATAGCAGCAGGAGCCAGGGAGATCATGACAGCGGTCTTAGAGGAATTGGACAAAAGAGGCCTTAGAGACGTTGTTGTGGAGACCACGGGTTGTATAGGCATGTGTCAAAAGGAGCCTTTGCTAGACGTCATAAGGCCCGGGGAACCCCGCATTACTTATGGCAATGTTAGAGTGGAAGATGTACCCATGATAATTGCCGAGCACGTCGTAAACGGCAGGGTTGTTGAAGAAAAAGTTGTAGGAAGAACGGAATAGGGGGGCAAAGAAGATGTCCATGTATCGTGCTCACGTACTAGTTTGTAAGGGAACAGGATGTACCGCAAGTGGCTCTCCTTCTGTTTTCAGCGCTTTCAAGGAAGAGCTTGCAAAACGCAAGCTGGATAACGAAGTAATGCTGGTGGAAACGGGATGCCACGGAATGTGTGAAATGGGGCCCATAGTGGTTATATATCCTGAGGGTGCGTTCTATTGTCGGGTTACTGCAGAAGATGTTCCAGAGATAGTTGAGGAGCATCTCTACAAAGGCAGGATAGTAGAGAGATTGCTTTATACTATACCCACCGATATGACCAAAGTGCCTCATTACAAGGATATACCTTTTTACAGCAAACAGCACAGGATAGTGCTTAAAAACTGCGGTTACATAAACCCTGATCACATAGAGGAGTATATTGCAAGAGATGGTTATCAAGCTTTGGCCAAGGCTTTGACTCAGATGTCCCCAGAAGAGGTTCTGGAAGAGGTCAAACGTTCAGGGCTTAGAGGAAGAGGAGGAGCTGGTTTCCCTACGGGACTTAAATGGGAGTTTGCGAGAAAGGCTGCAGGCGACAAGAAGTATATAATTTGTAACGCTGACGAAGGAGACCCAGGAGCGTTCATGGATCGCTCAGTCCTTGAAGGCGATCCTCACGCAGTTATAGAGGGAATGCTTCTTGGAGCATATGCCATTGGTGCTGATGAAGGTTACATCTACTGTCGAGCGGAATATCCCCTTGCCATAAAGAGGCTTAAGAATGCCATAAGTCAGGCAGAGGAGTATGGGCTTCTTGGGAACAACATAATGGATACAGATTTCTCCTTCCATCTTCACGTTAAAGAAGGAGCAGGAGCTTTCGTATGTGGAGAAGAGACGGCACTCATGGCCTCCATAGAGGGTAAAAGGGGTATGCCTCGTCCAAGGCCTCCATTCCCCGCTCAGGCCGGGTTATGGGGCAAGCCCACTAATATAAACAACGTGGAGACGTGGGCCAACGTACCTCAAATAATATTGAACGGTGCCGATTGGTACAGCTCTATAGGAACGGAAACCTCCAAGGGTACCAAGGTGTTCGCCTTAACAGGTAAAGTAAAAAATACTGGCCTTATAGAGGTCCCGATGGGGATTACTATAAGGGAGATAGTATTCGAACTCGGAGGCGGTATTCTTGGCGATAAGGAATTCAAGGCAGTTCAAATAGGTGGGCCTTCGGGAGGATGCTTGACCAAAGAACACCTGGATCTTCCAGTAGATTATGAGTCCCTGACAGGTGCTGGAGCCATAATGGGATCGGGTGGCCTTGTGGTAATGGACGAGGATACCTGTATGGTGGACGTCGCCAAGTTCTTCCTGGAGTTTACTCAGAGAGAGTCTTGCGGGAAGTGTGTTCCTTGTAGGGAAGGGACGAAACAGATGCTTCTTCTGTTGGAGAAAATAACCAACGGAGAAGGCACAATGGAAGACCTTAACACCCTTGAGGAACTTGCCCACATGGTCAAGAGAATGTCTCTCTGTGGTTTGGGCCAGACGGCTCCTAACCCGGTACTTACTACCCTCAAGTATTTCCGCCATGAATACGAGGCTCATATAAAGGACAAAAAGTGTCCGGCTAAGGTTTGCACAGCTTTGATAACTTACAATATAGATAGTGAAAAGTGCCGCAAATGTGGGCTCTGTGCCAAAAATTGTCCGGTCGATTGCATTTCTGGTGATAGGCAGACACCATATAAGATTGATCAAGAGCGCTGCATAAAGTGCGGCACGTGTCTAGAGGTTTGCCCGTTCAATGCGGTATATAAAGACTGAGGCAGCGGGGAGGAAGAAATAATGAAAGAGATTACTTTAACCATAGATGGAAAGGTTTGCAAAGGTTCCCATGGGGATACTATCCTTACGGTTGCCAGGAAAAATGATATCTATATACCCACACTTTGTTACCTGGAGGGATTAACTCCTATTGGTTCGTGTAGAATGTGTGTCGTAGAAGTTGAGAACAATCCGAAACTTCTCACTGCATGTACTACTCCCGCTCAAGACGGGATGGTAGTGCACACCAAGACAGAAACTCTTCACAACTACAGAAAACAAGTCCTTGAATTACTTTTTGCTGGCAGGAACCATTTCTGTATGTACTGCTCCCAGAGTGGCGACTGTGAGCTGCAGCGTTTGGCAATAGAGCACGGCATGGATCATGTCAGGTATCCTTTCCTTTACTCGGATTTTGAGAACGACGCGACCCACCCCGAGTACCAGGTGGATCACAATCGTTGCATCCTGTGTTTGCGCTGTATAAGGGTATGTGCAGAAAAAGTGGGAGCCCATACGTTGGACCTCAAGGATCGTGGCTGGAATGCCAAGGTAATATCCGATTTGGGCAAAAAACTTGGAGAAAGCGATACATGCGTAAGTTGCGGAGCGTGTGCCCAGGTTTGCCCCACAGGAACTATTACCATAAGGGAGTTTGCATATAGGGGACGTCGTAGCGACTGTGATGATGTAGTGGAAAGTGTATGCCCTCTTTGCGGGGTAGGCTGTAAGATAAAAGCATATGTTAGAACTGGCAGCATAGTTCGTGTGGAAGGTACCACTACCGATCAGCCAGATGGAGGGCAGCTTTGCTACAGAGGTAGATTGGAACTTCCTAGATCTACAGAAAGAGACAGAGTACACGTTCCCATGATAAGAGAAGGGGTTTATTACAGGGAAGCTACATGGGAAGAAGCATTATCCTTGATAGCGGAGAACTTTAAGACGGCCAAAGAAGCTGATAAAGCCGGTGCTTTGGTTTCCAGTATATGCACTGATGAAGAGCTATCCGTGTTCAGCGCACTTTTCAAGGACTCTCTTGGAATGAGAAGATTGGATACTTTTGATGGAGACATATTAAGGGGATTCAGAAAGGGTTTTGAGCCATTCAGGCAACAAGGGGTAAGGCCATTTACCGCGGCGCACAATATTTTGAAAAGCGACTGTATAGTGAACCTCTGCGCTGATCCAGATGAGGAAGCACCAGTTGTTGCTAGCTACATGAGAGTGGCTGCCCTCAGGAATGAGGCATCCCTTATTAATGTCTCAAGTGGTAAGAATCCATTTGAAGGCATAACCGATGTTGATATAAGATTGTTGTCGCCATGTGGTGATCCTTGCCTGCTTGATAGCATAACTAAGGTTATAACCTCGTTGAGGATGTCTGAAGAAGACCTCGGCAAAGGCACTGAAGCACTAAACGATTACCGCAACTACCTGGAGAAGACTGCCGCTTTGGTCAATATGAGCGTAGAGGAAGTGGAGCAAGTTATATTGAAACTTGCTAATGCTAAAAAGCCTATATTTGTCTTGGGAAGCAACGTATCGAAGAATCCAGCAGTAGTCCAGGCAGGAGTAAACCTTGCAATAGCTAGCAGGGCATTCTTCGAGGATGGCATAGGTATCGTACCTCTAGTGGTAAGCAGCAACAGCTTAGGTACTGTGAACACTGTTTTGGCTGAGGAACCATGGCTTGGCAAGGAAGATTTGGATTTTCTCTATGTCTTCTCGACGGGCATGATCCCGGAGGACGAGGAATCCCTTTCGGCGATATCCAGAACCAAGTTTGTGGTGGTTCAGACACCTTATTTGGTACATCCTCTGGTGAACATGGCAGATGTGTTGCTTCCGGCTCCAGCATGGTATGAGAGAAGTGGGCATTTCTGCACGATAGAGGGAGAGAGAAGAAGGCTGAATGTGGTTGTACCGCCTAAGGGAGAAGTCAAAGGACTCGCCTCGGTTATTCAAGAATTTGCTTCGGCCCTTGGCGTAGAGTTGGGCAGCCCTAAGGCTGTTCCGTGTGAGCAACTTTTTGGGAGCGAAAAAGCTCCTGAGACCGCCCAAATGGTCGAGCTGGAGGAGGTGTCTTTGTAATGGCCAAGGTTAAACTTGCCACTGTGTGGCTGGAAGCCTGTGCGGGCTGCCATATGTCTTTCCTCGATATTGATGATAGGATACTGGGCTTGTTGGAGAAAGTTGACATAATGTATTCCCCTGTGGTAGATGCCAAGGAAATACCAAAAGTTGACATAGGTGTTATTTCCGGAGCGTTGGGGAACGACGAGGAAGTTCATCTGGCGAAGAAGATGCGAGAACAGTGCGATATTCTGATCGCATGGGGAGATTGTGCTGTTTTTGGGGGCATAAACAGCATGCGTAACTTTATGCCTGCAGAGGAAGCGCTTAAAAAGGCATATGTAGATACTGTGAGCACTGTGAATCCTGAAGGAATAATTCCAGGAGAGGACATTCCTCAATTGCTGCCTAAGGCTATACCAGTGGATCAGGTCGTAAAGGTAGATGTTTACGTTCCTGGATGTCCGCCAGATGCAGACACTATATTGTGGGTTTTCCAGGAATTGCTTGAAGGAAGGATTCCTAAAGTTCCCGCTGAAATGATGCGGTATGACTAAGGGGGGCTATAAAATGGGTACGGTTCGTAAAATAGAGGTTAATCCCATTACGAGGATAGAAGGACACGGCAAGATCACGGTACATCTCGACGAGAATGGAACCGTTTCTGAAGCCCGTTTTCACGTCACTCAGTTCAGGGGGTTTGAGGCCTTTACTAAGGGACGTGATTTTAGGGAGATGCCGGAGATAACGCCTAGAATATGCGGGATATGCCCGGTTAGCCACCATCTTGCTTCCGCTAAAGCCTGTGATGCTATTCTTGGCGTACAGATAACCCCAACTGCTCACAAGCTCAGGGAATTGCTTCATATGGGACAGTTCGTTCAGTCTCATGCGTTGAGCTTTTTTCACCTTTCCAGCCCGGATCTGCTCTTTGGCTTTGATGCTGATCCTGCCATAAGAAATATTGTAGGTGTTGCTGCCAAATTTCCTGAGATCGCTACCAAAGGCATAATGTTGAGAAAATTTGGGCAGGAGATAATAAAGACTCTGGGAGGCAAGAAGGTACATCCTTGGCACAGCATCCCAGGAGGGGTAAATAGGAGCATTAAAGAAAGTGAAAGGGATTCCTATCTTAAGGAAATTCCCACAATGAAGGGATACGTTAAAGATGCCTTGGAACTCGTAAAAGGCTATTTACAAGAACACAAAGATGAAGTTTCCACATTTGCGCCTATGAAAACTTCCTATATGGGACTTGTAGCCGATGGCTTCCTGGAACTTTACGATGGGGACATCAGGCTTAGGGGGGCAAGAGGCAGGATTATCGACGAATTTCCTGATTGGGCATATGCAGACTACATAGGGGAGCATGTTGAACCATGGAGCTACCTCAAGTTCCCATTCTATCGTCCCCTAGGATATCCAAACGGAAGTTATAGAGTAGGGCCTCTTGGAAGGCTTAACGCGTGCGATGATATATCCACTCCGGAGGCCTCAGAGGAGTTGAAGCTTTACAGACAGGCGGGAGAAGAAGGCATAGTACACGATGTCCTCTATTACCACTACGCAAGGCTTATAGAAGCGCTCTACGGAGTTGAGCGTATAGAGCAACTCTTGGAAGATCCGGATATAACAGGAAGCGATCTTAGGATAACTTCCAATGAACTTTACCCTGAAGGTATAGGTGTCATAGAGGCGCCCAGGGGAACGTTGATTCACCACTACAAAGTCGACGAGAGTGGTGCCATAACGGACGTTAACCTTATAGTAGCCACAGGACACAACAATTTTGCTATGAACAAGGGAGTAGAGGCCATAGCGAAGGCGTACATCAAAGGAGACGACGTACCTGAAGGGGTCATGAACAGGATGGAACACCTTATCAGGTGTTACGACCCATGCCTTTCGTGTTCGACTCATGCTGTAGGCAAGATGCCTTTGGAGTTGTCCATAGTGGACAACAGCGGAGAGATTCTCCGTAAGATCTACAAGGATTAGTCTGAGGCTAAGATGAAAGCTTTTGTCCTGGGATATGGAAACGTTTCCAGGCAGGATGATGGGGCGGGCCACTTGCTTGCAGGGCTTGTGGCCCGCATTATCAGAAAGAGCGGGGCTGAAGTTGAGCTTTGGAGAGGGCATCAGTTGGTGCCAGAAGTTCTTCTAGATATAAAAGGATATCAAGTCCTGTTTTTTTGTGATGCATCATTAAAGCCTTATCCTGAGGGTTTTCTCATAGAGAAGGTAAATCCAGGAGATATGAAGACAGAAGGGCTAAACATGCATACCTTTGGCCCTGCAAACGTGTTATCTTTAGCTGAGCAACTCACGGGAGAGGTTCCTGACGCATGGTTGATATCTGTTACGGGGGAATCTTTCGATTTTTCTCATCGTCTAACTCCTCAGTGCAAGACGAGAATAAAAAGCGCGGCTAGAGCATTCCGTTCTTTTTGGAAACATCTTTCTGAGGGGCTTTAAGTTAAAGCCCCTCAGAAAGATGTATAATAAACTATCCATTCATTCAATTGTTTGTTTCCTTTTTTGTTCTTAATAATGCAGAATAATTTCTGAAAGGAGGTTCCTTTCTTGAGTAGGGCTTTTGTAAAGGATGATGAAGATGCTGAGAGAATAAAGGAACTGTTTGAGCAGGAAAAGAAACTTTTGGATTGGTTGAATATCCAGAAGAAAAAGCTTTCTGTGCTTGAATCTGGAGAAAAAGCAGGTACCATTGATGAAGTTAAGAGGAAGCAATGGATAATAAAAACGAAAAAAGATATAGAGGATACGGAAAAAACCCTAGAGAGATTGCGCGAGGAGATAAAAGGGCTTCAAAAAGGATAGTGTTCGGAGGGGTAGGGGATGCTTTTTGTTCTACGGTTGTTGAGGTTTGCTTTTCCTATTTTGATAATGTTTTTGGGATTTAAGTTGCTGTATTTTTTCTTGAAGCAAGCCAAGGTTCATGCTGGAAGAGCTTATAACGAGACTTGGGAAAAGGATTATCGCCAGGAAAACAAAAACCGCAGTGAGAGAAGTTATTCTTTCAAGGATCCTTATAAGGTGCTCGGGCTTTCTAGAAGTGCCGATGAAGAGACAATAAAAAGGCGCTACAGGGAGCTTGTGGCCAAGTATCACCCTGATAAATTCATAGGTCAGAATTTGGATAAAGAATTTATTGATCTTGCCACGAAAAAGTTTCAGGAAATCCAGGAAGCCTATGATAAGATACGAAAAGAGAGGCACTTTTAACAGATTTAAGAAAGAGGGGCTAGGTACTCTATGAAGTTGAAGTTGGTCGTATTGGTAATTGCCTATATTCTTGCCACAGCGGTTTCCTCCATGGCTGAAGGAGTTGTCTTTTCAGCCGAAGCCAGAAAAGAAATGGCCAAAATGGGCAATGAAGGTTATATAAGCATACAGAAGATAGGTTCTGGCTGAAGGGCAAATTATATAGCCCTCGTGCAGGGCGGCAAGCCCGAAGACCTGGAGAATTATTATCTTGTATCGACGGAAGGTATAAATTTGTGGGTACAAAAAAACCTTGAATATGAAGGGGATGCCCTCCACATTGATAAAGTGCTTACTACTTTAGGTTATCTGCTATTAGGTGTAAACGCCCATATGAGGTTCTAATGATATTTGAAGGAGAGTTTTATTTTAACTCTGTATTGGTCAATTTTCCCATCCTTTATTGTCACATCTTGTTCTACGACTTCTGCTACTCGTAAGTCCTGAAGAGTTTTGGAGGCTGTTTCTACCGCATTTTTGACGGCTTCTTCCCAGGATGTATCACTACACCCTATTATCTCTATTACTTTATAGACTCCGCTCATGGAAATCTACCTCCTCTCAACTTTAAATCTAATTACCAAACAAGATAAAGTGTTACATTGTTAGTATATACCCTGAAGGGGCAATAGACAATGCCTGATTATTGAGATGATAAGTGTGGTAGAATACTCTAACCATGTAAACATGGAGGGATTGGAATGGAAGAGCGAACATATAGCCAGAGCGGATGGGGGCTTAGGTTTGTCCTTGTACTTGTTTTTGCTGCCATAGCAGTCCAGGTCTGGGCATTGAAAACGCCTGGGAGCATGTCTCATATGGTTTTAGTAGTCTCTGCAGTTTTGTTAGGCTTTACCCTAGTGTTTTTTACCTCCATTAAGGTGACTTTGACGGGGGATAAGCTTGTTGTGAGCATGGGGCCGGGGTTAGTAAGGAGAACTCTGCCTATCTCAGATATTCAATCGGTTTCTTTTACGAAGGTCCCTTGGCATTCAGTGGGACTAAAACGCATATATAAGGGCTGGCTTTATAGTGTAGGTGTAACTGACGCGTTAGATATTAGGATGGTAGATGGGAAGCGCTACATAATAGGCATAAAAGATGCCAAAGCCATAGGAGAAATCCTTCAAGATCGAATGAAGATGACCCCTAGCAACAAATAATAGGTTATTTTTATGTGAGACCTTGACAGCTACAATTTGGGAATGGCTCGTTAAAATGGTTACTGTGAGAAATTTTCTTTGGAAGGGTGATTTCATTGAAGGCTTTAGAAGGCATTAGAGTGCTTGATTTCACACGAGTTTTGGCCGGTCCATTCTGCACCATGGTTTTAGCTGATCTAGGTGCAGAAGTGGTGAAAGTAGAGCGCCCTGGGGTAGGCGACGATTCTAGGGCCTTCGGGCCATTCATTGGTCAGGAAAGTGCCTATTTTATGAGTATAAACAGAAACAAAAAGAGCATAACCTTAAACTTGAAAGACCAAAGGGCTGTGGAAATAGTCAAGAAGATGATACCTCATTTCGACGTGGTAGTTGAAAACTTTAGACCGGGCGTGATGGATAGGTTAGGATTAGGTTATGAAAGCTTGAAAGAGCTCAACCCGAGGCTTATTTATGCTTCTTCCAGTGGCTTTGGCCATACAGGACCCTATTCTCAACTTCCAGCATATGATCTGATAGTCCAGGGTATGGGTGGCATCATGAGTATTACAGGGCCTGATGAACAACATCCAACTAAAGTGGGAAGCTCCATTGCCGACATTTTTGCTGGAGTCTTTTGTGCCATAGGCATTCTGGCTGCACTCAATCATCGGGAAAAGACAGGAGAGGGCCAGAAGGTGGATGTCTCCATGTTGGATTGCCAGGTGGCTATACTGGAAAATGCCATATCTCGCTATTTCGTGACAGGGAAGATACCTACTCCCATAGGAAACAGGCATCCGTCCATAGCCCCTTTCGCTACATTCAAGACGCAGGATGGTTTTATAAATATAGCCATAGGGAATGATTTTATCTGGAATCGATTCTGCAACCTTGTAGGCCGTCCAGAGCTAGCCGAAGATAGCCGTTTCATTAGTAACGAGGCAAGAAATAACAACTGGGAAGAATTGGAGCCGATTCTAGAGGAAATCATGGCAAAGGATAACACTGCGGCATGGATAGAGAAACTGCGTTCTGTAGGAGTGCCTTGCGGTCCAATTAACAATATAGAACAGCTTGTGAATGATCCACAGGTTCTAGAGAGAGAAATGATTGTCGAAGTAGAACATCCTGTGGCAGGGAACCTCAAGATGCCTGGATGTCCCATTAAAATGTCCAAGACACCAGGTAAGATAGAAAAGCCGGCTCCACTTCTTGGCGGGGATAATGAAGAAATTTTGACCCGATTTGCGGGGCTATCCAAAGAAGAGCTTAAGACCCTTCAGGAAGAAGAGGTTATCTAACAAGGCAATCCCTCCAAAAAATTCTTTGTCCGCAGTGAGGGCAGGATTGACACTAAAAAACAATCCTGCCCTTGTGTTTTATTCATGTCAACCAACATCACAATAAATAGGGTTTGAACATGTCAAAGAATGACAATTCTTTAAGTCCTATACGTCAGTAGAATGAAATTGCAAGTTTCTGTTTATTTGCGCAAAAAAGAACAAACCGGAAAGGAGGGCTAAAAGGAGAAAGTCCATAGGGGAAGGTTGCGGCTTAGGGCATGGGATCAACTTATTAAATGGAGGTGTGGTTTTGTCATGATTAAGAAGCTAGGAGATGTGCTAGCAAGACTTTCTATGAAATATCTTCCCGACCCGTTTATTTTTGCGGTGATATTGACATTTATTTCGTTTATTTTAGGGGTAACCATAACCCATCAATCAGTAATGCAGATGGTAATAAATTGGTACAAGGGCTTTTGGAGTTTATTGCCTTTCTCAATGCAGATGTGCCTTATGGTCATTACACCAGCGGCTCTCGTTGCTGCGCCTGGTGTTCATAAATTTGTGGACACCTTGGCTGATAAACCTAAAGATGGAAAATCCGGTGCTTTTTGGGTTGCCATGCTGGCTTGTGTCTCCGCTATGATACATTGGGGTCTTTCTTTGATTCTTGCTTCCATATTTGCTAGAGAGGTAGCTAAAAAACTCTATGCTAAGGGTGTTAAGTTTAGCTACGGTCTTTTAGGTGCAGCGGCATATTTGGGACAGATGGTTTGGCATGCTGGTTTTTCTGGCTCAGTTCAGCTCCTTATAGCTACACCAGGTCATTTCCTCGAAAAAGAAATTGGTGTCATTCCTGTATCTGAGAGCATACTCACGCCTATGAATTTGTTTGTGATGCTTTTAACTGCAGTCCTTCCTGCCTTTTTCATAGCAAAGATGGCACCAAAGGAAGAAGAGCTTCAGGAATTGGATCCTGAAATTGTAGAGTTTCTTAAAAATCAGCACGTTGCCCACGTAAAGAGACCCGAGAATCCCACTATAGGAGACCGCTTAAACCACAGCATTATAGTAAACTACCTTATTTGTGCAATGGGGGTGGCATACATAATCTATCATTTTGCCACCAAAGGCTTTGACTTAAACCTGAACATAGTTAACGCCATATTCTTGTTCCTTGGCATGATTCTCCACAAGACTGTGGCCAGTTACGTAAAGGCCGTATCAGATTCCGCCAAGAGTGTCGCAGGAATTATTTTGCAGTTCCCATTCTACGCGGGAATCATGGGTATGATCCGTCACAGTGGCCTTGTTGATGTATTTGCAGGCTGGATAGTTTCCTTCTCCACTGTCAAGACCTTGCCCATGTGGACGTTCATAACCTCATCTATAGTAAACCTCTTCGTGCCCAGCGGTGGTGGACAGTGGGCAGTACAGGGGCCAATAGCTGTAAAATCGGCACAAATGATGGGCGTTAACGTCATTAAAGTGGCAACAGCTCAAGCCTGGGGTAACTGTTGGTCTAACATGCTTCAGCCTTTCTGGGCCATAGCCTTGTTGGGAATTACAGGTCTAAAGGCGAGAGACATTATAGGTTATTCAACGGCAGTCATGTTAGTAACAGGAATTATATACATAATCGGATCATTCTTGCCGGTTAGCTTCTAATAGTAATCTAAAATACAGTAGATCGTGATACTGAGGGGAGGAATAATGAGTGAAGGAATTTATAGTTGCAGGTTGCCAGTTCACAATAAAACCAATGGATGTAAAGGCCAATATAGAAAAAGCTTTGGTATTTCTCGAGAAGGCCGCAAAAGAGCATGAAGCTGATTTAGTGGTCTTTCCTGAGACCATAACGACTGGGTTTACTCCTCTCTCGAAGGCAACCCAGGAAGAGACCATTGAATCCTTGTGGGAAGCGGTAAGCGAAGTCCCAGGCCCCATAACAGAACCCATTCAAGATGCAGCGGCAAAATTAGGTGTCCATGTAATATGGCCTACTTATCGTCGAGGTCCTTCAAAGGATATCGTTTACAACTCCTGCATGGTTATAGACGACAATGGAGACATAATAGGCGACATTTATAATAAGACCCACCCATTCCCAACGGAGAGAAAAGAAGGAGGCGGGTGGACTACTGCTGGAGATAAACCAGTGGTAGTAGAGACTAAGCTTGCTAAAATAGGGCTTACTATATGTTACGATGGCGATTTCCCAGATTTGGCCACGACAGAAACTTTGATGGGGGCTGAGGTCATAGTGAGACCTTCTGCGTTACTTCGTACTTACGACATTTGGCAGTTTGTAAACCAGGCAAGGGCCTATGATAACCACGTATATTATGTTGCGATAAACTCAGTAGGAGTGGACGGTTCAGGTAACAGTTTCTTTGGAAGCTCCATGATAATAGATCCCACAGGGTGGAAGTTGGCCCAGGCCAGGGGCAATGATGAGATAATTTCCGCAAAGTTAGATCCAGATCCCATAAAATATGTGAGCCATGGCACCAAGTCACCTATGATCTTTGACCACATTGAGGATAGAAATGTAGGTGTATACAAGGATTGGATATTGAAGGAAGGAAAATGTCCTTTCGAACCCGCAAAACGAATCCCCTATAAGAAAAAAAGTTCCTAAATAAAAAGGGGGCTATAGCCCCCTTTTTGCTTGTCCTTCAATTCTAAAGTTTCTATATATCCCAAGATGTGTTGTCTCGCAAAATGTGTACGTAATAGCTTAAAGTTATAGCCAATCTATGCAGTCTATTGTTGAGATCTATCTGTAGGACGCCTTCCAGCTCCCTTACGTAGTTTCGTACTGTGTTATAATGAAGGTGTAAAGATTTGGCGCACTCTTTTATGTTGAAGTCGGAGGATATGAGAGCTTTTGCTACTTCTCCTAAGGGTACTGCCCTTCTTGTAGAGTTTTCGTAAAGGACAGGGGCCCAATAGCGTTTCCAAAGCCCTTTTGCCTCGGGAAGAGTCGCTAGTTTATTTAGCAAAGTATGCATAGCTAGTTCCCCATATCTATAAATTCCAGGAGTGGGCCTAAATTTTCTCAGCCAATCAAGAGCTCTTTTGGCTTCGTCATATGATATTTTTATATTCTCCCAATTTTTTACTGTGCTTCCTACAGCAATCCACAACTTTTCATCTTTGGCAGTTTTAAGCAGGTCTGTGTAGTGGGACTTGTAATCTGCAGAGCTTGCAATGCTAATCCATTGATTGGCGTGCTTGTAACTCAAAGAGAAGGGAGGTCTCCAAAGCGGCGGGGCGTATGTATCTTTGGTTGAGCATGTCAGAAGCACTATAGTCTCCTCAGGTATATTTATGTTGAGTTCTTTCGCCCTTTGCGTAACCATTTCTTCGTTGTTGTACGTGCCAAGGCATAAGTTTTGCAAGAATTGGTCCCTTTGGGCTGCAAGAGCGTTATTTAACAATTTTGCCTCGAAGTTGCTTCCCCTCAATATACCCAAGGCCCTTATGGTCATTCTTTCTTGCTTTATGGATGGGTATTGTTCACCTGGAGGCAGCACTAAAGCTATCTCCAACGGTGGTTGTGCCTTTAAAGCATATATGCTTACGTATCTTTTTTCCCCATGCAGTAAGGTTTCTCTTACATGAATAGTTATGGCACCACAGGATGGCATCTCTTTTTCACTTAAAGCAGGAAGGAATAATATTTCTTCAGCTTCCGTTGAATCTAGTACAGTTCCATCAATTTCATAGTAATTGTTTATCGCGAGGTCTGGAGCTCTGACGGCCAAAGGGCATCTAATACTGGAAGCTAGATGTGCTAATAGCATGTGGTTATCCCAATTTTCGTTGAATATGTCTTGCAGCACTGGTCTACTATAGTTTTTACCAAACTCTCTTTCCCTCAAGAGCCACCCATAAACTATTTCGTTTATGTCTATCCACCTATATTTTAAGGGGATTTCTATTAGAGGAAGTCCTAATTTATCCGATTCTTTGATGCAACTTTCTGGAATTTGAGAGTGGTACCTGTCTATTTTGATGCCCAGAGCAGCTATCTCTCTTCCTGCCACCAAGCGTAAGAATTCTGCCATGCTGTCGGGATCTTCTTTGAATATGTAGCCACTTCCTATTAGGAACTCCCCGCCTCGCATCCATCTAAACACATCTGGAGAGTCTATAACAGACACAGAAGTTATTTCTCTTGAGACTCCCTCGGCTCCAGCTATGAGGCGGAAATCTGGGAATACGGTTTTTTTAAAAAGATCGGCTACTTTCATTTTTGCACCTCGTTAGGGAGTTTTTAATCATATATATTTATATTATACATTATCCGAATACAAGTTATCTTCTGCCTTTAGAGGCTTTTGTGTACCATTCTTTTAGGAAGGCTATTATGTCAGGGTAGAGATGGTAATTTAGTTTATTAGTAAATGGAAAAGTCGCTGCGATCTTTCCTATGTAATAAGGGTCTCTCCCAAGGGGGAGAAAGGGGCCTCTATATATTACGTAGTCGTCGTATATGATCCATTCAAGAAGTCCAGGGGTTAGTTCCTCCTCTGATTCAAGGGTAAGATCAGAATTGAACTTAAATACTTTTTCTCCCCCCTTTGTGTTTCCCGATATTATGAAGGCCTCTTTCGATTCTTTGATGCACACTAGGGCGTGATTGAGATCGCTGTCCACAAAAATATCGTGAAATCCCCAAAAGGGAGGATTGAAGACCAAAATTCTTTTGTTTTTGCTCCATTGGATGTATTTATCAAGGCTTGGAGCCCTGTCCATTATGTCCTTGGGTGTTATCGGTAATTTTTTTCGTTTGAACAATTTGCCTAAAAAAGCCAAAGGATCCATAAGTTTACCTCGCTTAAGAAAGATAGAATATGCCCCTGCTTTTAGCAGGTTACTATTTAAATTTATTTAGTGCAAGTTATTTAAGGGGGCTTTGAACAAAGCATCGAGTGTTGTATACTACATCAAAATATCTGTCTTGTCGACGATGGATAAGCCAAATTGCTGGAGGGATAATAAATGAAGATGTCTAATCTTTTTGCGCCGACAATCAAAGAGGCGCCGAAGGGGATTGTGGATCAAGGGATTTTGCGACTTATAAGAGGGGCTTTTGTTAATAGAGCCTCTAGCCAATCCTCTCTAGGGCTTTTACCTCTTGGGGTTGCCTTATTTGAACGAGTCTCAGGTAAAGTAGAGGAGCTATTTGATGCAAGTGCGTTTCAGCAGGTTGATTTTTACGATTTTTTTGGCCAGGCACTAGAAGTCGCTTCGGGTTTTGTGAAAAGCTATAGACAGCTGCCGTTGACGTTCTATCAGAAGAAAAACAGAGTGTACGAAGTGCTAGGTTTCACAGAGTTGCAAGAGCAGGCAGAGGAACTGATAGGTAATTTTTGTGAAAAATTTTCCGAGTCCTTCTTGAAGTTAGGGTTTTCTGTGAAGAAGAAGGTTTCTCTTAACGATGGATTTGAAAGCCTTGATTTGGTAACTTTTGTTGAGAAAAGCTTCCCATATGCGGAAAGTGCATATTACTGTACGAATTGCAGCTGGTGTGGATGGGAGGATTCACCTGTAAAACAGGAGGTAGCGTCACAGGATGAAGAGCCTAAAGACCTTGAAGTTGTGGACACACCTGGAGCAGATACAATAGTGGAATTGTGTAATCAACTGGGTGTATCTCCCGAAAACACCATAAAGACTATGTTCTATGTAGCTGAGGGCGAAGATAAGAAAGAGGTTTTTGTCGTTCTGGTAAGAGGCGATCACAAGATCAGCGAGGAAAAGGTGAAAAGAGCGATTGGATGTTCTGCCATTCGTTTTGCTGATCCACTTGAGATAAAGGAAACAGTGGGAGATCTAGCAGGTTACCTGGGGCCTGTGGGACTTCCCAAAAAGCTTAAGGTAATAGCAGATTTTCATGTGAGGGGCATTATAAACGCCGTGGTAGGAGCCAACCAGCCGGAAAAGCACATGTTGAACGCTTGTTGGGGAAGGGATTTTACGGCCACGCAAGTGGAAGATCTAATAATTTATGAGAGGAAGATGAAGTGCCCCATATGCTCTTCTGATTTGGATGTTAGGCCCTTTGCCAAGGTGGCATCTTTTTCTAGTGACGCCGGTTACCTGACTAATGGAAAGGGTATTTCCTATCAGGGGAAACAGGGCAAAGTGGAAGAAGCCCATTTGTGGAAGGGTGAAATTTACCTGGAGCCACTGGCTTTAAGTTTGGTGAAACCTAATGGGCCTTTGCCTTTTGGGGTAGCACCCTTTGATGTCAGTATAATAGTGCCCTCAGTAAGGAATAAGGAAGCTTTGGCCCTGGGCGGGAAGTTGGAAGAAGCCCTTGACAATGAAGGGTTCAATGTTTTGCTTGATGATCGTGATGAAAGGGCAGGGGTAAAGTTCTCGGATGCAGAACTTCTTGGCTCGCCAGTGACAGTAATATGTGGCAAGATGTCTGCTGAGGGCATTGTGGAACTGTCCTATCCTGACGGATCGAAAAGAGAATGTAAAGTTGAGGACGTAGTAAAGGAAGTAAGGAATGTTATCTGTACGAAATGTGGAGAGGACAAGTAGGTAGATTTACTCATGCCTCCCTGCGGTATTGTTTTTACAATACTATTAGAAAGAAAAGAGAGGTGCAATAACATGAGTAAAAAGATTATTGTTTTGCTAGCTTTTGTAGGCATTTTGGCAGTAGCAGGGGTGGCTTTTGCCCATTGGGGTGGTGGCCCTGGCCCACGGCGCTGGGTGGGAAACCAGCAGTTAGTTGGATGTTGGGCTGAAAGCATGGGTAGGATGGCGTTCGGTGGAGGATATTTACGAGGCGCGCCTGTCAGAAGAGGAGACCTAAGCATCTATCCAGAGGAAATAGTCGATAAAATGAACGAACTGCACAGGGCTAATTTGGAGCTTCGCCTAGCCATGATTGAAAACAAACCAGACGAGCAAAAAATCAGAAGCCTCTTCGAAAAGTCAGAGCAGCTTAGGAAGGAAATTCGAAGTTGGAGGTTCGAGCAGTTTTTAAAAGCACGGACCCAAAGCGGCCAGTAAGCCGGATTTGAGGGTTACACAATTGGTCAAATAGGGACGAAGAGGGAAAGGTGTGCCTTTCCCTCTTCGTTATTATGTAAATTGCGAAAAATATAGAAAAATCGATAAAAAGCATATTTATGAGACCTATAAGGATATATATAGTATTATTTTGCCTTATTTGACTTATTTTGACTTGCGAATCGGGATTTCTGTTATATAATAACCATCGCAAAGGTCAAATAAAGTCAAATTGTTTGATAGTTTTGGGATAAATAGAAGAGGGGGGATTTAAATGGGGCGTGTAGTTGGAATAGACCTTGGAACAACTAACTCGGTTATTGCATTTATAGAGGGAGGACAGCCTACAGTTATACCCAACGCTGAAGGAGGTAGGACGACCCCGTCAGTGGTGGCTTTTACTAAGAACGGGGAGCGCCTTGTAGGTGCTTTGGCTAAAAGACAGGCAGTTCTGAACCCGGAAGGGACAATTTACTCAATAAAGAGGTTTATGGGGCGCAACTATAGCGAAGTTGCCGAAGAGATGAAGATGGTGCCTTATAAAGTTGTGGAAGGGCCTCATAACTCTGTAAGGGTAGTAGTAGGCGATAAGCAATATGCACCAGAAGAGATAAGTGCAATGATCTTGAGAAAGCTTGTTCAGGATGCTGAGGCATTTTTGGGCGAAAAGATAACTGACGCGGTTATTACCGTGCCTGCATACTTCAATGATGCTCAGAGGCAAGCAACTAAAAATGCCGGTAAAATAGCGGGTTTGAATGTCTTAAGGGTTGTCAATGAGCCCACTGCCGCGGCTCTGGCATACGGCATGGATAAAAAAGAGAACGAGATAATAATGGTGTTTGACCTTGGTGGAGGTACCTTTGATGTTTCTATATTGGAAGTAGGGGATGGCCTTTGTGAGGTTAGGGCCACTGCAGGGGATACTCATCTAGGTGGCGACAATTTTGATAAATGCATAGTCGACTGGATGGCAGAGGAGTTCCTCAAAGACCAAGGCATTGATTTGAGAAAAGATAGGCAAGCACTGCAGCGTCTATATGAAGCTGCAGAGAAAGCCAAGTGCGAGCTGTCCTCAAGGACAAGTACAGATATTAGTTTGCCTTTTATAACTGCTGATGCTAGTGGGCCTAAACATCTGAATATGACTTTGACAAGGGCTAAGTTTGAGCAGCTTACGGAGCATCTTGTGAAACGCTGTGTGGGCCCTGTGCAGCAGGCATTGAAGGATGCCAAGCTAAAACCTGAAGATATTGCAGAAGTTATTTTGGTTGGTGGATCAACAAGAATGCCGGCCATTCATAAGTTAGTGGAAGAGTTTACTGGTGGTAAAAAGATAAACATGAGCGTCAATCCTGATGAAGTGGTGGCCATGGGCGCGGCTGTACAGGCTGGCATAATCAAAGGAGAAGTAAAGGACGTACTGCTTTTGGATGTTACGCCGCTCTCCTTGGGAATAGAAACTCTAGGTGGTGTTATGACAAAGATGATAGAAAGAAACACCACAATACCATGCAAGAAGTCGCAAATCTTTACCACTGCTGAGGACAACCAGCCAGCCGTCGAGATTGTGGTACTGCAGGGAGAGCGTGAGATGGCTAAAGACAACAGAGTGCTTGGCACCTTTAAGCTGGATGGCATTAGGCCAGCTCCTAGAGGAGTGCCTCAGATAGAGGTAACCTTTGACATCGATGCTAATGGCATATTGAACGTATCTGCGAAGGACAAGGATACTGGTAAAGAACAAAAGATAGTTATCTCTAACTCCACTAATTTAACCGACGATGAGATAGAGAGAATGATTAAGGAAGCAGAGCTTCATGCTGAGGAGGATAGGAAAAAGAAAGAGTGGGTAGAATCTCGTAACGAGCTAGAAAATGCCATCTATCAGGTGGAAAAGAAATTGTCGGAAGTAAAGGAAACTGTCCCAGTAGAGGAAAAGGGTACAGCTGAAAGAGTAGTAGAAGAGGCCAAGGAAGCTATTAAGAAAGAAGAGCCAAAAGAAAGGTTGCAAGATCTCACTAAGCAATTGCTGGAGATTTTAGGTAAATTGGCAAGCTTCGGTAGTACTGCTTCTTCAGGAGGCGGGACATCTTCACAGGAATCAGGGACATCAAATGCTTCTGATGAAGATGTAATAGACGCAGATTTTAATGAGGGTTGAGGATCCTGCTAAGATGCCGTGGGCATCACAAGATGATAAGAGCCCCCCTTTCAGGGGGGCTCAGTTATGAAGGCCAAGAAACATGAGGGCCATGGAAAAGGAGGCGATGGCCTGTGGAGTATAAAGATTATTACAAAATACTCGGTGTGGATAGAAATGCCACAATAGAGGAAATACAAAAGGCTTACCGGAAGTTGGCTAGGAAGTATCATCCGGACGCCAATAAAGACCCTGCTGCTACCGAAAAGTTTAAAGAAATAAACGAAGCATATGAAGTTCTTAGGGATCCGGAGAAAAGAAAGAAATATGATGCTTTAGGTAGTGGTTGGCAGCATGGACAGGAGTTTACGCCTCCGCCTGGCTGGGAAGAGATATTCAACTTTGGAACTAGAAGAAGCTCCAAGGGAAGAGACACTTTTTTCAGTGATTTCTTTGAGGCTTTTTTCGGTGATTCGGCTTTCTTTTCCCAATCACCTTTTAGAGGTAGGACGAACGCAACTGTTAAAGGCCAGGATGTTGAGGCTCCGTTGGAGTTGACTTTGAACGAGGTAATTAATGGTGGGAAGAAAAAGATTACCTTAAACATAGGAGGCCAACAGAAAAGCTTAGAAGTAAATATTCCAAAGGGAGTAACAGATGGATCAAGATTGCGTCTTGCGTCCCAGGGAGCGCCTTCACCTACAGGTGGTCCAGCTGGCGATCTGTATTTGAGGGTTCATATTAAGCCTGACCCAAGGTTTGGAATCAATGGGCACGATTTGACTATGAGATTGGATCTGGCACCCTGGGAGGCAGCTTTGGGAAGTACAGTAACTATCCCTACGCTGACGGGACCGGTACAGTTGAAAGTGCCACCTGGCACTCAAAGTGGCCAAGTTTTGAGGTTGAGAGGGAAAGGCTTGCCAAAGAGGACAGGGGGCAATGGGGACCTTTTAGCGACTGTGAGGATAGTGGTTCCCAAGAATTTAACGGAAAAGGAAAGAGCTCTTTTTGAGGAGTTGGCGAAAGAATCGCCATTTAATCCCAGGGCTTGAAGTAAGGGGGGATAAAACATGGATATGAACAGATTGACGCAGAAGTCACAAGAAGCGTTAGCAGATGCACAGAAGGAAGCCATACAGAGAGGACATAGAGAAGTAGATAATGAGCACCTGCTTCTTGCTTTGCTTAAGCAGGAAAACGGGCTTATACCTAAATTGATGACAAAAATGGATGTACCTGTAGATGCCTTGGTCGCTGCAGTGGAAAAAGAATTGGCCAGGAGACCCTCTGTTGCAGGGGCTTCTGTGGAAGCAGGAAAAATTTATATTTCTAACAGATTAGGGGCTGTTCTCATAGCGGCCGAAGAGAAAGCAAAGAAATTAAAGGATGAGTATGTGTCAGTAGAGCATCTTTTTAGTGCTCTCTTAGAGGAACCTGATCCCAACTCTGCATCCAGGAAAATATTGACTGATTTTGGTGTTGACGAAGGTAAATTTTTTAAGGCTTTACAGGAGGTAAGGGGTAATCAGCGGGTTCAAAGTGCTGATCCCGAGAACACCTATGAGGCTTTAGAAAAATACGGTAGAGATCTCGTTGCACTGGCAAGAGCAGGCAAACTTGATCCTGTGATAGGGAGAGATGAAGAAGTTAGGCGGGTTATAAGAATTCTAAGTAGAAGGACCAAAAATAACCCGGTACTGATAGGCGAGCCTGGAGTAGGTAAGACCGCCATAGTCGAAGGGCTTGCCCAGCGAATAGTGAGAGGTGATGTGCCTGAGGGCCTAAAAGACAAGAGCATCGTGGCTCTTGATATGGGTGCCTTAGTAGCTGGCGCAAAATATAGGGGAGAGTTTGAAGAACGCCTCAAGGCTGTCTTGAATGAGGTCAAGGAGAGCGAAGGCAGGATCATCTTGTTTATAGATGAGATTCACACTATTGTGGGGGCAGGCAAGGCAGAAGGTGCCATGGACGCAGGTAACATGCTGAAGCCCATGCTTGCGAGAGGGGAACTTCACTGTATAGGAGCTACTACCCTTGATGAGTACAGAAAATACATAGAAAAGGATGCGGCATTGGAGCGGAGGTTCCAGCCTGTTTTTGTCGATCAGCCCACGGTAGAGGATACTATATCGATACTGAGGGGTTTGAAAGAGCGGTTTGAGGTCCACCATGGTGTGCGAATTCAAGACAATGCCCTTGTCGCCGCTGCTGTGTTGTCACACCGCTACATAACTGATAGGTTCTTGCCTGATAAGGCCATTGACCTTGTAGATGAGGCATGTTCCATGATAAGGACTGAGATCGACTCTATGCCTGCTGAGCTTGACGCAGTAATGCGCAGGGTTATGCAGCTTGAGATCGAAGAAGCAGCTCTTAAAAAGGAGACTGATAAGGCAAGCCAGCAGAGGCTTGAGAATTTGAGGAAAGAGCTTCAGGAGGCCAGGGAGAAAGCCGATGCCCTCAAGGCTCAGTACGAAATAGAGAAAAAGCTCATTGCAGAGGTTCAAAGCCTAAGGGAAGAGATAGAAAAGATCAAACATGAGATAGAAAAAGCTGAAAGGGAATATGACCTCAATAAGGCTGCGGAACTGAAGCATGGCAAGCTTCCTGAGTTGGAGAAGAAGCTTCAGGAAGCACAACAACGTATAGAAGAGAGTAATACTGGGGAAAGGCTCTTGAGGGAAGAGGTAACGGAGGAAGAAATAGCCAAGGTGGTCTCCATGTGGACAGGCATACCCGTGAGTCGCCTTATGGAAGGCGAAAGGGAAAAGCTGTTGAAACTTGACCAGGTGCTTCATCAAAGGGTAGTTGGCCAAGATGAGGCGGTACAGCTTGTAGCCGATGCAGTACTCAGGGCCAGGTCTGGAATAAAGGACCCCAGAAGGCCCATAGGTTCCTTTATATTCCTTGGGCCAACGGGGGTTGGTAAGACTGAGCTCGCCAAGACGCTGGCCGAAGCTTTGTTCGACAGCGAGGAAAACCTTATAAGAATTGACATGTCTGAGTACATGGAGAAGCATGCTGTTTCCAGGTTGATAGGTGCCCCGCCGGGATATGTGGGATATGAAGAAGGTGGGCAGTTGACCGAAAGAGTTAGAAGGAAACCTTATTCCGTCATACTTTTCGATGAGATAGAAAAGGCTCATCAGGATGTCTTTAACATCCTCCTTCAGATACTGGATGATGGGCGTCTTACGGATAGCCATGGAAGGACCGTTGATTTTCGTAACACCATAATTATCATGACTAGCAATATTGGAGCTACTGCCCTGATGGAAGGCATTACCGATAAAGGGGAGATAACCGAGGAAGCACGCAATGAAGTTATGAGACAGCTAAGGCTCCACTTTAGGCCAGAGTTTCTCAACAGGGTTGATGACGTAGTGTTGTTCAAGCCATTGAGGGATGAAGAACTGGAGAGGATTGTCGACCTGTTGACCGTGGACCTGAAGAGAAGGCTAGAAGAGCGTTCTATAACCCTTGAGCTAACCAGGAACGCTAAACGGTTCATAGCTAAAGAGGGTAGCGATCCTGTCTATGGAGCCAGGCCTTTGAAGCGTTTCATAGCTCACGAGGTGGAGACTAAGATAGCGAGAATGATATTGAGTGGACAGTTGTATGAAGGCAAGAAGCTGTTAATTGATTCAGATGGAAAGAAACTTACTTTTGCCGTATCCTAAAAACGAAAAAGGGGCGTAATTTGAGATTGCGCCCCTTTTTCGTTGTAGCTATGCCTCATTATCCATTAAAGGAATTTTGCTAAAGGCCTTCTCAAGAGTCATGAAGAAACCAAAGCCCAACATGGAACAGGCGATTCCTACAAAGAAGGGATGTATGCTGCCTATGATTCCTGGGGCGCTGAGATTCATGATTTTCTGAGATGTGGGGGCGAAAGCTAAAGCGTACCACGCTAAAGCTGGTGCCAACCCACTCAAAGAGGTTCCCCAGAAGGTTAATTTCTTTAAGTTGTCCCCAAAAATTAGTAATGCGAGGTACGGAATGAGAATAGCAGAGGCCAGAAGGGTCCAGCTGGTTGTGCAAATCATAGCTATGATTTGAGAATTTTTTGTAGCGAAGATGCCAGAAAGGATCGCACAGGAAGCCACTAAGGCTTTCCATATTAGATTGTTGGGACGTCTGTGCAAGATGTCGTTAGTTATTGCTGCTGCAACGATATGAAGCAATGCAGAGGCTGTTGATAAAGATGCTGAGACTATAGCTATGGCGAATATTTGCCCTCCCACCTTAGGAAGGAGCCTTGAGACCAAAAGGGGGATTACTGAATCTACTGATTTTACTTCTGGTCCTAGAACCAATCTTGAGAGAGCGCCAGCGAAATATGCTCCTCCTACAACTATTCCTATGCTGAGCATGGCAAAGGGGATTACCCTTTTTGCTTCTTTAGGGCTTTTTAGGGCAAAATGCCTTTGTATAAGCTGAGGTTGAGCCCAGACTCCTATGGATGTGACGGAAACCAGAGAGAATATAAAAAGCCCTCCTTGGCCGGAGCTTAAAGCCGTAAAACCGTTGGTTGCATGTTGGGTAGCATCTAGTGATGCTAGGCTTGTTATCCCTTCTATAGGGCCTCCTACTGCGCGTAATGTAGCAAAAAGCAAGGCAAGGACTCCTACAAGCATTATTCCTCCCTGAAGGGCCTCGGTGTATAGGACGCCTCTTAACCCACCCCAGGATACACTTAAGGCTACTACCAGAATCAAACTCCAAAGGCAGATGGTGACCGATAGCCCCGTAACTCCTGATAACATGTATGCGGCTCCCTTGAATACCGCCGATGCATATACTATGAGTAAGGCACTGGATAAGCCGCCCAAGTAAATTCTAAAGAGCTTGGAATCAGCTGCAGTACCTAACATTTCTGCTGGGGTGCGGGCTTTCAGTTTCCGTTGCCATAATCTGGTGGGCCAGGCCAGGAAGCGATATACAAACCATGTTCCAAGCCACATGTTACCTGCTGCTATAAGCAACATTTGCAAGCCATACCTGTAGCATAAGCCAGAGAAGCCAACAAGCGCTACAGCTGAGACGTAAGTTGCCACATATGCAAGAGCCTGTATTAAAACGCCTACCTTTCCTGGCAATAATACGTCGTGTCCCTTGGACCATCGGGCTAGAAACACTAAAGCAATTCCGTAAATCAGCCATATTGAAAGGTTAATCATGACTTATCCCCCCTGTCTGAAATGAGCATCCAAATGGGTAAAAGTATCCCTGCTGCAATGGCGGCCATTGAAAAAATAATGAAGCTATCAATTTGATGCATGCCTGTCACCTCCATTAAGATAAAAAAATCCGCCTCCCCGATCGGGAAGGCGGATTTGAAAGCTGTAGGTGTTTTCTTGCACTTACCCTGCTTTCATGCAACAGCCAACCTCGCCCGAATCGGTTCGATGCGGGGTAAAGTACAAGTAATAATAGTAATTAAAAACGAAAGCTTGCGAAGTGGCCATTTTGTCCTCCGTGCTCATATTGTATGTTAAATTACAAAGCAGACTATCATCTGTGTCCTCATTTGTCAACGTGTAAATTTGCATTTGTTGTAGAAGGGCCTATATTTCGTTTCTTTTGGCTTTTATGCTGCGCTTTCTTGGCTTTTTGCCCTTTTCGAAGCTTTTTTCCTAGCTTCGTGGTTCAGTATGTTTTTCCTAACCCTCACGGAAAGTGGGGTTACTTCCACTAGCTCATCTTCCGCTATCCACTCTAAGGCCGCGTCAAGGGTTAGTTTTCTGGGTACGTCCAGGATAACGGTATTGTCCTTTGTGGAGGAGCGATGGTTAGTGACGTGTTTTTTCTTTGTTGGGTTGCAAGGAAGGTCGTTGGCTCTTGAATGTTCTCCTATGACCATACCTTCGTAGACTTTATCCATAGGTGATATGAAAAGAGTTCCTCTCTGCTGTAAGTTCTCGAGCTGGTAGCTTGTAGCTTCACCGTTATCCATGCTTACCATTGAGCCTCTGTTTCTTCCCGATATTTCACCTCGCCACAGGTCATAGCCTATGAAACGAGAGGACATTATTCCAAGGCCGCGGGTGTCTGTCAGAAACTCCGTTCGATAACCTATAAGGCCTCTGGTAGGGATGTTAAATTCTAGTCTCATGAGGCCTGTCCCTAAGTTATGAGCGCTTGTAAATTCCCCTTTGCGTCTGGAAATTTTTTCTATAACCGCGCCCTGGTATTCCTCTGGGACATCTATTATCAGCTGCTCCATGGGTTCCAATAGGTTCCCATTTTCGTCCCGTTTTGTTATTACTTCTGGCCTTGACACGCAGAGCTCCATGCCTTCTCTTCGCATTTCCTCTATGAGAATGGCAAGATGTAATTCCCCTCGACCTGACACTTTCAATCCATCTGGCCTTCCAATATCCTCTACTTTTAAGGCCACGTTTACCCTGGCTTCCTGCATGAGGCGTTCTTTTATTTGTCTTAACGTGACAGCTCTGCCTTCTTTGCCCGCGAAGGGGCCATTGTTTACCAAAAAGAACATGGAAACTGTTGGTTCTTCTATTTCTAGAGGATGAAGAGGAAGGTTAGCGTTCTCTTCGAATGAGAGAGTGTCTCCTATGGATATGTCCTCTGGACCAGCTATCCACACAACGTCACCTGCAGAGGCTTCTTCTACTTCAGTTAGTTTGAAGCCTTTTGTCAGCCACAGGTGGGTGATCTTTGCCTTTTCCTGAGCGGTTATCTCCCATTGGGTTTTATCTATATCCTTCCAGGCCGTGCTGGTCCTTATTATTACGTCGCCCTTTTTGATCTTTCCTTGGACTATCCTTCCGCACCCTACCCGGCCTATGTAATCATTCCATGTTATGCTTGTGGCCTGCATGAGAAAAGGCTTATTGATGTCACCCTGTGGGGGAGGTACGAAGTTTATTATGGTTTCAAATAAGGCGTCCATGCCTTCGGGGTTGTCTTTCTCCAAATCCCTCACGAACCAGCCGTGAAGTCCTGAGCCGTACAGGACGGGGAAGTCTGCCTGCTCTTCAGTGGCGCCTAGTTCGAGAAAAAGATCGAAAGTGGCGTTCAATGCTTCATTTATAGCTGCATTTGGACGGTCCACCTTGTTCACTACAACTATGGGCCTTAGCCCTGCTTTTAGGGCTCGCATTAGTACGTAACGGGTTTGAGGCATAGGCCCCTCGTTGGCATCTACCAAAAGCAAGGCAGAATCAACCATAGATATAATGCGTTCTACCTCTCCTGAGAAGTCAGCATGTCCAGGAGTATCAATTATGTTTATGAGGTAGTCTTTCCATTCTACGGAGCAGTGCTTTGCCCGTATTGTTATGCCCCTTTCCCGTTCCAGGACGTTGTTGTCCATGATGCGCTCTTCTACTCTGGCGTTGTCTCGAAAGAGCTTAGCTGCTTTGAAGACTGAGTCCAACAATGTAGTTTTGCCATGATCAATGTGGGCTATTATGGCGACATTCCTTATTTTAGATATATCTCTCATTCAGTTCCTTCCTTCCTGATGGTGTAACTTGCAAGTTTATGGCCCATCGTAAAGCCAAACAAACCAAACAAAGGTGTATTATACTGCAATTTTCAGAAAAAGCCATAATATACGGTATTTGCAGCCAATTGCCCCCACTTCCACAACGTAGCATTTCTTGGAGAGGGGTGTGGAATGTTGAGTTACAATGAGGTATACTTTGTCGTTGAACATTTTGGTTATTTGGCGAAAGCGTTAGCAAGAAAAGGAAGTGATAAAGTGCATATTGCTGTTTTGGTAAAGCAGGTTCCCGATTCGGATGAAGTAAAGATGGATGAAGAGAAAGGGACGATGGTCAGATCAGGAGTTGGGGCTATCATCAATCCTCTTGACCTTCATGCCATTGAGTGTGCATTAGATTTGAGAAAAAAACATGGAGGCAAGGTGAGAGTTTTTTCTATGGGACCCCCTCAGGCTGAAGAAGCTCTAAGAGAGGCGGTGGCCCTTGGAGTCGATGAAGTTTTCTTGCTTACGGACCCTTGTTTCGCGGCAGCCGATACCTGGGCTACTGCTAAGACCCTCGCGGCGGCTTTAAGTAAGGCAGGCCCTCATGATCTTATCCTTGCAGGCGAAAAGGCAACTGACGGTGAAACAGGGCAGGTAGGCCCGGAGGTTGCAGTTATGCTAGGGTTGCCTTTCAGCACTTATGTTAGCCGTCTGGCCATCGAAAAAGATTTTGCTGTAGTACACAGAACAGTGGAGGATGGTGTGGAGATTCAGAGGCTCCCTTTACCCTGCCTCTTGACGGTCCTAAGAGATCTCAATGAACCTTCAATGCCGACCTTAAGTGGGAAGAAAAAAGCTCGAAGATTTAATGTCGTTAAGTGGAGTCATGAAGAAATAGACTTGTCTCCTTTGGAGGTGGGACTTTCGGGTTCACCGACGAGAGTAGTGAAAATTTTCTATCCTAAAGTAACCAGAGAAGGTGCTTTTTACAAAGGCAAAGATTTGGATAAGGGCATAGAACATCTTTTGGAGGAGCTTCACTCCAGGGGCCTCTTGGATGGAGGAAAGGGCAATGCATAGGAATAATTCTTCCAGCGAAATTTTAGTAGTAGGAGAAGTCAGGGGAGGAATCCTTCATTCCGCGACAATAGAGCTCACGGCCAAGGCAAGGAAGCTGGCAGATATTTTGGGCGCCAAGGTTACAACTTTGTTGATGTATAACCATGTAGATCGTTCCGTGGAGGACCTTTCATGGTGGGGAGCAGACGTAGTCTTATGTGCCGTTGGGGAGGAGTTTGAGTCTTTTAATCAAGAGATATATACAAATATTATAAGCTATTTGATAGAACAGAGGAAGCCTCAGATAGTCTTAGCTCCAGCCACAACCTCGGGTAGAACTTACATGCCTGCTGTGGCAGCTAAAATACATACGGGCCTTACGGCGGACTGTACTGGCCTTGATATAGACAAAGATACCGGTCTTCTCCTTCAGACAAGGCCGGCAATTGGCGGAAACATCATGGCTACGATTCAAACGCCAAATCACATGCCGCAAATGGCTACGGTCAGGCCCAGGACGTTTCCTGTCCCCAAGCCTGATAAGAGACGTAAAGCACAAGTAAAGTATCTAACTCTTCCAGAAGAGCTTCTAAAGAGCTCTATTGAGATTGTGGGGAAAGAAGTTCAGGAAGGGTTGGACGTTAATATACAGGATTTGGATGTTGTAGTTTCTGGAGGTAAAGGGCTCAAAAAGGCAGAAAATTTCAAGCTATTGGAGGAATTGGCCTTTGTACTTGGTGGAGGAGTTGGAGCGAGTCGTGCAGCCGTGGACAATAAGTGGATAAGCTATCCTCACCAGGTGGGATTGAGCGGTAAGGTGGTTTCTCCAAAGGTTTATTTTGCTATAGGGATTTCTGGCTCGGTGCAGCATCTTGCTGGAATGCAGACAGCAGATTTTATAGTGGCCATAAATAAAGATCCAGAGGCTCCCATTTTCAGGGTGGCTGATATAGCCTTTTGTGGCGACCTTTTCGATATAGTCCCCAGGTTAATAGAGAAAATAAAGGCAGAAGGGGGAAAAGAGCAGTGACTACGTTCATGCCTGTGACAGATAAGGTAATAGAGGACCTACGTGCAATTGTGGGTTCCCATAATGTATCTACAGATGAAGAAAAAAGGCTCACATATTCTAGGGACGAGGTGGGAGTGCAGTTCTGGGATCGGGAATATTGTGCCGATGTAGTAGTTTTCCCAGAGAGCACAGAGCACGTTTCCAAGATCATGGCTTACGCAAACGAGAATATTATTCCTGTGACTCCCAGAGGGGCTGGTACTGGGCTTTCAGGAGGTGCTGTTCCTGCTTATGGTGGGATAATTATGTCTTTTGAAAAGATGAATCGGATTCTGGAATTAGACTTAGAAAACCTTACCGTTACGGTGGAGCCTGGTGTTGTAACTTCAGAGATTCAGGTGGCAGCCATGAAGCATTCTCTGCAGTATGCAGGTGACCCTTGTAGTGGAGATGCATCCTTCATAGGAGGCAATGTGGCAGAGAATGCTGGAGGTAATAAGGTCATAAAGTATGGAACCACTGGAGCCAACGTGTTGGGCCTTGAGGTGGTTTTGCCCTCTGGTGAAGTTACATGGTTTGGAGGGAAGAGACGAAAGGATGTTACTGGGTTGGACCTAGTACATCTTATGGTGGGCTCAGAAGGCACCTTGGGTGTAGTGACCAAGATCATACTTAAACTTGTCCCTTTGCAGGATAGGATAGTGGATCTTTTAGTCCCCTTTGAAAAAGTGGAGGACGCTATATCCTTTGTGCCAAAAGTTATAACTGAGGCAAAAATAGTTCCTGTGGCATTGGAATTCATGGACAGAAGAGCACTAAAGATAGTGTCCAGATATCTTGGAAGTTCTCTTCCATTTGATGATGCCGGAGCCCATCTGATAATACAGTTAGAAGGAAGGGATCCTGAGGTTTTGGCTGATGAATATGAGAAAGTTGGAGATATGTGTCTGGGAAACGGAGCCTTGGAAGTTTTTGTTGCAGATAATCGTAATTTCAGGGAAAAGCTGTGGAAAGCTAGAAAGGGTATAGCGGAAGCGGTTATGGCTTTTTATACCAAGTACGCAAAAGAGGATATTTCTGTGCCAATACGGGAAGTCCCTGCACTAATAAAGGCAGTGGATGAGGTTTGCCAAAAGTGGAACCTTGAGGCTGCAAATTATGGCCATGCTGGAGATGGCAATGTTCACATCAATCTTCTGGCCGGTGAAGACCGAGCAGATTGGCATGAAGCTATAGAAGGAGCCAGGGTAGATCTTTATGAAGCAACAAAAAAGCTTGGCGGAACCCTTTCTGGGGAACATGGCATAGGACTCAAGCGAAAAAAGTATATAGGCATGTTCCTTGATGAAGCGCAAATAAGGCTTATAAAGGGCATAAAGAAAGTTTTCGATCCTAAAGGGATATTGAATCCTGGTAAATTGGTTGACTGATGCGTTTTTAATT
>NZ_JACDOB010000013.1 GCF_017656375.1 Thermovirga sp.
CCTTGGCGGAGGGCGAGGGATTCGAACCCCCGGAAGGTTGCCCTTCAACTGATTTCAAGTCAGCCGCCTTCGACCGCTCGGCCAGCCCTCCGCTCTAACCCATTATACGCGAAAACCTATTATAATAATAAGTGGAGATAATGCCAACCTCCAGAATGAAAATTAGAAAGGGTGAAAATAATGTATAGAAAATTGATGTATATTTGTGCAATGAGTTTAGTGCTATTGTTTGTAGCAGGGTCAGCTTTCGCTGCTGGAACTAGTTCTTGCTCAGTGCCTGAAGATATGTCCCTGGTGATAGTATCTGCTAGTTGGGAGTTTGACACCGAAAGGGGTACCATCAACGGTAAGGCAGTAGTGAAAAACATATCCGATAGGGAACTGACTGCTCCTGGGGTGATAGTAAGTTTTTATGACGTAGAGGGAAAACAGTTGAGCCAGACCCCAATTAGGGGAAATTCGGCTAAGCTGGAACCTGGCAAGATTGCGCAAATAGAGATAAAGGTTAAGCTAAAAGAACTTCCTCAGACAATAATGCTAGCTCCTTTTGAAGGATTGTGGTCCACTTGAGGTTAGGCTTTTTCCGCGTTGCGGGAAATTTAAACGCTGCATAATTTATATAACTTGTCGTAGGTCGTAGAAAGAGGTGACGATTATGAACATGGAAGAAATAATAGAGAGCTATGTTTGCAATCCATGCAAAGTTGCAGTAATAGGCGCTTCGCAGAAACAAGATAGACCGGTTTTTGGGGTCATGGAATACCTAAAAGGACAAAATTTTGACCTCTATCCGGTAAATCCTTCAATTGCTGGAGAAGAGGTGCTTGGTTTTTTGTGTTACGCGTCCATAAGCGAAGTTCCTGAGAATGTAGATGTGGTGTGCCTTTTCATATCCCCTAAACATCAGGGCCCAGTGTTGGAAGAGATAAGGAGACTGCCCTACAAACCGGTAGTATGGATGCAGCCAGGCGCCGAGAACGATGAGGCTGAAAAAAAACTGACAGCCGAAGGATATTCGGTTGTTAAGGGTGCCTGTATCATGATGACCCATCAAGTCTACTGTACTGCTGATTAGATTTGATGCCCTAAATAGCAGATTGGGTGTTGATATTTCCGGCAGAGGGGTGTAGTATAGCCTAGAAAGTTAGGCCAACCTAATATTAGGCAATAAGGGGAGATTAAAGTGAAACGTAAAGTTTACATGGATCATTCGGCTACTACACCTCTCGCTTCTGAAGTATTAGAAGCTATGGAGCCTTATTTGAAGGAAACCTTTGGCAACCCCAACAGCATTCACGCGTGGGGCAGGGAAGCCAGGAAAGCTGTGAGCGAGGCTAGAAATAAAATAGCCGAACTTATCAATGGGGAAGCGAGGGAAATAATAATAACAGGTGGAGGCAGCGAAGCTGACAACCTGGCCATTAAGGGGTCAGCTTTTGCGTTGCAAGACAAAGGGAGACACATTATAACCTCCGCGATAGAGCACCACGCTGTGCTGGATACCTGCGATTGGCTGCAGAAAATGGGTTTTGAGGTTACAGTCCTTCCCGTGGATTCCAACGGAATTGTAGACTTGGAAGAATTGAAACGCTCAATCAGGAATGACACAATTTTAGTTACCATCATGTACGCCAACAACGAAGTTGGGACCATTCAGCCAGTTAAAGAAATTATAAACATAGCGAAAGAACGAGGTGTCAGAGTCCATCTAGACGGGGTACAGGCGGTAGGGCATATCCCTGTTGACGTTAAAGAGTTAAACGTAGACCTGATGACCCTCTCGGCCCACAAAATGTATGGTCCTAAAGGAGTAGGAGCTCTCTACGTTAAGAAGGGGACCAAACTGGTTCCATTGGTTCATGGTGGAGGGCAGGAATATAACCTCCGGTCAGGCACAGAGAACACAGCTGGGATAGTTGGATTTGGTGCTGCCTCGGAGCTTGCCAAAAGAAGGCTGGAAAACGGGGAGCACCTCAAAGAAGCTCAACTCAGAGACAAGCTTCTCTCTGGCATAATGAAGAAAATTCCTCATGCCCATATTACGGGGCATCCCACTCAGAGACTCCCTTTCCATGCCAGTGTGTGTTTTGATTTCATAGAAGGCGAGTCTCTACTCTTGAGGCTTGACGCGGAAGGTATAGGAGCGTCAAGTGGATCGGCTTGTACTTCTGGAAGCCTGGAAGCGAGTCACGTACTGTTGGCAATGGGAATAAGCCATGAGAGAGCCCATGGGTCTTTGCGGTTGACTCTGGGCAAGGATACTACTGAAGAAGATATAGATTATATCTTAGAGATTCTTCCTAAGGTAGTTGAAGATTTGAGAGCCCTTTCTCCATTAGGGAAAGATATGAATAAGAGGTGAAGCAAATGTATTCAGAAAAGGTAATGGAGCTTTTTATGAACCCTAAAAATGCAGGCAAACTAGAAGATGCTGATGGTATTGGGGAAGTTGGAAACCCTCAGTGTGGAGACATAATGAAAATATATATCAAAGTAGAAAATGACGTGATAACAGACATAAAGTTTGAAACTTTTGGATGTGCTTCGGCCATAGCTTCAAGTTCCATGGTAACTGAAATGGTAAAAGGGAAAACCATTGATGAAGCTCTTAAGGTCACCAATAAGGATGTTCTTGAGGAGCTTGGTGGCTTGCCGCCCCAGAAGATTCACTGTTCTCTTCTTGCAGAAGAAGGAATAAAAGCTGCAATAGAAGATTACAGAAAGCGTAAGGAGGGCAAGAAATAATGGCTGGTGTGGTCGTAGCAGTATGTGTCTCTGAGCGAAAGGGAACTCCCAAGCAGAATATAGGCGAGGCTTACCTGGAGGAAGGGGTAGGGATACCACAAGATGCCCATGCATCCTTTGGACATCGCCAAATAAGCATGCTTGCTCTTGAAGACATAGAGGAAGCTAAAGTTAAGCTGCCGGAGCTTGAGCCAGGGAGCTTTGCTGAAAACATAACTGTAAAGGATTTTGACTTAAAGAGTTTAGAGATTGGCGACCGCGTTCAGGTTGGCAAGGCCATTTTAGAGCTTTCTCAAATAGGTAAGGAGTGCCACACCAAGTGCGCAATTTACCATAAGACAGGAGACTGCATAATGCCCACAAGAGGGATTTTTTTCAAGGTTGTTAAAAGTGGCCGTGTGATGGCGGGAGATAGGGTTTTTAAGCTCAACTGAGATGGTTTTCTTAGTTTAAATAAATAAATTTAAAGCGGGGTGGCAGTTTAGCTGTCCGCCCCGTTTTTATTTTTACACTTCATGAATTATAATCAAAGAGCTTATGGTTAATGTAAGGGGGTAAGCAATTGAAAGCTATAGAGACAAGAATCCGCGTCAGGTATGGTGAAACAGACCAGATGGGGATTGCCTTTTATGCCAATTATCTATCGTGGTTTGAGGTTGGTAGGACTGAGTTCTGTAGGGCCCTTTCTCGACCATACAGGAGCTGGGAAGAGAAAGGGATAATATTGCCAGCAGTAGAGTCCTATGTGAGATACAAACATCCATTGCGTTATGATGACGTGGCCATAATTAAGACGAGCGTTCAGGAGGTGAAGCCTTATTCTGTAACTTTCTCTTACGAGGTCTCGCTAGAGGAGAGTGGGAGACTTGCTGCTGAAGGGTGGACCAGGCATGCTTTTTGTGACCCCTCGGGGAAACTTATGAAAGAGCCTGAACCTTTCTACAGCTGGATAAAGGAACAGTTGGAATAAAGAAGAATAAAGAGGTGATTCCGTGTGGGCAAGAAAATGATATTGTTAGGAAATGAGGCCATAGCCCGCGGAATAGTCGAAGCGGGATGCGAAGTGGCCTGCGCTTATCCAGGCACTCCCTCTTCGGAGATTCTGCCAGCAGTTGCAAAATGGGCTGACGAACTGGAAACAAAGACGGTTGTCGAGTGGGGAGCCAACGAGAAAGTAGCCTTTGAGATGGCAGCTGCGGCATCCTTCGCTGGAAAAAGGACTTGCGCCGTTATGAAACAGGTAGGGCTCAACGTGGCGGCCGATCCATTCATGAGCGTCGCTCATTTTCAGTTGAAGGGAGGCTTTCTTCTGGTAGTCGCAGATGATCCAGGTCCCCACAGCTCACAGACAGAGCAGGATAGCAGGTTCTTTGCCATGTTTGCCAAGGTCCCTTGTTTCGACCCTTCCACTGCGGCAGAAGCCAAAGAGATGGTTTTCGACGCTTACGACCTTTCAGAGAGGCATGGAATAGTAACGATGTTGCGTCCTTCTGTGAGAGTCGACCACTGTAGGCAGGATGTTGAATTGCTGGATGTGCTCCCTATTGAACGTCCAGCTTCGTTCGAGAAGGATGTCAAAAGATGGGTTTGTCTGCCTGCTCATGTGAAGATAAACCATCCTCTGCTCAATAAGAAAAATGACGCCATAAGGGAAGAGTTCGAAAAAGACTTTTCTAAATACAACTACGAAGTGCCTGCTGAAGGGAAAGCTAGCCTAGGTATCATAGCAGGGGGCATATCTTTTGCCGTTGTAATGGATCTTTTAACATCCATGGGGCGCAAGGATGTTTCTGTCCTTAAGATAGGAACCCCCTATCCCCTTCCAACTAAGCTGGTAGGTGATTTTATTGCAAAGCACGATAAAGTCTTGGTGTTAGAGGAAACCTATCCAGTGATAGAGACGCAGATAATTGACAGGAGCAAGGTCTTGGGAAGGCTGAACGGATGGGTTCCAAGGGCAGGGGAATTACTGCCTGAGGTAGTGGAGGAGGTAATCTTAAAGGCCTTAGGAGAAGAAGTTGTTTCATCCTCGGAGGAGGAATACCTAAAGAAGGCTTTGGAGGAGCTCAAGATAGCGCCTCGTAAACCTATGCTCTGTCCTGGTTGTCCCCACAGGGCGAGCTTTTTCTCCATAAAACAGGCCCTACCTAACGCTATTTATCCCTCTGATATAGGTTGTTATACGCTGGGAGTTAACCAAAAGACAGTGGATGCGGTTATAGATATGGGCGCCTCCATAACTCAGTCTTCTGGCTTTTATTTAGCCCACAAGGTTGATGGTGCAGAAAGGCCCATAGTTGCCACCATAGGTGACTCTACGTTCTTCCATATGGGCTTGCCGGGTCTCGCCAGCGCGGTGTACAACAAGCATGCATTTGTGCTAGCCATATTGGATAACAGCATTACCGCGATGACTGGCGGGCAGTCCCACCCAGGAGTTGGAGAGAAGCTACGGAAAGAAGACGAAGGCAGGCGAGTGGACCTGGAGGGCGCTGTGCGTGGATGCGGAGTGAAATGGATTAAAACCGTGGAGGCTTACGACGTAAGAGAAAACAAAGATTTGGTCAAGGAAGCTTGGGAATATGCAAAGGCAAATAAGGAGCCTGCAGTTTTAATATTCAAGCACCCATGCATGCTGCTTAGAGTAGAGCAGGACAAAATTCCTGTAAAAGTGGACCAAGATAAGTGTATAGGATGCAAGTTCTGCATTGACTTCTTCAACTGCCCAGGTTTGGTCTTTGATGAGGAGAAAAAGAAGGCGTATATCGACGAGAGATTCTGCGTCCAGTGTGGCGTTTGTATAAATGTATGTCCCCATGGAGCTATTCTTGGGTCGAACGGGGAGGAGGCTTAGCCATGCAGTACGTTATAGTAGGAATTGGAGGACAGGGGATTTTGTTTTCAAGCCGCGTTCTTGGCCATATAGCCCTCTCTAGGGGGGAAAGGGTAATAGGTAGTGAAGTTCACGGAATGGCCCAAAGAGGAGGTTCTGTAATAAGCCATTTCAAGATTGGTAAATATTCTAGCCCGTTGGTTAAGGCCAAGGAAGCAGATGTACTATTGGCCTTTGATCAAAACGAAGCCATAAGGAACCTGCATTTCTTGAAGCGTGGAGGTAAGGCAATAATAAATGTCCACGCCCCAGAGGCCTTTGAGAACGAGAGCCTAAAGCAGTTCCTCAAAGGAAGGGACATAGAGCTTTACCCTATAAAGGGCTACGAGATACTTAAAGAGCACATGAATGGGAGATTTTTGTTCCTGAACGTGCTGATTCTTGGTGCAATGTGTGGAGCCGGCATAGGTAACGTGACAATCGACGAAGTCAAAAAAGCCATAGAAGATCTTGCCCCGCCGAAACATATAGAGGCCAACCTGAAGGTGGTCGATCTGGGGTATGGGGCCATGGCAAAATAAAAGGACACAAGAATCTAGGGGCCCCACAAGGGGCCCTAAATTTTTTTTGTCGTTACGCAAAAACAAGGCTTTTTGCCTTTTGGAATTGCTGTTATGTGTTGCCATGTGGTCTATCCTGGCGGGGATAGTCTTTATCACTTTTGACGAAGGGCTTTTGGGTATCAAAAGCGAAACGCAGATGGTCAAGCCCAGTGTAGCCTTAAGAGAAGCGAAAAATATACAGCGGTGGCTTCAGCGGAATATCATAAAAGCCTGCATGAAAAGAAGGGCCTTTCAGGTAAAGTATTACAGTGGGTACAGGGACTACATTAGAATTCAGTGGTTTGATCCTATAGAGACGGAAACTTACAGGACCGAAGGCAGATGTTGGGTGGCCTTCGAATCCTCTAAAAACTTTTTTTACAGCTATAACCCTTCCTGGCACACCATGACACCAGCCTTTACCTTGAAGATAAGAAATGGGAAAAATAAAGGAAGTGTGGTTTCCAGAATATCTGTTTCAGCATATTGCCTGGTGTCCTTGAAGGAGGGGCAAAACTAAATTGTTGCGAAGTTTGCTCGTGAAGAGTATAAAATGTATTCAGCAATGAGAACTTTAAAACGTTTTGCTTACTTAGGCTTAGGCAAACTTTAAGGGTGAAGTTAGTTTTTAATTTGATCAGGAGGTAAAAAAATGGCTGCTAAACCGTGGTGGAGAGAGACTATTGAGACAGTTTTATGGGCTTTGGTTTTGGCACTTATTTTACGTTATTTTGTAGTACAGGCTTTCTGGATTCCAAGTGGTTCCATGATTCCTACTCTAATTCCTGGGGATAGAGTTTTGGTCTCAAAGTTCTGGTATCACTTTCAACCGCCCAAAAGGGGACAAATAATTGTCTTTAAATATCCCCTGGATCCCAAGCGAGATTTTATTAAGAGAGTTATAGGTCTTCCAGGAGAAGTGGTGAGTATGGAGGAAGGTGTGGTTTATATAGACGGAGAGCCCTTGGCTGAGCCTTATGTAAAAAATCATGATTCCTACAATATGGAGCCGATTAAAGTCCCAGAAAAATCCTATTTTGTTATGGGAGACAACAGGCCGAATTCTCAGGATAGCCGTTTTTGGGGGTTTGTCCCTAAGGAAAACCTCATAGGTCCGGCATTTTTCAGATATTGGCCTTTAAGCAGAATAGGTGGGATTTACTGACATGGCTAGGACTGTTTGGTACCCTGGGCACATGGCCAAGGGCCTGAAGCAACTCAGGGCCCTTTCGGAGAAAATTGATATAGTTATAGAGATAAGAGATGCCAGGGCGCCGGAAGTTACGGCTTCGGCTTTTTCCTCCGGGATAGCTAAATTCAAGCCCCTATGGGTCATCCTTTCTAAGAAGGACCTGGCGGACGATAAGGCGACTAAAGACTGGCTTTCTCACTATAAGAAGAAAGGAATAAATGCTTGGGCTTTCAACCTGAGGAGGCCATCCTTTGGTGGTTTTTTGAGAGCACTTTCTAAGTTGCGTCCTTCTTACAGGGAGTTAAGGCTTGTTGTGGTAGGCGTGCCAAATGTGGGTAAATCCCTTTTCTTGAATCAGCTTGTGGGTAAGAAGGCCTCTCCGGTAGGTGGAGTTCCAGGAATAACTCGGGGGGTATCATGGTATAAGGGTAAAGGCTTCATGGTGGCTGATTCGCCTGGGATAGTGGATCCAAAAGCTGGGGCGGCAGTTCATAGGTGTCTTGCCTGGCTTGCAGGATCTCGTTCTGATGTGATAGGTGGGTACCACAATATAGCATTGGATTTTCTGGCCTATCTTGAGGAGAGGAATCTTTTAAAGGTGGCTTTAGCTTCTTGGGATATAGAAATTACAGAGGGTGAGCCTGAAAAGGTTCTTGAGAGCATAGGTAAAAGGTTAGGGTGTCTTGCCCCAGGAGGAAGCGTAGACATGGAAAGAGCTGGAAAACTTCTTTTGGATAGTTTTTCAGCAGGCAAACTTGGCAAGATAACCCTTGAGCTTCCCGAACAGCCTTTCTGTTCACCGGAGGAAGGTAAATGAGGATAGTAGGTGTAGATGAAGCGGGAAGGGGGCCGTTGGCAGGGCCGGTGATTGCCGCAGCGGTTTATCTTGAACTCTGGCAGATGAAAAAGCTAATATCTTTGGGATTGACTGACTCTAAAAAGCTATCTCCTAAAAAAAGAGAAAAGCTTTTTCAAGCTATATTGGATATGGAAGTATGTTTTAGGGCTCAGGCAGCAAGTCCCACTAGGATAGATAGGAATAACATACTGAAAGCAACATTATGGGCCATGAAAAGGGCGGTTATAAGCCTTCCTTTAAGACCAGATCTGGTTATAGTTGATGGCAATAGGCCCATAGGGCTGAGTGTATGTAAAGAAAAGCCCCTGCCTGGAGCTGATAGTAAGGTTCCATCCGTTGCGGCTGCATCGGTAATAGCCAAGGTTCTTAGAGACAAGGTGATGATAAATCTATCCAGGGTGTACCCTGGATACGGTTTCGAAAAACATAAAGGGTATCCAACTAGTGAACACTACGAAGCCCTGAAAAAATTAGGGCCATGCCAACTCCACAGAAGGAGCTTTCGCCTCGTGTAATTTACACAATTTTATTCCATCAGTATTGAACAAAGGCGGTGAAATCTATGTCTGGCCATCTAAAGTTAGGTTCGGCGGGAGAAGATTTTGCTTGTCGGAAATTGGAAGAGATGGGGTATGAGATCATTTCTCGCAACGAGAGGTTTAAGGCTGGTGAGATAGATATAGTGGCCATGGAATCTGGTGAATTGGCCTTTGTGGAAGTGAGGACGAGAAGTATAGGTGTCATGTCTCCACCTGAAGCTACGGTGGGGCCAAGGAAGCTTAGAAAACTGGTGAAGTGCGGTCAAATTTATGTTGAGAACACAGGATGGGAAGGACCATGGAGGGTAGATATAGCAGCGATAACTGTTGACAAAAAGGGCTCCATGAAGTTTGAGCTTTTTAAGGATGTAACGGTTGGGTTGGTGGAATTATGAGACCAGTCATAGGTGTTACCCTTCATGGTGTGGAAGCGAGAAAAGTGGAAGTTGAGGTGGAGATAACAGGCGGTTTGTTTTCCATCTCAATAGTAGGTTTGCCCGATACTGCTGTAAGGGAGGCTAAAGAGCGGGTAAGAGCAGCTCTCAGGTCGGTAGGACTGAACGTTAGGGGAAGGGTGGCCATAAATCTAGCACCGGCAGACCTGCCCAAAGAAGGGGCTCTGCTAGATTTGCCTATGGCGGTAGGCATTGCAGTCGCCATGGGTGAGGCTAAACCACCTGAAAGAGCCATTCTCATGGGGGAGTTGGCCCTTGATGGAAGGGTTAGAAAGGCAAGGGGCGTTGTGCCTGCAGCTGTTTTAGCTCTTAAGGAAAGGTTTAAGATTTTCGTGCCCAAGGAAAATATCGGCGAAGTGTCTCTCGTAAAGGGAGTGGAAGCTTATGCCGTTGAAAGCTTAGGAGAGCTTTTGGCCCATTTGAGGGGTGATATGGCTCTTAAGAGAGTGGAAGAATATCAAGAAACAGGAGAGCTTCCTAAGGCAGATCCTGATTTGTCGGAGATAAAAGGCCATACTCAGGCAAAAAGAGCCCTTGAAATAGCAGCAGCGGGGCATCATAACGTCTTCATGATTGGGTCACCTGGTTCTGGTAAGACCATGCTTGCTAAAGCCCTACGGGGGATACTTCCTCCCCTTTCAGACCAGGAGGCCATGGATGTCTTGTTGATAAAAAGCACCCTTGGCCTTCCTCCAGGAAATATAAGGGAGAGACCTTTCAGGATAGTTCATCACACTGCAAGTACTGTAGCGGTGTGTGGAGGAGGCCCAAACTTGCGGCCGGGAGAGATAAGCCTAGCCCATAGAGGGGTTCTGTTCCTTGACGAGTTTACCGAATTCAGGAGGGAACTGGTGGAGGCCTTGAGGCAGCCCCTGGAAGATGGTGCTATTGTCGTGAGCAGAGCCTCCGGAAGCGTGTCTTATCCGGCACGGGTATTGTTGGTGGCGGCCTGTAACCCATGTCCTTGTGGGTATTTAGGTGACCCCATAAGACAATGCAGATGCTCGGCATCAGCTATAGAGAGGTATCAGAGGAAAATTTCAGGTCCCATAGTTGATAGGATGGATCTGTACGTATCGGTTCCAAGGCTTTCTCCTCAGGAGCTGGTCTCTATTAATCCCGCTGATTCTACAGACAGTGCTACTGTGAGGCAACGGGTGATTAAAGCCAGAACCCTGCAACTTGCTCGCTGGGAAAAGTGGGGGTATTCCTGCAACGCCGAAGTTCCGGAAAAGATACTAAGAAAACATCTGAGCCTTTCTGGTGATGCATTAACTTTTCTGGAGAAAATGGCCGGGAAGTTGCAGCTTACCGGAAGGGGCATAACGAGAATTCTCAGGGTGGCGCGAACTATAGCTGATTTGGACGGTTCTAGTGACGTGGGTATAGGGCATCTTTCCGAGGCTTTAGCGTATAGGAAAGGAGCAAGCATGTTGTGGATGAGCTGAAGGCTTTGTTGCTTTTAAACGCTACAGGTGTTTTGACTGCAAAACTTCTTTTGGGAAGCCCTTTAAGGCCAGAGGAGGTAATACGAGAGGGACAGAAGCTTTGGAAGTGCATGGGTTTTTCCGAACGAGTTATTAATTTTCTAGATATGGCCATCAAAGATGGATGGGCAGAACGAGAAATAGAGCGTTGTAACGTTTTAGGCATAAAACTCATAACGTGGGGCAGTAATGAATATCCTGCGCCACTAAGAGATTTGGGTGATCCACCTCTTTTGTTGTACGCTTCAGGTACTAAGCTTCCTTCTGGAGGGATAGGTGTAGTAGGAACCAGGCGATGCAGCGCCTATGGTCGAAAGGTAGCAGCCCTTATAGGAGAAGTGATTGGCTCTTCTGGCATCGGGGTGGTAAGTGGAGGGGCTTTAGGGATAGATGCTGCAGCTCATGAAGGATGCCTTGATTCAGGAGGTATGACTGTTGCAGTTTTGGGAACTGGTGTAGATGTAGTGTATCCGTCAAGCCACAGATGGCTTTTTGAGAAAATAAAGGAGAAAGGAGCTTTGATAAGCGAATATCCTTTGGGCACCAAGGCAAGGCCATGGGCATTTCCCAGGAGAAACCGGATAATTTCAGGGCTATCGGATAGATTGGTCATAGTGGAAGCACCCCTAAAGAGCGGAGCCATGATAACTGCCAAAATAGCCTTGGAATTGGGGCGGGAAGTTTGGGCAGTCCCGGGTCGTATCACTGAGGAAAACTCTCGAGGGACGAACGCGCTCATAGCAGATGGTGCTCATGTGCTTTACGATGTGGATGCATTTAGGGAGACTTTTAGGGAGCATCAACTTTTGTTTGAGGGTATGGATGTTGTAGTATCGAGAGAGAGAACCTTGACGAATTTTTCGAAAAAACAGATAAAAATTTACGAATTTTTGTGCAAATATGGCGAGCAGACAGTTGACAACATCGCTGGCGGTTGTAAAATGAGCGCCGCTGAGGTTTTACAGGAATTGGGCTTTCTTAGCCTTGAGGGAATGGTATTTCCTTCTGGGCCGGGACGGTGGAGTGCCAGCCCACGAGGCCTGATGGCAGAAAAAAGATAGTATAAACAGGATAAGGAGAAGGGATATGGCGGTTAGATGTATAAGCGAATATGAGAGGCGTTTCCTCACAGAAGGAGCTTTGAGCTTGGCCTATAGTATGTTTGCGGAAAAGATTTTTCCTGATCATGTCGTCGAGGCGGTAATGACGGAAGCGATAAACTACGGTCACGGTGGCTATACTGTAGATGAAGAACTATTGTATGCCATTTTGTGGGCTATTTGTGAAAGACACGTTAAAAATCCCCAAGCCCAGGAAACCTGGGACCATAATAGAAACGATTTTCGCCTTTCGTGATTGGAGGTTTTCTGGGTGGCTGTGAAAAAAGAGAAGAAATCAAAAAAAGGCAAAAGAAAGACACTTGTGATAGTGGAGTCCCCTTCCAAAGCTAAAACCCTTACAAAATTGTTGGGAAGGAATTATGAAGTAAAAGCCAGCGTTGGGCATGTTAGGGACCTCCCGAAAAGCCGGCTTGCGGTGGATATCGAAAACAATTTTCAGCCAGATTACATAGTGGTAAGAGGTAAAGGGCCGGTTGTCAAGGAGCTTAAGAAAAGGGCGTCAGAGAGTTCCAAGGTTATTTTGGCTTCTGACCCTGACCGGGAAGGAGAAGCTATCGCCTGGCATCTTGCGGAGATACTGGGGATATCGGCGGAAAGCCCGTGCAGGATGAGGATGTATGAGATTACGCCTAAAGGTGTGAAGGAAGCGTTGGGCAGCCTGAGTTCTATAGACATGAACAAGGTGTATGCCCAACAGGCAAGAAGGATAATGGACAGGTTAGTGGGATATACGATAAGTCCGCTTCTATGGAGGAAAATAAAGTGGGGGCTTTCGGCAGGTAGAGTCCAGTCAGCTGCTTTGAAAATTATATGTGACCGGGAAAGAGTCATAGAGGATTTTGTCCCGCAGGAATATTGGAACATATCAGTTGAGGCTCAAAAGGAAAACGGCGCCCTATTCAACCTTAAGGTTGAGAAAAAAGAAGGTAAAACTCTACTCAAAGAAGGCAAGACCTTACTCATCGACAGCGAGAAGGCGGCTGATGAGATTATAGGGCATATTCGCTCTAATCCTTTGATAGTTAAAAATTTTACCTCAAAGGAAGGAACGAGAAAGCCTTTAGCTCCATTTAAGACCAGTACCTTGCAGCAGGAAGCGGCAAGAAGGCTCAAGTTTTCCCCGAGGAAGACTATGTCAGTAGCGCAGGAATTGTATGAAGGTGTTGAAATTCCTGGAAGAGGAGTTATGGGCCTTATTACCTACATGAGAACTGACAGCCTCAGGGTTTCCCCCATGGCAATAGAGGATGTAAGATCATTCATAGGTGGAGCATTTGGGCAGGAGTATCTTCCGGAAAAACCCAATAATTTTGAAAGCAAAGTAAGGTCGCAGGATGCTCACGAGGCTATAAGGCCTACAGACGTAAAACTTCTTCCTGCAGAGATAAAACAGTACCTTTCCCGCGACCAATATAGGTTGTACGAGCTTATATGGAAGCGATTTGTGGCATCCCAGATGAGCCCTTCAATTGTAGCAAGGGTTACTTTGGAGGCCGAGGCCGGGAATATTGGGTTGAAGCAATCTGGAGTTAAGGTGATTTTTGACGGCTGGAGCAAGCTGTGGCCATCGGATTTACAAGAGGCCCTTGTGCCGGAGGCTTCTCCAGGAGAAAAGTTGGAGATCCTTAGTGTAGATAAAGAACAGAAGTTCACCGCTCCTCCATCAAGATATACTGAGAGCGGCCTAATAAAGGTTCTGGAGGATAAGGGCATAGGCCGCCCATCTACTTATGCCACCATATTGCAAACTTTGAGCGACAGGCGTTATGTTGGTAAAGATGAGGAGAAGAAATTAAAGCCAACAGATCTTGGCAAGTTGGTTAATGGTTTCCTTGAAAATCATTTTCCAGAGATAGTAGATGTAGGGTTTACGGCGAAAATGGAAGAAGAGCTGGATGAGATAGAGAGTTCAGAGAGAAAATGGGATGAGGTTATAGGAGAGTTTTGGTCGGCTTTTGAGCCTACGCTGCGCACTGCTGAGAAAAACGCGGAGAAGATTTCTGCCCCTCAAGGAGAGCCCATAGGAGAAAATTGCCCATTGTGCGGATCTCCTCTTGTTAAGAGGTACAGCAGATACGGTGAATTTATAGGTTGTTCCGCTTATTCTGATCCAGAAAAAAAATGTACGTATAGCCGTCCGATAGTTGACAAGATAGGAGTTACGTGTCCCAAATGTGGCCAGGGTGAAGTTATAAGGCGCAAAGGGAAAAGGGGCAGGACTTTCTACGGATGCTCCAGGTATCCAGAATGTGATTATGCCTCCTGGTACGAGCCGACGAATGAACGTTGCCCTGAGTGTGGAGGAGTAATAGTTTTGAAGGGAGCCAAGAGAACCAAGGTGTGTGAATCTTGTGGTTGGAAAGAGGGTAAAGTAAAGGATGGCTCAAATGAAGATTGATGGAGCGAAGAGCGTGCCTGAGGTGATGGTTATAGGTGCCGGTCTAGCAGGAAGCGAGGCTGCATGGCAGTTAGCTACAAGGGGGATTAAGGTAAAGCTTTTTGAGATGCGCCCTAAAAAGTACACCCCTGCTCATAAAACCGACAAATTTGCCGAATTGGTGTGCAGTAATTCTCTTGGTTCTAACGTGGAGGAAAGCCCTGGTGGAATATTAAAGAGTGAATTAAGGCGACTTGGAAGCCTCATAATGGAGTGTGCCGATCGGAACGGAGTTCCCGCTGGAAGGGCGTTGGCCGTTGATAGAGAGCTTTTCTCTCAATGCGTGACTGAAAAATTGAAGGAACATCCTCTTGTTGAAATACGTCATGAAGAAATAGGTTATCTTCCTCATAGCTTGGCGATAGTCGCAACAGGCCCTTTGACTAGTGATGCCATGGCGAAGAGCCTGAAGAGCGTGGTGGGGGAAGATTTCCTTTATTTTTTTGATGCTGTTGCTCCCATAGTGACAGCTGAGTCCATCGAGATGTCAAAAGCTTACAAAGCCAGTCGCTATGGGAAAGGTGAGGACTACATAAATTGTCCTCTTACTGAAGAGGAATATTATGCCTTTTGGGAGGCTCTGGTATCGGCAGAGAGGGCTCCCCTGGAGGAGTTTGAAAGGGACAGCAAGTTTTTCGAGGGGTGTTTGCCGGTAGAAATCTTGGCTAAAAGGGGGAAGGACACCCTACGATATGGGCCTATGAGGCCTGTAGGGTTGGAAAACCCGCATGATGGCAAAAGGCCTTTTGCCGTTGTCCAATTGCGGCAGGAGAATAAGGCAGGTACTTTATACAACCTTGTGGGCTTTCAGACCAATCTGAGGTGGAAAGAGCAAGAGAGGGTTTTCAGGATTATCCCAGCCTTAAGGGGCGCGGAGTTTGTCCGCTTTGGCGTGATGCATAGGAATATATATGTGAATGCTCCTAGGGTGCTGGATGGATCCCTCAGGCTGAGGGAAATGAGATACATCTACCTGGCGGGCCAGATTACTGGTGTGGAAGGATATGTGGAAAGTACGGCCATGGGTTTAGTGGCTGGAATAAATGCTGCATGTCAGGCCTTCGGAGTAGAACTTCCTCGTTGGCCAGTGGAGACAGCCATAGGTTCCCTTATGAACCACCTTTCGGAGGAAAGACCCCACGGTTTCCAACCCATGAACATAAATTTGGGGCTTTTCCCGCCCCTAGGGGAAAGGATAAAGGATCGTTCTAAAAAATTGGCTAAGCATGCAGAAAGGGCAAAAGTTGCACTGGAAGCATTTATAAAAGAGCACAAGGAAGTTGTAGTGGAAAAAAACTAAAAATTCTCCATATAAAATATTTATATAGAAAATTGTGTTTTTTCTCCAACAAAATGCTACAATATATCCATGTCCATGAAGGTAGAAGAAGCGGTAGATTTGTATTTGAACTGGCTTAAGTATGGCTGTGGGAAGTCTGAGAACACCACCATCAATTATGCTGTGGACTTGTGTCAGTTTGTCGATTATTTGATGTCCCAGGGGATAAATGATGTTGGAGACATAGAGTCCGCTCATGTTAGGGCTTTTTTGCGGGATGTAGTGGGCTTTGGCTATGCGAGAACATCTGCGGCAAGGAAGCTTTCTGCTATAAAGGGCTTGACTTCATTTTTAAAAAAAAGAGGGCTAGTTGAGTCAGATGTTGCTGCCAGATTGAAGGGACCAAGGCTCCCAAAACGGCTTCCGAGGGCTTTGCCATATGAGGATGTGGTTAAGCTCATAGAAAAAGGTCCTAGAGGTGACAAGACACTAAGGGATAAGGCTGTGCTTGAGCTTCTTTATGGGTGTGGATTGAGGATAGCGGAGGCATCTGCCCTGAAGTGGGAGCAGGTGGACCTAAAAGAGAGATGGATAAGAGTTGTAGGTAAAGGAGATAAAGAGAGGATAGTGCCGATGGGCCGTTATGCCGTCAAAGCCTTGAAAGATTGGAAAGATTCAGGCGAATCTTCGGATACTTATGTTTTCCCTGGGGAGAAAGGCGGTTTTATAACGGTTCGAACTTTGCGCCGAATAGTGGCAAGATGCGCAAAAAACGCAGGTTTAAGTGGTGTAACTCCTCATGCTTTAAGGCATAGTTTTGCTACCCACATGCTGGAACGAGGTGCAAACTTGAGGGTTTTGCAGGAACTTTTGGGGCATGAAAGCTTGATGACCACTCAGCGGTATCTCAAAGTGACTGCTGAGCAACTCAAGAAGAGTTATATAAAGGCCCATCCCAGGGCTGTGTTCGGAGGGGAAGATGTTTAAGGGAACTACTATTTTATGTATTAGAAAAAATGGCAAGGTTGCTATGGTCGGGGACGGCCAGGTTACTTTGGGCGATCAAGTAGTCAAAGGCAGTGCAAGGAAGGTAAGACGCCTATATCACGACAAAGTTTTGTGTGGTTTTGCCGGCGCTACAGCAGATGCCATGACTTTGTTGGAGCGTTTCGAGAGGCAGCTGGATGAGCAGTCCGGAAACTTGATGCGAGCTGCGGTAGCTCTGGTCAAGGATTGGAGAACCGATAAAGCCCTTCGTAGGCTTGAGGCTATGATGCTAGTAGCAGACATAAACCAGACCCTCCTGTTATCAGGAGCAGGAGACATTATCGAGCCTGAGGGGGATGCTTCTTCCATAGGATCTGGGTCGGGTTACGCGCTGGCGGCAGCCAGGGCGTTTATAGAGGCTGGTCTGACAGATGCTGAGTTGATAGCCAGAAAATCTTTAGAGATTGCTGCTGGGATATGTATTTATACCAACAGCGTTTTGACCGTGGAGGTGCTTGAGTCTTGAATTTTTACAATGAAGATGCTTTAACTCCGCGAAAGATAGTTGAATATCTTGGCAGGTACATAGTTGGGCAGGATAGGGCAAAGAGAGCTGTAGCTATAGCCCTTAGGAACAGGGTGCGCAGGAGAAAGTTGCCCGAGGAAATGGCAAGGGAGATTACTCCCAAAAATATACTTATGGTTGGGCCTACTGGAGTGGGAAAGACGGAGATAGCCCGAAGGCTGTCCCAACTTGTCAATGCACCCTTCGTTAAAATCGAAGCAACCAAATACACAGAGGTGGGTTACGTGGGCCGTGATGTTGAGTCCATGATTCGTGACCTGGTTGAAAAGGCATATCATATGGTGAAGGAAAGGCATTTGCAAGAAGTTCAGGAAGAAGCTGCTAGGAGAGTGGAGGAGAGGCTTCTTGATGCCCTTCTGCCTAGGCGGAAAACCAAAGAGCGAGTCTCGGATATGGTAGGGTTCTTCCTTGGCCAAAGTGACACAGGGGAAGTTGAGCATGAGGAGCCCGAAGACACGAAAAGGCAGGCCACCAGGGAAAAACTTAGAACCCTCCTTAGAGAAGGCAAATTGGATTCAAGGGAGATAGAAGTTGAGTTAACTGAATCTGCCCAGGTGGGCATCCCTGTTTTAGGAGCCCCGGGCATGGATGAGATGGGCATAAATCTTGGCGAGATGCTGAGCGGATTGTTTCCTAAAAAACGGAGAAGGGTGACAATGACAGTTGCCGAGGCGAAAAAGGCTCTGCAGGCGGAGGAGGCGGAAAAACTAATAGATCACGATGCCATATCAAAAGAAGCAGTGAGGAAAGCCCAAGAAGAAGGGATAATATTTATTGACGAATTGGATAAGGTGGCTTCTGCCTCTAGTCCAGGATCCGGGCCAGATGTGAGCCGCGAAGGGGTTCAAAGAGACCTGCTTCCCATAATTGAGGGTTGCACAGTAAACACCAAGTACGGCCCTATCCGCACAGATCATATTCTTTTCATAGGGGCAGGAGCTTTTCACAAAGTAAAGCCTTCTGATCTGATTCCAGAGCTTCAGGGTAGGCTTCCTCTGAGAGTTGAGCTAAACCCCCTTACGCAGGAGGACTTAGCCCGAATTTTAGTGGAACCGGAAAACAGCCTTTTGAAGCAGTATAAGGCATTACTGGAGACTGAAGAAGTTGAATTAGTCTTTACTGAAGATGGAATAGCTGAGATAGCTTCCATAGCTGCTAGGATGAACCTGGAAATGGAAAATATAGGGGCAAGAAGGCTTCACACCATATTGGAGACCCTTTTGGAGGAGATACAGTTTGAAGCTCCGGAAAGAAAGGGAGAAGTTGTGACAGTGGATGCAAAAGTAGTGAAAGAAAAATTGCACAGCGTAGTAGCTGATACAGATCTCAGGAAGTATCTTCTTTAAGTGAAGGTTTATACAAAAACGTAGTATGGTGTTGTAATTCAAATAAATGAAATATCTGGAGGGATAAGCTAGTTATGAATACTCCTAAGGAACTTTATGAATCAAGAGCTAAAATTAAAGATATCACAGCAATGGAAGACCTTTTGGAAAAGGCCCGTGTAGTGAATAAGATATTACAAAACAAGAAGGATACGTCCATACAGGAATTTCAGAAACTGGCTAAGGTTTTATGCGACCTTTCCACTGCGAACGTTTACATGATAGATGGCAAGGGGAAAATTTTAGGTTATGCGTGGGTTGGTGAATATGATTGTCCTATAATGACGGATCTTCTGGAAAAAGGGTATATGCCCGAAAGTTATGTGGAGAGGCTTAATAGGTTAAATGAGTCGGTTCTCAACCATACTGACCACGGCCTTTGTGCTTATGCTGATCACCCTTGCACTAACTCCAACAAGCATGTGGTCTATGTTCCTATATATGGCGGAGGAGATCGATTGGGGACCTTAATTTTGGCTCGTTTTGGCTATCCTTTTGACACCAGGGACCTGGTGCTAAGCGAATATTTGGCCACAGTAGTGGGTTTAGAGATGCTCAATGCGAAGGCCAGAGAGATAGAGGAAAGAGCCAGGGAGAGGCTGATCGTTCAAATGGCCATGAGAGCCTTGTCCTATTCGGAAGTTGAGTCGGTAAAGCATATAATATCCGAGTTAGGTTCTTCAGAGGGTGTAGTAGTTGCCAGTAAGGTGGCAGATAAAGCTGGCGTTACTAGGAGTGTCATTGTTAATGCCCTTAGAAAGCTTGAGAGTGCTGGAATCATAGAGAGCCGAAGTTTGGGCATGAAGGGGACCTACATAAAGATCTTGAGCCATTTATTTATGGAGGAGTTGGGTTTTTCCGAGTAATGACCTTGTAGAGTTAAGATGATATAATCATCGACGTGATAAAGCAGTTCATGGAGGTGGTTGGGGGGCAAAAAGAGGCTTTTTGTGGTCTTCTTGGTTTTTACAATAATTATTTATTATCCAAAAAATGGAGGTATCTGAACTGCATGATTCAACAGAAAAGTCCCCATTCTGAGACGCTGAAAGTCGGGGATGTCGTAGATGGAACAGTTGAGCAAATTGTCCCCTACGGGGTCTTCGTTAGGTTGGAGAATGGTAAGCGGGCAATGATACACATATCAGAGCTCTCTAAGGGGTATGTCAAGAAGGTTGAAGATGTGATGGAATTGAATCAGAAAGTGAAGGCCAAGGTTATAAAAATAGATGAACGAGGCCGAATAGATCTTTCCATCAAAAAGCTTCAGGAAGAAAGGGTGCGTCCAGCGAGGGCGAGTTCGCCAGCGGAAGACTTTGAAAAAAAATTAGCATCCTTTCTTAAAGAAAGTGAGCAGAGGATAATGGACCTCAACAAAAAATCCAGAGAAGGAAAGGGCAGCAGGGGTCGTGGCAAAAAATAGCGAAGTGGTGTTATTGGGTAGTGGTTTGAGGGGGGAAAAATTACCCCCTCTTTTTTTTGACAGGATCACACAAAGGGACTTAGTGGTCATAAAGAAACAGGTGAAAAATCGTAAGTTTGATGCCTCTTTGGTTTTAGGTGTGGCCAAAAGATGCGCATGGGGTATGCCTGCTGTCATAGTGTGCAGGCCCATGAAGGCTTTAGAGCCTTTCCCAACTTCATTTTGGCTTACATGTCCTTATATGGTCAAAGCTTGCGATAAGTTGGAGTCTGTTGGTGGGGTGAGGCAACTGGAGGAATACTTGAAGGGAAATTCCCAAAAGTGGAAGGCCTTTATAGTAGCCCATGCATTGGTTCGTATGGCCCTGCTTGATGAAAGTCAGAAGAATTTTCTAATCTCCAGAAAGAGGCGTATGTGGGACCTGATGCGCAAAGGGGGCCCAGGAGGAATTATGCCTAAGGACAAAGTAACGGTAAAATGCCTTCACCTGCAGGTGGCTTCGTGGGCGGCTTTAGGATGGCATCCAGGGGAATTATGGTTTAAAACAAGCTTGCCAGCTTTTAAATGTCCCGTGTATAAGGAAAGGCCGTGTTTTTATTAGGAGGTAATTAGTGTGGGTACGCAGTTAGGGGCTATAGATTTAGGGTCCAACTCTTTGCGCTGCTTAGTTGTGGATTACCTTGATGGGAAACTGATGTATAAGACGTCTGGTTTGTGGATTACGCGCATTTCAGAGGGGATAAGCTCCAGCAACTTCACGGCAAGAAGGAGTGCGGTTGAGCGTACCGTAGGAGCAATGAAGGAAGCTTTGAAGTTGTTTGAAGCTTTTAGGGTAGAAAAAGATGGAATGAAGGTGTTTGCAACAGAAAGTTTGAGGGCTGCAGGCAATGGAGATTCTATCAAGAAGATGATAGAGGAGCTTTGCGAAGTACCAATACAAGTTTTATCGCCTTCAGAAGAGGCTCATTTAAGTCGGAAAGGGGCGTTATTGGGCCTTAAAGAATGTGATGTGGTTTTCGACCTTGGGGGAGGCAGCCTTGAAGTTTGTGGCGAAAATTTTGCCTATTCTTTCCCGCTGGGAGCGGTTAGAATGACGAACCGTTTTGATGAGGATTGCGAGAAGATAAAAGAAGAAACAAAAAAGGCCCTTGCTGAAGCCCAGATCAAGAGCAAGTCCCTTGCAGGTGTAGGAGGCACTTCCTCTAACCTTGCCATGATGGCTAAAGGTATTGCTAATAATGAGTACCACCCTTCAAAAATTCATGGAAGCAAGATTAATTTAGAATATTTAACTCATACTTGCAGAAGGCTGAAAGCTCTTTCATTGGAGGAACGAAAGAGCATTGTGGGGCTTGAGAGCGGAAGGGAAGATATTATAATAGCTGGGATATGCGTTATTGAAGCTTTGTTGGGTAGCCTTAAGCATAAAGAATACACTCACAGTGAGACTGACCTGCTGTGGGCGCAATGCGCTTCTATAGCTGAAGGGTATGGCATGGAAGTTAGAGGAATCCTTTTGTAAAGTGGGGAGCTGATCATAGTGTGGCACGGAAGGTTTAGGGAAGACACCGCAGAGATTGTACAGAAATTTACTCAATCCCTCGATATGGACTGGCGGCTTGCCAAGTATGATATATACGGAAGTATAGCGCATGCTCGCATGCTTGGCGAGTCAGGAATCATAGCAGCAGAAGAATCTCAGCTTTTAGAAAGGGGCCTTAGGCAAGTACTTGAAGAAATTCAAAAAGGCATCTTTGTCCCCAAGGAGTCGTTAGAAGATGTTCACATGAACATCGAAGCAAGGCTCACAGAACTTATAGGCCCTGTTGGGGCTAAGCTTCATACTGGGAGAAGCCGTAATGATCAATCGGCGACGACGGTTAGGCTTTTTTTGAGAAAAGAGATGGTGGATGTTGGCGATGGGCTGTTAATGCTGATGGAATCCCTGATAGACAGAGCAACGGCCCATAGAACTACAATAGTGCCGGGATACACTCACCTTCAGCAGGCTCAGCCAATAAGCATGGGACATTACTGGATGAGCCACTTTTGGGCGTTCTCAAGGGATTTAAGGCGAGTGCTGTTTGCCTTGGAGTCCATGGACGAGTGTCCTTTGGGCGCTGGGGCCCTTGCGGGTTCTACGCTTCCTTTAGATCGAGATTTCACTGCAAAGCTTTTGGGTTTTAGAAAGCCTACAGACAACAGCCTTGATTCTGTGAGTCATAGGGATCACATGTTAGATTGCCAATACGCCCTAGCGATGATCATGCTTCATGTTAGCCGTCTTTCTGAAGACCTTGTCATATATAGTTCCAGGGAATTTGGCTGGCTTGATCTGCCCGATTCTTTCTGTACCGGGTCGAGCATGATGCCCCAAAAGAAAAACCCTGACGTTCTTGAGCTTGCAAGAGGAAGAACAGGAGGGGTTTTCGGGGATCTTGTCAATCTTACTGTTACATTGAAGGCTCTGCCCTCAACCTACAACAGAGACATGCAGGAGGACAAGCGCCCTCTGTGGAATTCCCTGCAGGTGGTTAGAGACGTATTGGAAGTTATGCCTTCGCTAGTTGCAAGGGTTGATATAAACCAAGAGAAGGCTCTGGAGTCCTTCAGGGAAGGGTTTGCCTTGGCAACAGATGTAGCGGAATACCTGGTGATGAAAGGTGTCCCATTTAGGGAGGCTCATGCAAAAGTAGGGCGGGCTGTAAGATGGTGTCTTGACAACTACAAGGAGCTTCAGGAACTTTCCTTGGAGGAATGGAAAAAGCTCATACCTGAGGTGGAAGAGGACCTGATGAAGCTCTTGAGCTTGGAACAGGCTGTCAATCGTCGAAATACTTACGGAGGCACTTCTTTCAAACAAGTGTCTCTTCAGATAGAAAGAGGAGTAAAACTTTTGGAGGATTACCGGGGGCAACTTGCTTCATATCCGGCAAAATTTGTTCTCTAGCGGGGTTTTTGAGTGTTATGTTTTTTGTATTTTTTCTAAGCCAAAAAAATTTTTGAAAAAATTGCTCTCACACTCTTGACAGAGAGGCCAATGCCGGGTATATTGTTCCCGCTCCGTGAGGGCCGTTAGCTCAGTTGGCAGAGCACCGGACTTTTAATCCGGGTGTCACAGGTTCGATCCCTGTACGGCCCACCAGATGTTAGCATTTAAATGCGGTCCCATCGTCTAGTGGCCTAGGACACAGCCCTTTCAAGGCTGCGGCGCGGGTTCGAATCCCGCTGGGACCGCCACTTTTTGTTGCCGGCGTAGCTCATTAGGTAGAGCAGCGCACTCGTAATGCGCAGGTAGGCGGTTCGAGTCCGCCCGCCGGCTCCAGGGATAAACCAAGCCACTTATGTGGCTTATTTTTTTATGGAGGAACTCTGCATGACTCACAAAGTTAGGATTCTGCTAGCCAGACATGGCCAGACGGAATGGAATGCACAAAGGAGGTTTCAGGGTAAAACTGATGTCCCCTTGAACGAATCGGGCCTTAATGAAGCCAGGATGCTTGCCGTGCGCCTAAAAAACTGGCCAGTGGATGCCATATATACCAGCCCTTTTTCAAGAGCTCTTGAGACAGCTAAGATCGTTTCTGATTTGAATGTAAATGCTGCTAGGCTAGAGGTTCGCAGCGAGTTAGAGGAGATGAGTTTTGGGAATTGGGAAAAGCTTTCGGTTCACGATGTAGCTAAAAGCTTTCCGGGGCGTTACGAGGCGTGGAAAGATGACCCTTCAAAAGTTGTCCCTCCGGGGGGAGAGTCTTTTGAAGATGTAGTAAAAAGAGTCAAGCCAGTTTTGGACGACATATTGAATAGAGAAGATCGGGAAGTTTTAATAGTGGCCCACGGCGGTGTCATAAGGGCTATAGTTGTATTGCTGTTGGGTTTGTCTCCTTCTGGCATATGGCACATGCGCCTCGATAACTGCGCCCTTGTGGGACTGGTCTTAAAAGATGGCAAGGCGTCCCTCCTTTTTTGGAATGACACCCATCACCTTCACTTGCCTGTCAACCTTATAGAGAAGCTGTTCATTCCTTAAAGATGACAACTCCACTCGATACATGGTATAAAAGTCATGTGGCGAGAGGAGGCTATCGCATGGCTTTGCCGGATAGTGCAGAGAAAGATAAAGCGGATGTACAAGAGGAAAGCCTTTTGTGGGAAAAGGCTTGCGAAGGTGATGAAGCCGCAAGGGAAAAGCTGATTTTGATGCACAGGCCTATGGTCTTTTGGCTGGCGAAAAAGTTCAACGTCTCTCCACAGCAGTATCCTGACCTTATTCAAGAAGGGATGGTTGCCCTCATAGAGGCTGTGGATAGGTACGATCCCTCCAGGAATATCAAGTTTTCCACATTTGCGTATTACAGAGTGAAAGGGCAGATGGCCAATTTTCTTCAAAGAGTGGAAGCCAAGGCTCCGATGCCAATTGACGAGACCTCTGTTCAGATTGTTAGCTCTGATGATTTTGATAACCTTGAATGGAGTATGAGCCTCATGGATGAGCTGGCCAAACTTCCTGAAAGGGAAGTTGAGATAATAAAGGCATTGGTCTTGGATAACGTAAAGGCTGCAGATTTAGCTAGGGAAAAAGGGTTTGACGTAAGCCATATATATAGATTAAAACGTAAAGCTGTGGCAAAACTGAGATTGCTCTTAGGCCTTGAGGATGCAACAAAAAGCCCCTAATTTGTGATAATTATCATGCAAGGTGTATTCTCATGATAAATTATTGGGGGTAAGGGCTTTGGAGCGAAAGCTTAAGAGGGTGCAGAATTGGATAGAAAGGTGCATTCAAGCCTACCGGAACGGGAAGTACATGTACGCCGTATCCGAGTTGGAAAGTGCGAGGGCAGAACTTGAAGCGGCACGGCTTAAGCTGTGGGAAGAAGCGACAAAAGCAGAAAGTTCAACTGGGAAGGCAAGATTCAGTTATTTTGTTTCTTTTGGGAGCAGGTCCCTGTGTTTGGCTCTTTTGATTTTAATGGTTGCGGCCCTTCCTACGGCCACTATGAGGAACTTTCCTCTTCCTGTAGTGAAGGAAGATAATCTCTCGTTGGAATGGGTTACTTCTGATGAGAGATCAGCTTTAGTTGCTTTGCGAAAAAGCCTAAGTGAGATGAACCTCAGAGCCAGTGCGGTAGAAGGATCAGATGTTAAGGTAAAGGCAAGGCCCGCGCCAATTACCGTAAGGGAGGGGTTGAGCTCAAATAAGGGAAAAGGCTCCGTTTTGGTTGCTCAGAAAGCTGAGAAAAATTCCTTGAACATTGAGGATGTGTTGTATTTGTATGAGGTTGGCCAAAGAGCTTTGAGAAAAGAGGATATAAGAATAAAATAAGAGCATTAGAGCCTAAGATTTTGCGGGAAGGGGTGTTTAGTTAGTGAGAAAGTTTTTGTCCTATCTTTTAGTGTCCAGTGCTTTGATTTTATGTTTTGCGTCATTATCGTTTGCTCAAAATCCCCTGGTGGTTGGGGTAGGTGTTTCAGGCAACAAGCAAGTGGCATCCAACTTTATACTTAGCGTCGTGGAGACGAAAGTAGGTGAACCCCTTGACCGCGAGTTGGTTCAGAAGGATATAGACAATATTTATGGGCTAGGATTCTTTTCCTTGGTTGACGTAAGTGTTTCTCCCCAATCGGGAGGAATATATGTGGAGTACGAAGTGGTGGAAAACCCCACTATTAAAGAGATAGTTTTTGAGGGCAACACGGTTTATCCCAGCGATGAGCTCATGGAGTTGGTTTTCTCAAAGCCTGGAAGCGTATTTAACCGAGTATTTTTCAGGCACGACCTTCAGAGAATAAAGGAAAAGTACGAGAAAGATGGCTACACTCTCGTAAGGATGGAAGACGTTACCTTTGAAGATGGTGTGGTGAAGATAAAGATAGTTGAACCCAGAGTCGGTGACATCATAATACAGGGCAACAAGAAGACCAAGACATTTGTTATAAAGAGGCAAATACTACTTAAAAAGGGAGACTTGTTCAACGCTGTCTTGGTAAGGCATTCTCTTAACAAGCTGAATCAGCTTGGGTTCTTTGAGGATGTCAGCCTTGGTTTCGAGCCCAACGAGGAAAACCCGAATATGGTAAATTTGGTGTTTACCGTCACCGAGCAGAAGACCACGAAAGTAGGCCTTTCCATAGGGCACGGCTCGAGCAGTGGCTGGACAGGTGGAGCCACTTTGACAGAGAGCAATTACAAGGGTTTGGGGCAGCAGGCGGAGATAGGTTTTGAGACCGGTGACAGGGAGCAGTATTGGGTAAGTTTTACAGAGCCTTACATGGATCAGGAGTATTATTCCTGGAAGGTGGGAGTGTATAAGAGGAGCTGGGAAGACCTGGAAGATTACGAGGACGGAGATCTTCAACACTACTATGATGAAGATAAAAAGGGTTTTTATTTCGGTATAGGAAAGAAATTTCGCTCGGATGAAAAACTCAGCTGGTATGCCCTGTTAGACTGGCACGATGTGGAGATTTTCAACGTAAGGAACCCGGATGAAACGCCAGGTACCATGGTCGACGATGAGGACCGAGTTGGCACCAACTATTCTATTACCGGTACTTTGACTTACACTGATCTCGTGAAGTTCATATCTTACCCGGATGGAGCTGTTTACAAGCTTAATGTTGAGCAGGGGTACTTTGAGCCAGATACGGGTAGTGAAATGGAGTACACTAAATATTGGATAGAAGCCAGGTATTATCGCCCGTTGAAGGATTTCCTTTCGGGAATTATGGATAATTTAGATATTGGATCTGAGGATAACCCTGTCATTTTTGCGAGTAGATTGAGATATGGTTCATCTTCAGGTCAAGTCCCATGGGCAGAACAGTACTTCCTTGGAGGTTCTAATGACCTGAGGGGATACAATGATGACGAGTTTGAAGGTGACGAGATGGCTTTGTTGAATGCCGAACTCAGAGTGCCGATAAAGGATGCTTTTTCAGTAGTTCTTTTTTATGACACCGGCATGGCATCGGATAATTTCAGTTTCTCCGATATGAAGGATGCTTACGGGATTGGCGTTAGAGTGCGTACGCCTTTGGGTAACCTCAGGCTGGACGTTGCCGAGGGAGAATATGAAACTACTACTCATTTCGGATTCGGAGAGATGTTCTAGGTGGTGTGCTTTTGACATATGAATGAACTTAGGAAAGCGTTGCGGCGGGTTGTTTTGGCCTCGGTCCTTGTTTTGGCCGTGGCCTTTCTTTTGAATCAAAAAGCCTATGCCTCAGTCAAGGTGGAGGGAGTTCCATCTTGGCTGTCAGGGGCTATGCAAAGGTCCCTTGATGCAGTGTGGAATGAAGCTGCAAGACGTAATCTTTCCAACAAAGAAGAGATTTTAAGGCTGGTGGCAAAAAGGCTCTTTCCGGGGCTTGTCATCGAAAGCCTCAAAGAGGACGGCCTTAACCTTTATGTTGCTTTTGAAGTTTCTGAAGAAAATGCCTCTGGTTGGAAGGTGCTTATTGATGTGCCTAAACTCTCTGGATATCTTTCAATCCTTTTTGCAGAGGATTTAGGGACTTTACAGGAGGAACTTGAGGGAATGTTAGACCATCTTCCCTTCGATGTCTTAAGGTGGTCGGCTAGTGATTTTCGCAAGAGAGCCCAGGAAATTATTGCAAAAAACCTTCCAGGTTGGAATGGGATGCTTGTTTTTACCCAGGAGGGGGGAATTCCTGTTTTGGAAGTGAGCTTTTCCCCAAAAGAGCCGGTCGTTGTGGCTTTCAAGACTAGTTTTACTTCCTTGTCGCTGCCCAACGTATTGCAGGCAGATTTAGAGGAAGAGGCTCTTGAGGTTCTTTCTACCTATGTTGGGCTTCCTGTGGAATGGGTTTCAAAGCACAAAAAGGCTATTTCTCGTAAGGTGGCTTTGGATCTTGAGGATAAGTGGCAGGCTCGCAAGTTAAAGGGAAAGGTAGAAGTTAACCTTACCCCGCAGACCGTGTCGACGCTTAAGGTCAACGTGGAAAGCCAAAAATATGTCCTGAGGGCGTGGCTTGCTACCTATATAGGTGCTGAGGGAAGGCCTCCCGAAGTGGGTATTCATTTTGGCAGGAGAACTGTTCCTATATCGGGGTTTGATCTTGAAGCTTATGGCGAGGGCATTATTAAGGTTGATGATGGAGATGTTGAGAGTCGTTTAGGAACACGATGGTTGTTGTGGAAAAACATATGGATCGGTGCAGAAAGGGCCTTCCCCGACGATGAATATTGGGGAAGGGTGTGGTTTGACGAAATATTTGATAAAGTTTATGGTTGGGCTCGCTACAGTGAGGAAGATGAAGTAGAGGCGGGCCTTGGATGGCGGATAAGGGAACATATCTTTTGGGAGCTGTTTTATGATAGCCGCGAAGAGGACGAATTTTGCGTGAGATTAGTGGGAAACCTTTAGGAAGGAGCATTACGTAACAATGATCGTAGAGCGTGATGTGACTATAGAAAAATTAGCTCAGCTGGTGGAAGGAAACCCCTTGGGGGACAAAGGTAGGGTTGTTAGGGGAGTGCAGCTTCCGTCAGGACAAAGGCAAGACTATATAGCTGTTGCCTGGCAGAAGGAAGATTTTAGTTTGGTGGGTGAAGCTGTAGCGGCGGTTGTTCCTGTGGGGTGGCTCCAACAGGGAAGAACGGGCATAGAAGTAAATGATCCGCAACTTGCTTTTGCTAAAATACTAGAATTTTTTGCTCCTAGAAAAGAGGTTGCACCGGGAATTCACGAAACCGCAGTGGTGGATGACGAAGCCAAAATTGACAAAACTGCAAGTGTTGGACCTTACTGTGTCATAAAAAAAGGCGCCGATATAGGGCCTGGAGTAATTCTTGAAGCGAGAGTGTGCGTAGGTGAATTCGTTAAGATAGGAGCCCATACCAGGATTGAAGCCAACGTGGTCCTGAATGAAGAGACAGTCATAGGAGAGGAGTGCCTTATTCATTCAGGTGTAGTGATAGGGTGTGATGGTTTCGGTTTCCTCCTCAACAGGGGACCCAAGCCTGTAAAGATACCGCAGCTTGGCAGGGTCAGGATTGGCAACAGGGTAGAGATTGGAGCCTGCTCCACCATAGATAGGGCTACGCTGGGAGAAACTGTCGTAGGGGATGACACTGTGATAGACAACCATGTTCACATAGGGCATAACGCCAAGGTAGGAAAAGGATGTGTCCTGGTAGCTATGGCAGGTATCGCGGGCAGCGCTGTCTTGGAGGATGGGGTTGTTATGGCTGCAAGAAGTGGTGTAGCAGATCATGTCAGAGTTGGAAAAGGGGCAGTGATAGCCGCCCATGGAGGCGCTACAAGAAACGTTCCTCCCGGAAAGATATATTCTGGCTTTCCAGCAAGGGAACATGAACAAGAAATGAAAAAACAGGTTGTTTTGGGCAAGCTCGTGGAGCTTTATCCTAAAATCCGAAAGTTTTTTAAATCATTAGATAAAGGCTCGGAAAGAAACGGTGAAGGTAAATGATGGCAGGGAAAATTAGGAGACTGAAAAAGCCTATTACACTGGAAGGCAAGGGGCTTCATACTGGCGAGTTGTCCGTATTGAAGCTTTCCCCAACAGATGAACTAGGGATATGGGTAGAGAAAGAAGGGGAAAGATACAGGCTTCAGGACCTTGAAGCTGATGGCTCTTTTAGGGGTACTACGCTATTTTTGCCTGATGGTAGTAGTATAAAGACCGTAGAGCATCTTTTGGCGGCTCTATCCGGGCTTGGGGTTTGGCAGGTAGCTTTTTCAATCGAAGGCTCAGAGGTGCCTGCTTTAGATGGATCGTGTCTTCCTTTAGCAGAGGAGTTAATTAAAAATGTGGAAGAATTTTCCTTGGATGAACAATTCTCTTTGGACGTTACTTTTCCTGTGTGGGTGCGTGACGAGGATAGGGGAGCTTTTGTAGCAGCTTTTCCTAGCAACACTTTTGAGTTGTCGGTGGTAGTAAATTATGGAACTGAAAGAGGCATAACCCAGGCAATGGAGTATGTCCACCAGGAGGAGAGCTTCATAAAGGAACTGGCTGGAGCGAGAACTTTTGTCTTGGAAGAGGAAATAGAGGAGATTATATCTCGAGGGTTGGGCTTGGGAGGCACAAAGGACAATACGATTGTGGTGCCTTTAAAGGGCCCCATACCAGGGCTAAGGTATCCTGATGAACTGGCAAGGCACAAGGCCCTGGATCTAATGGGGGACTTGGCTCTGTTGGGAGTTCCCTTGAAGGGGCTTGTGGTCTCTTATAAGGGTGGTCATGTGCTCAACGTGGAGCTTACAAAAAGGCTCAAGAGAGCCTGTGTTTTGGGGGAATAGCTTGTTAAGAAAGATCTGAAGCGTTTGAAGGAGGCGAGGCTATGGATATTCAAAAGATAAGAAGTTTCCTTCCACATCGTTATCCGTTCCTTCTGGTGGACAGAGTTTTAGAGGTCAGTGATGATAGGGTGGTAGGGTACAAGAACGTGACCATAAATGAGCCATTTTTCATGGGGCATTTCCCCGAGGAACCGGTTATGCCTGGAGTATTAGTCCTCGAATCTATGGGGCAGGTTGCAGCCATGATGATAGCCAGCAAGCCTGAGGCCAAGGGGTTGGCCATGTACCTTACCGGCATAGAGAAGGCCAAGCTCAGAAGGCCTGTTGTGCCTGGTGATCAGCTGGTTACGGAGGCAAAGCTTGTAAAACTTAGGGGCAAGGTTGGAAAAGTAGAAGCTGTGGCCAAGGTCGAAGGGGAAGTTGTGGCTGAGGCCATGTTCAGTTTTGTTGTGGCCGAAAGGCTGACAGGGGAGAAGGATTGATGTCAATTTTTATTCACCCAACGGCATTGGTCTCAAATAAAGCCAAACTGGGAGATGGAGTATGGATAGGCCCTTATTGTATAGTTTGTGACGACGTAGAAATTGGCTCTGAAACTAGGCTAGAGGCCTTTGTGACCGTCCGCGATCACGTCAAGATAGGGAGAAAGTGCCTGTTATGCGAGCATGTGACTTTGGGGCAGCTGCCGCAAGACTTTGGCTACAAGGGCGAACTATCCTGGGTGAGGATAGGTGATGGGGTTACCCTTAGGGAGAACGTAACAGTTCATCGGGCCAGTGGAGAGGGTAACGAGACGGTAGTAAGTGGTGGCTGCTTCATTATGGAGGGAGTCCACATAGGCCACAACGTCTTCGTAGGGCCTGATTGTGTCATAGCGAGCAAGGCTGGCCTGGCTGGATATGTTAGTGTGGGTAAAAAAGTGGTACTTGGTGGGCTCTGCGGTATTCATCAGTTTGTGCGGATTGGAGACTACTGTATGATAGGTGGCTTGTCCAAGGTGGTGAAGGATATTCCTCCTTTTCTGATTGTTGACGGGCACCCTGCAAAGATAAGAGGACTTAATGTGGTGGGTTTGAGGAGAAATGGCTTCAATCAGCAAGAGCGTAGCCTGATAAAGGAAGCATACAAAAAACTCTTGAGAAGCAGCCTAACGTTGAAGGATGCCTTAAGTTTGCTAGAACAGGAAAAAGGCAACTCTGCTTTAATAAGGGAAATAATAGATTTCATCAAGGGTAGCAAGAGAGGAATCTCTCCTTGGCCGAATAAGAAAGAAAAGGGGCTCGAGAATGATTAGGCTCTTTGTTATGGACGTGGATGGCACCATGACCGATGGAGGCATCTTGATGGATGGCCGTGGCAATGAATGGAAGCGTTTCGATGTGAAGGACGGAATGGGTATAGCAAGACTCAAAAGAAGTGGCGTTGAGGTGTGTATCATTAGTGGGCGCCCCTCAAATGCCACTGCTGCAAGGGCAGAAGAATTGGGCATAAAAAGGGTATATCAGGGTGTAGGTGATAAGTTGGCTCTTTTAAAGGATGTAGCAGATGAAATGGGCTTGAGTCCACAGGAGATAGCTTATATAGGGGACGACGTGAACGACGTTGACTGTCTCAAGTGGGTGGGCCTTAGTTTTGCCCCTTCCGATGCGCTTGTGGAGGCCAAAGAGGCAGCAGATGTTGTTACTCCGTCACGGGGAGGATATGGCGCAGTAAGAGATGCAGCCGAGTTAATACTGCAGAAAAATAAAGATGAAGGGACCTTTGTGTAATGGCCGGGAAACGTCAGGTTTTGAGGACCCTTGATAGATATATCCTATCTGAAGTGGCAGGGGCATTCTTTTTTGGCATAGCTGCCTTTGCCGTGCTTTTGGTGGCAGGAGACCTTCTGTTTCAAATAGCTGACCTAATAGTTGAAAAAGGCGTTTCAGCCTGGGCTGTGGCTAAGCTTTTTGCCTACAAGCTTCCTGAGGTTATCGTCATGACTTTGCCCATGGCGTCTCTTTTGGCCTGTCTTTTGACCTTCAGCAGGCTCTCCTCCCAGAGCGAGATAGTGGCCTTGAAGGCCTCTGGCGTTGCATTTCAAAGGATAGCAATTCCCATAATAGTTGCGAGCATATTTGTATCTCTCGTGGCGCTATTTTTTGATGAGACGTTGGTCCCCCTCTCGAATAAGGCTGCGGACAACATACTGCGTTTCGAGGTGGCGAAAGAAAAGCCCACCATGTTGAAAGAGAAGGTGTTCTTGAGGGATGAGTCCGGCGGAACCCTGAAGAGAGTGGTCTACATAGCCAAACTGCGCTACAACAAGGGCGAGATGGAAGATGTGCTCATACAGGATTTCAACAAAGGAAACCTTAACAGAATAACCAACGCAAAACGAGGTTTTTGGACGAAGGAAGGGTGGATTCTGGAAGACGGCAAAGTTTTTGAGGTGAAAGGTGGAGAAAAGGTACAGCTTCTTTTTTCTTTTGATAAGCAGAAGATGCCAGTGCTCTTAGAGCCCCATAAAATGGTTAAGCTGTCGCGGGATCCTAAGGAGATGAGCGCCTTGGAGCTTTTGGAGTACATAAAGATCATGAAAAAGCATGGTTCCAATTTGTCTCCTCTTTGGGTTTTATTCCACTTGAAGCTGGCAGTTCCGTGGGCTTGTCTTATATTGGCCCTTTTGGGGACCGTTTTGGGGGTTAGGCCTCACCGTTCGGGGCATGGTGCAGGCCTTGCAACCAGTGTCTTCATAGTCTTTTTGTACTATGTGCTCATGTCATTTTTTAGGTCTTTCGGAGAAGCTGGCCAAATAAATCCTATCCTTGCGGCCTGGATGCCCAACCTGGTATTCTTTGCCTATGCATTCAGGTTGGCCCTCAAAGCAAATAGTTAGGGGTGGTTCCTTTGAGTTATGAACGTATAGCACTGGTAGCGGGGGCGGGAACCTTGCCTTTAGAGATAACGAGCAGGCTGAAAGGTAAAATAGATGTTATTTATTCTTTAAATGAGAATTTATCGCCTTGCAGTCCTGGCTTGGATGGTGTAGAAGTTGTCAATATGCTTTCACCCAATTTGGGGTGGCTTTTGAGGGATCTGAAAGAGCGAGGGATAAAAGAGCTTATAATGGCAGGGTATGTCCCTAAGAGATTGATGTATATGCCAGAAAAACTTGACCCCGCGCTGTTGGCTGTTATAGGAAAGCTTAGCTCAAGGGACGATCACAGCTTGCTGGGGGGTATAGTTAAGGCTATAGAGTCTCAGGGGATAAAAGTTCTATCTTATAGAGAAGTAATTTCAGACATATTGGCTCCTGCTGGAACAATAGCAGGTAGGCTTCCTACGGAGGAGGAAAAGGGCGACATAGCTTGGGGCGTGAATATAATGAAAAAGCTCTTGCCGTTGTCCTTTGGCCAGACATTGGTGGTAAAGGGCCGTTCTGTCGTGGCCGTTGAGGCCATGGAAGGTACTGACAAGACCATAGAAAGGGCTGGCTGTCTTGTGAAAGGTGGAGTTGTAATAAAGATGATGCGGCCTGACCAGGACGAACGATATGACCTTCCCACAGTGGGGCCTACTACGTTGAAGATGATGGCTGAAGGAGCTTTAACGTGCCTTGCTGTCGAGGCTGGAAGGACTATAATTCTGGAAAAGGAGAAAACATTTGCCATTGCAGAAGAATCGGGAATAGCCTTGTGGGGGATAGGGTGATGTCCATTTTCTTTAGCTGTGGCGAGGCTTCTGGGGACTATTACCTTTCAAGGCTTGCCGCGGGGCTAAGAGTTAGAGGGTTTGAGGGTAAATTGTGGGGCGTGGTAGGCCCCTTGAGTGAGGCTGCAGGTGTGGAAAAGGCCTGGTCCATGAGGGAACTTCAGCTTATGGGCATAGGAGAGGTCCTTTCATCTATCCCCAGGCTTCTTTCGCTTAAAAGGAGCATTGAATCCCAGATTATTGAGAAAAAACCCAAGGCTGTAGTTGTTGTAGATAGCCCTGATTTTCATTTAAGGTTGTTGGAAGGTTTGCGCCTTAAAGGATACAGGGGAAAAGTATTTTACATGTGTCCTCCGACTGTTTGGGCATGGAGAGGCGGTAGGGTAAAGAAGCTAAAAAAGCTTTGTGATTTATGTTTCCCTCTCTTTGGCTTTGAACATGAATTTTTGGCATCAAAGGGAGTTTCAAGTCTTTGGATTGGGCATCCATTTTTGGATGAAGCCATGTTTTCTAAAAGCTCCTTTCCAACTTTAAATTTGGAGGGAGAGGAAAGGGTTATCGGCCTGTTGCCTGGAAGTAGGCCCTCTGAGGTAAGGAGCATATTGCCGGTGTTATTGGAAGTTGGAGAAAGGCTTCAAGGTTTGGGGTTTAAACCGGTAGTTTCCATAGCTTCTAACCTCACAGAAGAGATAAAAAATTACATTAAGCTCAATTCAAGGGCCTTTGAAACTTATTCAGGGCCTGGAGCTAAGCTGATAGAGCGTTCGGATGCCGTGGTGGGAGCCAGCGGCACGGTGGCTGTTGAAGCCCTTCTGCGCCGGAGGTTCATGGTGGTGCTATATAAGGCTTCCTGGTCTTCTTGGTTGGCGTATAAGTTATTCGTGAAAACCCCATGGATAAGCATACCCAATATCTTGGCAGGAGGGCCCCTGTTCCCGGAGCTTTTGCAAAACGATGCAAGAGCCAACAATGTTCTGGACAACCTTTTGCCTTACCTTCAGGATGAATCAAAAAGAGCTAAGATTCATAAGGTCATGGACGAAGCTTGCGAGAAACTTGGCAAGCCTGGTGCACTCAACTTGTGGGCAGAGGCTATTTTGAAGGGTGTGGAGTGATGAAAAAAGTTCTTTTGTTGGCCAACGGGCCAGGAGAGCTTTGGTGTTGGGTAAGGCCTATGGTCAAGGCTTTGAAAACTAGAGGCTACGGAGTTACTATCGGCCTTTTGCCGTGCCAATTTTCCTCTGGCGAAGAAGTGAGGCTGGCAAGCAGCTTGGGCGCCGATAGGGTTTTTGGCCCTTATTTTTTCTTAAAAAGTGCTTTCAAAATGTTGAATGATGACTCTGACCTGGTTTTGCAACTTGGAGGCGACCTTTTGTATGGCCTTATGGCCTCAAGGGGGAAAAAGCCTTTTTTCTGCTATACTTATGCTCCTAAGCCTCTTATGGAAAAAACAGATTTAGTTATGACAGCTTGGGAGTCCCCCCTTATGCCGAAGAGCGTTCCGGTAGGTGACCTTACTTCAGATGCTTTGGCAATGGATGAGGGATCCTCTCCGTGGAAGGAGGAAGGCTCTTTTCATTTGGTGTTTTTCCCCGGAAGCAGGCCTGCCATTAGAAGGGCATCTTTCAAGTTTTTGTCGGAGGTAAAAGACGCTTTGGGCAGGTTAGTAGATAATGTGGAGATAACGACAGCCCTTTCTCCTTTTGCTTCAGAAGGTGAGGTAAATGAATGGGAAGAAGCGGGCCTTGCTCCTTCTATTGCGGGAACAAGGGTTATCCTTGAGAGGGCAGATTTGGCCTTGACACAGCCGGGGACTAACACCTTGGAGCTCATGCATTTAGGGGTTCCGACTATTGTGGCTGTTCCTTTTCGTTTTTTGGAGCACGTACCTCTTGGTGGTTTAAAGGGGATTTTCCTGGAGACGCCTTTTTTGGGGAAAATGATAAAGGGTAAGTTCTTGAGAAGGGCTGCTGATTCCAGAAGAGATTTTCTTGCATGGCCAAACAGGATTGCCAAAGAGATGATAATGAAAGAAGTTGTTGGAGATATTGCCCCTGCTGAGTTAGCCCAGGTGTTGGCGGAACTTATGCTGGACAAAAAAGAGAGGCTAAGGCAAAAGGAGCGCCTTATTAGCCTTGCTGAAAGGGAAAAAGTGGCAGAGAAGATATTATTCCTTATTGAAGAGAGGATATGCTAAGTATGTTTGGTAAAAAGAAGAGCTTGTATTTAAGGCTTTTAAAATATGCCAGACCTTATAAGGGCAGGATAGGTGCTGCTCTTGTGTGTATGGTTATGGCTTCTGCATTTACGGTTATAGCCCCATGGATTTTGAAGAACATTGTGGACGATGTTCTTATAAGTAAAAATTTGTTCATGCTGAACCTGCTGGCTTTAGGCTTGGTTCTTTTGTATTTGCTTAAGAATGTGGCCTATTACGGCCAGCAATATTTGATGAACTGGGTTGGGCAGAGAGTAGTTATGGACTTGAGGCTTGAGCTTTACGACCATATGCAGAGGATGTCGCTGCGCTACATATATGGTGCAAGGGTGGGGGAGTTAGTCTCTCGTATAACCAATGATGTGGTAAAGCTTCAAGAGATGGTTACAACAGCTGTTATAGATTTGGTTGTTCAGAGCCTTAGCTTCGTAGGAATGCTTTGCTTTTTGATCTACTTAAACTGGAAGCTTACGGCCATAACTTTTGTGATTTTGCCCATTGCCGCGTGGGTTTTAGACAAGGCATCTAAAAAGCTCAGGGCTGTTGGCCATGATATACAGAGCCAGCTAGCGGCCCTTTCTTCCATAGCTTATGAAGCCCTTTCAAGCATAAGGATAGTTAGGTCCTTTGCAACTGAAGACGAGGAGTATGAAAGGTTCAAAAATAGCAATCAGGCCCACTTCAAGGCCCTGATGAGGGGGACCCAGGTGAATGCGGCCCTGTCGGGGATCATAGAGGTCATATTGATAGGGGCCTTATCCCTCATTCTTTGGTTTGGCGGCCGGATAGTCGTAGCAGGCGAGATGACTCCTGGAGAGCTCATAGCCTTCTTAGGGTATTTGGCCCTTTTAGTTCAGCCAATAAGGACCTTTTCTAGGGTGGTGGCCAAGATTCAGCAGGGCATGGCCTCAGCAGAGCGTATATTCGAAGTAATAGATACTAAAAATGAAATAACTCCCCCCAAAAAGCCCATTGTTCTGTCCAGTGTAGCTGGGAAGGTGGATTATAAGGGCGTGTGCTTTGCATATCAGAATGAGCAGTGGATATTGAAGGATATCGACATTTCCGTTTATCCGGGAGAGAAGGTCGCCATAGTGGGTCCTACCGGTGCGGGTAAGTCTACATTGGTAGATATGATCCCTCGTTTCTATGATCCCCAAAAAGGTGGGGTTTTCATAGATGGGGTTAACGTTCGTAATTTAGAGCTCAAGTCCTTGAGAAGACAGATAGGCATGGTGCCTCAGGATCCCTTGCTGCTTAAAGGAAGCATATCTTACAACATTGCCTACGGCTTTCCGGGAGCCACCCTCAAGAGCATTAAGAAGGCAGCAGAGATGGCGGGAATAAGGGAGTTCATAGAGAGCCTTCCTGATGGTTACGATACCGAAGTAGGAGAGAGGGGAGTTACCCTAAGCGGTGGCCAGCGGCAGAGGCTTGCGATAGCCAGGGCCATAATAAGGGATCCCAGGATATTGATACTGGATGAAGCCACTTCCTCTTTGGATGCGGTGGTGGAGCAGGAGATTCAGGCGGCATTAAGAAAAGCTTCTGAGGGTAGGACGTCGTTTGTTATAGCCCATAGGCTTGCCACGGTCAAAGAGGCAGATCGCATTTTGGTTTTGGATAAAGGGACCATAGTGGAAGAAGGGACTCATGATAGCTTGATAAAACGCGGAGGGCTGTATGCCAGGCTCTGCGAGTTGCAGTTTGGAGATGGCAATGGTGAGTAAGGCCCTGGTGGATTACTTACGTTTTACAAGAGGAGAAGAGTCAAGCCCCTTTTGGTGGGGCATGGTGCCGTTAGGGTGGTTGGCGGATTTTTTGTCATCTCTGCGCAACAAGGCCTACGATCACGGTATGTTTAAAAGCCTTGAAGTGCCAGTTCCAGTGGTCAGCGTGGGGAATATTACGGTAGGTGGGACCAATAAAACTCCCGTAGTGGAGATGCTGGCCGGCCTTTTCGATTCTTGTGGTCTTAAAGTGGGTATTGTTTCAAGAGGCTATGGAAAAAAGAGTAAAGGGACTCGTGTGATGAGGGAAGGGACGTCTTTTTCACCTGATGAAGTTGGCGATGAGCCGTTTTTGCTCTCTCAGAAGTTGCCGAGAGCTGTCGTTTGCGTTTCCTCCGACCGGGTTGAAGGCATCCAGATTCTTGCTAAAGACGGTGTGGATTTAGTGATTGCAGACGATGCATTCCAGCACAGGAAGATGGGAAGGGATGTAGATGTCCTTTTGGTGGATGCTACTTGTCCTTGGGGGAGCGGTAGGGTTTTCCCAGCGGGGCTTTTGAGGGAAAACAAAAGCGCTATAAGTAGGGCTCACATTGCGATTATAACGAAAGCTGACCAGGTGGAAAGAGCAACCATTGAAAAGATCAAGGATGAACTTGCCATATACCTGGATAAGGACTTTATATTTGAGGCCCACCTTGAGCTTGATAGCTGGGCTCTTTGGGATGGCAATTGGAAGGAGCTTGAGGTTCCCCCTAAGGGTAGAGCAGTGGTTTTTTCTGCCATAGGGAACCCGGCGAGCTTTGAAGCTTTCTTGAGGCGAGTAGGGGTAGAGATCCAGGGCCACCTGGTTTTCAGGGATCATCATAAGTTCAGCAAGAAAGACCTCGTGCAGATAGAAGAGGAGTACAGGAAACAAGAAGCCCAATTTGTAGTATGTACAGAGAAGGATATTTTGAATTTGCCTAAGGGATACAAGTTTCCCTTTGAGGTCGTTGTTCCAAAAGTTAGGACTAAAATTGCCGAAGAGGAGAGATTCATCAAAAAATTGATTGATGCATTGAGGCCCAGGATAGTTATAGCATCCAACGGCTATGGAGAGGATGCTATAGGTTCCCTGTTGGCGGCTAAGCTGAAGGAAAAGCTGCCTGATGCAGAGGTCTTGGCTTTTCCTCTTGTAGGCAGTGGAAAGGAATACGAACAGGCAGGCGTGAAGGTTTGTGCGCCACCATATGAAATGCCCAGCGAGGGTGTGATAAAGTATCACTTGAAGGATCTTTTAAGGGATTTAAAAAGAGGGCTTTTGCGTAATCTGTCGGAGCAGATGAAAGTTTGGAAAGCTTTAAGAGGAAAAATAAGGACGGTCCTCTGTGTAGGAGACGTTTATTTGCTTCTCAACGTCTTGTGGGGGCAAGGATGTATGCCGGTTCTTTTGGCTACTGCAAAGACGGAAAAAAATAGAGGGCATTTCAGTTTTGAGTATTTTTTGCTGCGAAAGAGGGCCAGGTGCGTATGGACCAGGGATAGCCAAACCAGGGATAAGATGGTGAAAAGAAAGGTAAATGCCGTCTTTTGTGGTAATCCAATTATGGATCTTGCCGGTGATAATGTTTGTGAAAAGAGCATGTTTTGGAAAGAAGATTTGCCCGGGGTGCTTCTTTTGCCTGGTAGCCGTAAGAGGGCATATCAAGATGTCAAAATGCTCCTGGAAGCTGCGGAGTTGATAAATCAAAAGAAAACGTGTCATTTTGTAATGGTCCTAGCGGCAACTATAGATGAAAAGCGTCTTTTGGAGTCGTTGGAAGGCTGGGAAAAGTTTGAAGACTCTTTACTGATAGGCCCTTCAGGTAGGACCAAGGTGGTTCTGACCAGGGAGAAGGTTGGAATGGTAGCTCGAGGGGCTAAGGTCGTTATAGGCCTTGGTGGGACGGCCAACCAGATCTGTGCTGGGTTAGGCGTGCCAGTGGTCTCCATACTGGAGAAGGGTAAATTGGTGCAAAAAAGGCTTCTTGGAGAATCAGAAGTTCTGGTGGGGCCCAGCAGTGATGCTTTGGCCAGAGAGGCTTTAGCCATACTTAATAATTCTGGCAGGCACGCTAGGATGTCGAAAGCTGGTGTTTCTATGATGGGACCTTCTGGCGCGGTAGAAGATGTAGTGCGCTATGCTCTAAAGGAGCTAGGATGGAAGAAAAGGTGTCAGGTGTGGAAGCACCTGGATAAGGTTTTTGTAAAAGAGGGGGAACATGTGTTATGAGGACGTTAGCTGTAATTCCTGCTCGCTATCAGAGTACTCGCCTTCCAGGCAAGCCTTTGATTGAGATAGCAGGGATTCCTTTGGTCATAAGGGTGCTGAGGCAGGCTAGAAGATGCCCTCTTTTAGATAGGGTAATAGTGGCCACAGATGATGAGCGCATAGCTGAAGTGGTTAGAGAGGACGGGGGAGAAGCCATGATGACTCCCCCTGAGCTTCCAAGTGGTGGAGACAGGGTGGCGTGGGTCGTAAGCCGAGTGGAAGATTCAGATATGGTCCTTAATATTCAGGTAGATGACCCTCTTGTGGGGCCCAAGATGATAGGTTCCCTTATAGAGGCTTTGGCGCAAGATAAGGATTGCGACCTCGCATTGGCGGTGAAGGAGATAGAGAAGCCTTCCGAGGTGGAAGACCCCAATATAGTGAAGGTGGTTTTCGACCAGTATTTTAAGGCGTTGTATTTTAGCCGTTCTGTGATTCCTTATCCTCGAGTTAAGGGTGCCTCATATTACAAGCACATAGGGCCCTACGCCTACAGGAAAGGTTTTCTGCTGGAGTTTGCCAGCTGGAAGCAGACGCCATTGGAGCGTTCCGAGAGCCTGGAGATGTTGAGGGTACTTGAACTGGGCCGGAAGATAAAGTGCGTTCCTGTAATGGAGGATACCATAGAGATAGACACGCCTGAGGACGTCAAGAGGCTGGAGGCATATTTAAAGAAGCATGGAGATGATCTCAAATGGTAAGAAGCTTTTCTTTGGGAAATTACAAGGTGGGCGAGGAGAGATTGCTTGTGGTAGCTGGCCCGTGTGTTCTTGAAAGCCTGGATTTGGCTCTTGAGGTAGCCCAGGTAGCTGGCAAGGTATGCAGCAGCCTGGGGATGGATTATGTTTTCAAGTCCTCTTTTGATAAGGCTAACCGAACGTCCATCCACAGCTACAGGGGGCCTGGTATGGAAAAAGGTCTCAATTGGCTTGCGGAGATAAAGGCAAAGACAGGTTACCCCATATTGACGGATATTCACGAACCATGGCAGGCAGCAAGGGTTGCCGAGGTGGCTGACGTTTTGCAGATTCCGGCTTTCTTGTGCAGGCAGACAGATCTTCTCGTGGCCGCTGCCAGGACGGGCAAGGTAATAAACATAAAGAAGGGGCAGTTCCTTTCTCCATGGGATATGGCCCAGGCTGCAAGAAAATGCCTGGAAGCTGGCAACAACAGGATAATACTTTGTGAAAGAGGAACCACTTTTGGTTACAACCAGCTAGTGGTGGACATGAGATCCCTGCCGATAATGAGATCCTTCGGATATCCTGTGATGTTCGACGGCACCCACAGCGTCCAGATGCCTGGAGGCCAAGGAGAAAGAAGTGGTGGGGATAGGCGATTTGTGTTGCCTTTAATTAGAGCCGCAGTCGCCATAGGTATAGATGCTCTTTTCCTTGAAACTCATCCTGAGCCGGATAAGGCCAAAAGTGATGGCCCCAATATGGTTCCTCTTTCAGATCTGGAGAAGCTCCTAAAGCAGGTCAAAAAGATCCATGAGGCAGCTAGGGCCATAGGTTATGTAAACCTTGCGGAGGAGGCATAGCTATGATCGCCCTTCCATGGGAAAGAGAAAGTAAGAACTTAGAGGATAGCTATCTTCAGAGTTTGGGTAAAAATATACTTTTTTCTGAAGCGGAAGAATTAAGGCGGGCAGCAGAGCGGTTAGGTCCTGAGCTCGTGGAGGCTGCAAGGGCAATCCACGATGCCAGCGGCAGGCTTGTCGTAGTGGGCATGGGAAAGTCAGGGCTTATAGGCCGCAAGATCGCTGCTACCTTTGCTTCTTTAGGCACCCCGGCTTTTTTCCTTCATGCGGCGGAAGGAGCCCATGGAGATTTGGGCATGGTGTGCAGGGAGGATGTAGGGCTTTTTTTGAGCAACAGCGGCGAGACCAGGGAGACCTTGGAGATACTGCCTTATTTCAAGCGCCTGGGGGCCGTCATAATAGCCCTCACGGGGAACCCTACGTCCCGATTGGCCCAAAATGCCGATATAGTGATTGATACTGGTGTGACGGCAGAGGCCGATCCGTTGGGGCTTGCCCCAACTTCCAGCACTACCCTCCAGCTTGCGGTAGGAGATGCCCTGGCAGGGATGGTCACGGAGCTCAGGGGTATAAGAAAAGAGGACTTTGCCATGTTTCACCCCGGAGGCTCTCTGGGGCGAAGGCTTCTTTTAAGGGTAGAGGATGTTATGGGAAGCAAGGAGAGGCTGCCTTTGGTGGGCCCTCAGACCTTTGTGAGGGAAGCTATATTTGAGATGACCAGCAAAGGCTACGGGGCTGCCATCGTGGTCGATGATCGAGGGAGGCTTCTGGGGATATTTACCGATGGAGACTTGAGGCGCCTTTTGGAGGACCAGGGGCCTCAGGGGATGGGGCTCAGGATAGAGGACGTCATGACTAAAAGCCCTAAATTCATACAGCCAGAGAAGCTCGCGGTGGAGGCAGTTCATATTATGGAGGAATCGGAGATATCCTGCCTTGCCGTCGTCAAAGATGAGGTTGTAGTGGGAATCGTTCACATCCACGACCTGTTGAAAGCTGGGGTGGCGTAACCTGCAGAAGAAACTTTACAGGGCAGTCTCAAGCTTAGCTTATCTGGCCGCTTTTCCCTACCTTGCCCTTCGTTATAGGGAGGGGTTGGCAGAGCGGCTGGGGTACTACAAAGACTTGGAGAAAGGCTCTTTCTGGATCCACGCCGTGTCGGTGGGGGAGGTCCAGGCTGCGTTTCCCATGGTGAAAGCTATGGGAAACGCAGCAAGCTGTAGCGCTTTGCTTAGCACCATCACCCCTACGGGTAGGTGTATGGCCCGCAAGCTTTTGGGTGACAGTGTAAGGCTGATTTACTATCCTTGGGACGCCCCATGGGTGGTGAAGAGGGCTTTGGACAGGATAAGCCCAAGGGCATATATAGCGGTTGAGACGGAAGTATGGCCTAACCTGCTTTATGGGCTTAAGAAAAGAAACATTCCGGCTTTTTTGGCCAATGCCAGGTTTTCAGAGCGCTCATTCAGGAAGGCGCTGAAGCATAGAAAGCTTTGGTGTTCTTTGCTTGAGAATTTCAGGAAAATAATGGCCAGAACTGAAGCTGATTCAAAGAGGTTTATAGAGATAGGCGTAAGGCCTGATAAAGTTGTAGTGACTGGAGACTGCAAAATAGATGCTCTCCTTGCAAGGCGCCAAGCTGTAGATGTAGAGGGCTTAAAGAAGAAGCTCAATCTGGAAGGGAGCAAAGTTCTCCTTGCCGGCAGCACCCATGAAGGAGAGGAAGATGTAGTGCTAGATGCCTTCAGTAGGCTTACATATAAGGGGCATAAAGTGCGTTTGATATTGGTGCCAAGGCACCCCCAGAGGGCTAAGAAATTGGCATCTGAAGCAGCTTCAAAGACGGGAAAGAGAGTTGCTCTTTTATCCCAGATGCAGCGTGATTGGGAGATAATTATAGTTGATCAGGTCGGCGTTTTGTTTGAGCTTTACGGCGTGGTGGACGCTGCTTTCATTGGAGGGAGCCTTGTGCCTAAGGGAGGCCAGAACATCCTGGAACCTGCTTCGTGGGGGGTTCCCATACAGCACGGCCCCTTTATGGATGATTTTTATGAGGCCTCAAGGGAGCTTATAAGGCTTTCTTCTGCCAGGGTGGTGAGGACGGCAGAAGAACTGGCTTCTGAGTGGGAAGAGATTTTGAATGAGAAAAGCTTTGGGGAAGTAATGCGGCCCCAGGCAAGAGCTTATGTGGAAAACCTTGGTGGTGCCGCTTTAAGAAATTGGGAGATAATAAACGAAAGCATGATACAGGAATGAGGGGTGGAAGAATTGCAATTTCAAATGCATATGGCAGGTAGGGTGTTTTTTGGTCAGGGTGCTTCCGCCAAGGTTAAAGACCTTGCGGATAGCCTTGGCGCTAAAAGAGTGGTCGTTGTGACCGACAAAACCATGCAGGAGCTTGGTGTAGCGGAAAAGATTGCGTCCTTTGTGCGAGGTACAGGAAGAGAAGTTTTTATTTTCGATGAGGTGGAGCCAGAGCCCTCCGTGGAGACAACGGACAAGGCTGCGGAGCTTGCGAGAGAGAAAAGCTGTGACTTGGTGGTTGGCCTAGGTGGTGGAAGCTCCATGGACGTTGCCAAGGCTGTCAGTGTCTTGGTGACTAACGAAGGGTCGGCGGCTAAATATCAAGGGCTAGGTTTGGTGAAAAAGCCAGGCGTGCCCAAGATTATGATACCTACCACAGCAGGAACTGGTTCGGAGGTCACCTTTACTGCCGTCTTGATCAGAAGGAGCGACGGCGTCAAGGGAGGCATAAACGACGACAAGCTTTACCCAGATTACAGCTTGCTTGATCCGGAGCTTACGGTGAGCATGCCTCCTTATGTCACGGCATCTACAGGAATGGACGCGTTGGCCCACGCCCTCGAGGCGTATACCAGCCGCCAGGCATCTCCTTTTAGCGACATGTTTGCTGAAGAGGCCATGGTGAGGGTTGGAAGGTGGCTCAGGGTGGCCACGTGGAACGGGAGTGACATGGAGGCCAGGTCGGAGATGATGCTTGCTTCGTTCTACGGCGGTGTTGCCTTGGCCAACGCTGGGGTTGGAGCCTGCCATGCCTTGGCTTATCCTTTAGGCGGGATGTTTGGAGTATCCCATGGCGTAGCTAATGCCCTTCTTTTGCCTTATGTTGCCCGTTTCAACAGTTTGGCTGCTCCTGCAAAGTATGCCAAGGCGGCGAAGCTCCTGAGCGGGATAAGTTATGGGAATTTGGGCATACATGAAGTAGCTTTAGCCTGCAGCGAGATTTTGGATGAGATGGTAATGGACCTGGAACTTCCCAATACCTTGAGCAAACTTGAGGTGGGCATAAAGGAAGAGCATTTTGAGGAAATGGCCATAAAGGCCATGGGGGTATCAAGGCCGATGGAGAACAACCCCAGAAAGATGGACCTTGCAGATTGCGTGAAAATATACAGGGAGGCGATGGAGTAATGCCAGGATTTGAGCTTTTTGACCAGAAGGAGATTGATGCCGTAGTAGATGTCCTGAAGAGGAAGATAGTGCACAGATATTCTTTTCAGGATGTGAGAGATGGCATCTACAAGGTGGCGGAGTTTGAGGATGCCGTAGCGGAGAAGATGGGCTCTAAGAAGTGCCTTGCGGTCTCAAGCGGCTCTGCAGCCCTTTACGTGGCTATGAGGGCCTGCGGCATTGGGCCAGGAGATGAGATTATCACGTCGCCTTTTACGTTCATAGCGAGCATAGAGGCTATCTTGGAGTGTGGAGCTGTTCCTGTCCTGGCAGAGATAGATGAAAGCCTGAACCTTGACCCCGAATCTGTTGAGGATCTTATAACTGAAAAAACAAAGGCCATTATGCCTGTTCACATGTTCGGAGGAGCTGCCGACATGGACAGGTTTGCCGAGCTTTGTGAGGAATACGGGCTTTACCTCTTTGAGGATTCCTGCCAGGCCATGGGCGCAACCTATAAAGGGCGCTATGTGGGGACCTTTGGGAAATGGGGAACCTACAGCCTTGACCCCTATAAGCTCCTTACGGTGGGCGAAGGCGGCCTAATAGTGACTGACGATGAGGAGCTTTACGACCGCATGAGGTATTACCACGACCACGGCCACATGCACGACATGAGCATACCAAGGGGCGCCGAGGGCAAGGCGTGCTTGGGCTTCAACTTCCGCATGGACGAGATAAGAGGCGCCCTGGGGCTAGCGCAGCTGGAGAAGCTGGACAAGGCAATAGGGATGCTCAGGGAAAATAAGAAGAAGATCCTGGAAAATGTCACTATCCCGGAAGGCGTGAAACTTAGGGATCTGCCAGATAGAAGTGGAGAGCTTGCAACTCAGCTTGTCTTCATCTTCCCTGACGAAGATACGGCGAAGGCTTTTCAGAAGGCTGCAGGCGAAGCAGGAGCGCCTTGTGGAATATTGGCAGGCAATACGTGGCATTACGCCAGGCACTGGCAGACGTTGAGGGAGGGCTCTTACTACAGCAGGATCAGGTGCCCTTACGACTGTCCTTATGCCGATTATGTTCCGGCATACAGGCCTGTGGAGTGGCCTAAGACCCACGACATATTGAGCAGGACTGCTGTTTATGGGCTGGACATAGTGATGGAGGATGCCAGGCTGGAGAAGATGGCCAAGGGGATAAACGAGGGCTTCAAGGCTGCCTTTGGTAGATAATGAGTCAAAATGGGCCTAAGCTGGTTGTAGTACTGAAGGATGGAATAAGGGGGCACGAGAACCAATCCTTGGGGATTGCCCACTGGTTGAGGAATATGGGGGCCGAGGTACTTGAATTTGATGTTCCCAAGTTGAGGGGCATTGCTCGGTTTCTGAGGTTGAAAGTGGGGTCTCGTGTCCTCGCCTTTGGCTCTGGCAAGCG
>NZ_JACDOB010000014.1 GCF_017656375.1 Thermovirga sp.
TAAAGGAGGATATTGATGATGCAAAGGCGAGATAAGTGGCGGCTAATGCTTGTGGCTTTAGTTATTTTAGCTGCTGCTGTTACCATTTATCCCATAGAGGGGAAAATAAAGCTAGGGTTGGATTTGAAAGGAGGAGCCCATATACTCCTTAAAGCCAAGGGGACACCAGAAAATCCGCTTACGGACGATAGTATAGAACGCTTGATTGCAGTTTTAAGGAATAGAGTTGACCAGTATGGTGTTTCAGAGCCGGTCATTCAAAGGGAAGGGAAGGATAGGGTTATTGTGGACCTTCCTGGAGTCTCTGATCCTGAGGCTGCATTGGAACTCATAGGTAAAACTGCTCAGCTTGAGTTCCGAGAGGTTCTTAGCTCCCAACCTCCTATGCCTCCAGGGCCCCAAAGGCAAAATTATGATAGCCAGGAAGAATATGAGGAGGCCCTTTCCCGGTGGAACTCATTGAAAGAGGAGCGTGATGCTCTTGCTGCCCAACTTAAGGAAGAAGTAGGAAAGAAAGCTGGCTTGACTTTGTCCACAGATGACGAAGGGGCTGTTTACTTGCTTGGCAAGGTGTATGTCACTGGTAAATCGCTGGTGGATGCTAAGGCTACCTACGATAATCTTGGCAGACCTGTTGTTTCTTTGGAGTTTGATAAAGAGGGCAGCAAGCTTTTTGAGGATGCCACAGCGTCCAATGTTGGAAGGCAGATAGCCATAGTGTTGGACGGTAAAGTTATTTCGGCTCCCGTTGTTCAGGAAAGGATAAGTGGTGGAAGGGCTCAAATTTCTGGCAGATTTTCGGCGTCTTCAGCTCAGAGGCTGGCTATAATGCTTAGAGCTGGAGCTTTACCTGTGCCAGTAGAGATATTGGAGAATCGTTCGGTAGGCCCCACGTTGGGCGCGGATTCCATACGTTCTGGTTTAAAAGCAGGAATTATAGGTGCTATTTTGGTTTTGGTTTTCATGTTTATTTATTATCGTTGGCTTGGAGTCGTGGCGAACATCGCCCTTCTGACAGCCTTGCTTCTTCTTTTTGCTGGTTTAGTGAGCCTTAAAGCCACTCTAACTTTGCCTGGTATAGCGGGTATAATTTTGAGCATAGGCATGGCCGTGGATGGCAATATTTTGATTTATGAGCGGATAAAAGAGGAGCTTCGCTCTGGAAAGACATATTATGCATCCGTGGATGCCGGATTCCGCAAAGCCTTTACGACTATAGTGGACGCAAATTTGACGACGCTAATAGCTGCTGGAGTTTTGTTTTATTTTGGTAGTGGCCCTATAAAGGGTTTTGCCGTCACTTTGAGTATAGGTATTTTTGCCAGTGTCTTTAGTGCGGTAGTGGTAACAAGAGCGCTTTTGCAGACCTTTTATAGACTATATCGGGCTAGGTCCGTAAAGTAGGAGCGGGGGAGGAAAATGGTTATGTTTGGAAAGAATTTTTCGATAGATTTTATGAACGTTAGGAGAATAGCCCTGCTTCTGAGCATAATTCTAGTCTTAGGAAGCATATCTTTGTTAGTGTTTAGGGGCTTGAACTTGGGCATAGATTTTAGAGGAGGGAATCTCCTTCAAATTCAGTTGCCAGCACCAACAGATGTTTCCGAGGTAAGAAGCGTGATGAGTGAAGCTGGAGCGGAGCAGGCCATAATACAGGCTTATAGCGATCGTGGGTTCATAATACGACTGAAGACCGACAGTGATGAAGCTGTAAGCAGCATTCTTTCTGTTCTAAAAGTTAAATATCCTGGCATGGAGCTTTTACGCCTGGAAAAAGTAGGCCCTGTAGTGGGAAAGGCTTTGCGGAAACAGGCGATAGTTGCTGTCTGCATAGCCTTAGTTGGCATACTGATATACATAACCCTTCGATTTAGATTCCGCTTTGCCGTTGTGAGCGTAATAGCCCTAGTGCATGATTCTTTGATAACTTTAGGGGTATTCAGCCTGACGGGCAGAGAGATATCTCTTCCCTTTATAGCGGCAATACTTACCATTGTGGGTTATTCGCTAAATGATACTATAGTTGTATTGGACAGGATAAGGGAAAATTGGAAGTCTTTGGGTAAAGAGGGAATAATCAATGTGCTTAACATGTCCATTAATCAGACCCTATCTAGGACCATAAATACTTCGTTGACCACGTTCTTGCCCGTAGCAGCCTTGTTCTTGTGGGGAGGGCCGGTTATTGCCAATTTCGCGTTCGCTATAATGGTAGGAATAATAGTTGGAACTTATAGTTCTATTTATGTAGCTAGTGCCTTGTTGGCAGAGTGGTATTTGGCTTCTCCGGAGAAAAAATAGATAATTTAGGTAGGAGTTATAAACCGAAAGGAGTGTGCCGCAATGTCTATTTCAGCTTTTGAAAGGTTGAAAGGGGTGATATCGGCCACTCTCATAGAGAGAATAGTGAAGGTAGTTGAGAGTGGGGATGAAAAAAAACTGGCTGGTTTGTTTGACCTTCTGTCCAAGCTTGCTCCGGCAAAATATTTCAGGGAAAGTTTTGCTCAGCTGGCAGAAATGGCCAGAACGAACCATCCGTTCGTTGGGGTATTTCGCCGAGTATTTACTGAGCTCAACGAAAACTGCAGAAAGAAAGCAATTTTAAATTTTTTGGTCAATTTTATAATTTTGGGGAGAGCTATCCGAGACCGTAAGGAAAAGGAGTTAGGAGTACACATCCCCAATTTTATGGTTATAAGCCCCACAATGCGCTGCAATCTCAATTGTAAAGGATGCTATGCGTCGGCGTATTCCAAGGAAGGCGACCTTCCCATAGAGGTTGTGGACAGGGTTATCAGTGAGGCAAAAGAGTTGGGAATGTACTTTTTTACTTTTTCTGGAGGCGAATGCTTTATTAGGGAGGATCTTCTTGACTTTTGGGAGAAGCATGATGATTGCTATTTTCAGGTTTACACGAATGGCACACTGCTGGATGATAAGATGACCGATAGGCTAGCCGAGATGGGCAATGTAGCCCCTATGCTCTCGGTGGAAGGGTCGAAGGAAGAAACAGATTACAGGCGAGGGCCTGGTGTATACGAAAAGGTTATGAACTCTTTTGAACTTTTGAGGCGAAAAGGGATATTGTATGGGTTCAGTGCTACCTTTACTCGAAGTAGTGCGGAGTATCTTCTAAAAGATGAATTTATCGAAAAGATGCTGGATAAAGGTTGTAAGGTCGGATGGTTTTTCCAGTATATTCCCACGGGTGGCGCGCCTGATTTGAATTATATGGCGACTCCACAGCAGAGGGCCGCGCTTCACGAAAAAGTGGAAGAATGGCGAAGCAAATATCCCATATTTTTGGGGGATTTTTGGAACGACGGTCCTTATGTAGATGGATGTATGGCTGGAGGGCAGAGATATCTTCACATTATTTCGAGCGGAGATGTTGAGCCGTGTGTGTTCGTTCACTTCGCGGTGGATAATATAAAGGAGAAGTCCCTCTTGGAGGTGCTCCAGAGCGACTTTTTTAAGGCTATAAGAGAAGCTCAGCCTTATGATGACGATAATCTCCTTTGTCCTTGTTTGATAATAGATCACCCCCACGTACTGAGAGAGTTGGTTAAAAAATATAGGGCAAAACCTACCCATCCAGGGGCAGAGGCGCTCTTAAAAGATCTTGTGCTTGGGTTGGACAAATATAGTGAAGAAATAAGATCAATTTTTGGGCCTGAGTGGGAAGAAAGAGGTCGCAGCAAGTATCTTAAAAGCTTGGAAAAGGAAGACAAAAAGGAGCCTTTGGAGAGAATAAAGAAAAGGATAGAGGTCAAATAAAAGTTTTTAGGCTCAAGGGGGAAGGTGGTAAAGGGTGAGAAGTTATGCTTTGGCAATAGCGGTGGCTATGTTGGTTGCGGCTCTTTATGCATTTCAGAATCCTCAGGAAGTAGTCGTTAAATTTTTCAGTTGGGAAAGAGAGCTACCTCAAGGTATATGGGAGGTTCTGCTTTTTGCGGCCGGAGGAGTGTTAATGTGGCTGGTTTCTTTGTTTGCTCTTGTGGAAAGTCGAGCTAAATTAATAAAGCAAATTAAAGAAAAAGATAAGAAAATCAAAGACCTAGAAGCAGAAAAAAATTCACTGATCAAAGCGATAGGCGAAAAGAATGAGAAGGTGGAATCTGAGACCACCTATCCTTCGGCTGCTGAAGAAGTCAAAGAAATAAAGACTCAGCCAACTGAAAAAACAGAGAAAGAGGGGGACTAGTAAGACGTTTTGAACATATGGCCATTAGAAAGGGTTTCCCTCAAGACCCTAAAATCGGAAGATGACGAACTGGCAGCCAAGTGCGGCTGTTCACCTATAGTGGCTGCCCTTTTAAGGATTAAATATGGTTTTGGCAGAGGTGACATTCTAAGGGCTCGGGAGTGGCTTAACCCGAGCCTAAAAAGCGCCTTGCTATCGCTAGAGTATACCGAAGAAGAGAAAGAAGCTGCAAATGTGTGGCAGAGGAACAAAGGTGCCGCAAGAGTAGCAGTTTACGGAGACTACGATGTGGATGGCGTTTGTGCCACCACTCTAGCTGTGGAGATGGCACTGAAAAGTTTTTTAAGCGTGCGGTATTTTATTCCTCACAGGCATGAACAAGGATACGGAGTTCATAAGAGTATCATCAGAGATTTGGCTCGCGATCGATGTAACCTCTTGATAGTGGTTGACTGTGGCACCAGAGATATAGAAGCTTTATCTGAAGCTGCAAAAGCAGGTATTGATGTTTTGGTATTTGATCATCACGCGCCTGGAGATGCCCTTCCGGAAGGGGTAGTAGTCGTCAATCCCTATGTAACCGGAAGCCCAGAGAGCAAAACTCTTTGTGCCACTGGGGTTTTGTGGAAGTGGGCCGTAAAGAGCCGTATTTTTGATCCCAAGTGGCTGATTTCTAAACTTGACCTTGTTGCCCTCGCAACTATAGCAGATTCAATGCCGTTAGGGCTTCTGAATAGGGCGCTTGTCAAGGCAGGTATAAATGTATTGCGCAAGCAAACCAGAGGTGGTCTTGCTGCTTTGGCTGGTGAAATGAGGCTTAACGTCAACGTTATTGATGAGGAAGACCTTTCCATGAGAGTTATTCCTGCGCTGAACGCAGCAGGTAGGCTTGACTTAGCAGAACTTTCCGTGAAAGTCCTTTTGGGGCATGATAATGTGAAAACCTATGTGCAAAAGCTTATAGCGTTGAACAGAAGACGGCAATGTCTATCAAGTAACTTGTTAGAAGAACTTTGGCCATTAATTGAAAGAGGAGAACATGTAGTATGCGATGAAAAATGGCCTGCTGGCGTCTTGAGCGGTGTAGCTAGCCGCTTGTGCAGTGAAACGGGGAAGGCCATAGCTTTGGCTGCACCAGTTGGGAAGGTTATAAGAGGCACCCTGAGGGTGCCGAAAGGATCAGATGCCCTTCAGGTTTTAACGGAGGTGGCACCATATCTTGAGGCATGGGGAGGGCATAAGTTTGCTGCAGGTTTTTCTGTGGATGCTAAAAAGTGGGATGAGCTGAAAGAACGCATGGACAACATACTTAAAGGCATAGAACCTTCCTTTGAAGAACTGGAAGTATTGGATATTTCTCCTTCTTGTTTGTCTTTGAACGAAGTGTTACAAATAAAGCAATTGGGTCCCTTTGGGGTGGGCAACCCCGCTCCTTTGTTTTTTGCCAAAAGAGAAAGTCCTTTGGAATTACTCCCCCTAGGTAAGGATGGAAGGCATTTCAGGGTAAAATCGGGAGAAAACAGCTACATAGCCTTCAATGGGGCGTCAAGTAAGGATATAATAATAGATTCATATGGCTGGATTTATAGGCCCAAAATAAATTATTGGCGAGGAAACGTCAAGGTTGATATGTTGTTAGATCGAGTAGTAGTGAATCGGTGTGAATAAAGGGATTGACCATGACGGGTGATGTAAATAGGCCGAAAGATGATGAGAATATGAAAATGAAGAAAGCCACGGAGATGCAGGCAACCCAGAAGAAAAAATCCATGCGTCTTCTAAGGGATAGCTTTGTCGGGCGTTTGCCCAAAGACCAAAGAGATATGTCCGTAAAAATGGCCTGGCAAGAATTTTGGGCTAAAGCGTCCAGCTATTTGCCAAAGGAAGATCTTATCAGATGTGGAGAAGCGTTTGTATTTGCCGCCACGGCCCATGATGGCCAGTTCAGGCTTTCCAAGGAACCCTATGTGGTTCACCCTGTGCGCGTGGCTGCTATCCTTGCTGATATGGAACTAGATGTAAGTACATTGAAAGCTGCCTTTTTGCACGACGTGTTGGAGGATACTTCCGTGCCCCCTGAGGAGATTGCAACTCTGTTTGGGGAAGACGTTTTTTTGTTGGTTGACGGAGTTACCAAGCTTGGGAAAATCACTTTTAAGTCCTTCGAGGATTATCAGGCAGAGAACCTCAGGAAGATGTTCCTCGTTATGGCAAAAGATATTAGAGTAGTTCTTATAAAGTTGGCGGATAGGCTCCATAACATTAAGACCATACAGTATCTGAGGACGGATAAACAGGTCAGAATAGCAAAGGAAACCTTGGAGATTTATGCCCCTCTGGCACATAGGTTGGGTATATACCAAATAAAGAGAGAATTGGAGGACGCAGCTTTCAAAGTGGCCGATCCGGAGGCCTATTATGATATAAGGCGGAGGGTTAAAAAGAAGCTTCCGGAAAGGGAAAGTATCATAAAACAGGCCATGACTATATTGGAAGGGAAGCTTAATGAGATGGGCGTAAAGGCCCATATAACTGGTAGGGCCAAGCACTTCTACAGCATATATGAGAAGATGCGCAGGAAAAACGTCTCTTTAGAGGAACTTTTCGACCTATTGGCCCTTAGAGTTATAGTTGATGATGTGGCAACTTGTTATACGGTATTAGGTGTAGTGCATACTATTTGGAAACCTCTTCCAGGTCAGTTTGACGATTATATAGCTAATCCCAAGAGCAATATGTACCAATCTTTACATACAGCAGTTATAGGCCCTAGTGGTGAGCCTTTGGAGGTTCAGATAAGAACCTGGGATATGCATTGGCTGGCGGAGTACGGTGTCGCTTCCCACTGGAGGTACAAGGAGGGCAAGCAAAAGCTTGACGAGCTAGATCAGAAACTATCATGGATAAGACAAGCTTTGGAGGCGCAAGCAGAAACATCTGAACCCTCTGAATTCTTGGAGCATGTGAAAGCTGATGTACTCTCCTCTGAGGTCTTTGTGTTCACTCCGAAAGGAGATGTAATTTCCCTTCCTTTAGGTTCTACACCGCTGGACTTTGCCTATACAATTCACACAGAGGTGGGCAATAAATTCATTGGGGCCATGGTAAATAACCGGATCGTGCCTATGGACTACGAGCTCCAAAATGGCGATATAGTAAAGATTCTTACCTCTCCTCATGGAAAGCCGTCAAGGGACTGGCTAAATATAGCGAAAAGCAATAGGGCAAAAAGTAAGATAAGGTCTTATTTTAGGCAACAAGAGAAGAACGAAAGAGAAGAAAAGATTACAAAAGGGAAAGAATACCTTACAAGAGAAATAAAAAAGAGATTGCACAAGGAAAAAGAGGAAGACAAAGGCGTAGCTTTATCAACGTCTCTATTAAACAAGGTGGCTAAAGATATAGGGTACTCCAATTTTGAGGAGTTACTAATGGCCATAGGGACAGGCGAAGTTGGGGCATCCCAGGTTGCCTCTAAGTATCTGGGATTGGAAACTTCAAAGGCGGCAAAAGAAGAGGTGGTTCTAGAGGCAGTAAAAGAAGAAAAGGAAGAAGCTAAGACATATGATGCAGAGATAGTAGTACAAGGCATTCAAGGCCTTCTTGTGGGCAGGGCAAATTGTTGCAAGCCTCTTCCAGGGGATCGCATAGTGGGAGTAGTTACAAAGCGAAGAGGCGTAATTGTGCATAAGGACGACTGTCCTAACATTAGTAAGATTCCCAGGGACAGATTGGTAGAAGTTGAGTGGGGTAGTAGAAGATCAGAACGCTACAGTACGAGACTCAGAATTGATGGGACAGACAGGCCTGGGCTATTTGCAGATGTTGCTCATACCATAAATACATGTGATGGGACTATCCTTCAGGTAAGAGCTTCCGTCACAGGTACAGGGAGAGCCAGGATGGTTGTGGATCTGAAGGTGAAGGATATAGAACATCTTTATCAAATAATAGCTAAAATCAATGTGGTAAAGGGTGTAATAGAAGTAATACGGGGGTGAATGCCTGTGCGGGCTGTGATACAGAGGGTAAATTGGGCAGAAGTGACAGTCGAAGGTGAAACTATAGGAGCAATAGATAAGGGGCTTTTAGTCCTTTTAGGTGTCACTGAGAGCGATACAGATAAAGATGTCAGTTGGATGGTGGAGAAGATTGTAAATTTAAGGATTTTTGAGGATCAAATGGGCAAGATGAACCTTTCCCTGAAGGATTTAGGAGGCCAAATGTTGGTGGTTTCCCAATTTACCTTATACGGAGACTGTCGTAAAGGCAGAAGGCCTTCTTTTGTGAAGGCTGCTGAGCCTTCAAAGGCTAAAAAATTATATGAAGCATTTATAGACTCCGTAAGGTCCCTTGGTACACAGGTAGAGGAGGGCAAGTTCCAAGCCCACATGGAGGTAAAGTTGTGTAATGATGGGCCGGTTACACTTATAGTGGATAGTAAGGAGGTCTTAGGTTAATGAACATAAAAAGGTTTCCTTTAGGTCCCTTATGGACTAACGGCTATTTAGTTTGGGATTCAGATGGCAGAGGATTTTTCGTTGACCCTGGCGGTCCTATGGGAGAAGTTATAGAATTTATAAAGAATGCCAATATAGGATTGGAAATGGTGTTACTTACCCATGGCCACTCTGATCACATTTTCGGCCTAGAGGAGATAAGACCTTTGGCGAAAAAAGGAGTAGGAATTCATGAGTTAGATGCTCCGTTATTGGAAAAGCCTGAGCTCAACCTTTCTGCATTTCTTAGCAAGCCGTGTGCTGCTAAGCCTGCGGAACAGAAATTGCAAGATGGTCAAGTTTTAGAGATAGGCTCTATGAAAGTAGAAGTTATTCATACGCCGGGACACACTAGAGGAAGCTGCTGCTTGATGGCCAATGACGAAGACGAAGCTATACTTTTATCAGGTGATACCCTTTTTGCCCAAAGTATAGGAAGGACAGACCTGCCTGGAGGAGATCAGAGGGAACTAGAGTGTTCTTTAAAAAAACTTGCTCGGCTTAAGGATGACATGCAAGTTTTTCCCGGTCATGGTCCAGATACCACTATAGGGGCAGAGAGGAGAAATAATCCTTTTTGGCCTATGGAAGAGTAAAGGCCTTAATAGATTTTATTGAAAGATGGTGAAAGGAATGTTTGGTTCACTTGCTGGGGTTTTTGGTAAGGATATAGGCATAGATTTGGGAACCTCTAACATTGTAGTGTATGTGAAGGGTAAGGGAATTGTCATAGATGAGCCTTCTGTCATAGCTTATAGGCGCCCGACCAGGAAGAGCGCTAAAGAGATTATTGCTTTCGGTAGAGAAGCAAAAGCTATGGAAGGCAAGACCCCTAAAGGGGTGGAAGCCGTAAGACCCCTCCAAAATGGTGTCATAGCTGATTTTGAAATGACAGGAGCGCTGATCAGTCACGTCCTAAACGAGGTCAGTGGAGGTGTAGGTTTTTTTAGTCACCCAAAGGTTGTTATATGTGCACCTGTATACGTAACCGAAGTGGAGAGAAAAGCTTTTATCGATGTCACTTTGGATGGCGGAGCGAGGGAGGCATATGTAATAGAAGAACCGTTGGCTGCAGCATTGGGAGTTGGTTTGCCTATAAATGAACCAAGGGGAAACATGATCCTCGACATAGGAGGTGGGACCAGCGAAATAGCGGTCCTTTCTCTGGGTGGAGTAGTAGTTAGCAACTCTTTGAGAATGGCTGGGAACGATATGGATGAGAACATAATGAATATGATAAGACAAAAATACACCTTGGTCATAGGTCCTTCTACAGCTGAGGAGATAAAAAACACCCTGGGTTCGGCATTGCCCTTGGAAAATGAGAAGATAATGGAAATAAGGGGTAGGAATCTCAAAGATGGCCTTCCTAAAGCTATTTGTATTTCAAGCTCTGAGGTCAGGGAGGCGATCGACCCTGTAATAGTCAAAATAATAGAGATGGTGAGAGAAACTTTGGAAGAAACGCCTCCTGAGCTGGCCAGAGATATAGCAGATCAAGGGTTGGTGCTAACAGGAGGTGTGGCAATGCTAGAAGGACTTGACCATAGGTTATCACAGGAACTGAATGCCCCTGTTGTTATGGCGGAAGAACCAAAATATTCTGTAGCTAAAGGACTAGGCAAACTTTTGGATAATTTAGGCTCAATGAAAAAGGTGGTAATTTCCGTGGACCATGGTACGCGGTAATGGAGATGAAGGAAGATGCTGTTTTGAAACAGGTGAGGCTCCTTGTTTAGACAGCTAAATTTTGCAATTGTACATGGAACTATAGCTTTGTTGTTAGGGGTTACCTTGCTTTTGTCCTCTGCTAACACTAACCTTACTCAGAGGCTTTCCGATTTCTCAGAGAGGGCCTTGCGCTTACCGGAGTTTCCTGCTTTTACTGCGAGAAGGATTGTGGCTAAGGCCGTATTTTGGTTTGATCAAGGCTTGAACCTTAAAGAAGAGCTCGAGGTACTGAGGGACGAAAATGTGAAGCTTAAAGTGTTGCTGGCAGCTAGGCAAGGCGATGTAAAACTTGGTGAATCTGACATGTTGACGGCGGAAATAACTCTGCGCAGACCTGAAGATTGGTGGGAAAAGTTCAGGATAAACAAAGGCAGTAAAGAGGGGATAAGACCAGGCTTTGCTGTCTTAAACAACGGATTTTTGGTAGGAAGGGTCTATAAGGTTAGTGCCCATCAGGCCTGGGTGAGGCTTCTAACAGGCTTGGAAATGATGGTCCCTGCAGTTGTTTCGGAAACAAGGGATTTAGGTGTTGTTGCAGGAGATGGCAAAGGCTCCCTGCGCCTCCTTTATATTCCTTCAGAAAGCCCTGTAGCTAGTGGCATGAACATTGAGACAGCTTTAGTTAATGAATATTTACCGGCAGGTCTACCTATTGGTACTGTGGGAGGCGTATTGGAGGAAAAAGACGGTTATAGTGTTTTCGTTGTAAAAAGTAAGGCTCAGCTTTCTCGTATGTATCAGGTTCAGATATATATCCCTAGTGGTGGCGAAAAATGATAATAAATTCCCTTTTGATGTGGTTTTTGCAGGATCTACTTCAGGTGTTTTTAAGGGGATGGATGTTGATCCCTGATTTTATGTTGATGTTTGTGTGCTATAAATCTATCACATCAAATTATGGACTATCAAGGATGATATGGATTGCTTTTGTGGGTGGTTTGTGTTGGGATCTCAGGTGGGCAGGAATATTGGGACTCAACGCTTTGGCTTATACTGTAGCTTTAATATTATCATTTTGGTTTTGGAATTTAATGCCCAAAAACGGCCGCACACCTGTGATCTTAGCTGCTGTGATGTTGATGGGTCATTTAACCGTGGCCGTTTTTAGGTTGATCATTTTAGGGATTCCTTCTCATTATTTATTATACCAGGTGGCCCTCCAGCAGTCATATGCTGTTGTGCTATCTATCATCTTTGGCTTTGTCTTTTATAAGCGAGGGAATAAGAGCAATGCCCCACAAGCTTGATCCTAACAAGAATAGGATTCAAATACTCAGATTGTTAGTTGTTTTTTCCCTGTTGCTGCTAATCGTAGCCCTTTTCAGATTCCAGATTATTCAAGCGGATAAATATATTAGTTTGGCTGCGCAAAACAGGTTGAGGTTTATAAGGCTTTCACCATCGCGAGGGGATATCGTAGATGCTAATGGGGCTATTTTGGCCACCAGCATGAAGGTTTTCAATCTCATGGGATATCCCCAGGATTTAATGAAAAAAGGAAGGCTACAGCTCCTGGAGAGAATATTTTTAAGACACGGTATCCCCATTTCGAAAAAAAAGATAAAAGACATTATCAAAAAACAGTATACTGTTCCTTATAATGCAGTTACTGTGCTTCTCAATCTTACCCTTGCACAGGTTTCCGATTTGATCAGCGATCCAGAATTTCCTGAGTTTCTTTTTCCTCTGCCTGTGATGCGGAGAGTTTACCCAACAGGTAATTTATTGCCCCACGTTTTAGGCTACGTAGGAGAAATTACAAAGGAAGAGCTTGAGAATTTAGGTGAAAAAGGGTACAGAGGTGGGGACGTAATAGGTAAAGCTGGTGTGGAGCTGGTCTACGAGGACAAGCTAAGAGGAGAATATGGTGAGGAAGCAATAGAAGTGGATGCCAAGGGCAGAAGGGTAAGAGTGGTGAATAGAAAAGAACCTATGCCTGGGGAAAAGGTGGTCCTAACAATAGATCTGAATGCTCAAAGTTATGCAGCATCTCTACTTGGTGGCAGAAAAGGTGCTGTTTTTGCTATGGACGTAAAAAATGGTGATGTGAAAGTTTTATACAGTTTTCCAGGTTACGATCCAAACTCCCTCGCTTGGGGGCTCTCAAGCAAGGAGTGGAAACTTATCCTGAAAAATAGAGATAAGCCAATGATGAATAGGGTAATAAGTGGCACATATCCGCCGGGATCGACGTATAAAGTCGTAACGGCCTATGCCGCCTTAGCTGAAAAAAAGATATCTCCGAATACGACGTATTATTGTGGAGGTGCATTCAGATTAGGTAACAGAACTTTTCGGTGCTGGAAAAAGACAGGTCATGGAACTGAAAATTTAGAGAGAGCAATCAGGGATTCCTGTGACGTTTACTTTTATCAGGTTGGGTTAGAGGCAGGGATAAACGCACTAGCCTTTTGGAGCAGGAAGTTAGGGTTAGGAGAAATAACAGGTATAGATTTACCGGGAGAGGCAGATGGCCTTGTAGCTGATCCGACATGGAAGAAACGTACCTTTGGGGAGAGTTGGTACCTTGGGGATACGGTTAATTATTCTATAGGCCAAGGTTTTTTGCTAACTACTCCGATCCAGATGGCAAGAGTATTTGCGGCCATAGCAAATGGAGGCAAATTAGTTCGTCCGAGACTTTACATGGGCAGAGCCGTAGAGGTTCAAGATTTGGGCCTTTCAAATAAGACTTTAAGCTTTATAAGGAAAGCTTTATATCAGGTCGTAAAATCGGGTACTGGAAGGCCAGCAGGAAGGTATGGGGTGGAGGTTTCAGGCAAGACGGGAACGGCTCAGAACCCCCACGGTGAAGACCATGCATGGTTTGTTGGTTATGCTCCTTCTAAAGATCCTAAGTATGTGGCTGTAGCTCTGGTAGAAGGAGGAGGACATGGAAGCAGTGCTGCTGCACCCATAGTGGGTCAACTTTTGAGTTTCCTCTGTAATGGTTCCCGATGATGTGGCATATGTAAATATGTGGCATTATATTTATAATAATATAAGATTGGTAAATTATTTGAGAAAGGTGAAGTCCATGGATTACTCAGGAAAAATACAGTTTAAAGGTGAAGGCGAGCACATACGCTTGATAGTCTCAGAAAGCATTCCTGCAGAATTTTTGCACGAAGCTATCAATTTGGCTATAGACAAAGCGAGGAAGCTTGTTGGAGGGGTTCCTTTAATATTGGATTTCAAGAGTAGGCAATTGGTACAGGACGACATTTTCGGTCTTTTATCCAATGTTGTATGCAAGAGGCACTTAAAGATAAAAGAGTGGAGATCCTCTAATGAGGGGAGCAGGGAGCTTTTTAGTAGCATGGGATTTAAAACTCAGGAAAGGGGCAGGTTGTATCAGGGACGAGGAACTCTTTTTGTCCATAGGTCCTTGAGATCGGGAAAAACAATTGAGCATGACGGCGATGTGATAGTGTTGGGTAACGTGAATGAAGGAGCGGAGATATATGCCACAGGCTCCATTTGCGTATGGGGTAGGTTATGTGGCTTGGCTCATGCAGGATGTGAAGGAAAAGATGATGTTTTCATAGTTGCGGGTTGTTTTGATGCAAATCAAGTGAGGATAAGCGATAAGATATCTTATGTTGGACCTGATACTCACTGGATAGGAAAGTCTGTGAAGGTGTACGTTGCACAAGGAGTTATAGCTGTTTCGGAGCTTTCAGGATAGGATGAAGATTAGGAGAGATGTTAGAGCTCCTTGGGGCTTTAATATAATAGATGAGAGTTAAAATCACCTAAAGACGATGGAGGGATATCCTTTGAATGCGCGGATAATTGTTGTTACATCCGGAAAGGGAGGCGTAGGGAAAACCACGGTTACAGCCAATATATCTGTGGCTTTAGCAAAAGAGGGCTATTCCGTGGTTGCTATTGACGCGGATATAGGACTTAGAAACCTGGATGTCGTTATGGGCTTGGAAAATCGAATCGTTTACAATTTAGTTGACGTAGTTGAAGGAAGCTGCCGCTTGGAACAGGCCCTAGTAAGAGACAAAAGGGTAGACAATTTATATTTGTTGCCCGCTGCCCAAACTAGAACAAAGGACGCAGTTTCCCCTGAACAGATGGTAGAGCTCTGTGAGGCTTTGAGAGATTCGTATGATTTTGTTTTGATCGATAGCCCAGCTGGAATAGAAGGTGGCTTCAAAAATGCAGCTGTAGCTGCCGACGAGGCGCTGGTAGTGGCTACTCCAGAGGTTTCTTCGGTAAGGGATGCTGACAGGATAATAGGGCTTTTGGAATCCGAGGGGAAAAAGAGCATAAGCCTTATAGTTAACAGATATCGTTCCAGTATGGTCAAAAAGGGCAACATGTTGGACGTAACCGATGTGAGCGAGATCTTAGCTGTCAAATTACTGGGAGTTGTCCCTGAAGACGAGGCAGTTGTAGTTTCCACCAATAAAGGTGAGCCTCTGTCTATGGGATATAGTTCTCCTGCTGCAAAAGCCTTCAGAGATATATGCCATAGAATTTTGGGGAAGGATATTCCCCTCAAGTATCCTGATGAAAATGAGGGCAAGGGGTTTTGGGAAGGAATTAAGAGTTTATTTAGGCTATAGATGAAAAGGAGTGAAGTCATGGGTTTCCTTTCTCGTTTCTTTAAAGTAGGAGATTCTAAAAAGAAAGCAAAGGAGAGGCTTCAGCTTGTTCTCATACATGATAGGGCTGATATTTCTGCAGGAATGATGGAAATGCTGAGAAAAGACATTATAGAAGTTATAAGCCGCTATATGGAGATAGATGAGAGCCAAATAGAGTTGGAATTGGAAAAGGAAAACAAATCTGTGGCCTTGGTTGCCAATATACCCATAGTTAAGGTCAAAAGAAATTACCGCAACGTTAAGACAAGTTCCAACAAGGGGGAGTAGAAACCGGGAGGACGATGAAAAAATTTTTAAGATCCCTTTTTGAAAGAGTTTATGCCCTCCGGGAGATGGATTTCCTCACCCTTGTACTAGTCTTTTTGCTTTTTTTGGTGGGACTTGTGAGCATATATAGTGCTACGGCTGGGAGAGGGGATATCGTAAAGTACTTTGTCTACCGGCAGGCCATATGGGGAACAATAGCTTTCGGGGCATTTTTATTTGTGTTCTGTGTGGGGCACGAGAGGCTTTTAAAGTGGTCAGCCATTGTGTATGCGAGTGTCTTATTTTTGATGGCTCTGGTGCTAATAGCAGGGACAGTATCTAGGGGCTCTCAAAGTTGGATAGATATAGGAACTCTATTACACCTTGGGCAAGTTAGGATTCAGCCCTCTGAATTAGGGAAGGTTGCCCTCTCTCTTGTTTTGGCATCCTGGCTTTCCCGGTTTCCTCCCAATAAATTGAAGAATTTCTTGGGTGCTTTGGCGATCGCTGGTTTAAGCGGTGCCTTGGTTTTATTGCAACCTGATTTGGGAACGGCAGCAGTATATGGATGTATAACTTTGGCTGCTTTGTTTGCTTCTGGAGCATTAGGAAAGTATCTTGCCATTTTGCTATCCATTGTTGTAGGATGCATGCCTTTGGGGTGGCATTTCCTGAAGGAGTATCAGAGGCTAAGGTTACTGGTGTTCATAAACCCTTATCTGGATCCTCTTGGGGCAGGTTATAATGTCATTCAGTCTCGAATAGCGGTGGGAGCAGGAGGTTTGTGGGGTAAAGGCTTTTTGAAAGGTACCCAAAGCAAACTTTACTTTCTGCCTGAGCCACATACGGATTTTATATTTAGTGTTTTTGCGGAAGAGTTTGGATTTGTAGGATCCACAATAATAATATTGTTGTTTGGTTTTTTGCTTTGGAGGCTCTTAGGTATAGCAAAGATTGTCAAAGATAAAAGAGCTAAAATTTTTATAGTAGGAATTTCTGCTTGGATATGGTTCCAGGTTATCGAATCTCTTGCTATGAGTATGGGGCTTGCGCCAGTAACAGGATTGCCGCTTCCCTTTTTATCCTATGGAGGTAGCTCTTTAGTCTCTGTCGGCATAGCTTTGGGTATAGTACAGAGCATATATGTTTCTACGAAAAAGCAGTATAGGTTGACGTTAGATTAAACAGGAGGAATGTTAGTAGATGGATTTTCCTGAAAGGTCAGATTACCGAAGAGCTATATTGAGCAAAGTAAAAAAGCCTTGCCGCTACATTGGTGGAGAATGGGGCACGAGTGAATTAGAAAATTGCCAGGATCCAGGAAAAGTGAGGCTTTGTTTTGCCTTTCCTGATACATATGAGGTAGGGATGAGTTATCTTGGTTTTCAGATTTTGTTCGACTTGGCAAGACAAATGCCCTATGTATGTGTAGATAGATGTTACTGTCCATGGCTTGATATGGAAAAAGAATTACGAAAGAGAGATCTTCCGCTTACGGGCATAAATTCTGAGATTCCTCTTAGGAAATTTGATGTGGTGGGGTTTACCCTTCAATATGAACTTACGTATACCAACATATTGACTATGCTTGATCTGGGCGGTGTGCCGCTAAAAAGTTGCAATAGAGGCAAAGATGATCCTTTGATCGTGGCTGGTGGCCCAGGGGCCCTTTGCCCTGAGCCTCTGAGAGATTTTTTTGATGTGTTTTGTCTTGGCGATGGTGAAGTGCTTTTGCCTGAGATGCTCGAGGTTGTTAAGGAGCATAGAGGAAACAGGTTGGCAATTATGGAGGAACTGAGCAAGAGGGAGGGGTTTTATGTCCCTTTATTGGATGAAGGATCTCCCTCAACAGAGGGTCGTACATACAGAAAGAGAGTGGTCCTCAGTTTGGATGATGCTTTCACTCCCTCCTCAATGTTGGTCCCCCTTGCGGGGATAGTTCATGACAGGGCGGCCGTGGAAGTTTTCAGAGGATGCACCAGGGGGTGTCGTTTTTGTCAAGCTGGCATGATATACAGGCCTTTGCGAGAGAGATCCCCTGAATCTGTTATAGATATAGCTAAGAAGATTTTGGTTAAGACAGGTTGGGAGGAGTTAGGATTAGTTTCTTTGGCTTCTTGTGATTACACAGGGCTTAATAAGGTTATAGAGGGACTTACTCCATTCATGGAAGAAAAAAATATAGTATTAAGCCTGCCTAGCTTGAGGATGGATGCTTTCTCAATCCAATTGGCCCAGAATCTCAAATCTTTATCTAGGAGTAGCTTGACTTTTGCCCCTGAGGCGGGAACCCAGAGATTAAGGGATGTAATTAACAAAGGTGTTACTGAAGAGGATATAGAACAGACTTTTGAGGAGGTAGCCAAAAGGGGTTGGGAAGGTATAAAGCTGTATTTTATGATGGGTCTTCCTACAGAAGATTCGGAGGATTTAGAGGGGATAATAGACATAGCCAAGAGAGCCATTAAGAAGGGTAGACAATATAAGCATAGGTTGAGGGTAAATGTATCTGTTGCCGGTTTTGTCCCTAAACCTCACACTCCTTTCCAGTGGGAGGCTCAGGCATCTAGGGAATATTTGAGCTCTACAGGGAAATGGTTGAAAAACCAGGCCAAAAAGTCGAGATTTAATTTGAGCTATCATGACCCAGATCAGACATTTTTGGAAGGAGTGATAGCTAGAGGCGACAGGAAGTTAGGGGCTGTTATAGAGGAGGCCTGGAGAATGGGGGCCAGGTTTGATGGGTGGTCAGAGTGTTTTGACCTTAACTTATGGATGAAGGCTTTTGAAATTGTTGGTCTTGATCCTCATTGTTACGCAAATAGGGCAAGGGACAAAGAAGAAGTGCTGGCTTGGGATCATATTGACATCGGAATATCAAAGGACTTTTTGTGGAGAGAGAGAAGTAAGGCATTAAACGGAGAATTAACCGGGGACTGCAGGAGCGGTAAATGTAATGCCTGTGGGTGGGAGATGCGCGGCTGTCCCGTTATAGGAAAGGTAAGTGGCAGATCATGATAAGGGTTAGGTTCACTTATGAGAAAAGAGGCCTTTTGTGTTTTGTTCCTCATGTAGAGTTGCCTCCGCTTATATGTAGAGCGCTTCGGCGTGCTGGATGCAGCATATCGCGAACAAAGGGATTTTCACCAAAAGACAAGGTAAGTTTAGGCCCAGCCTTGCCGATTGGGGTGGTAGGGTTGGCAGAGCCTGCCGAGGTATGGCTTGAAAGGGGCGGGGTGCCTTCTGTTAAGGATGTTAATGAACATATGCCTCAGGGATTAAAGGTAACCCACATGGCTGAAGTAGAGGAATCTCCGAGCTTAAGTAAGCTTTGCACTGCCGCATGCTATAGAGTATACCCACAAGCTTTTGGTGTTATGGATAAACTGAAAGCTTTTTTTGAAGAAGATTGGACCACATTGGGAAAGATCGGGGATTTGCGCTTTGGTCCTGATTATGTTGAGTATATACAGCTTGATCCAGCTAAAGCTGGGCTTTCGAAGTTGGTTTCTCTGCTGAAGGAAAAAGAGATAATACATGGGTGGGAAGACCTTTTCATGGTTCGTCTTGCAGTTGGTACTTTGAAGGGAGGAAGGGTAAGTCCCTTATTAGGGGCTACAAACTTAAATGGTGAATGAGCCAGTAGAAAAAAAGATTTTTGCAAATTGCATAGATCCTGAGGAGATGAGAGTCGCTATAGTAGAGAACGGTAGATTGGTGGAGTTATTTGTAGATCGTCTTTGGGATAGCCAGAGGACAGGGGATATATACAAAGCCAGAGTTGACAGTGTTTTGCCTGGGATGAATGCTGCTTTTGTGGATCTAGGTCAGGGCAGGAACGCTTTTTTATATCTTGCCGAAGTGAAGAGCATGAAGATAGAAAAGGGCCAGGAGATAGTGGTACAAATATCAAGAGCGGCCAGGAAAGGTAAAGGGGCGAGAGTGACAACAAGAATTTCGTTACCGGGGAGATACCTGGTTTTAGTGCCTGGAGGAAACGATGTAGGGGTCTCAAGGAAGATTGCTTCAGAAGAAAGGGAACATTTGAGGGCGATAGGCAGGAAGATCCGTCCTGAAGGCTTTGGGCTAATTGTTCGAACAGCAGCGGTTGGTACCGATGAAGAATTCTTATTAAAGGACGTTTCTGAATTGCTTTCAACTTGGAAAGAAATAGAGCACGAAGCATCCAGGCAGAATGCACCTTGCCTCTTATATCAGGATATGGGGCTTTTAGGGAAGGTCCTGAGGGATGAGCTCGATGAGTTTGTAACAGAGATAGTTACAGACTCGGAAGAAGAGTTCTATTTGGCCCAAAAGTATGTGGAGCGCTTTTGCAACAAAGAAAGCCTTCCACATGTTTCCTTGCACAGGGGCAAAATTCCTCTTTTTGAAATGTATGGGATCGAAAATGAGCTTTCCACTGCCTTGGACCGAAAGGTGTGGCTAGGTTCCGGAGCGTATCTTGTTATAGATCAAACTGAGGCTTTGACCGTTATTGATGTTAATACAGGTAAATATGTGGGGGATAAAGATCTCAGAAGAACTGTCCTAAAGACTAATATAGAAGCTGCAGAAGAGATAGCCAGGCAGCTTAGGCTCAGGGCTATAGGCGGAATAGTCGTGGTAGATTTTATAGATATGGGCAACGAAGAGGACCAGCATGCCTTGCTGGAACGCCTAGAAGAAGTGTTTAAAAACGACCGTTGCAAAGCCAAAGTGTTTGGGCTTACTCAGTTGGGATTGGTGGAATTGACCCGCAAAAGAGCCAGATCGGACATGAGGGCTACCTTTACCAGGGGTTGTCCTTTTTGTGGGGGGACAGGCCAAGTATTGCGGGAAGAAGCCATATCGGCATCTATAAAACGTTTTTTAAGAAAGGTCGTAAAATCTAGTGCCCCTGAGGCGATATTGCTGGAAGCGAGCAGTGCCATAGCTGATTTCATACATGGTAGCATTCAAAAGCAGTGGGAAGAACAGATGGGAATAAAGCTTTTCATAATGCCGAACAGCAAAATGGCGTGGGATAAATACAGGATAGAAGCTCAGGGCAATTTGCAGCAGGTACTTCACAGGGTGAACCTTTTGAAAGAAAGGGAGGCAGGATGCGTTGTTTATAGAACGGATCCTGCTTAAAGGTTTTAAAAGCTTCGGCGGAACTCATCATTTAGAGCTAGCGCCAGGCCTTACAGCTATAGTTGGGCCCAATGGGAGCGGTAAGAGTAATATACTTGATGCATTGAAATGGGTGTTGGGAGATTCCAATCCCGGGAGGTTGAGAATACAACGCCAACAGGATTTAATTTTTCAGGGAAGCTTGACAAAACCTCCAGCTAAGTTTGTAGAGGTCTCTTTGGTGCTTAAGGACAAAGAGGCATCTTGTGACATAAAAAGGAGATGGTCCCTTTCAGAGGGAGGATCTGTTTTTGTTGATGGAGAGAAAATTAGACTATCTGATTTAGATGAAGTTAAAAGAAGATGGAAACTTGGAATTGACCGTTTTGCCTTCATAGGGCAAGGAGAGATATCGGAAATTATACAGCAGAGGCCGTCTCAAAGAAGAGAACATTTTGAGGCCCTTTTTGGTATAGATGTGTACAGAAAGCAGCGAGAGGATGCCCTGGCAAGATTGGCCGAGGCGAAAAATGAGCTTGTGAGGCTTCAGACTTTAGCGGCCGAGCTAAGAGCCAGAAAGGAAACCATTGCTCCTGAAGTGGAAAGGGCTCTTAAAGCTAAGGATATTATGACTCGCCTTGCTGAATTAAAGAGAAAATACTACTTCATAAAAAAAGCAAGGGCGGAGAGAGTTATATTTGAAGTTACAGAAAAGCTTAGGGCATTAGAGAGGACTAAGGGGGTTGTATCTTTATGGCCGAGCCTTTGGGCCAAAGCTCTAAACCATTGTGATACTTTAATGGACCGACTTGAAGGGGAATTACGGCTTTTGGAAGAAGCCGTTAAAGAAAAACACAAGACCTTGGAAAAGATGAAAAAGGAAATGTTTGGATACGGTACAACCATAAAAGATTTTTTGGGTCACGAGGAGGATGTTTTAGGGGAGCTTGATAAAGAAAGGCACTTTTTGGAAAACCTGTTGAAGGAGAAAGAGAGGGCAGATAGAAACTTCATCCTTGCGCGAGAGCGCTTGTTGGATAAAGAAAAAGAGCTTAAAAAACTGGAGGAGAAAAAGCGGATTCTTAAAGATAAAATACGAGAACAAGAGAGAAAAAGAAGCGCTTTACTTAATAAGAAAGAGAATCTAGAAAAAAACTTGGAGTTGTTGCACTCTGAGTTATCGAAAACGGGAAGTATTTATTGGGAGTTTGGGAAAGAGTACACAGAGACCCAAGGTGAAATAGCATCCCTTCAAAACAAAATAAAGGAGTTGGCTGACGAAGAAAAAAAAGCCCGGAGGAACTTGGATGAGGCCCTTAGCTGCCATAGTGAACTTTTCTCTAAGCTCCAAAGCGTTGCAACGCGAATTCAAGGGCTAAGAAAGGAAATAACCAGGACGGCCTCTCTTGTGGAAGAGATGGAAGACTCTATATATGCTGAGAACTACCCCAAGGCAGTTAGGCACCTGCTTTCGGCCTCTAGGTTAGGCAAGTTGAATGTGGAGTTAACGGTTGTGGCAGAAACTATGGAAGGGCCTACAGAGATCCTTTCGGCTATTGAAGCTTTTTTAGGAGGCCGTCAGTATTGGGTTTTAGTTGAAAATTTGGATGCTGCTGGGCAGTGCATTGATAGCTTGAAGGTCAGTTCTGCAGGAAGAGCCACATTTTTACCTTTAGAGAAAGTTAGGCCCCGCCGTCCCTCAGTGGGGGGAATTCCTGAAGGAATTGATGGAGTGGTCTCATGGGCGTGTGACCTTATAAGAGTTGACGAAAAATGGGATTTGGCTGTCAGGCATCTTATAGGTGACTTATTGATTGTCAGAGACTACAAAGTTGCAAAAGAACTTTCCAGACGGGGTTTCTCTTGTCCCATAGTGAGCTTGGAAGGGGATGTTATCAATCCATCAGGGACTGTTGTAGGTGGCGCCAAAAACAGGCGAACAGGAGCTATTACTTCAAGAGCTAATTTGTTGGAAAAGAAGCAGTTCCTTAACAAGCTGAAGGAAGAGAGAGAGAAGTTACAGAAGAAAATGGAAGCTTTGGAAAAGGAAGAACACACATGGTCCATGAAGAAACAAGATGCGCTTCGCAACGTGGATTTGATTAAGGGAGCTTTGGAGGAGCATCGGAAAAAACTGGCAAGAATTGCCAAAAGACAAGGAGACATTGATGATTTTAAGCAGAAGTCGCTGAAAAAACTTAAGGAATTGGGAGATAGATACCTTAAGGCTTTGCAGGAACTTGAGAAATTGAATGAAATTCTTTCCTCTGAGGAAGAGGAACATCTTTCTATAGAGAAATTGGCAAAAGAAGAAACTCAGGCCCGAGTGGCAGTGGAATTAGAGGCAGAAAAGTGCAAGGCAGCTCAGGATATCTTGAGGAGGATTGAACAAGAAGAAGAGCGATTGAGAAAAAATATTTTATCTAGAGAAGAGGCAGCCAGGTTAGCTGGCCAGAGGCGAAAGACGGCTTTTGATAAGTTGAAGGTCTTAGGAGAGCATTATTTATCGGAGTGGGGTTCTATTAATGAATTTAAGGCAAAAGCAGATAAGCTCCATAGAGAGGTAGCGTTATGGAGCAAGAGGGCGGAACGGATAAAAAACAAGAAGAACATGTCGGATGCAAGGTACAGGCAATGGGCGCTGACCACAGAAGAGCTGAGGGCTAAAAAGGCTTCCGCTGAGGCTGAATTAGCAGAACTTATGGATATGTGGGGAGATCTGGAGGAGGAGGAACACAGGCCAATTGAAGAGGCAACAGAGAATGTTGAGAATATAAGAAAAAAGATCAGGAGCTTAGAAAAGTGCCTAAAAGATATAGGGGATGTCCAGATGGGAATTCTTTCAGAGAACGACTCATTGAAGGAACGGTTGGATTATTTGGGAGATCAATTAAAGGATGTAAACGAAGGCATAGTGGAGCTTGAGAAACTTATTTCAAGAACTGACGAACACGCGGGCAGGGCTTTCAAGGAATCTTTAAGACATATAAATGGCCGTTTTAGCGACCTGTTTAAAAGGCTCTTTGGCGGAGGGGAGGCCCAATTGCGTTTGGAAGAGGGCGGTGGCCTTTGGGAGTCTGGAGTTGAGGTTATTGCTTGCCCCCCTGGCAAGAGGCCTCAGCATATCGGCCAACTTTCAGGAGGGGAGCAATCCCTTGCGGCCATTTCCTTGTTGTTTGCCGCTATGGAGGTAGCTGAGGTCCCCATAGCGGTATTAGATGAAGTGGACGCCGCCTTGGATGAGTCTAACTTAAGGCGATTTGCAACTCTTGCTGAAGAATACGGGCAGAAAATTCAGCTGTTGTGTATGACTCACAGGCGTGTAACCATGGAGCATGCCGATGTAATGTACGGGGTTACTTTATCTGAGCCGGGATTATCTCAGATAGTTGGAGTTCGCTTGGAGGACTGGGATTAATGGAAACGACCTATGACGATATTTTGTATGGGGAACTGGTTCTGAGGCAGCCTGCAGATGGGCCACGGGTGAATGTAGATACCATAATTTTGGCGGCTTACTGTAAGATAAGGCGGGGAGAAAAGGTATTGGAATTAGGTTCTGCCCATGGAGCAGTGGCTTTGTTGTTAGGAAGGCGGTATCCTCATGCTTTGAGCATAGAGGGCCTTGAGGTTCAGAAAGAGCTGTGGGAATTATCAAAACAAAACGCCCTGGAAAACGACCTTGCAGATAAGGTTTCTTTTAGACAGGGAGACCTTAGGGATGTAAGGAAATTATATAGGAGCCAGTCCTTTGACGTCGTTGTGGTCAATCCTCCTTATGATGAAGTGGACAGGAGCAGGCCTAGCCCCAACCTTAGAGAGGCTACAGCCAGGCACGGAACGTTTTGTACCTTTGATGATGTGGCAAAAGCGGCCAAGTTTCTCTTAAGGAACAAGGGGAGGCTTTATTTGGTCATGAGGGCCAAAAGGCTAGCAGAGGTTTGCGGCAAGTTGATACAGAATGGGCTTCAACCTAGAAGCCTGAGGATTGTTCATCCAAAGCCAAGCAGCGATGCATCAGTTTTTCTTATGATGGCCACCAGATCTTGTGGGGTTGGTATGATGGTAGAGCCTCCCCTTTATATTCATAATTGTGATGGTTCGTATACGGAGGAGCTGCTCAAGGCTTACAGGATAGGTGATAGCCTTTGTCGTTATTGATTGTTCCCACACCAATAGGCAATATGGAAGATATAACATTACGTGCTTTGAGAACTTTGCGTGATGCAGACATAGTGGCTTGCGAGGATACGAGGAGAACGAGGAAGATACTTGAACGTTTTAATATAAAGGCAAAGCTTATTTCGTATCATGAGCATAACGAAAAGCAAAGAACCGGGCAGTTGATTGAGGCACTTAAAGAAGGAAAAGCAGTGGCCTTGGTATCTGATGCGGGGACGCCAGGAATCTCTGACCCGGGATATGTGCTGATACAGCAGGCTATAAGAGAGGGAATAAAAGTAGAGGCTTTACCAGGGCCTACGGCTTTCGTGCCTGCTTTGCTCTTATCAGGGTTTCCATTGAAATGTTTTTCTTTTTTAGGTTTTTTGCCAAGAAAGGGAAAAGAAAGAAAGGCTTGTTTAAAGATAATAGAGAAGGCCCCGGCTCCTGTAGTGTTATATGTGTCTCCCCACAGGGTTCAAGCTGATCTTTCTGATTTGCTGGAGGCTTTTGGTCCCATAGATGGAGTGATTGTAAGGGAATGTACCAAAATACACGAAGAAGTAGTGCGAGGCTCTTTAAGATCTTTGTTAGATTGGGTGGTAGAGAGCAAGCCTAAAGGGGAAATGGTGTTAGTTTTACACCCTTCTGAGCCAGATAAGGTGGAAGGACAAGAATGCAAACATGATTGGTTGAACAAAACTAAAGAGTTGATTGAGAAAGGCGAATCAGTGAAGGATGTTGCAAAAAGGATACAAGAGGAGTATGGTATACCGAAAAATACAGTTAAGAGAGAAATTTTAAAGGAAACTAATGAAAGGGGATGAGTTTGTTGGAAAAGAAGGCTTTTTACATTACTACTCCTATATATTATGTCAATGATGTGCCTCACATAGGTCATGCCTATACGACGATAGCAGCTGATACTATGGCCCGTTATAAAAGGATGAGGGGTTATGACGTTATGTTTGCTACTGGAACGGATGAGCATGGCCAGAAAATACAGCAAGCTGCTGAGGCGAAGGGCCTTACTCCTCAGCAGTTGGTGGATCAGGTGGTGGTGAATTTTAAGAATTTATGGACTAAGCTTGATATAACCAACACGGATTTTATAAGAACGACGGAACCGAGGCACCTTAAAGTGGTTAAATACATTTTTGAGAAATTGCTAAAGCAGGGTGATATATATAAAGGTACATACGAGGGGTGGTATTGTGTGCCCTGTGAGACTTATTTTACCGAGAGCCAACTTGGTGAAGAGAAGGTGTGTCCAGACTGTAAGCGACCTCTCCAGAGGATGACTGAGGAAAGCTACTTTTTCAGAATGTCCAAGTATGAGAAACCGCTTTTGGAATATTACGAGAAAAACCCCGACGCCATTCTTCCTAGGACCAGGTATAACGAGACAGTAAGTTTTATAAAAGGTGGCTTGAAGGATCAGTCCATTTCTAGGACTAGCATATCCTGGGGAGTGCCTCTGCCAGGGGACGAAAAACATGTCATATACGTGTGGTTTGATGCTCTTATAAACTATTTGACTGTATGTGGTTATCCTGACAATGAAGAGTTGGTAAGAAGGTTTTGGCCTACAGTGAACCACATAATGGCAAAGGATATAATAAGGTTTCACTGCGTAGTATGGCCGGCTATGTTGTTGGCTTTAGGGCTTGAACCGCCAGCAAGGGTTTTCTCCCATGGATGGTGGACTGTAGAGGGAGAGAAGATGTCTAAATCGAAGGGTAACGTCGTTGATCCTTTTGAGATGGTGGACCTTTATGGGGTAGATCCATTCCGATATTTCTTGCTTAGGGAAGTGCCATTTGGCCTTGATGGAGATTTCTCTGAGAAAGCCCTTGTGGGCAGGATCAACTCCGATTTGGCTAACGATCTGGGGAACCTTCTCAATAGAACCATGCAGATGATCAACAATTTTACTGAAGGCAAAATCCCAGAGCAGGGAGCTTTGGAAGATGTGGACTTGCAGGTGAAAAATTTAGCTGAGGAGACAATGCAGGCGTATCTTAAGCATATGGACGTGTATGCCTTCGATGAAGCTCTTAAGGCTTTGTGGACTCTGGTTAGAAGAGGCAACAAATATATCGACGAGACTATGCCGTGGAAGCTGGGCAAAGAAAAAAATATTACAAGGTTAGGTACGGTCTTGTACACATTAGAAGAAGTTTTAAGGTTAGTTGGCCTTCTTTTGTCCCCGTTTATGCCTGAAACCAGTAGGAGGATATGGAGCCAGTTGGGAGTGGAAGGTGATCCAAGCAAATGCTCCATAGATGATTTTAATTGGGGGCAAAGGGAAAGTGGAACGGAAGTGGGCAAAAAAGAGGTCCTTTTCCCAAGAATAGATATGAAAAAGTGGGAAGAAGAAAAGGCGAAAAGGGATGCATCTAAAAACCTTGAGCCAGATCCAGGAGAGCACGAGGAACAGATAACGATCGACGATTTTAAGAAAGTGGAGCTCAGGGTGGCGAAGATAGTCTCGGTAGAGCCAGTTCCCAAGGCTGATAAACTTTACAAGTTAGATTTAGATTTAGGTTACGAGCGCCGCACCATTGTATCTGGCATTCGGGAAGCATATACGGAGGAAGAGTTGAAGGGTAAGAAGATAATAGTGATATGCAACCTAAAGCCAGCTAAACTGAGAGGTGTAGTAAGTAACGGGATGTTATTGGCTGCTGAGACCCCTGATGGTAAAGGAATAGCTCTTTTGACAGTTGACAGCGACATAAAGTTGGGATCGAGGGTTCATTAGTATGGGAATAGCACCGAAGTTGTTTGATACCCACTGCCACTTGGCTATGCCAGAACTAAGGGAAGATTTAGATAGCGTATTAGATAGAGCTTATCTTGAAGGGGTCAAAGGAGTTTTAGCAGTAGCCTCTAACGAAGAGGATAGCTTGATTTCTATAGATATAGCAAAGAATTATTCAGAGGTGGTTTGGGGCGCTTCGGTAGGCATACATCCACACGAGGCAGAGCGGTATTCAGGCAAGATTCCTCTCGACTTGCAGGATCAAGCCGAGAGGAATCCTGTTGTTGCTGTGGGTGAGACGGGATTAGATTATTATTACGATAATTCTCCTAGAGAGCTTCAAAGGGAGCTTTTTGTTGCCCACATAGGATTAGCAAAACAGGTTGAAAAACCCTTGATCATGCATATAAGAGATGCCTTTGGTGATGCCTACGCTATTTTGAGGGAGGAGGGGCTTCCTCAAAAAGGAGGTATTGTTCACTGTTTCTCGGGAACTTATGATGATGTCAAGAAGGCTTTGGATATGGGATTATATATTTCTTTCTCCGGCATCCTGACATTTCCTAAAGCCTCGGAGCTGAGGGAGGCGGCCAAGAAGATCCCCGTGGATCGTTTGCTGTGTGAGACTGATGCTCCGTATTTGGCGCCTGTCCCCAAAAGAGGCAAAAGGAATGAACCTTCATTCGTCAAATATGTGTATGAAGTTTTGGCATCCGTCAAAGGCGTGACAGTCGAGGGCATGGCGGAGCAAATTTACTTAAATATAAAAACTTTGTTTGGTGGAGTAGTGTAACCATGTTGAATTTCAAGATAGAGGCCAAATGCAGAAAAACCAAGGCTCGAGTCGGTGTTATAGAGACAGCTCATGGCAAGATCAGAACTCCGGTTTTTATGCCGGTGGGAACCAGGGCTACAGTTAAGGCCATGGCGCCTTTTGAACTGAAGGCGATTGGGGCCCAGATAATACTGAGCAACACTTACCATTTATATTTGAGGCCTGGGGCAGATATAGTTTCTGCAGCTGGAGGATTACATAAATTTATGGGGTGGGATAGGCCAATCCTGACAGATAGTGGGGGGTTTCAGGTTTTTTCCTTGTCTACCCTCAGAGAGATAACAGATGATGGTGTTTTATTCCAGTCCCATTTAGATGGGACTCGCCATTTTATGACGCCTGAGAAGGCCACTTTTGTTCAGGAACAGCTTGGAAGCGACATAGCCATGTGTTTTGATGAGTGTGTCCCTTACCCTTGTACTCCTGAAGATTCGTATAAAGCAGTTGAACGTACTATATCGTGGGCTGAACGCTGTAAGAAAGCCCACAAGCGTTTTGATCAGTCTTTGTTTGGTATCGTTCAGGGTTCTGTATATTCGGATCAGAGGTTATACTGTGCCGCTGAGCTCAAGAAGATGGATTTTCCAGGATATGCAATAGGAGGCCTGTCAGTAGGTGAACCTCACGAAAAAATGTACGCTATGTTGGACGTGTTGTCCGAAGAGCTTCCTATTGAAAAGCCCAGGTATTTGATGGGGGTTGGTTACCCCCTTAATCTTCTGGAGGGTATTGCTCGAGGCGTGGATATGTTCGACTGTGTTTTGCCAACTAGAAATGGAAGGAATGGGACTGTCTTTACCTACAGTGGCAGGATTAATCTCAAGAACAAAGCTTACGAGAGAGATTTTACACCTATAGACCCTAATTGTAGCTGTTATGCTTGTAGGAACTTTTCTAAAGCTTATATTAGACATTTGTACAGGAGTGGGGAAATATTGGCTTCGCGGTTGTGCACCTGGCACAATCTCCATTTTTTGATTGACTTGATGACAAGGGCCCAAGCGGCAATATTAGAAGGCTCTTTCGAGGATTTCAAGAAGCGTTTTGAGGAAAACTTCAAAGACGAAGGCGGCAAGAGATGAGAACCAGGCTTATAAAGGTTGATAAATGGAATCCAGAAGAGAAACTGTTGGAAGAAGCAGCTAAAATTGTTAAGGGCGGCGGATTGGTGGCCTTTCCCACGGAAACTGTGTATGGGTTGGGAGCCAATGCATTGGACGAAAACGCTGTTTTATCCATATTTAGGGCTAAAAACCGTCCGGTAGATAATCCTTTAATAGTTCACGTTTCAAGGATGGAAGATGTTCATCAACTTGCCCATTTAAACGAAATGGCGTTGAAATTTATGGAAAGATTTTGGCCTGGGCCGGTAACTTTAGTGTTGCCTGCAAAGGGCGTAGTGCCTAAAGTTACGACAGGGGGATTGGAGACTGTTGCCGTTAGGATGCCCAATCACCCAGTGGCTTTAGGTTTGATAGATAAAGCCCAGGTTCCTATCGCTGCTCCCAGTGCGAACAGAAGCGGAAGGCCAAGCCCAACAGATGCTGAAGCAGTTATGGAAGATATGAAGAATCGTGTGGACGTTATCTTGGACTCTGGGCCCACTGATGTGGGTGTAGAATCTACGGTGTTGTACGTGAGAAATAAAGAGGTCGTCTTACTGCGACATGGGGGGTGTCCATTGGAGGTTCTAGAAGAGGTAGCTCCCGTTTTGGTTCCTACGAAGGATAATTCTTCTGCGAAACATTCACCTGGGACGAGATACAGGCATTATGCTCCCTCGGTGCCTGTAGTGATAATAGATGAAGTAGGAAGATGGAAGGAACATCCTGCGTACTTAAACAATATTTCAAATGTGGGTTTTGTTGGTCTAAGTGCTCCGCCTGTCGAGACAAAAGAAGAAATCAGATTTGATTCGGTTGTCCATTATGGAAGGGGGCTTTTTGCGGCCCTCAGAGCCATGGAAAGGTGGAGTGTGGGGGTTATTTTGGTAGAGCTTCCTTCCGAAAGTGGGATAGGAGCAGCAGTTAGAGATAGGCTTATAAGGGCAGCTTCTGAATGGGAGTAGTATATAATAATACTTGCCAAAAGGTCTTTACATTGTTACAATCATCGCCGTTGGAAGGGGAAGTGGCGGAATGGTAGACGCGCTGGCCTCAGGAGCCAGTGTCCTTTACGGATGTGGGGGTTCGAATCCCCCCTTCCCCACCACTAAGTCAGGTGGTGTTCAACATAGAACGAAACGAGATTAGTAAAAAAAATATAGCCTGTTAGTAGATGAGCAGGAAAAGGGTCATGTTGTGCTCTTGACACAACGTGACCCTTTCGCTATCCTCTTATTTTGTCACATAAAGAATCCCCAAATTTTATGATAGGGAGGTCGTGTTTCTCCCATGGCTGAGTTTGTATCTGTTGGTAGAAATCGCAAGCGGTTAACTTTTGGTAGAGCGCGGGACTTGGTGGAGTTGCCTGATTTGGTGTCCATACAGCGTGACTCGTACAGATGGTTTTTCCAGTTTGACGAAGATGGCAAGCTGGTGGAGCCAAGTAGCCGAGTTAGTCAAGGGCTGCAAGAGTTATTTGATGAGGTCTTCCCCATTGAAAGTTACGATGGATCTTTTTATTTGGAGTTTGTTTCCTATACTGTTGATCCTCCAACTATAACAGAGGAAGAAGCTCGTCAGAGAGATTTGACTTGGGCGTGTCCTGTGAAAGCCACAATAAGATTAGTCAATAGAAAAGCCCAAGAGGTCAAAGAAGAAGAGATTTACCTCGGTGATTTTCCGGCGATGACGGCAAGAGGAACTTTCATAATTAACGGTACGGAGCGCGTGGTGGTAAACCAGCTTGCCCGTTCTGCTGGCGTTTATTTCAGCGCTGAAGAAAATGTTCCAGGACAGGAACGCTATGCTGCCAAGGTCATTCCGGATAGAGGTGTATGGTTGGAGTTTGACCTTACACCTGGAGAAGTTTTGTCGGTAAACGTAGATAACAAGAAGAAGCTTCCTTTGACTATGCTGCTTAAGGCTTATGGAGTGCGCAACAACGATGAAGTAATAAAGCTTTTTGGCGGCGAGGAAAAGCAAGTAGACATGGTTGAAGAGGAAGTCAGAGGGTGTTTGTTGGCAGAGAGCATAATGGATGAGTCTGGCCAGGTTATTATTCCGAGGAATAAGAGGATAACCAAAGAAGATATGGAGATCCTTTGGGATATTGCCAGGACAAAAATTTGGGTGTGGGACGTGGATTCTTCGTTAGCTGCTACTTTGGAGCGAGATCCTACATCAAACAGTGATGAAGCAACCTTGGAAATCTTTCGAAGGTTAAGGCCCAATGAGCCTGCTAGGATGGAGAATGCCAGAGAATATGTAAACGGGCTTTTCTTCGATTCTAGAAGGTATAACCTTGGTCGTGTCGGCCGTTACAAGCTTAACCGTCGTTTGGGCACCGATATCCCTGAATCCAATAGGCTTCTTACGGTAGAGGATATTGTCTTGATAGTTAGAGGCCTTTGGGATCTGAGAGACGGCAAGGGCAAAACTGACGATATAGACCACCTTGGCAATAGGCGAGTTAGAGCAATTGGAGAACTCCTTCAAAACCAGGTTCGGATAGGCCTTCTTAGGATGGAACGTATCGCGAAAGAGAGAATGACCACCATTCCTGATTTGAGCGCTGCTACAGCAAAGGATTTAATAAATGTAAGGCCTATATCTGCTGCGCTGAGAGAGTTCTTTGGATCAGGCCAGCTTTCCCAGTTCATGGATCAAACTAACCCTCTCGCCGAACTTACCCATAGGCGGCGCCTTTCTGCCTTGGGGCCTGGTGGTTTAAGCAGAGAGCGAGCAGGTTTCGAGGCTCGAGACGTTCATTACACGCATTATGGTAGGGTGTGCCCTATAGAGACTCCTGAAGGTCCTAATATAGGGCTTGTAACTTCTTTGGCTACGTATTCCAAGATAAATGAGTATGGTTTTTTGCAGACGCCAAAAAGAAGAGTAGTAGATGGGAAAGTGACCGACGAAGTCGTTTATCTTTCAGCTGACGAGGAAGATGAATTCTATGTGGGGCGGGCTAATACTCCATTGAAGGATGATGGCGTGACTCTGGCTGAAGATGTGGTTCACGTAAGGCATAAAGGAGAGATATTGGAAGTTCCCCCTGAGAGGGTAGATTTTCTCGATATTTCTCCGAAACAGATAGTTTCTGCCTCGACGGCGCTTATTCCTTTCCTGGAGCATGATGACGCTAACAGGGCTTTGATGGGATCCAATATGCAGAGGCAAGCGGTTCCTCTCATAAAAACCGAGGCGCCTGTGATAGGGACTGGTATAGAGGCTAAAATTGCTGCGGATTCTGGTTCGTGTGTTAAGGCTTTACGTTCTGGTCAAGTGATCTACGTTGATGCGGATAAAATAATGATTCAGCCAGCGGAAGGCGAGGGGCCTGACGTTTATAGGCTCATAAAATTCCGTCGTTCTAACCAAGGGACGGTGATTCACCAGAAACCGATAGTAGAGGTTGGAGATCAAGTTAGAAAAGGAGAGATAATAGCAGATGGGCAATCCATTGATAACGGAGAGCTAGCTTTGGGTAGAAACGTATTGGTTGCCTTTGTGGCCTGGGAAGGATACAACTTTGAGGACGCCATACTTCTTAGCGAGAGGCTAGTAAGGGAAGATGTTTATACGTCCATACATATAGAGGAGTATGAAGTAGAATCCAGAGACACAAAACTTGGTCCGGAGGAGATAACCAGGGATATCCCGAATGTTGGGGAAGATGCTCTCAAGAACTTGGATGAAGACGGGATAGTCCGGGTCGGAGCGGAGGTCTCTGCAGGCGATATCCTTGTAGGTAAGGTGACACCAAAGAGCGAAGCTGATCAATCGCCAGAAGAGAAATTGCTTAGAGCTATTTTTGGTGAGAAGGCAAGAGAAGTGAGAGATACTTCTCTCCGTGTTCCACATGGCGAGGGAGGTAAGGTTGTAGCCGTAAAGAGGCTTACTAGAGACAAGAATGGGGAAGATCTCAGTCCGGGCGTCAATGATGTAGTAAAGGTCTATATTGCTCAATTGAGGAAGATAACAGAAGGAGATAAGATGGCTGGACGCCATGGTAACAAGGGTGTTGTCTCTAAAATATTGCCAGAGGAGGATATGCCGTACTTGCCTGATGGCACTCCTGTAGATGTGGTGTTGAACCCCCTCGGTGTTCCTAGCCGTATGAATTTGGGGCAGGTTCTAGAAACTATTATGGGATTTGTTGCGGTGCAGAATGGTTGGCATATAGCCACTCCTGTTTTTGAAGGGGCCAAGGAAGAAGATATCATCAGGCTCATAAAAGATATAAAGAAGGGGGATCTTAAGGATCTCAGAGATGATGGGAGCATTGTGCTTTACGACGGTAGAACAGGAGAGCCTATGGAGTATCCTGTAACTATGGGTTACATGTACATGATGAAACTAATCCACCTAGTTGACGACAAAATACATGCGAGGTCTATAGGCCCATACAGTCTTATTACGCAGCAACCTTTGGGCGGAAAAGCTCAATTTGGTGGGCAGAGGTTTGGAGAAATGGAGGTATGGGCCCTTGAGGGATATGGTGCGGCTCATGTGCTTCAGGAGATTCTTACTGTCAAGTCCGACGATATAAGGGGTAGGCTTAAGACTTATGAGAAAATTGTCAAAGGGCAGAATATAGGTGAATATGGAGTTCCTGAAAGCTTTAAGGTCTTGGTTAAGGAGCTTCAGGGCCTTGGCTTGGATGTGGAAGTGGAATATGAAGACGGTTCTATGGGTGAATTGAGGTCAGAAGAGGATAATCTATCAGAGAACTCCGAAGCCCAGGAGGCGGAAGATGAAGTTTTGTTGGATGTGGATGCGCTGGCGGATGTTTTTGAAAAGCCCAGTTCTGACGAAGGCGATGCTGGTTCCGGGGAGTCAAATGGGGAGGCTGATGCGTAAATGAGCCAACATGAAATTGTAGGGGTAAAGATAAAGCTTGCGAGCCCGGAGAGGATAAGGGAGCTGTCAAGTGGAGAAGTAAAAAAGCCTGAGACCATAAATTATAGAACATTAAGGCCAGAAAAGGATGGATTGTTTTGTGAAAGAATTTTTGGCCCCACTAAGAGCTATGAGTGTGCCTGTGGCAAATATAAGCGAAGTGGCCCCAAATTTAAGGGGGTAATTTGCGACCGTTGTGGTGTTGAAATAACAGATAGTAGAGTAAGACGTGAAAGATTGGGTCATATAGAGCTAGCCGCTCCTGTAGTGCACATATGGTATTTGAAAGGAATACCCAGCAGATTGAGTCTTTTGCTGGGTACTTCCTCTAAGGACTTGGAGAAAGTAATTTATTTTGCCCCTATAAGGCGCAGAGAGCAAGTTTTCAAGGTGGTTATAGACGGCAAGAAAACCAATTTGGTCAAGAGGGGCGATTTGATTTCGGCAAGCGAGGATAGGATTCACAGGCATTACGATCATAAATTTAAGTCGGAAGAAGCTTATAGAGTTGTCCATGTAGAAGATGTTCCCCTCAACGAGGGGGATATAATCTCGGCACATCAATTGGGTGTGTACAAGCGGGATTATGGAGATAAGATCTTTCAGGCAGAACCTGCTTTTCGCGTTGTTAAGGACAGCGATGATGGCCGTTTCTCCGCAGGAGACGTTCTTTCCCAAGCTGAATTGAACAACCTCAGAAATGAGGGGATCTCACTCGAGGTGGAAAGAGCCCTTGCAGGGAGTGAGGAAGGTTTTGTCGTGACGGCAGTGTCGAAGTTGCCTTTTTCAAAGGGCGACGTTATTTCGGCTAGTGAGAATCAGCTTTTTTCGCAAAAATATCCAGGAAGGTTTACTGTACAACATGAAACTGTGACGATAGAGGATCCATGTTACATAGTCATTAACGGAGGAAATTCTCCATTTGAGGTGGGAGATGTTATTCTGGAGAGAGAATATCACCTCTGTGCGAGTTACGATAAAAACTTCAAGGCTGGTATTGGCGCAGAAGGTGTTCTATCATTGCTGAAAGAGCTAGATTTAGAGGAGCTTAGTGCTTCTTTGAGAGAGGAAATTGCCGAAAGTACGGGGCAAAAAAAGAGAAAACTGATTAAGCGCCTTCAGGTTGTGGAAGATTTCCGCAAGGGAAGCAGTAAGCCAGAATGGATGATCTTGGAAGTTTTACCGGTCATCCCGCCAGACCTGAGGCCAATGGTCCAGCTGGATGGTGGTCGTTTTGCCACTTCGGATTTGAACGACCTTTATCGCCGTGTAATCAATAGAAACAACAGGCTGAAAAAACTGCAGGAGTTGAGAGCTCCAGAAATAATAATAAGAAACGAAAAGCGTATGCTCCAAGAATCAGTGGATGCTCTTATTGATAATGGCAGAATGGGCAAGGCAGTTTTGGGAGCAGGTAACAGGCCCTTGAAGAGCCTTACTGATCTTTTGAGAGGTAAAAAAGGCCGTTTCAGACAGAACCTCTTAGGTAAGAGGGTCGACTACTCTGGTCGTTCTGTTATCGTTATAGGGCCTAGTTTGAAACTTAATCAGTGCGGCCTTCCGAAGGATATGGCTTTGGAGCTGTTTAAGCCATTTGTCATTCAGAGGCTGGTGCAAAAAGGCTTAGCCCCTAACGTTAAAAGTGCTAAGAGGGCTATAGAGAGGAGAAAAGAGGAGATATGGGAGGCCCTTGAGGAGGTTATTAAGGGACATTCAGTATTGTTAAACAGAGCTCCCACGCTTCATAGATTGGGAATACAAGCTTTTGAGCCTGTGTTGATGGAAGGTAAGGCCATACGCCTGCATCCTTTGGTCTGTGCAGCTTTCAATGCCGATTTTGACGGAGACCAGATGGCTGTTCACGTGCCTCTGTCCATTGAAGCTCGAGTTGAAGCTCAAATGATAATGCTGTCCGCTAATAATTTGTTGTCTCCAGCAAGCGGCAGGCCGGTGGTAACCCCAACGCAGGACATAGTTTTGGGTGTGTATTACCTTACAGGGATGAGAGATGGCCTCAAAGGGGAAGGCAGCTACTATAGAGATATCGATGATGTTCTTAGCGCGTTGGATCATGGCTTAGTACATGTCAATGCAAAAATAAAGGTGAAGTATAACGAAGAGTGGATTGAGACATCTCCAGGCAGGGTGCTCTTTAACAGCGTTATCCCAGAAAAGCTAAGGTTTATAAATATACAAATGAACAAGAAATCATTAGCTTCCCTTATAGATTCGGCGTACGATAAAGTTGACCATGAAGAATTGGTCAAGATGCTGGATGACATTAAAACCTTGGGTTACCATTGGGCGACAGTTAGTGGTTTGAGCCTATGTCTGAGCGATGTGGTTGTTCCGCCTCAAAAGCAGGATATTGTTAAAAAGGCCTTGGAGGAGGAGGAAGAGCTGAGTGCCCAGTACCAGATGGGGATTTTGACCGAGGACGAGTATTTGAGACAGAAAGAGACGTTATGGTCAGAGGCCAGCAGGCAAGCTGCCGATTCCATACTGGCCAACATGAGCGACACGAACTCACTTAAAATGATGGTGCAATCTGGAGCTAGAGGTAGCAAGAGCCAGCTTGCACAGATGGCTGGTATAAGGGGACTTATGGCCGATCCTTCAGGGCGCATAATAGATTATCCTATAGTGTCAAACTTTAGAGAAGGGCTTAACATGTTGGAATACTTCATTTCTACCCACGGAGCGAGAAAAGGTCTTGCAGATACTGCGTTGAGAACTGCTAAATCTGGTTACTTGACTAGAAGGCTAGTGGACGTTGCCCAGGATTTGATAATAACGGAAGAGGACTGTGGAACAGATAAGGGCATAGTTGTAAGACCTCTAGTAAGGGATGGTAAGGTGGTAATACCATTACATGAAAGAATTGCGGGAAGAACGGCTCTTGTAGATGTTGTTGATCCATCAACAGGTGAAGTCGTAGTTAAATCTGGAGAAATAATTGACAATGACGCAGCGGAGCGTATAGAGAAGCTGGGGATAGAAGAAGTAATGGTCAGAAGCCCAATGACATGTGCGCTCCAAAACGGAATATGCAGAGCCTGCTATGGCACAGACTTGTCCCAGAGGAAAAAGGTCTCTATAGGTGAAGCTGTAGGGGTAGTGGCTGCCCAATCTATAGGGGAACCCGGGACTCAGCTTACGATGCGTACTTTCCATACTGGTGGAGTAAGAATAACCGGAGAAGATATAACTCAAGGTCTCCCAAGGATAGAGCAACTCTTCGAAGTGAGAAAGCCCAAAAAGATTGCCTATCTTGCTGATATGGATGGCGTTGTAAGCGAAATAAGGGAGATGGAAGGTAAAAGAAAGGTCTTCATAACATCAGAACAGGGTGGAGTCGAATATAAATCTTCGTTTACAATTCCGGCGTCTCAAAACTTATTAGTTGAAGAAGGTCAGAAAGTAAAGAAAGGGCAAGCCTTGACAGAAGGTTATGTAGATCCTTATCAACTGTTGGAGATTGAGGGTATAGAATCGGTACAAAACTACCTTGTGGACAACATCCAGGATGTCTATCGCTCTCAAGGCGTTTCTATAAACAACAAGCATATTGAGGTCATATTGAGGAAAGTCGCTCCGGTTAACAGGGTAAGAATAGTAGATGAAGGCGATAGCTCCTTTGTGGCCAACGACTTGGTCTGGGTCAGAGACTTAGAAAAAGAAATAGAAGAGATTAGATCTGGAAATAATAAATTTATAGAAGAAGCTGTGGATGCTTTAGAGGGTAAAGTCTTTAAGGAGGCCAAAGGGCAAGGCAATCTGGAAAATGTTATGGCTTTCAGGGATGAAGTTTTGGACGAGAATAAAATAAGACGTATATTGATGCCTGGAACGCCTGTCAGCGAGTTGCTCTTAGAAGATGAAAAAGGAGCTTTGCGAATAATTGTCGGAGAAGCTTCCTTCAGGAGAGAAATGGAAGGTTTTGAGTTGGTGGAGCCTGCTTTGCTTGAAGAAGGCAAGAAAATTGAAGCAAATGTCCCATTGTCGGCGGGCCAACTTTCGCTCCTAACTAAGGGTAAGCCTGTAGAGTATTTAGCAAGAGATGTCCAGCTCCTTGAAGAGCTGGAAGATAAGGCATATTTGGCTGATGATTTGGTTTTAGATGGCGAAGTTGTAGCTTTCAAGGATAGAGTGCTTACTGGAGATGTTGTCAAAATAATTAGAGAACAAAACATAAAAGAGCTAAAAGTGTGGAAGAATCCAGAAACGATTACTGTTGCTGATGCAATGCAGAAAAAGCTAATAGATGAATTGTGGGGTAAGTCTTTAACAAAGGCCGTTGACGAAGAAGGTAACGAAGTAAAAGATATTGCCCATATGGTGGATGGAAGAGTCGTAAGGGGCTTAATAGCCAAAGAATTGACGGCCATAGAGGTTGAAGGCCATATTCATACCAGGCAGTCCGTATTACGCCAGGCCCTCACCGAGGTGGCTTATGGCAAGGTGTTATTAGAAGACGTGGTGGATCTGAAAGGTAATCTTGTCGCTTCTGCGGGGATGGATGTAAATCACCGAGTGTTGGACTCTTTGGTAGAAGCTGACCCAGATGTGTTGGTTGTGAGGCCCATATACGCGCAGTCGGAGACCAAAAGCGTGATTCAGCGAGTTTCCTTTGTGCGCCGTCTTAGAAACGAACCGGTGTGGAAGCCTGTTATTCATGGTATAACCAAGGCCGCATTAAATACTGATAGCTTCCTGAGTGCCGCTTCGTTCCAGCAGACTGCCCAAGTTTTGGCGGGAGCAGCGGTCAGAGGTGATCATGACAACCTTAAGGGATTGAAAGAGAACGTGATAATAGGTCACCTGATACCGGCTGGTACTGGAAGAGATGAATATAGAAAAATACAAGTGACCTTGAAAAGAGATGAGCCTGAGTCTGAGGAAGGTAAAGAAAGAGAAGGAAGAGAAGGGATAGAAGATATTTTCGAATAAGCCGTAATCAGTTGTTTGAAAAGTATAGAAAATCTTGACATAAGGGGCCGACATTGATAACATGTGTCGGTCCCCTAGTAAGGGGGGGTGCTATGCCCTTACATGAGTTGGCTGTGCCCTATAGGGTAGTGGGGACAAAAGCTGTCAGAAAGGCTCTAAGCAGAGGGAGCTTGAAGAAGGTTTTTATTGCGAAGGATGCAGAGCCGTCGATTGTGGATGGCTTGTGGGAACAGGCAGCCAGTTTAGGTGTGGAAGTTGAGTGGGCAGATAGCAAGGTTGTTTTAGGTAGAGCTTGTGCTATAGATAGGCCTGCTTCTGCGGCTGGCATATAAAAGGAAAGCCTGAATATAATAAATTTTAATATATATGGAAGTTCTCATGAAGGAGGGAGCTTTGTGCCTACTATTAATCAACTTATAAGAAAAGGTAGAGAAGAAAAGAAAAAGCGTTCGGGAGCCCCGGCTCTACAGGGTAATCCCATGCGCAGAGGGGTTTGTACCAGGGTTTATACCGTTACACCTAAGAAGCCTAACTCTGCTTTGCGTAAGGTTGCCAGGGTGAGGTTGACTAATGGTTTTGAGGTTACGTCCTATATTCCTGGTGTGGGGCATAATTTGCAAGAGCACTCGGTTGTACTTGTGAGGGGTGGTCGTGTTAAGGACCTTCCAGGTGTTAGGTATCACATAGTCCGAGGCACTTTGGATTGTGGTGGTGTTGAAGGCAGAAAGCAGGGTCGTTCGAAGTATGGAGCGAGGCGGCCTAAATAGCCTGAAAAGGGTTCCGAAGGAGGGCAATTAGAGGATGCCAAGAAAAGGTCATGTTCGTAAAAGAAAGCCACAAGTAGATTCCAGGTTTGGTAGGACAGATATAGCAAAATTTATCAATTGTATTATGTGGGATGGCAAGAAAAGTTTGGCGGAGAGGATAATGTACGGGGCTTTGGATATTGCTGCCAAGCGCTTGAATACTGATCCCTTGGATGTTTTTGAGAAGGCTATGGAGAATGTCAAGCCTATAGTTGAGGTTAGGCCAAGGCGCGTGGGTGGAGCCACCTACCAGGTGCCTGTGGAGGTTCAGCCAGATAGAGCGCAGGCGCTTGCTACGAGATGGATAATTCAGTACGCGCGAGCGAAGAAGGGGATACCGATGGTCGAGAGGCTTGCTAGGGAGTTTGTGGATGCCTACAAGGGTGAGGGTAGTTCTGTTAAAAAGAGGGAAGATACCCATAAGATGGCAGAGGCTAACAGGGCTTTTGCGCATTATCGTTGGTAGATATCGTCAGGTGCGATGTGGCCGTGACGGGATGGTGAAATGTTATGGATAACGACAAAGTAAACAGGCTCAAGAAAATAAGAAATATAGGAATCGCGGCTCATATAGACGCAGGTAAAACTACTACGACGGAGAGGATTCTCTTTTACACAGGGCGTAAGCACCGTATAGGAGAGGTTCATGAGGGCGCTGCGACGATGGATTGGATGGAGCAGGAGAAAGAAAGAGGTATCACTATTACCTCTGCGGCCACTACCTGCTTGTGGAAAGATCATCATATTAATATTATTGATACGCCCGGCCACGTGGATTTTACAGTAGAAGTCGAGCGTTCCATGAGGGTGCTTGATGGCGCTATAGCCGTCTTTTGTTCTGTTGGGGGTGTTGAGCCTCAGTCTGAGACTGTGTGGCGGCAGGCAGATAAATACAGAGTGCCAAGGATAGCTTTTGTAAATAAGATGGATAGGGTTGGGGCAGATTTTTACGCCGTGGTCTCTCAGATGAAGGAGAGGCTGGGGGCGAATGCTATACCCATTCAGATGCCCATAGGAAGCGAGGATACATTCTCTGGTGTTATTGACCTGGTTGGCTATAAAGCAGTTTTATATCAGGATGAATTGGGGGCTCAATATAAAGTAGTGGATGTGCCTCCCGAGCTTCAAGAAGAGGCTGCACTTGCAAGAGATGCCATGATTGAAGCGCTGGCAGATTGCGACGAAGAGATAATGGAGCTTTATCTCGAAGGCGAAGACGTACCTGAGGATCTCCTTAAGAAAGCAATAAGAGAGAACACTGTAAATCTTAAGATATTCCCTGTTCTTTGTGGTTCTGCTTTTAAAAATAAGGGAGTTCAGCCTTTATTGGATGCTGTTGTGGATTATCTTCCGAGTCCATTGGATTTGCCTCCTGTTCAGGGTGCGGATCCGAGTACTGGTGAAATTGTAGAAATAAGTCCGGATTCTGATGATGCTTTTGCCGCGTTGGCGTTCAAGATAGTGGTAGATCCTTTTGTGGGAAGGCTGGTTTATTGCCGTGTTTATTCTGGCACAGTGAATGCCGGGGAGACGCTCGTAAATACCACGTCTAGGGCAAAAGAGAGAGTTGGCAGGATCTTGCGCATGCATGCTAATAAAAGAGAAGAATTGGATCGTGCAGAGGCTGGAATGATCGTTGCTCTGCCGGGCCTCAAGGCGACAAAAACTGGTGACACCTTGTGTAGTGATAAACGTCCAGTGATATTGGAGAGCTTGGAATTCCCTGAGCCTGTTATTTCGCTGGCAGTAGAACCTCAGAGTAAGGCTGACCAGGTAAAGCTGTCAAAGGGATTGGTTGGCTTGGCGGAAGAAGACCCAACCTTCAAGGTTCGTACCGACGAGGAGACAGGGCAGACCATTATATCAGGTATGGGTGAACTTCATCTTGAGATAATTGTCGATAGATTGAAGAGGGAGTATGGAGTTTCTGTCCGGGTCGGCAAGCCGCAGGTTGCCTACCGTGAGACTATAAAGGCAAAAGCTTCTGCGGAAGGCAAGTTTATCAGGCAGTCTGGTGGTAGGGGGCAGTATGGTCACGTAGTTCTTGAAATTGAACCTCTTGAGGAAAGGTCTGGATTTGAGTTCGTCGATAAGATTGTAGGAGGGGCCATCCCCAAGGAGTATATTCCTGCTGTCCAGAAGGGCATAGAAGAGGCGATGGGATCAGGAGTCATGGGTGGGTATCCAGTCATTGGTGTGCGAGCTACCCTTGTAGATGGCAGTTATCACGAGGTGGATAGCTCTGAGATGGCGTTTAAGATAGCTGCTTCTATGGGCTTTAAGGAGGCTATGAAGAAAGCTCAGCCAGTATTGCTGGAGCCAATAATGGAGGTAGAAGTTGTGACTCCTGAGGAGTACATGGGAGACGTTATGGGAGACCTTAACTCCAGAAGGGGCAGGGTAGAGGGTATGGATATGCGGGCTAATGCTCGTATAGTAAAAGCGTATGTGCCCCTTGCAGAAATGTTCGGCTACGCAACGGAGCTTAGGAGCAAAACTTCAGGTAGGGCTTCTTATTCCATGAAGTTTTCTCACTATGAAGAGGTTCCGCAATCTATAGCGGAAGGGCTTTTGAAGAAATAAAAATGTTTAAGGAAAAATTATGAGGAGGGAATAGAAATGGCGAAGGAGCATTTTGATAGGTCTAAGCCGCATTTGAACATAGGTACG
>NZ_JACDOB010000015.1 GCF_017656375.1 Thermovirga sp.
CAAAAGATAGAAGAAAGGCTAAACGAGCTTCAAAATTAATTATCATGAAAAAAATTGCCGTTTTGACCAGCGGGGGCGATGCCCCCGGAATGAATGCCACCATACGGGCCGTTGCCAGGAGCGCCATAGGTGAAGGACTTCTGGTATACGGCTTTATGCGGGGTTACGAGGGCCTGCTGGATAAGGATTTTCGGGTGCTCAGTGCAAGGGACGTAGGAGGCATAATCCACAGGGGGGGCACCATGCTCCAGACTGCCCGAAGCGACAGGTTCATGGACCCATTCTGGCAGGACAAGGCCGCAGAATTTCTGAAAGAAGAGGGCATAGAAGGCCTTGTGGTCATAGGCGGGGACGGTTCCTTTAAAGGGGCGGCCGAACTGGCAAAGCGGGGAATATCTGTGGTGGGTATTCCTGGAACCATCGACAACGACATTGCAGAAACCGACTTGACCATAGGGTTTCGCACTGCCGTTGAGACCGCCCTTGAAGCTGTAAAACGCTTAAGGGACACTGCCTCAAGCCACGACAGGCTCTTTATCGTCGAAGTCATGGGCAGAAGGTCGGGCTTTATAGCTCTTGAAGTGGGAGTGGCAAGCGGGGCAGAGGCTGTCTTGGTGCCGGAAGTCCCCTTTAGCATAGGAATGCTGAACGATAAACTCCACGCAGCGCGAAAGAAGGGCAAGACTCACTCCCTCATAATTCTGGCAGAAGGCGTAATGCCAGCTCAAGAGCTTCGTGCTCAGCTCAAGGATACGGGAGGATATGAAGCTCGCGTTACCGTTTTGGGGCACATACAGCGGGGAGGAAGCCCTTGTGCTGTCGATGTTATCCTTGCCTCCCAGATGGGCAAATGCGCGGTGGATGCCCTCCTTGAAGGCCAAAAGGCCGTAATGACTGTCTCCAGGTGTGGGAAAGTGGAATATGTGCCTCTGAGCTGGTCGTGGGAAAGGAAAAAGCTTTTAGACCCGGAATTGATGGAACTTGTGGAGGTTTTAAGCATTTGAAAATTCTAGCAGAAAGGCTAATTGATGTTGTAGCTTCTAACAACTCAGGAAGACTTGCCCGGGGCATGTGCAAGGTAGAAGATTTGCTTTGCGGAGCAAGGCTTCTTCAGGCGGCCAAAAATGTGGCTGTCATAACCGGTTTTTATGTTCCGACTGCTGAAGCTCCCGAAACCGATGGCCCTCCAGGTGCAGGTGTCTTGGCGAGGGCTTTAAGCATTTTGGGCAAGAAAGTAACCATTTATACTGATCCCCTCAACTCCTCGGCAGTAGAGGCCTGCTGCCGCACTCTGCAGATTGGCGCCCCACAAGTTATAGAAACTCCAGATGAGCTTTTTGAAGAAGATAAGGACCTTTTGGTTTATATCGAGAGGCTTGGTGCGGCTTCAGACGGGTGCTACTACAACATGAGGGGCGAAGACATATCTGGCTTTACTGCTCCCCTCGACAAAGGAGCCATTCTTGCCCAAAGCAGGGGCATCCCAGTTCTGGCTGTTGGGGACGGAGGCAATGAAGTTGGGATGGGCCTCATATATCAGGACCTGGTAAAGGTTGTCCCTTCCTTTAGGAAGTGCCTTTGTGCAATTGGCTGTGATGTGCTCATTCCTTCAGATGTGTCAAACTGGGGAGCCTATGCCCTGGTGGCTCTCCTCTCTGCACTAAGCGGTAGGTGGCTGGGGCATACCCCTGAAGAAGAAAGGGCCATGATAGATGCCATGATAAAAGCGGGTGTAGTGGACGGAAAGACATGCCAGGCTGTATCTTCTGTTGATGGTTTCCCTGCATTGGTACATGAAGATAAAATAAGGGAAATAAAGGAGCTTTTCACTGAATGGGAGGATAAGAGAAAAGCTCCTGAAACAGTTATTGGTTCGTAATGTATTTAAAGAGGCGCTTTTCGAGCATGGGGGTCAGGAATAAAGCGAAAATAGCTCCTGTCCCTGTCTGGAGGACATCGGTGCCGAGCTCAACAGGTGCTACCTTCCAACCGTACAGGAGCCCAGCCGTGGTTGTGTAGCCGGCTATCATTACAAGGGCGCCTGTCACTATAGCGAGGACCCTGCCCTTTTTTGCAAAGGTACCGACCAGGAAGCCCTCCAGCCCCTTGATGACGAAGGTTATAGGAGCCCAAAGGGGATATCCAAGGATAAGGTCGGCAAGAGAAGCTCCTATGCTCCCGCATATAGCTCCATACCTTGGGCCCAAAAGCAGCGCTACGGTGTATATAACTCCTTCCCCAAGGTTGAAATACACCCTTAGGCCGGGCATAGGGATATGGAGCATTGTGGCCAAAGTAACTGCCCCGGCTAACATCGCACCGAGAGCTATCTTTTTTGAAGTTATTGTGGTGTTCAATGTAATCACCCCCTTGTTTTTATCTAAAATAAGTGTATTCTTTAAAGAGAGTTCTTTGTAGTGCCAGTGATATATGGCACAGTGCCCAAGCTGGCATCATTGAATGACACCACTAACGGTTTCAAATATAAATTACGCAAAAAAATGGATTTTCAACGTTAGCCCCTTGTCAAATAGTGGGTTTACTAGGGTATAATGCATATGAAGAGAATATTACTCTTACTTTCCTTCTTGTTTGTTGCTCTTTGCGCAGTGCTCTTATGCAGGTGGCGTGGTTATGTTTATCTCACCCAGCCTCCGGAGGTAAGGGAAGTATTTTTGTGCGAAGCTCTCGATGAAAATAGCAATCCTGTTAATGCCGGCGACCAATTCCGATGGGGGACGAGAAGTGTCTGTTTGCTCTTTAGCTATAGATCGTTTCAACCTAAAACGGCGGTGGATATAAAGTGGCTGTATGAAGGACGCATTCTTGCAGAAGAAAGGGTAGAGCTTTTGGATGAAAAAAATTCCTGTGCCTTTTATCTCATGAAGGATGATGGTGCACCTCTTCCAATCGGTAACTATGCAGTTGTGATAGAGAGCATGGGGAAATCTCTTTCCAAGAAATTTTTTGTGGTGACCAGGTAAAATTGTCTTGAATAATAAAAACAAGTTTTGAAAGGAGAAATAATAATGAAGTTTTTTATTGACACGGCGGACATAGAGGAAATCCGCACAGCTTATGGGTGGGGAGTGATAAGTGGCGTTACTACCAATCCTTCTTTAGTAGCTAAAACTGGCAGAGACATGCAAGAGGCAATTCTTGAGATTTGTGACATTGTGGATGGGCCTATAAGCGCAGAGGTGATATCCCTTGATAGAAAAGGAATGATAGAGGAGGGCAGAGCCCTTGCGGCCTTACATCCAAACATTGTGGTCAAAATCCCCATGACCCCGGAAGGTATGGCTGCCACCAGTGCGTTGAGCGCCGAGGGAATAGATGTAAACGTGACGCTTGTATTTTCCCCCCAGCAGGCCCTTTTGGCAGCCCAGGCAGGGGCTGCATATGTGAGTCCCTTTGTGGGGCGCCTTGATGATATAGGCGAAGACGGCATAGGCCTTGTTAGTGATATTGCCCATATTTTTAATGTCCACGATATTCCAGTGGAGATAATAGCCGCAAGCATAAGGCATCCAAAACACATTATGGATGCTGCGTTGGCAGGGGCAGATATAGCTACTGTCCCCTTTGGGGTGCTGGAAAAGTGTTTCAAACATCCCCTTACAGACAGCGGTATAGAGCGATTCTTGGCAGATTGGGAGGGAGCAGTAAAGGGAAATGGAAGATAATGCAGAGAAAAATGTAAATGGTACCCCGGATGTTGCGACCGAAGTAGAAGCAAAGGAAAAACTGGAAAAAGAAAGTAGCGTGCAAGAGACAAAAGAATCCCCTACCGCACCTACAGCCACTTCCAGTGGCAGCAAGAGCAGTAATGGGAATAATGGGGCAAACGGGGAATATAAAAAGGTCCCTAAACCCAAGTACACCTACAGCGAGCTGGAGAACAAGAATATAACCGACCTTCGAAAGCTAGCCAAGAAGATGAAGGTTCACGGCTTTTCCTCTCTTCGTAAGGACGACCTCATTATTGCAATACTAGCCAAACAGTCAGAGGAAATGGGATTTCGCTTTGGTGGGGGAACACTTGAGATTCTATCTGATGGATATGGTTTCCTAAGGCCTAGGGGGCTTTTGCCAAGTGATCATGACATATACATGTCGGCCTCTCAGATCAGAAGGTTCGGCCTGCGCAACGGGGACGTGGTGTGGGGATTGATACGCCCTCCAAAGGAACAGGAACATTACGAAGCTCTCTTAAGAGTTGAGGTGGTCAATTTCTCAGACCCTGAGGCAGCTAGAAGGAGACCCCAGTTTGAAAAGCTCACGCCGATTTTCCCCAACGAAAGGCTTCACTTGGAGACAGCTAAAGAGGAGCTGACTACTAGATTGATAGATCTTTTCGCCCCTATAGGAAAAGGGCAGCGTGCATTAATAGTTTCTCCACCAAAGGCTGGAAAGACTACAGTTCTCAAAAAGATAGCAAATGCAGTGACGCAAAATCACCCCGACACCATCCTGATGGTGCTTTTAATAGATGAAAGGCCCGAAGAGGTTACAGACATGGAAAGGTCTGTTGACGGGGAAGTTGTGGCCTCCACCTTTGACCGCCCAGCAGAGGAGCACCTGAGAGTGGCAAATCTGACTCTGGAAAAGGCCAAACGCCTTGTGGAGGTTGGAAGAGATGTTGTATTGCTTTTGGACTCCATAACCCGCCTTGCCAGAGCATCAAACTTGGTAGAACCCCCTTCTGGCAGGACTCTTTCAGGCGGTATGGATCCAGCGGCCTTGTATTTCCCCAAGCGGTTCTTCGGTGCTGCAAGGAACATAGAGGAAGGCGGTAGCCTCACTATAATAGGTACAGCGCTGATCGATACGGGTAGCAGGATGGATGAGGTGATATATGAGGAGTTTAAAGGAACGGGCAACATGGAGGTGCATCTCTCCAGGAAACTATCTGAGCAGCGCATCTTCCCCGCTATAGACATTACTCGTTCGGGCACAAGGAAAGAAGAGCTTTTGATGGATTCCGACGAGCTGCAGAGGGTTTGGCTGCTTAGGAGAAGAATCGCCAACGTGGACGAGGCTGAAGTATTGAATCTTATCATAAGCAAGCTTAAGGCTACGTCGAGTAATGAAGAATTTCTTGCCACAATAAAGGTGAATTGATAAGCTGAATAGGGTTTGTTTTTGAGAGGAGGAGAAGCATGAAGAGCCAGTATTCCCGCAAAGTTGATTTGTTGTCCAGTAGGCTGGGTTTTTATCTGGTGATCTCTATTATGTTAGGGATAACGGCATTAGTTACAATTTGTGCTGCCCAGAAAGCCCAAATTGGAGGTTTTGATCTTTTTGCCAAGGGAATGCCTGGCGAGGAGAGCATAAATTCAGAAGGCTTTATTGTGATAGATGTTTCCAGCGACGTTTCGGCGGGATATGATCTGGCCACTTTAGGGGGCGACTCTTCAGTTAAGGCAGCAGAAGGGATAGGGCCTCTTCCAACATCACCTTCTATTTTTGATGAAGATATTGAGCTGGAAGAGGTAAAAGAGATTAGCCAGAAAGCTGGCGTATCTAGCGAGGTCGAGGAAAGCAAGGTTGCGCAGGAGGAAGTAGTTCTGGAAGAAGTTAAACCATCTAAAGGCGATCTTTTAGCGGAGGAAAAGGAGAAAAGGTGGATAGAGTATTATGTGAATCCCGGGGATACCCTTTATGAATTGGGTAAAAAATATTCAATATCCCCTCAGTTAATAGCCAAAGCTAACGAGTTGAAAAACCCTGATCGGCTTTCGGAGGGCCAGGAGCTTTTAATACCTTTGAATCCCGAAGATGTCCAGGCTGTCATAGAAGAAGTCCGAGCCAGAAGGAAAAAAGATTTAGAGAGCAGGGCCAGAAAAGTTGAAGTTACGACTTACAAGGTGAAAGAAGGAGATAGCCTCTGGTCCATAGCAAACAAATTTAATTTGGACATAAATACCCTGTTTGGGTGTAACGAAATGAAAAACCCCAACTACCTCAGAGTGGGCATGTCACTTAGGATTCCGAACCAGGATGGAGTGTTCTACAAGGTCAAAAGTGGAGATACACTGGCGAAACTTGCGAGCAAGTATGGAACTACCGTTGCTTTGATACAGCAGGCCAACGGTTTGGAAGGAACGAGTATAGCTAAGGGTGTTGAGATCTTCATACCTGGTGCAAAACCTGTAGTTTCTGTGTATAAGGCTGCAAGAAGCATATCTGGTTCCAGTGTTGGGTTCAGATGGCCTCTTAGGGGTAGAATAAGTAGCTCTTTTGGTTGGCGAAGGCATCCTATAACAAAACGCAGAGATTTTCATACAGGGATTGATATTGCAAGGCCTTACGGTACAATCATTCGCGCGGCAGCGGCGGGAAGGGTTGTGTACGCCGGTTGGATGGGCGGATATGGACGGGTAGTGGTTATAGAACACGGAAAAGGCTATTCTACTCTGTATGCTCACTGTAGCAGATTGCTGGTGAGAAAGGGGCAGAGAGTTTCGTCCGGCCAGGCTATAGGCAAGGTGGGCTCAAGTGGAAGAGCTACAGGACCGCATTTGCATTTCGAAGTTCGTTATAGAAACAAGCCCATAAATCCCATGAAGGTGTTAAGATAGAAAAGGCTCTTAGCTTTATTTCATCATTAGCAATAAGGTGTTAAATACGCTGGGCCAGATAGTGTTCTGGTCCAGTTTTGATTAAGTTAAAACTGTTTTTGGGAGGAGCGTTTTCATGCCGAAATACATTTTTGTGACAGGTGGAGTGGTTTCATCCCTGGGTAAAGGTATTACAGCAGCCTCGCTTGGTGTGCTTTTAAAAAGAAGGGGGTATAAGGTCTCTATTATCAAGATGGACCCGTACATAAATGTAGATGCTGGTACCATGAACCCGTTCCAGCATGGAGAGGTTTTTGTGACAGATGATGGTTCTGAGACAGACCTGGATTTGGGCCATTATGAGCGGTTCATAGACGAATCCCTTAGTTCCTTGAACACGGTAACCACGGGGAAAATATATTCTTCCGTGATTTCAAAGGAGCGAAACGGAAAATATTTAGGGGCTACTGTTCAGGTAATTCCCCATGTTACCAATGAGATACAAGAAAGTATACTTAAGATTGATGGTGACGTGGATGTGGTGATAGCAGAGATAGGTGGGACAGTAGGAGATATAGAAGGCCTTCCCTTTTTGGAGGCAATACGCCAGATGGCTAACAGGGTTGGACGACAGAACGTGCTTTACTGCCATGTAACGTTGGTGCCCTACATAGCTGCGGCCGGAGAGCTAAAGACCAAGCCTACACAGCATAGTGTCAATGAGCTTAGAAGAATAGGCATACAGCCGGATGTCATCGTGTGCAGGTCCCAAATGAAGCTAGGGAGAGGGATAAAAGAAAAAATCGCCCTTTTCTGCAGCGTTCCTCAGAAGTATGTCATTGAGGCGATAGATGCACCTACCATCTATGCTGTACCGCTGCAGCTAAAGGAACAGAAGTTCGATTCCATAATCCTTGAGCGCCTGGGACTTTCTGCTAATGAAAAGCCGTATCTTGAGGACTGGAAGGCATTTGTGGAGTCTTACAAAAAACCCAAAAAAGAAGTGGAGATAGCCATGGTTGGCAAGTATGTCAGCCATAAGGATGCCTATCTTAGTGTAGTGGAAGCTTTAACTCATGCTGCTACGTCCCTCAACCTGAGGGTAAAACTGCGTCCCGTGGAGGCAGAGGACGTAGAAAAACATGGTGCTGAAAACGTTTTGGGGGGTGTACAGGGGGTTTTAGTTCCAGGAGGGTTTGGCTCAAGGGGCGTTGAAGGCAAAATTGAGGCTGCGCGGTATGCCAGGGAAAACGGCATTCCATACTTTGGCCTTTGCTTGGGTATGCAGATTGCTGCCATAGAGTTTGCTAGAAACGTGTGTGATATAGCAGGTGCGAACAGTATGGAATTTGATCCAGGAACACCTAATCCGATAATACACCTAATGGATGAGCAAAAGCACGTGGTAAACCTTGGCGGCACCATGCGGCTTGGGCTTTACCCTTGCGAACTGAAGGAAGGCACAAAGGTGAAGGAAGCTTATGAGGAGCAACTTATTTACGAGAGGCACAGGCATCGCTATGAGTTCAACAACGAGTATCGCGACAGATTTGAGGCCAGTGGGATGAAAATAGCTGGGATTTGCCCGGGCAGGGACCTTGTGGAGATAATAGAGCTTGAAGGGCATCCATGGTTCATAGGAGTTCAGTTCCATCCCGAGTTCAAATCGCGGCCTGTAAGGCCTCATCCTCTTTTTAGAGGGTTTATAGAGGCGGCTTCGAAGACAGAGGGAAGATGAGGAGGGGTAAATAATGAGAAAAGTATTATCGCTTGTGTGTTTAGCGCTTATATTGTTGGTTCCTCAGGTTGTAGTAGCTGAAGAAGCACCACTGCCTTTGAAAGCACAGGAAAAGATAGAGATCGCTCTATATGGGGAAGCTTTGAGTGGTGGCCTTATCGAGCGACTTGGGAAGGTTGAAAAGGACCTTTTTGGTAGGGAACTTCCGGGAAGCATATCGGAACGGCAGAGCGGGCTTTTGAATTTCATAGAAAAGGGTACCCTTGGGAATCCGTCCATGTTGTTCAAGCTTTCAGTTGCCGAGTGGGCAGTGAATCACAAGATAAGCCCCAAGAAGCCTGCAAGTTCTAGGATAGATGATTTGGAGACCTTGCTGGAGGGGAAACCGCAAGTTGATAAGCCCCTTGCCATGAGGCTTGAAAGGATGTTGTCCTTGCTCTTCCCCGAACCTGTAAAGTGGGTTGAGGTAGAACTACCTGCTAACAATGTTTTTAAGGTTGCATTTACTGAAACCATACGACCTTCAGAGGCTAAAAAAGGCGACCAGGTAGAACTAACCTTGGCACAGGATTTAATAGTGGATGGGAGCTTGGTCGCGCCAGTGGGGAGCATGGTACTTGCGGAGATAGACAGCGTCAAGCCTCCCAGGAGCTTCGGTAGGCCTTCGGAAATAAATTTTGCGTTCAAGCATTTGGTTCCACTAGGGCCAGAGGTCATTCCTGTATTTATGGGAGATGAGGCCATAGCGTCAAACAAAAAAGATAAAACGATGGCAATAGCTGCTGGGACAAGCGTTGTTGGGCTGATTGCATTAGGGCCAGTAGGGCTTGCCGGAGGCTTTTTTGTCAAAGGGAACGCAAAGGAAATTCCTGCAGGTACTGCTGTGTACATTGAGACGTCGCAAGCTATGACAGTCCATGCCTGGCCAGTCCCCCCAGGTCTTGAGGGTATGATAAAAGAAGCCGAGGGTCTGCCTGGAACCGACGAAAATGCCACAGATGAAGAAGGATCGCTCTCTGAAGGGGGAGATGTAGATGAGCAGGAAGATTAAAAAGATAATAGCCACTTGCGGCCTATTCCTTACCCTAATCGCAGGAGCTGCGGCAGCTGTAGATTTGGGTGACCTTATCGGGGTTGTTGGCGGAGGACTGATCGTCAGTGCTCTGGGAGACCAGCTAAATGATTTCATAAACACTATAACGTTCAATAAAGGAGTAGGGGTAGAGGAGGAGACCAAGGTCGTACCTATTGTTTCAGTGGGAAGCGGTGTTGCTATAGGTGCTGCACAGGTATCAGGACCTAAGGATGCTGTCGCAAAGACCCAGGCTGTGGCTCAGCTTGAGGTGACATTTCAGGACAGGATAAGGATAAAGGTACTGATACCGATAGATTCTAAAAACCCGCTGGAGCGTTTCAGAAGGGTTCAGAAGGTTGGTGTATCAGCCATTATAGATTATAAGCTTTAAGAGATAATTAGCTAGATTGATATGAATTGGAAGAAAGCCTTGCCACTTATCTTAATAGTACTTGTTGCCCTGTGGGTCGTCATGCTTTACAGGGACTTGAAGCTCGTACCTAGTGAGCGGGGAAAGGAAGAGACTCCTGATGTAACCCTGGAAAATATAGAGGTCCAAAGGGAAATTTCAGGAGATTTTTGGACCCTGCAAGCTGAGCGGGCCGAAAGGTTTGGAAATAAGACCAACCTTGAGGTAATAAAGGTGAAATCTGCTACAAAAGAAGGGCCTCTGTGGTTTATGGATGCTCCACGGGGTACTGTTACCGATGATGGGAATTTAGCTGAGCTGTGGGAAGTGAAAGGTCATGCTGAAAAGTTTACTCCTGCTTTCAAATGGAGTGGAAGGCACGCACTGTGGGATCAAAAGGGAAAGCGATGGCTTTTCCCTGAAGGGTTAACCATTCAGGGTGAGGATTTCTTGGCGAAAGGAGCACGGGGTGTGGTGGACATGAGTGGGAAAATAACTTTGGAAGATGGAGCATATGCAAGATGGGAAACACAATGATGAAGCTGTCAAGTTGTCTGATTGTTGCCTTTGCCTCCCTTATGCTTTTATTTCCTTGCATTGGCGTAGGGGAAGCCACATCTGGTGGTAACGTGATCCTTGAGGGAGATAAGGTGGTATATGAACAAGCAACTGACACGGCTTATGCTGAAGGCCACGTTAAGATGAAATATGCAGATATTCGAGTGTGGGCGATAAAAGCCACCTACCATGTCAAGCTCAACAAAATTGAGGCATTAGGCACTAAGGACGCCCCAATAGTCCTTTTGCAGGGAGCTCAGAGGATGGAAGGCCAAAGGTTAGAACTTGATCTTGCCAGCGGGGAAGGTTCAATCAGTGAAGCGTATGCCAGTTATCCTGCCGAAAATGGTTTTGCATATGCCAGAGGCGGAAAGGTGAGTACCATAAAAACTCAATCCCTGAAAAGTTCCGGGTGGGTTAAAAAGTCTCCTTCGCCTTCGAAGATAAAGAGTGAAAGGGTGTACAAGTGGGAAAATACGAGTCTGACCACTTGTCCTGAGCCTGTTCCCCACTACAGCTTAAAGACCAAAAAATTGGTAGTGTTCCCAGGTTATAGGGCAATAGTTACAAAACCTAGAGTATTTTTGAAGGAACACTTTCTTTTTACTTATCCCTTTGATTACATAGTACCCCTTACCGAAAAAGAGGAGGCCTCTCCCTTAATGCCCACGCTTGCTTATGACTCTGACAAGGGAGTTGGGATTTCTATAGGTACCACGTATGAAGCAGGAGAAGTATCAGGCAGATGGAAAGCTTACTACTGGTCAAAGAAGGATTTTGAGGGAACCCTTCAGGCGAATTGGGCTTTTAATGACAATTTGAAGTTTTTTGCGGAGGAAGATTACAGCTGGGACTCTGATAGGGATGAAAAACGTTTCCGGCCCAAGTGGGGAGCAATATATGACGATGGAAATTGGTATGCAAAGCTCTTGTGGTCCCAGGCAGAGAACGTGACAGTGGAAAAAGCGCTGGGGGATACTTTTAAAGGTGTCCTTTGGAGAAAGCCAGAATTTGAACTTCGGACTCCCTATTACGAGCTTGAGGGCATAAAAAGCAAGTTGGCCTTATATGGCCGGTGGGGAGACTATGAGACATTGGCGTACGACGGAAGCAATGAAGTCTCAATAAAGAGGATAGCCTTCGGAGCGGCTCTTTCGGGTTCCACAACTATAGGAGACGTAAGGCCTTACTGGTATGTGAGCCAGTGGCACTACGATTACAGTGGAGCAGGAGACTCTCAGGATACAACGTACGTTAAAGGTGGATTGTCATGGAGTGTTGGCAAGGTTAATTTTTCAAGCACCTGGGTAAGGCGCTGGGTATGGGGAGATTCTCCTATGTCGTGGGACGATTATTCCGATTCAGAGTCGTTCTACCAGAAGGTCTCTTTCCCGTTAAGTGAAGCCTGGACTGCGACTGTGAGAGGTGGATATAATCTAAGAACGGAGGACCTGGAAGAGATGTATTATCGTCTTGGTTATTCCAATCACTGTTGCTACAGGTTTGACGTGGAATATAGGGATGACCTAACCAACGAGAACGATGACTGGGCCGGCTTTGTGTTCGTGTTAGATGCGTTTCCCAGCAACCCCTTCTTTTTCAACACCAGGACTATTCAGGAGTTTGATAAATGATGGATGCGTTAAAAGATATTAAAGTTGGGGTTGTCTACGGAGGAGATAGCCCGGAAAGAGAAGTATCCCTGGCTAGTGGCAGTGCTGTAGTAGAAGCCTTTGAAAAACTAGGGGTGGATGTTGAGCCCCTTTTAGTTTCATCTGCTTTGGACGCTTTATCCAAGGTACAGGCTTCTCAAAGCGATGTTTTTTTTATAGCCCTTCACGGTGGTTGGGGTGAGGACGGTAGGCTTCAGGGGGCTTTGGACCTCTTAGGTAAAAAATATACAGGTTCGGGACATAGAAGTTGTGCCCTGGCGATGGACAAAAAAGTTAGCAAGGCCATTTTTGAAAGGTGCGGTATTCCAACGGCCCCTTATATTAGCATTAATGCTGCTGATCTCTGTAGTGGCTTTGAGGAAGAGCTAAAAAGGCTTTTGGCCCTTTGGGGAATTATGGTTGTAAAACCTTCAGGGTGTGGAAGCACAGTTGGGGTTAACATAGTCCAAGACATAAAAAGTGCGCTGTCTGCGATCAGAGATGCTTCCACCTATGATAAGGACGTATTAATTGAGAAATACATTCCAGGTAGGGAAATAACTGTTGCAATTTGGGAAGACAAAGAAGAAGTTATGGCCTTTCCAGTTATAGAGATTATTCCTGAAAAAGGGTTTTACGATTATAGGGCAAAGTACACTCCTGGCGTCACGAGGTACAAGTGTCCGGCGCATCTTCCAAAGGAAATTGAAGTCCGAATCAAAGAGGTCGCTGCAGGAGCTCATAGGGCTCTTGGGTGTTGTGTCTATAGTAGGGTCGATATTAGGCTCTCTCAAGAAGGAACCCCTTATGTTTTGGAGGTAAACACAGCCCCAGGTATGACCTCCACCAGCTTGGTCCCTAAGGCTGCTTTGGCCTTTGGATGGTCTTTTCCAGAGTTAGTCTCAAAAATAGTTATAAAGTCTTTGGGTAAATAATCAAGGGGGCAGGATCCTGCCCCCTTGATTTAAATTTTTATGTCTTTGATTAAAAGCTTGCGGATTCCTTTAGGTACTCTCACTTCCACTTGTTCGCCAGGAGCCTTGCCTATTATTGCCTGCCCTACAGGGCTCGCTACAGATATTTTGCCCCCTTTGGGGTCGGCTTCTTCTGAGCCTACGATGGTGTACGTTAATTCCTTTGAGGTATCAAGGTCCATGAGAGTTACGGTTGTTCCTAGGCTTACTTTGCTTGTGTCTATGTCGGTTTCGTCCACAACCTTTGCCTTGCCCAATTGATATTCCAGCCATTGAATTCTACTTTCAAGCTTTGCCTGGGCATCTTTGGCTGCGTGATATTCCGCATTTTCACTGAGGTCGCCAAAACTTCGGGCTTCCTCAAGCATCCTGGATATTTCTTGCCGTCCCTCACTTCTAAGTTTGATGAGCTCCGCCTTTAGCTTTTCGTAGCCTTCTCTGGTTAGAATTATGTAATCGGCTAGAGTTTGTTCCGACATATAACCAACTCCTCTCAAGAGGCTAATCCCACTTGGTGCAGGTATTTTAGCAGACAATTGTACAAACAGCAAGAAAACTTTTAACTGTTGCGGAAAGTAGTATTGATACCTTATTTTATCTAAGTAGTCGGAACGAAATTTAGGCACATCTACAAAAATATTTTATACTGGGCTTGACAGTTACAAAAGGTGCGAGTATAAATTCACTTAAAATAAAAATTTATATGGCAAAGGCGATGAAGGGGAAGAGTACTTGCAAAAGGGCGGCCAGAGAGGGGAATCAATAGCTGAGAGATTCCTTCCGTACCAGGCAGGGAAAACCACCCCGGAGCTGGATCCGAAGCCCACGCAGTGGGATAAGGTGACGGGGTTCGCCCCTTATAGCGAAAGAGGGTCGTCCTCAATCTTGAGGGCGGAACTGGAGTGGAACCGCGGAAGTCTTTTTCGTCTCCTGTGAGACGGAAAAGACTTTTTTTATAAGCAGGTTTTAATCAGGAAGGAGGAGAGAGAATGGCTGGATTGCTGGAAAGGTACAAAAATTATTTTCCCATAACAGAAAAAACGCCCCTTAAGACCTTGGGAGAGGGAGGAACGCCTCTGGTGAAGCTCCACAAGATAGGGAAAGAATTGGGGATAGAACTTTACGGGAAATATGAGGGAGCCAATCCAACAGGCTCATTTAAGGATAGAGGTATGGTTTTAGCCATGGCGAAAGCCGCAGAAGAAGGGGCTAAAGCTGTGATATGCGCTTCAACAGGAAACACATCGGCTTCAGCTGCAGCCTACGCTGCTAGATTTGGCCTAAAGTGCTATGTGTTGCTGCCAGCGGGGAAAGTGGCGTTAGGGAAATTGTCACAAGCCTTGGTATATGGAGCCAAGGTCATATCCATCCGAGGTAATTTTGACAGGGCCCTAGAACTGGCCAAGGGAGCCTCAGAGGAAATGGGCCTGGCAATTGTCAATTCGGTAAACCCGTACAGGTTGTGGGGACAGCGTAGCGGCGCTTGGGAAATATGCGAAGAGCTTGGCTTCCCGCCGGACTGGATGGTTCTTCCTGTTGGAAACGCTGGCAATATAACAGCCTATTGGGCTGGTTTTGTGCAGTACAAAAATAAAGGGAAGATAAAGAGTGTACCTAAAATGGTTGGGATCCAGGCTGAAGGGGCCTCTCCTCTTGTGTCTGGCAAAAGTTGCCCCAATCCGGAGACCGTGGCCACTGCCATTCGAATTGGGCGTCCTGTAAACGGAAAGAAAGCAACCTGGGCAGTTAGGGTGTCAGGAGGATTTTTCTCCTCTGTATCTGATGAGGAGATCCTACAAGCGCAAAAAGAGCTGGCTTCAAAGGAAGGAGTTTTTGCCGAACCTGCCTCTTGTGCCCCGCTTGCAGGCCTAAAGAGGGCTAAAAGGGATGGCAAACTTCCTAAAGATATAGCGGTGGTTATGGTTCTTACTGGAAACGGGCTCAAAGACCCCCAGGCCATCCTTTCCAGGCAGGAGGAAATTTGTGAGATAGATGGAGACGAGGCCCAGCTGAGGGAGGTGTTGATGCGATGATGGAGCCTATGTTTAGGGTGAAAGTCCCAGCCACTTCAGCCAACCTTGGCTCGGGTTTCGACACCATGGGGATAGCACTTAGCCTGTACAATTTCTACGATGTGCTGGGGCTTGACGAGCCAGGAGCCTATAAAGTGGAAGTTTACGGAGAAGGAGCAGCGGAACTGGAAAAGGCAGACGTTAACTTGATAATAAAAAGTTATGAAGGGGCCTGTAGTGAATGGGGAATAGAGTGTCCCGGCCTTACCATAAGGTGCCTTAATGCGATTCCACTGTACAGAGGGCTTGGCAGCAGCGCCAGTGCCATTGCTGGTGGAGTGATGATTGCCAATGCCATGAGGGATGAGCCTCTTCCAATGGATGAACTCCTGCCGCTTATGGTTAAGATGGAGGGACATCCGGACAATATAGTACCCTGCTGCCTTGGGGGAATGGTGGTAAGTTGTATGAAAGGCGATGAGCTTAAGTATGTAAAACTTCCCTCTCCTCCGGAGGAAATAAGTGCTGTTGTAGCAGTGCCGGAGGTGCACGTGAGCACAGAGGAAGCGAGAAAAGCCCTGCCGGGGCAGATAAGCCACCAGGATGCAGTATTTTCTCTCAATAGAGCAGCACTACTTGCTGCATCTTGGGCGGCGGGAAAATGGGAAAATCTCTCTTGGGCCATGGATGATAGATTGCATCAGCCTTTCAGGGCTAAGTTATTCCCAGGGGGTGAGGAGATCCTCGAGGAAGTGAAGCATGTCAAAGGCTGCCTTGGTGTCGCCATAAGTGGTTCCGGCCCTAGTATGCTGGCTCTGACTCATGGATCGCCCAGAGAGGTCGCAGAGGCCATGTGCAGGCTCTTTACAAGAAATAACGTGAGGTCTCGATTTTTCGTCCTCTCCGTGGACGAGGAAGGGGCGAGGGTAGAGAAGATTTCAAAAAGAGAGGAGGTCGGGGCATGAGCCTTCAAGTATTAAAGTTTGGGGGATCGTCTGTAGCTACTCCAGAGAAGATGGCATCCGTTGCAGCCAAGATAAAAAAATTCCACCAGTCAGGCGGCCGCACTGTTGTGGTGGTGTCTGCAATGGGAGACACCACTGACAGGCTTTTGCAGCTTGCCAGGGAGTTCTGCACCGCCTCCAGGCATAGGGAAATAGATCAGCTTGTTGCCACAGGAGAGCAGCAAAGCACGGCCCTTCTTGCAATGGCGCTAGAAACCCTTGGCCTCAAGGCCCAGTCTCTTTCAGGCCCTCTTGTGGGCATTAAGGGTAGGGGGCCCTACACAGATGGCAGGATAAACGGAATAGATCCGTGCAATATCCTGAAGATTTTGGAAGAAGGTGCAATTCCCGTTGTGGCGGGCTTCCAGGCTGTTAATGAAAAGGGAGACATAATAACCCTGGGTAGGGGAGGTTCAGACCTGTCTGCTGTTGCCTTGGCAGCGGCGCTGGAAGCGGAGAAATGCTGCATATTTACTGATGTTGCAGGAATTTATACTGCTGATCCTAGAATTGTGCCCAATGCTCGTAAGCTGGAGAAGGTGTCATATGAGGAGTGCATGGAGATGTCATCTATGGGCGCAAAAGTGATGCAAGCAAGGAGCGTAGAGCTGGCGGCAAGGTACGAAGTGCCAGTTTACGTCGCCTCTAGCTTCAGTGATGAAAGGGGGACATGGATCGTGCGAGAGGATGTTAGAGAGAACTTTTTGGTGAGAGCAATAGCAAGCGATACTAACGTTGCCAAGGTTGCCCTTTTGGGTGTGCCTGACGTGCCAGGGATGGCGGCTAAGGTTTTTGAAGCCTTGTCCTCGGGGGGAGTCAGCGCAGAGATGATAATACAAAGCGTGATGAGAGGACAGATAAATGATATAGCTTTCTTGGTGAAGAAAGAAAGCCTAGGAGATGCTATAGATATTTGCAGGAATATATCTAAAGAGATAAAAGCTCAGGGAGTGGCCTTCGATACGGAAATAGGAAAAGTCTCCATTATAGGTGCTGGCATAGCAAGCCACCCAGAGGTCCCAGCGAAGATGTTCTCAGCCCTTGCTGCGGAAGGGATAAATTTAGACATGATATCTTCCACATCCATGTCCATAACATGTGTGGTGGGTGCTAAGGATGTGGACAGGGCTTCTAGGGTCCTTCACAAAATATTTATAGAGGAGGCGAAGTCATGAGAGTAGCAGTTCTTGGAGCAACAGGCTTGGTGGGTTCTGAGATGGTAAAAGTCCTTGAAGAAAGGGCTTTCCCAGTGGACGACCTCGTGCCCTTGGCCTCTGAACGCTCGGCGGGCAGGCAGGTTATCTTCAAGGGCCGGCCCTATGTGGTGAGAGCTGTCGAGGAGAGCGCCTTCGAAGGGATAGATGTGGCGCTGTTTTCTGCAGGGTCAGGCCCTTCCAGGAAATGGGCCCCTGTTGCTGCTTCAAAGGGAGCTGTGGTCATAGATAATAGTTCGGCTTGGAGGATGGAAGAGGATGTGCCTCTGGTGGTACCAGAAGTTAATCCACATGCCCTTGATAAACACAAAGGCATAATAGCAAATCCCAACTGTGCCACCATACAGGCCCTTGTAGCTTTAAAACCCCTTCACGATGCTTTTGGGCTGAAGAGCATACAGGTAGTAACATTTCAGTCTGTTTCGGGAACAGGCCTTAGGGCTCTGGATGAATTGAAGGAAGATAGTAAGGCTGTGCTAGAAGGCGACCCTCCCACATGCGAGCTGTACCCAAAACCTATAGCTTTCAACGTGCTGCCTCATATTGGGAAGATAGATGAAAAAGGAATCAGTGAAGAAGAATACAAGATGATGAACGAGTCTAGGAAGATAATGGAGCTTTCCAACCTGGCAGTAAGCTGCACTGCTGTGAGAGTTCCAGTGTTTAGGGGACATTCCGAGGCTGTTGTCGCCACTTTTGAAAAAGATCCTTCGCTGCAAAATGCGATTGAGGCTCTCTCAAAAGCACCTGGCGTGAGCCTAACAGAAGATCCACTTTATTCTTACGTCGTGCCTAGCGAGGTGGAAGGGAAGGACCCTGTCTTTGTGGGTAGGATAAGAAAGGAGCCGTCTCCTGAAAATTCATTGTCCTTCTGGGTTGTAGCGGACAACATAAGGAAAGGTGCGGCCTTGAATGCGGTGCAGATAGCAGAGGAATTAATAAAAAGGGAACTTTTATAATGCCTTTGAGTTGTGTATAAGGTAAAATAAAGCTATGGTTTCTTGCTCTTTGGCGCCAAATAATCTTTAAAAGAAGGGTGAGCGTATTCTATGCGTAAAAGGACAGTACTTTTGGCAATTATTTTCTTGATGTTCTTGGCAACATGTGTTTTTTCCAAAGGAGCGATGGAGCTGTTTGCAGACAAACTTCTGTACAATCCCGAGGATGGAACTATAACCGCTGAAGGGAATGTTAATGTAAAAGGGGACGACATGTTTGCCGAGGCTAAGAGGGGAAAAGCTTCTGCTGATGGAAGCAAGATGGAGCTAGAAGAAAAAGTCATTATTAAATCTGTAAAAGACCCTATGCTGATCGAGTGCCAAAGAGCGGAGGCTGTGCTGGTTAAGGGCGGAAGAGAGATAACCTGTTTAAAGGTAAAGAGGTTCCTGCATGAAACGAAGGGAGTTACTATGAAAGCAGAAAAAGTCATAGGGCTTCTCAAGGAAGGTGTTTTTGATTACATAAAGGCTTTTGGCAATGTAGAGGCCAATATGAAAGATAAAAATGGTAAGCCGATAAAGGTGACTTCTCAGAGTGCTTATTACGATAGCAAGGAAGGAACAGTGCTTTTTAAAGGGCAGGCTGTCGCAGTAACTGAAGACAGGATAGTAGAAGCCCAGGAGTTTACATATTACCTTGCCGATGGGAAGATAAAAGCCGAAGGATCGACTAAGGTCATCTTCAATCTAGGCAATCAGGAGAAAACGGAATGAGCGAAAAGTACTTGTGGGCAAGAGGCCTTTCTAAGTCATACAAGGGCAGGAAGGTAGTTTCTTCTGTGGACCTTACCGTAAGGCAGGGGGAGATCGTAGGCTTATTAGGGCCCAATGGGGCAGGTAAAACTACCACTTTCTATATGGTTCTTGGATTGGTCAAACCTGATGGGGGGAGAGTCCTTATTAATAATGAAGATGTAACGGATATGCCCATGTACAAGAGAGCGAGAAGTGGCATAGGCTATCTCCCCCAGGAAGCCTCTATTTTCAGGAACCTGACGGTAAAGGAAAACCTTGAACTTGTTTTAGAGGAGAACGGCATAAGGGGCAAAGAAAAAGAGGAGAAAGTAGATAAACTAATAGATGAATTCAATATTGGCCATGTTATTGACATTCCTGGATACGCCTTGAGTGGGGGAGAGAGAAGAAGGGTGGAGATAGCCAGGACTTTGGCAATAGAGCCGGCATTTATATTGCTTGACGAGCCCTTTAGCGGCATAGATCCCATAGCAGTTTACGATATCCAGCAAATAATACTGGAGATAAGGACCAAAGGCTACGGCATACTTCTCACAGATCACAGTGTTCGAGAAACCCTGGCTATAACAGATAGGACCTATCTTATCCACCAGGGCAAGATCCTGATAGAAGGAACTCCTTCCGAGGTTGCCGAGAGCGAAGTGGCCAGGAAATTTTATTTGGGTGAGCGTTTTTCTTGGTGAAGCCAAGGGATTGTGTGCCAGGTTTTGCTGCGGATCTTTTCCTCAATGAAATCGATAGCCCGAGCTACAGGTTCTGATAGTGGTCTTCCAAGTTCAAGGGAAGCCGGCTGAATGGCGATTAAAATTATTTCTACTGAGTCTTTGTAGGGGGCGAGCATCAACCCTAGGGGGAGGCCATGAGACGAGAAATTAACGGACTCTTCGTCGTCCAGAGATAGGAGGAGAGTAGAGCCGGGTTCTGCTCCTAGGTCAGCGGCATCAACTATGAGGAGCGTCTTGGTGTTTTTGGGGTCTATAGTTTTAAGGAAATTTTCTGGGGTAACTCCGCACTCATACACGGCGCACCAAGAGAGAGGAGCTTTCAGGAGTTTCCTTGCTAACAAAACTCCTGCCGCGTCATCGCCTAGAAGCTCATTGCCAAGTCCCCAGATAAGTGTATTATTTTTCATGTTACCATCAATCCTTTCTTTGTTAGTTTTTAAGAGGAGGTTCCTAAATGTCTTCCCGTAGCTCCAGTATGGTTCGCCACTCGATAAAGATGATGGCCGGGACTCTTGTGAGCAGAATCTTGGGCCTGATAAGGGAGGTCCTCATAGCTTCCCTTTTTGGAGCCACAGGCAAATTAGATGCCTTTTTAGTAGCTTACACGTTAGCAAATCTTACAAGACGCCTCTTGGCCGAAGGTGCTCTATCGGCCGCTTTCGTTCCTGTTTTTTCCCAGCTTCTAAAAAAAGAAGGCAAAAGCCGGGCTTTTGTTCTGGCATCTCAGGTTTTATCCATATTGATAGTTGCAAGTATATTTGTAATACTTTTGGGTGTTTTCTTTGCCCCGACTTTGGTCTCTATTTTGGCGCCGGGTTTTGCTTCTTTGCACTCTGCTTTAGCTTCACAGCTTACCGTCTTAATGCTGCCTTTCCTTCTATTTATATCTGTTGCGGCGCTTGCTATGGGGATATTGAATTCACTCGGGTGTTTTTTCGTGCCCGCAATAGCTCCTGCACTCAGCAACGTTGTCTTTATTATCCTGGTGGTCATTTTAGCACCAAAAATGGAAATTTACAGTTTGGCGTGGGCTGTTCTTGTTGGAGGGCTGGCCCAGTGTGCCCTTCAGTGGTTCTGGATCAAAAGGTGGGGATTTACATTATTGCCTACAAGGCCTGACATGAAGGACGATTCCCTCAAGAGGACTTTGCGCCTGTTTTTGCCCTACGCTGCGGGGCTTTCTATAACTCAACTCATTCCTGTGTTTAGTAGAGTCTTAGGTTCCTTCCTTCAGGAAGGTTCTATTTCGGTTTTAAATTATGCTGATAGGGTGCTTCAGCTGCCTCTAGGGCTATTTATAATAGCCATTTCCCAGGCGGTATTGCCCCTTTTTGCGCATCTTGCCATGGAAGATGAAGCTTCTTTCAAAAAAGGAATAGAGGAAGCTTTGCAATTTGCCATCTTCATAGTTGCGCCGGTAGTAATAGGTATGGTCATGCTGAACAGGGAGATAGTCCATTTTTTGTTCTTTAGGGGGGCCTTCAGTGCCTGGGCTTGGAGAGGGACGTCTTTAGCCTTGATGCTATTTGTATTAGGCCTTCCTGGAACTTCATGCCTTACAGTACTCATGAGAGCTTTTTACGCCAAGGGTTATTCACGAGAGCCATTGATACTTTCTGCTTTCAGCGTGGTGCTTTATGTTGCGTTTGGTGTCTTGCTGATGAAGCCCTATTCATATGGAGGGCTGGCTGCAGCTTCTTCCGTTTCCTTTACTTTGACCGCTATTCTGGGAGGTGCTCTTCTCGATAAAAGGCATATAAAGGTTCGCCCCTTTAGCTTCTTATGGCTTGCTAAAATCGTCCCAAGCCTTGCCTTAATGGCCGGGACGGTGTATTTTCTCAAAGAACTGTGGGGTTATCCATTCAGTGGAGCTTTTATATATAAAACCCTCTGGATGCTTTCTGTGATCTCGGCAGGGGCGTTATCTTACGGGGCTGCAACTTGGATTGCCGGGTGCAGGGAGTGGAAATGGGTAATTGAGGCTTTAGGGAAAAAGGAAAGTAAAAGCGGTGAAAAATGAGAAACAAAAGGAGGCAAGAGGTGTTGAATAAAAAAAGTTTTCTTACAATTATATTAGCTTGTGTGCTTGTTTTTGCCCTCTGTGGGGGAGCCGTTGCGGCGCAAGGAGATCTTGAAAAGGTCCTTAATGACAGGGTAGCGACTTTGTATGTTGAAGGGCAGCCATTGGGGAACATGATAATAGGTGCTCGGGCCAAGCTGGAATTTATTTATGTTGATGGAGTGCTGGTGAGAGCTGTAAAGGATGATGAGCGAGCGCCATCTTGGCTAGAGTGGCATGTCAACAAGTACGGATCGGACGAAGCAAAGGGGAAAAAGCTGTTTATTTTGAGAGTAGAGACATTTAAGCCCTTTACTTTGATGCCTGAAATGATTGCTGTAAATGGCTTTCAATTAAAGGAAGAGAACATTCTTACAAGGAAGGAATTTGCTCCTTTGGGCGAGCTTCCTAGCTCTTTCAAGGGTGCCATGGTGCTGGCGGTCCCAGGGGACCTTGTAAAACCTGACAAGAAAGTGAGATTTAGCTGTGGGGGTGATGAGGCAGTATGGGTTGTGCCAAAGAAGTAAGCGTTAATCATGTATATAGATGTGCCTCTTGTGGAGAGAGGTTTTCTTCATCTACTCCTGCATCCCGGTGCCCAAAATGCAGAGGAAAAGTTTTAATACATGAGGAGGGGCCACCGTTGAGGAAGGTTAAAAACTGTTCTGGGGTCTGTTCTGGCTGCAGTGGTTGTGGAGGTTAAATGTAGATGCTTACGTTAGGTATAGAGACTAGTTGTGACGATACAGGCTTGGCATTGCTTGAGGGGTCTCGTAATGTGCTGGCAGAGGTTCTCTCAAGCCAGACAGAGATTCATGCTCCATACGGAGGAGTGGTGCCTGAGGTTGCCTCCAGGATGCATGAGGAGAAATTTTTGCCTCTTCTCATAAAGCTGTTGGAATCTGCACAAATTAAGGATCCCTCCAAAGAGATAGGTCTTATAGCTGTGACTGTGGGTCCAGGGCTCATGGGGTCCCTTCTGGTCGGAGTAATGTCGGCTAAAGGCTTGGCCCAGGCCTGGGGGGTGCCCATGGTTGGGGTCAACCATTTGGAGGGCCACATTTTTGCCAATGTAATGGCCCACGAAAATTTATGCCCACCCTTTTTGAGCATGGTGGTTTCAGGGGGACATACGGAGATCTACCTGGTCAGGGACTATGGGGATTATGAGCTTTTGGGTAAGACGAGGGATGATGCAGCAGGGGAATGTTACGACAAGGTTGCGAAAATTTTGGGCCTCTCGTATCCTGGTGGGCCAGTGATAGACAAGTTGGCCCAAAAAGGAGACCCTTTGGCTTTTAAGTTTCCTGTTCCGCTTTCAAGCTCCAATGAGGTGGAGTTCAGCTTCAGCGGTTTAAAGACAGCGGTTCTTTGGACGATAAAGAAGCTCAAAGCCGAAGGAAAGTTCCTTCCTATAGAGGATTTGTGTGCTTCCTTCCAAAAGGCTGTTGTTGCCTCTCTTTTGGGTAAGGTGAGACTTGCTGTAAAAAAAACTGGCATAAAGAAGGTAGCCATATCCGGTGGAGTTTCTGCGAATTCAGGCCTGCGAGCGGCATTGAAGGAAGATGGCGAAATAGAAGCTTTTATCCCTCCCATAAGGATGTGCACGGACAACGGTGCAATGATTGCAGCAGCAGGTTTTAGCAAATACATGCGTGGAGAAGTAGATAAACTTGATATAAATCCAAACCCTTCGCTGAGATTGTAACCTAAAGCAAAAGGAAGAGAAAAAAAGCATATGCAAGCAAAAAGAAGCGTTAACGGGGAATAATATATATTATTCCCCGTTAATTGCTCTTGAGCTGGGGCACTCCTGCATGTACTATCATTCGCGGTCAGGTTAGCACTCGCATTTAGTGAGTGCTAACATAAACAAAAAATAAAGAGATAAGGAGGGAATAGCATATGAATCTGAAACCACTCGGTGACAGGATAGTTGTAAAAGTTGTAACTCAAGAAGAGAAGACCAAGGGCGGGATAGTCCTTCCAGATACCGCAAAAGAGAAACCTCAGGAAGGCGAGGTTATTGCAGTAGGTACCGGAAGAGTTTTGGATAACGGCCAGAGGTTGCCACTTGAGGTAAAGGTTGGCGATCGCGTGATATTCAGCAAATACGGTGGCACGGAAGTCAAAGTAGAGGGCGACGAATATCTCATCTTGAGCGAAAGAGATATATTGGCAATTCTTGAGAAGTAGTCGTATTTGTAGAGAATTCTTTAAAGAATGAAAGGGGGAAATGATAAATGGCTAAATTGCTTGCATTTAACGAAGAAGCCCGCAGAGCTCTTGAGCGCGGCATTAATAAGGTAGCAGATACAGTAGGTGTCACTCTTGGGCCCAAAGGACGCAACGTGGTCCTTGAAAAGAAATTTGGCTCTCCAACCATAACCAATGATGGTGTTACCATCGCTAAGGAAATAGAGCTAGAGGATCCCTTCGAGAATATGGGAGCCCAGCTTTTGAAGGAAGTTGCTTCCAAGACCAACGATGTTGCTGGTGACGGTACTACGACTGCTACCATTCTTGCCAGGGCAATGATAAATGAAGGCATGAAGAACGTTGCTGCTGGTGCCAATGGCATGCTGATGCGCAGAGGCATAGAGAAAGCTGTTGACTTGGTTGTCGACGAGCTCAAGAAGCTTGCTATTCCCGTAAAGGAAAAGGAGAAAATAGCTCAGGTTGCAGCTATATCTGCTAATGATAAGGCCGTCGGGGAATTGATCGCCGAGGCCATGGAAAAAGTCGGTGAAGAGGGTGTCATCACCGTTGAGGACAGTCAAACGGTAGGTACAACTCTTGAAGTAGTGGAAGGTCTCCAGTTCGACAAGGGCTATGTGAGCCCCTACATGATGACCGATGCTGAGAGGATGGAGGCAAGCCTCGAGGATGCCTATATCCTTATCAATGATGGTAAGATCAGCAACGTGAAAGACCTAATTCCTCTCCTTGAGAAGGTAGTGCAGACCGGCAAGCCGCTGTTGATAATCGCTGAGGATATCGAGGGTGAAGCTTTGGCTACCTTGGTCGTCAACAAGCTGCGTGGTGTGATGCAGGTCGTAGCTGTCAAGGCTCCTGGCTTTGGTGAGAGAAGGAAGGCCATGCTCCAGGATATAGCCATAGTAACTGGCGGTCAGGTTATATCCGAAGATGTGGGCATCAAGCTTGAGAACGCAGATCTCTCCATGCTTGGCCGTGCCAAGAGGGTTCGCGTGACCAAGGAAGAGACCACCATTGTTGAGGGTGCTGGCGATCCTGATGCCATAAGAAAGAGAGCTGCCCAGATCAAGGCTGAGCTTGAGGAGTCTACTTCTGAGTACGACAAGGAAAAACTCCAGGAGCGTCTTGCCAAGCTCGTCGGTGGTGTTGCTGTAATTCAGGTCGGTGCTGCTACTGAGACCGAGCAGAAGGAACTCAAGCACAGGATCGAGGATGCTCTTAATGCCACTCGTGCGGCTGTAGAAGAAGGCATAGTTGCTGGTGGTGGTGTGTCTCTTCTGAATGCCTCTGAAGCTCTCGACAAGTTTATTGAGGAGCTTGAGGGCGACGAAAGAACTGGTGCCATGATAGTCAAGAAGGCTCTTAATGCTCCTGTATATCTCATTGCTGCCAATGCTGGATACCAAGGTGACGTTGTGATAGAGAAAGTAAAAAGCCTCAAGAAAGGCCATGGTCTCAATGCTGCCACTGGCGAGTACGAAGACCTTGTGAAGGCTGGTATCATAGATCCGGTGAAAGTTACCCGCAGCGCATTGCAGAATGCCGGTTCAATAGCAGCCATGGTCTTGACAACCGAAGCTTTGGTTGCAGATAAGCCAAAGAAAGAAAACGAGAACCCCATGCCACCAGCTGGTATGGATTATTAATACCACTTAACAAAATAACCATGAAAGGGGCCTTCATGTGGCCCCTTTTCTTTTTATGGGCATTTTCTGATAAACTTTAGATGGAGCAATTTCTTAATGCCGGGAGGATGGGTTCATAATGGAAAGTTCAAGTTCGACTAGAAAAGAAAAAATAATAGTCCTCGACTGCGGTTCCCAATATACCCAGTTGATAGCCAGAAGAATAAGAGAGCTTGGAGTCTACAGTGAAATACTACCTTGGGACACGCCTTACGAAGAGGTAATGAAGGAAGAGCCCAAGGGCGTAGTAATCTCTGGGGGGCCGGCCTCTGTAAGGGAGGAGGACTCTCCAACGGTCCCTGAGGGCGTCTTAAGCGGAGAAGTTCCTGTACTTGGGATTTGTTATGGAATGCAGCTTATAACTCATCTGCTAGGTGGAGTAGTGAAAAAAGGGTCATTTGCAGAATATGGGAGAGCCATTGTTAATGTGACAGATCCAGAAGCTGTTATTTTTCATAATGTAAAGTCGCCGCTTCAGGTTTGGATGAGCCATTGGGACTATGTAGACGCTCCCCCTGAAGGATTTAAAGTTGCAGCCCGAAGTGAATCAGGTATGATAGCGTCCATTTACAACGAGAGCTTGGGGATATGGGCCCTTCAATTTCACCCTGAAGTTTGGCACACTCAAGGGGGAAGCAAAATCCTGGAGAACTTCCTTTTTAAAGTATGTCAATGCGAGGGATTGTGGGATCTTCAGGGATGGATCGACATGATGGTGGAACAAATAAGGCAGACAGTGGGAGATGAAAAGGTCATATGTGGACTTTCTGGTGGAGTTGATTCTACTGTCGCTGCAGTCCTTACTCATAAGGCCATAGGTGATAACCTTGAGTGTATTTTTGTTGATAACGGGCTTTTGAGAATGAATGAAGCTCAGGAAGTCTTAGATGTTTATAAAGACCTTCACCTAAAAGTCCATGCTGCAGATGCATCTGAGGAGTTCTTAAGTGCCCTTAAAGATGTAACTGATCCTGAGAGAAAGAGAAAAATCATTGGAGAGGTCTTTATACGAGTGTTTGAGAGGAAAGCAAAAGAGATTGGCGGAGCTAAGTGGCTTCTCCAAGGCACGGTGTACCCAGATGTAATTGAAAGCGGAAAACGCGGCAAGGATGCTGCTGTAATTAAAAGCCACCATAATGTAGGTGGCCTGCCTGAGGAGATGGACCTCAAGGTTCTGGAGCCTTTAAGGGATCTGTTTAAGGATGAAGTCAGGAAAATAGGCGGCATGATAGGAGTACCTGAAGTTATATTAAAAAGACACCCCTTCCCTGGCCCTGGATTAGCTGTAAGGTGTTTGGGAGAAATTACTCCAGAACGCCTCGAAACCTTGAGAAAGGCTGATAAGATATTCCTGGAGGAAATCAAAAAAGAGGGAATATATGATGATATGTGGCAGGCTTTCTGTGTCCTCTTGCCAGTCAAGACTGTGGGTGTAATGGGAGATATCAGAACTTATGCAGAGATAGTAGGTTTAAGGGCTGTAAGCTCTCAGGATGGCATGACCGCTGATTGGGTAAAACTGCCCATGGGGCTTTTGGATAGGGTTTCACGGCGTATATGTAATGAAGTTCCAGGGGCAAACAGGGTAGTTTACGATGTTACCAGTAAGCCGCCTTCTACCATAGAGTGGGAATAGCGTTTTAAAAATAGCTTTTAATAGGAGGCTGTATTAGGGTGGTTAAAGAGGGAAGTGATCAAAAAGCCAAAAACATAAGAAAAAGTTATGTTCCCTTCATTGTGGCGTTCGCACTGATGGCCTTTTTGACTTACAAGGTTGCTTTCCCCCTATTCCGCCCGCTAGCGTGGTCGGCTTTGCTGGCTTTCTTTGCTTATCCAGTGTATCGATGGCTGCACCATGCCCTTCTACGGGGAAAGCACAAGAACGTTGCTGCAGCCATAACAACGGCGCTCATAGTGTTGCTTTTGGTCGTTCCTGCTGGTTTTTTGGGTACCATTCTTGCAAAAGAGGGTATAAAAATCTACGGCCAGATTGTAGACCTGCTGTCTAGAAGCAGTGTAACGGATTTCAATGCGCTGCCCGAGAGATTGTCCCAATGGTTTGCGGCCAGAGGAATCCTCTTGAACGAACATCTTAGTTTTATAGGCGATATTGTCAAGCAGTCAGGCCGATTTTTAGCAACCCAAATAGCGTCTTTCTCCAGGGGATTGCTTGGTAATGCGTTTAGGATGATCTACCAGTTGATAGCTATCACTGTGGCTACTTTCTTTTTCTTGAGAGATGGGCACGTGGTTTTGGACTTCATAAAAGATATTTTACCTTTGTCAGAGGAGGAGAAGATTTCCTTTTTTGAGCGAGCCAAAAGGCTTCTGCAGGCAGTGGTTTATGGTATCACCTTTACTGCAGGTATTCAAGCAACGTTGGGCGCCTTAGGGTGGTGGAAGGCAGGATTGGAGGCTCCGATAATCTTTGGAGCCATCATGTTTGTTTTGGCCATGATCCCTTTTGTAGGTACACCTATGGTTCTTTTGCCCGGGGCTGCGTATTTGGCTGCGACAGGCAGCTTGAAAGCGGCAATTTATCTTGCTATTTGGGCTATTGCAGTTGTTAGTACAGTAGATAACTTTATCCGCCCTATCTTTATCTCTGAGGGCAGTAATATTCACATATTAATAGTGTTCGTCGGTGTGGTAGGGGGATTAGCCGCCTGGGGGTTCATAGGCCTATTCCTGGGGCCTCTAATAATAAGCCTATTTATATTTTTCTTGGATAGTTACAGGAAATTATGGAAAATTTCTTTCTTAGAGCCAAAGAGGCTACCGAAAAAATAAACTTAAAGGAGGAGTTCTTTTGCCCTTTGTAATAGGAATTGCCGGCTGGAAAGACTCTGGGAAAACGACTTTGTGTGGAAAGTTGGTTGAATTACTCCTTTTAAAAGGGTTGAAGGTTGGTTTTATAAAGCACACGGAAAAATCTATATGCCCTAAAGAAAATGCAGATTCAAATACCCTCTGCAATGTTCTAGGCGAATCTGTGCTATGGGGAGAGGATGGATGGGCTTATACCCATAAAAAAGCTGTAAGTAACCTGAAAGAGATAGTTTCACGCATATATCCAGGCTACGATGTAGTGATATTGGAAGGAGGCAAACGCTTCCCTTTGCCTAAGATATGGGTTAAGTCTGCAACCCCTCCGGAGGGAGTGCCTGGAATAATAGCTTATTATGGAGAAGGAACCCAAGAAGGAACTTTACCTAATTTTCTGCCAGGCCAAGAAAAGGCGTTAGCTGATTTTATAGCTGATATGGCAGGCAAAAGCGATTCACGTATAGAAGTTTATGTAAACGGTAAACGTTTCCCGATAAAAAAGTTTGTTGGCGAATTTATAGAAGGTGCTATAAGAGGTATGTTTTCATCCTTGAAGCAAAGGCCAGAAGATACGGAAAATATAAACATTTTTCTCAGGGGCAAAAAATGAAGTGGAATATATTCATTATGGATTGATTCCTACTTGTGTGAGGTAGCATTGAAAGTTATAATGAAGTTCGCTCTTGTGCCCGCCCTAGGCGGGTAACCTTTTGTATAGACTTTATGTAAAATAGATTATGCAGGGGAGGTATATATGGAATGGAAACGCAAGTGATTCTAATAAGCGGCGTGGCCGGTGCAATAGCTTTGTTGTATGCGATTGTGGCCACTAGTAAGATCAAGGCCTTCGAAGTTACAAATGAGAAGGTGGTTGAGCTTTCTAACATAATCCAAAGAGGCGCTATGGCTTTCTTGTCGAGGGAGTACAAAGCCCTTATACCCTTTGTGGTAATAGTGGCAGCTATTTTAGGTTTCAAGATAAGCTACGCTTCGGCAATTTCTTTCTTGCTAGGTGCTTTGTGCAGTGGTTTTGCTGGTTTTGTAGGTATGAGGGTGGCAACGGGTGCCAATGGAAAGACGGCTTTTGCTGCCTCCGAAGGCGTGAACCCTGCGTTGCGGATAGCCTTTATGGGTGGAACCGTTATGGGAATGTCCGTCGTAGGCATTGGAATAATAGGCATAATCATCTGTTATTACCTGTTCTCTGATCCTGGGGTAATAACGGGATTTGGCTTCGGAGCTAGCTCTATAGCTTTGTTTGCCCGTGTGGGTGGAGGAATCTACACCAAAGCCGCTGACGTCGGTGCTGACTTGGTAGGTAAGGTAGAAGCTGGTATTCCCGAGGATGACCCACGCAACCCTGCGGTTATCGCTGACAACGTAGGTGACAATGTTGGTGACATAGCCGGGATGGGTGCGGACCTTTTCGAGTCCTACGTTAACTCAATAATAGCAGCTATGGCCATAGGAGTGGCTATCTTCGGCAGCTTGGGAGTGGCTTATCCACTTCTTTTGGCTGCATTAGGGATAGTCTCTGCTGTAATAGGGACTTTCTTTGTTCGAGTTAAAGAAGGAGGAGATCCTCAGTTCGCCCTTAGAAAAGGGACTTTAGTTACAGGGTTTTTAATTATAGCTGGTTCCTACTTCCTCACTCAAAAGTTGTTTGGCGATATAACTCTTTTCTGGGCGGTTGCCGCTGGTGTCGCAGTAGGCGTAGTGATAGGGCTTATAACTGAAATATACACCTCTGCTGCTTATGCTCCTGTAAGGCAGATAGCTGCTTCATCGGAGACTGGTACGGCAACAAATATACTTGCCGGATTGGGCGTTGGAATGAAATCTACTGCTTTGCCTGTTCTGCTTATATGCGCTGCCATACTGGTAGGTGTCAAATTTGGTGGGCTTTTCGGCATTGCTTGTGCTGCTGTGGGGATGCTGTCCATAACAGGTATGACCCTCAGCGTTGACGCGTACGGCCCTATTTCTGATAACGCTGGAGGTATAGCGGAGATGAGCCACATGCCTCCAGAGGTTAGGAAAATTACTGACCGTTTGGATGCTGTAGGTAACACCACAGCCGCTATAGGTAAGGGGTTGGCTATAGGAAGTGCGGCCCTTACTGCCTTGGCTCTCTTCGCAGCGTATGCTACAGCGGTTGGGCTTGACTCCATAGATCTCAACAACCCCAAGGTTATGGTGGGGCTTTTTATAGGTGGCATGCTGCCTTTCCTCTTCAGTGCCATGACCATTCAAGCTGTCGGTCGTGCTGCTTCTAAGATGATAGACGAGGTAAGAAGGCAGTTTAAAGAAGTCCCAGGAATTCTTGAGGGCACCGGCCGGCCTGAGTACGAAAAGTGCATTGATATCTCTACGGCCGCTTCGCTTAAAGAGATGGTCCTGCCAGGGCTTCTAGCCGTCATATGCCCCATAGCCGTAGGTTTGGTTTTGGGAGCAGAGGCTTTGGGAGGCCTTTTGGGCGGTGCTATAGTTACTGGAGTCATGATGGCCATATTTATGTCCAATGCCGGTGGCGCTTGGGATAACGCAAAAAAATATATTGAAGAAGGGCATCATGGCGGGAAGGGATCTGGAGCCCATGCGGCCGCAGTTGTAGGAGATACAGTTGGTGATCCTTTTAAAGACACTGCAGGTCCTAGCTTGAATATATTGATAAAATTAATGTCTGTGGTAGCCTTGGTTCTAGCACCGCTGTTTTAAAGAGCCTCGCACAAAGATTGAGGTTACGACAAAGGGGAGAGCTGCGGGGCTTTCCCCTTTGTCGTTTTGAGAGGTGGTCAAATGGTACGGGGCCAGATAGATGAGATCAAGGAAAAGCTGGATATTCTGGAAGTGATAGGCGATTATGTCCCTTTGAAGAAGGTGGGGAAGAATTACAGAGGCTTGTGTCCATTTCACAGCGAAAAAACCCCTTCTTTTTATGTTTCCCCTGAAAGGCAAACCTATCACTGTTTTGGGTGCGGCAGGGGGGGCGATGTGTTTTCCTTCATAATGGAGAAAGAAGGGCTGACTTTCCCTGAAGCATTGAGGTTTTTGGCAGAGCGTGCGGGAGTCAAGCTTGAGGAAGGCAAAGGGCCTAGAAAAAACGATGATATTGGCATCTTTGACGTAATGGAGGAAGCTTCTAAGTTCTTTAGAGATCAGCTTTGGTCTGATGCCGGTATTGCCGCCTTGAAGTATCTTGCAAGAAGAGGCTTGAAAAAGGAAGATATTTTGGCATTTGAAATTGGATGGGCTCCAGATAGTTGGGATAGCCTGAAGAGATACCTGGAAAGAAAAAATGGCAAAAAAATTGTATCTATTGCTTTAGATGCGGGCCTTCTTATAAAAGGGCCCAAGGGAATATACGATAGGTTTAGAGGAAGGGTCGTCTTTCCGATCAGGGATGTCAGAGGAAAGCTCATAGGTTTTGGAGGGCGTATAATCTCAGGAGAGGGAGTCAAATATATAAACAGTCCTGAAAGCCCTATATTTATGAAAAGATCGTCGTTATTTCTCCTAAATAGGGCAAAAGGCCACATAAGGGAGAAAAAAAGGGCTATATTAGTTGAAGGTTACATGGATGCCCTGAAACTTCATATAAAGGGATTCCCTGAGTCTGTTGCCACATTGGGAACGGCTGTTACAGAGGAACAGGCTGCGTTGTTGAAAAGGTTCACCGAGCGGGTTTTTTTGTGTTATGACGCCGATGTAGCCGGTCAGGAGGCCAATCTCAGAGGTATGTACGTACTTCAGCGAATGGGACTGGATGTGAGGATTGTGTCTCTTCCGGTTGGCAAAGATCCTGATGACTTGCTTTCTACTGAAAAAGGGGGGGAAGATTTTAGGAAACTTTTAGATTTGGCTCTTCCATTGCCTCTTTATCACGTAAAGTTGAAAGAACCGGAACTAAGGGATGAATCATTGAGGACCAGGGCGAGAAGAGAAATATTGGAAGGATTGGCATCCCTTCCATCTTTAGAGGCCAATAGCTACCTGCCCGAGGTGGCGCGAGGGCTTGGTATGGTGTTGTCTGAAGTTATAAGAAGCCTTGAGGAGTTCAGGAAAAATATAAAAAATGAATCAGTAAAAAAAGGGTTTTTGAACACTTCGTACGTAAATATAAATGTAAAACCTTCGAGTGATGTAGATAAGAAGTCTAATATCCACCCTCTGGAGGCAGTTTTGTGCTACATACTTTGGACGGATGAAAAGAGAAGATCCAGCGAAGCTCCAGAAAGGCTTTTACCGTTATTTAAGCAGGAGGAAGCTAAGGCTATAGCTTTAGCCTTGTTACAAGGAGAAGAGCCTGAGGAGTTAAGAGAAAGATGGCTTGAGGCAGGAGATACTTGGCCCTTAGCCTTGTTGGCAGCTGGGGCGGCCCATATAGAAGAATACCCACAGGAGAGAGTTTATGAAGTTGTAGTCGAAGCTCTAGAGCGTAGAGCCAAGATGAAAAGATTTGAAGTTTTGAAAAATAAAAAGGCTCGAGGAGAAGCTACGATAGAGGAAATAATAGAGTTCTCTAAATTGGCAAAATTCCTAAAAGGGGGGCAAGGAAAGCATGAATCAGGAAAATAAAGGACACGATACTGAGGCTACAAACAAAGAAGTGATGCAGTACATAGAAAATTTTAAGGACCTTTTCCACATGGGTAGAGAAAAGGGATTTTTGACCTATGAAGATATAGAAAAGACTTTACCTCAAGAAATATTGAATGCTGAGACCCTCGATAATCTTTATTTCAACTTGATGGAGCTCGGTATCGACCTGGTGGATGAAGAAAAAGGTAAAGAAGAAGCGGGGAGTGGAAGCGCTCAATCATCGGAGTTGGCAGAGGATTTAGGCCAGCTGGAGGACCTTCCTTTATCTGATCCAGTAAGGATGTATTTGAGGGAAATAGGTAAAATTCCTCTCCTTACACCTGAAGAAGAAGTAGAATTAGCAAAGAGAGTCGAAGCCGGAGATCCTGAAGCAAAGGCGAAACTTATTGAGGCCAATTTGAGGCTGGTTGTAAGCATAGCTAAAAAATATATAGGGAGGGGAATGCTCTTCCTCGATTTGATTCAGGAAGGCAACTTGGGGCTTATAAGAGCCGTAGAAAAATTTGATTATCGTAAGGGATTTAAATTCAGCACCTACGCGACATGGTGGATACGTCAAGCCATAACCAGGGCCATTGCAGATCAGGCTAGGACAATACGCATACCAGTTCACATGGTTGAGACCATTAATAAACTGATAAGAGTTTCCCGCCAGCTGGTCCAGCAGCTGGGCAGGGAACCGACTGCAGAGGAGATTGCTGCTGAGATGGGCATTGCTCCAGAAAAAGTGGAAGAGATCCATAGGATAGCTCAGGAACCCGTATCCCTGGAAACACCAATAGGAGAAGAAGAAGACAGTGAATTAGGAGATTTTCTAGAGGACAAGGATATTCCAAGCCCTGAAGAAGCTGCCGCGAGCCAGCTTTTGAGAGAACAGCTTGATGAAATGTTGGAAGAGCTCACCGATAGAGAGAGGGAAGTTTTAAGATTGCGCTTTGGCTTGGAAGATGGCCACCCATACACGCTGGAGGAAGTGGGCCGAAGGTTTGGAGTAACCAGAGAGCGTATAAGACAGATTGAAGCAAAAGCCCTTAGGAAACTAAGGCATCCGAGCAGAAGCAAAAAGCTGAGGGATTACCTAGATTGATTTAATTAACAAACATTTTCAACAACTATATCCGGGGCCTTTTAGGCCCCCTTTTTTGTACAAATTTTATTAGATACGACCTAGTGTACTTCGATTAATTTGGTATAATCAATATTGTTCATGGAGGCACAAAGATGAGAATAGATAAATTTCTTAAACTTGCCAGGATAATTAAAAGAAGGACCTTGGCTCAGGAAATGATAGAAATTGGCGCGGTCAGGGTCAATGGGAAGGTTGTGAAGCCATCAAAGGAGATTAAAGAGCAAGATGTCATAGAGATAGCCTTTCCCACCAGGGTGCTCAAATTAAAAGTTACGTCCTTTGAGGAAAAGGATTTGAAAAGGGGAGCAAGGCCTTTTGAGATTTTGGAAGAGCAAAAAGTAAGCCCTGATGAGAAGCCATGGTAGCTTTGATTAAGCTTGATAAACAAATAAATAATAGAAATAGAGGTGTCAAATTAATGAGTTGCATTACGGGTCTTCATGCGAGGCAAATACTGGATTCTAGAGGTAATCCGACTATTGAAGCGGAGGTATGGCTCGAGTCTGGAGTGGTGGCTAGGGCTTCAGTTCCGTCTGGAGCTTCTACTGGGACCTTTGAGGCTCTTGAGTTGCGAGACGGTGGTAAGCGCTACCTCGGCAAAGGGGTAGAAAAGGCAGTTGCAAATGTAAAAGAGAAAATAGCACCTGAAGTAATAGGTTTGGAGGCATGGGACATATGGTCCATAGACAAGTTGATGATAGAGCTAGATGGGACGGAAAACAAAAGCAACCTTGGTGCGAATGCCATGCTCTCTGTATCCTTGGCGGTTGCCAGAGCTGCTGCAATGGATAAGGACCTTCCTCTTTGGGCATTTTTAGGCGGTGCCGGGCCTTTCTCCCTTCCGGTTCCCATGATGAACGTAATAAATGGGGGAGCTCATGCGGATAACAATTTGGACATTCAGGAGTTTATGATAGTACCCTTTAAGGCTCCTTGTTTTTCTGAAGCGTTAAGAGCTGGGGTAGAGATCTACCACACGTTGAAGAAGGTGCTCAAGGATCAGGGGCTTTCGACTGCCATAGGTGATGAAGGAGGATTTGCTCCTAATCTCACTTCCAATAGGCAGGCCTTGGAGGTTTTAGTGAAGGCCATTTCTGCTGCTGGCTATAAACCTGGTGAAGAGGTGGCGTTAGCTCTAGATGTGGCAGCTTCGGAACTTTATAGCGAAGGATCTTATCATTTGAAAGGCGAAGGTAAAACATTGAGAGCTCATGAGCTGGTTTCTTATTATGAGGATCTGAAGAATGATTTCCCAATCATATCTATTGAGGACGGGATGGCAGAAGAAGATTGGGGCGGATGGAAACTTCTGACTGAGACATTGGGAAGCACCATTCAACTGGTAGGAGATGACCTTTTTGTTACCAATATGAAGAGGTTTACTAAGGGAATAGAGGGTAACGTTGCTAATGCTATATTGATAAAGTTGAATCAGATAGGAACATTGACGGAGACTGTTGAGGTTGTTAAAAAGGCTACTAAGAACGGTTATGCTCCTGTGATCTCTCATCGTTCAGGGGAGACGGAGGATACGTTCATAAGCGACCTTTCTGTGGGACTTTGTGCGGGGCAAATAAAGACTGGTGCTCCGGCAAGGGTAGACCGTGTGGCCAAATATAATCAGCTTTTGAGGATAGAAGAGGAGCTGGGCGAGTGTGGGCGATTCAGTGGCATAGGAGCTTTTAATAAAATTGCCAGCACTTTTTCCAATACATGGAGCCCCAAATAAGTGATATTTTCGAAAAGTGGAAGGAGGAAGGCCGATGAAGGTTGCAGAGCCTACAATAGAAAGGTTGGTCCAGTATTACAGGCTTCTAACACAACTTAAAGAGGAAGGGCGGCGGGTTATTTCATCACAGGAAATTGGCGAGATGTTGGGGCTTAAGGCCAGCCAGGTCAGAAAGGATCTTTCCTATTTCGGGGAGATAGGAAAGCGTGGTGTGGGTTATCACGTTGATCGCCTACATGATCACGTTAGCAAAATTTTGTCTCACCCTAACGTTTGGAGAATAGGTTTGGTGGGCGTGGGAAGGCTTGGTGAGGCGCTTTTAGGCCATAAATCTTTAAGGAGCGATAAGTTTGGTATAGAGGCCGTTTTTGATGTAGACCCGAACAAAGTAGGGAAAATGATAGAAGGAGTTCCCTGTTTTCATGTAGATGACATGCCAAAGATATTGAAGGAGAAGAAAATTGAGATAATCATTTTGACAGTTCCTGCCCAAGCGGCGCAGCAGGCTGTCGATAAAGCAGTGGCTTCAGGGGTTGTTAGAGGCATTCTTTCCTTTGCTACTGCTCCTTTAGTTGTGCCTCCAGATGTATTGGTATATGGTGTAGATATAGCGGCGGAGCTAGAAAAACTCCTTTTTTATCTTAAAAGCTCTACAAGTAAAGAGTAAGTAAGGATTCCCAATAGAGGGATTATCGTGGTAGAATGAGCAGTGCAAAAAATAATGAACATAAGAAGAGTAAGGAGGCGTCTTGATTGCAGCA
>NZ_JACDOB010000016.1 GCF_017656375.1 Thermovirga sp.
TACCATCTTGAGCAAGTCACATCCTGTAGTTTCTTCTTTCCAAATAAGCTCCAAGGGCTATGGAAGAAAGAACCACTAGAGGCAAGGAGACCAAAAACCTTATAGCCGTAAACTTTATCCCCATGAAAGACGCTTCGTATATTGTCATAGGAATCCTGCAAATGGCGGAAGCTCCAATATATGTAAATATTACGCTGAGCTTTGCTCCTTTGTTATATAAAGAATGTGCTACAGGAAAAGATACATACAGGCCCCCAACCGTAGTTCCCCCAAGCAAAATAGCCCAAATATATCCCCTTATTCCAGATTCCTGGCCAAAGTGTTTCTCTACTGTCTCTTTTTTTACCCATACTTCAAAAAGGCCTATCAACACAAAGGCACAGGGCAGGATCTTCGCCATACTTACAGAGAAAGTTAAAAAATTTATACCCACCTGTTTCCCAAGGTCGAAACCTTTTACGAAAGAAAAGATCAGGAACGCTATATAAGCGAACAAGCCTATTACTTTTGCTCCGTTCGTCCACCGCATCAGAATATCTCCCAAAAGAAAACACCGGTTACCAATGCCACAATAATCGCTATTCCAAAGCTAATAACATTCCTTATTACAGTGACTTTCATTCCAAAATACTTTTTCTCTAGAGGAGCGGTAAGAACTCCTACCATCATCAAGGTAGTGGTGAAAGCAGATAACACCATATACGGAACTCCCTTATTCAATAAAATTCCCGAAAGCGGAAAAGCGATAAAACCGGGCATCAACGTTATAGAACCCAAAAAAGCTGCTATCGTCATCGCCACAAACTTGTTATTACTGCTGTCAGCCAGATATTCATAAATGATCCTATCCGGTACAAAGGTAAGAGCCAAAGACACAAAAATGATCATCGTCAGCAAAGGTTTTAATACCTTCACTAACTTCTTAAACGCTATTTTGAGTGCTTTGATAGTTTTTTCCCTGTCCGAAATAAACGATACAAATATGGCAAATATCGTTATGATATACAAATAATGCATTTTTTCTCACTCGCCAATAATATAAATTTTCAAAAGCTCTATGATGCTATTACCAATATTTCACAAAGGAATAAATTTCCTGATCTTTTAAACTATAGCATCTTTCACATTTGCCGACAGCTACCAGCACCTATTCTCTCGCCATTAAAGAATTATATCCTTGCATGAAGGATGACTTTTTATTTTCTTGCCCCCTTTGGTTTTTATCAGTGAGTTTTAAAAAGCGTGCCATGATATGCTCGTATCGCTGTTTTGATGAACGTCACAAGCCATAAAGCAACGAGGAGCCAATACAGAAGAAATCCAAAATAATCAATCAAAGCTATGTGAAATATAGTTGATACGACATGGCATGATGCTACATATGCTCCCAAAGGGAACGTGAACGCCCACCAAGACATGGCATATGGCAACGATAACCTCTTTATATAATGCAGCGTCATCAATATCGCCATCAGTACCCACCACACGCCAAACCCCCAAAACAGCAAGCCGAATACCATAAAGGGTTCCTTCATCGTCACAAAAGAAGAATTGCGAATCAGATTGACCAACGCTAAAGTTCCAGCTCCTATTGGCCCAAGATTGATCCATATGGTAGGAGCTAATCTCTCGGGAAGAGGATTATGGAGAATAAAACGATACATGCACACGGCCAACAACGCAAGATATACAAAAAATCCTCCTCCCCAACCAAAATAATTTACAAAAACAATAAGCTCTCTTAACCACCCTGTGTGATAGGAAATGACCAAACTTCCGGCAATCGGGATGACTATCAAACCAACCGGAGGAATAAACCATGCCGGATTTATATGATCAAGCTTAACGTGCTCTCCCTTAAAGGTGAGATACGGCGTGAATATCCCAAAAAACATGGTGAGGAAAGCTCCCACAAACCAAAATATCTGCCCTATGAATACATTCTTCCCTATCACAATAAAATTGGCTGCAAGAACAAGCATGGCAATTGCGATAGTGGCGTAAAAATTTGATATTACAGGGTTTTCCATATCTTTTATGGCATTTTCCTTAAAGAAACACCACCTCAAACACCAAGGAATCAACAACACAAAGAACAACATCACGTTAAAATAAAAAATCGCGGATGCCACGCCCTTAAGGACTGGAAGATAAGTAGAGAAAAACAGTGAATCCATAGCTAATATACCTGTTCCCATAACGCTTGCAAACCAAGAGGGTGTAAAATTCTTTATAATTTCATGTCTATGATCAATATCTTTCAACATTATAAAATACCACCTTTCTGTCAAGGTAATTAATAAAAAACCCACCACAGCTTGAGAAAGTTTTCTCAAGCTGTGGGCATTTGAGATACTTACGATATCATGCTAAAAACATCAAGACATGAGCTTTGTTTTCAAGAGAAAACAAACATCTCTAGAAAACAGGAAAGGTAAAACTAATATCCAATCCACCAACAGTGGCAGGGTTTTCTTTTAGAGTAGGATCTCTTCCATCTCTTCATAACTGTAATACATCCCGCCCTATACTTATATTTAAAATATCTAACTCCTTACACAAAATTCATTATATCTCTAAGTATATTTCTCTCACAATACTTTCTCAACCTTTAAAAATGATTATCCCTCTTCCTATATCATATCCCTCTTTTCTCCACACATACTTGCCCAATGAATTTGCACCTTTATCCACAATGTTAATGTGGAAATGTGGTATAACTTATTATCTATTTATCATAATATTTGTTTACAGTGCAAACTTACCCACAACAGGAGCATGGTCTGATGGCTTTTCCCATGCTCTAATCTCTCTCACAACGTAGGCATCAAGGGATTTTTCCGCCACTTGTGGGGTTGCCAATATGTGATCTATCCTCCAACCTATGTTTCTTTCCAAGGCATTTTTCACTCTGTAATCCCAAAAAGAAAATTCTCCTTCTTGGGGCCTGTGTTTTCTGAAGACATCCACAAACCCCCACTTTAAGAAAGCTTCAAAGGCCTTCCTGACCTCCTCGTGAAAGCATACGTGGTTTTTTTTGTTCCTGGGGTTGGTCACATCTATATCGGTGGGTGCAACATTCAAGTCCCCCACCATAATGACCTTGCTCTTGGGAGTAAAATTCCTGTCCAAGTAATTCAAAAGCCTGTTGAAAAATTCAAGTTTCATTGCATAGTCAGGATGCTCTAAAGCTTTCCCTTGGGGAACATATAGGTTTATAACGTGAAGGTCTCCATCAAAGGCACAGTGTGCCATGCGGGTTTTGCCGTCGGGAAGCAAGCCATCGCCCAGGCCAAAAGACACGCTAATAGGCTTTTCTCTTGATGCAACAGCCACACCGTTGTAGGATTTCTCCCCACAAAAAACCACCTCGTACCCTTTCTGGCGAAAAAACTCCTCGGGAAAAGTCGAATTCTCTGTTTTAGTCTCTTGAAGACAAAGAATATCTATATTGGTATCATTTAACCATCGATCCAATATATGAAGCCTGCTTCTTACGGAATTTACGTTGAACGTCGCAATTTCTCTTATCACTAATCATCGCACCCCTTTTTAAGATTCGCTATCTTATAAATTTTAGTTTATATTTTAGTCAGGAAAAATGAAAGGAGAATTCCATTGGATGGTCCTCATCACGGCCGAAATTGGCTTTTAGCAGTGTTTTTTATATTCGGTGTAGGCTCTCTAGGATTCCACTACATAGTCAAACTTGACTGGATAGACTCAATATTCTACGCAGTAGTAACTCTGACTACCGTTGGATACAGCGCCCCTCCGGAACTTACAGAAGAAGGAAAAATTTTCACTGTACTGCTGATAATCATGGGTATAGGAACCGCAGGCTACGCTCTCACTCAGGCAGCACGGTACCTTGTCTTGGACAAACTGTTGTCCGTCATGGGAAGGAGGAAGAACATACGCATGGAAAACCTCAAAAATCACTGGATCCTATGCGGTCTGGGGAAAATAGGAACCGAAGTTGCGCGCCATTTACACAGAGATGGCGTCCCGTTCGTAGCACTAGAAATAGCAGAACGAAAGGTTGCATGGGCAAGAGAGCAAGGCTGGATAGCACAACAAGGCGACGCAAGAAACGAAGAAGCATTGAGAAACGTCTTCATAGAGAACGCGAAAGGACTCATAGCAGCCCTCACCGACGACTCAGATAACGTTTACGTAATACTGACAGCAAAATCCATTAAAAGTGATATCAGGATAATAGCCCGCGCTAGCGATGCACAGTCCACGAAAGTCCTTTACAGGGCTGGCGCTGACAAAGTAATAAGTCCGGTCGTTGCAGGAGCTGCAGCCATAGCAAGATCTTCGGTACAGCCTTCTGTGGCTGATTTCCTGGAGTTAGTAAACATATCCAAAGAAATAGACATAGACTTCGGATCCATTCGTCTGGGGGGCAACAACCCCCTCATAGGAACCACCCTTGCAGAAGCTCCTCTAAGATCCAAATACAATGCCATAGTCATAGCTATCAAAAAACAAAACGGCAAGCTCATTTATAACCCCTCCGGGCAACTAGTACTTGAAGAAAACGATGAGCTTATCGTCTTCGGAGAGAGAGCAAAGATGGCAAAATTAAAAGATGAGATAATCGAACTCAACCTAAAAAGGGAGAAGAACATGTAACGGTTCTTCTCCCCACAAAAATCTTTTTATACCTCTAATTCTACCGGCTTAGAAATCACCCTGAATATTACATATATTACTCCTATTGCTATAACCAAATCCACCGAAGGAGGCAATTCAAAAGCAAAGCCTATATACCCGGAAATGGCCCCTAAAGCAGCCAAAAGGGCATAGGGGATCTGGGTAGTAACGTGGTCCATGTGGTCTGACCCGGTAAACATGGAAGACATTATGGTCGTGTCTGAGATGGGGCTACAGTGGTCACCCCAAACAGCTCCCGCCAAAACCGCCCCTATAGTAGGAAACATGTAAGGCATTGGGTCTATGCCTTGGCTAGATGCTATAGCATGGACCAGAGGCAACACTATGGGCATCAGTACAGCCATGGTTCCATAAGAAGTCCCCGTACAGAAGGACACCACAGCACCTGTTACAAACGTAATCAATGGAACCCACCCTATGGAAAGAACATCGTGGGTCAATGAAACTATGAATTTGGCAGTTCCTACCTGCTTTACAGCAGAGCCAATTCCCCAAGCAAAGATCAGAATCAGCGTACCATAGAATATGGACCTCATTCCTTCCATATATCCTCTGAACAGCTTGTTCCACGTGGAAATGCCCTGCAGCCTGTAGAATATCAAGGTGACAAATACAGAGCCAAAGGCACCCCAAACCAGGGCCTTTGAACTGCTGCCTTCTCCTATTGCTTCAGCAACCCCTACTCCAGGCCAACCTCCAGTTATAAGAAGGAGGGTGAAAATCAAACCAACTAAGGTAGCTAAAGGCAAAACAAAATTTATTACCCTCCTTGGGGTTTCCGGGGCCGGTCCCTCTTGCACCTGATTTGGGTTTATCAGCGGCTGAGCCCCATCTCTTAGGACTTTCCCTGTCTTTCTTGCCCTTCTTTCCGCCTTGAGCATTGGCCCAAAATCCCTGCCAGAAAAAACCACTATGGCCATCAATACCAAAGCCAATATGTTATAGAGGACGAAGGGAATGGACTTAAGATACGCAAGGTAAGGAGAAAATCCTATGCCCAGGTCATTGAACTGGGTTCCTATCTGGCCTACCATGTAAGCTATCCATGAGGATATGCCTGCAATACAGGCTACAGGAGCCGCTGTCGAGTCCACAAGGTACGAAAGCTTTTCCTTGGAAATTTTATACCTGTCCGTTATAGGAGTCATGGTTGTTCCAACCACCAAGGTATTCACGTAATCTTCAAAGAAAATTATGAACCCTGCCAGCATGGTGAAAATCTGGGCGCTTTTGGGACTTCTTATCTTGGAAGTAATCCATCCTACTACAGCATCAATCCCCCCGCCTATCTTCATTATCCCCACAAGGCCACCCATGGTAAGGCTTGTCAGAACTATCCTAGCCGACCAAGGATCTCCTAGGTTGTTCCAAAGCGATTCGACAGCTTTGCCAAAGCCCGTTATAGGGTTCCATCCTACAAGCATGGTTCCGGCCACCCATATTCCTATAAAAAGCGACGGAATAACTTCCCTGGTTACTATGCACAACGTTATGGCTATAACAGGTGGCAAAAGGGACAATGCACCAAAATCTACCTTTCCCTCCTCTGCGGCCAAGGCTACTCCAGAAAAAAACAACACTCCCGCTAAAACTATGAACAAAAACAACCCTCGCCTTGAAAACTTCATCTTTTTCATTCCCTTCCCTCCTTGATTTACATTTTTATTTTCAACTCTTATTCTTTTCTTATTCAATTAAGAAGCTAACACATATTGAAAACACTTGAACAAGGCTTCTTCTGCTTTTTGAGGGTCCTTCGCCTCTATCGAGTCAAAAAGCACCATGTATGCTCCAGCAATTTCTTCTGGGTTTCCCCCTACAGGCACCTCCTTTTGAAATAAAAGTTCCATCACTGCCTCAAGAACCGCATTACCTGATGCCTTAATTAAGGCCCTATGAAAATCATGTAACACTACCTTTATCCCTTCATAGGTCTCTTGTACCTTCAGCTCCTCAACTTTTTGAGCAAGCACATGAAGGTCACTAGTTGTACGCTTCACCGCAGCAAGGCGCACAACTGCGATCTCTATCGCGATCCTCGCTTCCAAAAAATCCTGGAAGGCTAAAGCTTCAGATGCTGCTATCTTCTCCAACAGCGCCTTGTAAGAGCTATCAAACCTGCTTACCTCCTCAAGCTCACTAAGGCGCCTCTGCCCCAACTCCGTAAGGCGCCGTCCCTGAAAGCCTACTCGACATGTAAGCCCCCTTTTATCCAGCTCTCGCAAAAACCTCCCAACTGTAGCCTCGCTTAGCTCGTAACCGAAACTTCTAAGCTCCTCCTTGACCGTTCCAGCCCCTACCGGGCCACTAGACCTGTCAAGCAAAGAAAGAACTATTTTTTCTTGATAAGCATCATTTCCCTTTTCCTTCATGCAGGAATCCCCCACCTTAATATCGCTAATCATCAATGATGAGCGACAACCAAAATCATCCTATTACCTTTATATCATCCTGTCAATTACCCAGGCTTATAAACTTTGAAGAATATATCTTTATGAATTGTTAACGTTAATTGGCTCTCTAAAACTTTTTTCTTACTGAACGCTGTTTAAAGAAAAATTTCAGGAAACTTCTGGAAGGGCATTTTCACTACCTTTGTATCTTGATCCAGAAAGGCAAAAGTTCCTCTTCTTCTAATAAAATTACGTTATAAATTTTTCCTCTTTTCCTATCCCACGCATAAGGGCCCTGACTTGAGGTCTTTACTCCGCTGGCATTGAGGAAGACCATATCCTTAAACATGGCTCTCTCAGGTGTAATATAACCTCTAACGGGATGAGCAAAAGGCAACTCTCCTACTATCTTGCCTCCAGGCCACCCACCCACAGGGGCATATCCTGTCCTTTCGGAAATTTTTGCCGTTATTTTTTCATACTCGGCTGGAGCATTCCTCATTGCCAATGAAGCAGCCCCCTTTGAATTTTTTAGCTCTTCCATGAGAAAACATGCGAACCAGGAGCAAGGCTCTTTATCCAAGTTCAATAGGGCAATAACGGTGTAAAACACCCCATCTAAGGCAACGAGGGACCTGGGAACCATCTTAGGCATGAAAAAGCCCTTTACATCGCTCCATCTTGTGGGGTCTCCTTCAGGAAATACCTTTTCAATGAGAAGCAAGCCATTTGCCGCCCTTTGCATGTCGGAAAGCCTTTCATCCTGCAAGGAAAGCCAAAGCTCCAAGGGCTCTTTCTTTTCAGATATGGAAAGCAGATTATGTTCCAATTCTTTTCTTGCCATATAAGCTTTTTCCCTGGCCTGGTATATGGCCAACAGATCATCGTAGGACTTTTTTTGTTCCCCATACGCTAAGCCTAAAAAAGAAACCGAAAATACAATAACTAAAGGCAGTACAAAAAACTTTATTTTCACTAAAATTCCCCCTTCTAAGGGAGGCTAACTATTACTTTTCTCTTTTTTTCCAAAGCGAATCTCGTATATGGCAGAAAGCCTTGAGAGAGCTTCCTCCGCATCCTTACGGCCTATTTTACCCGCAAACATTTTTCTTTTTTCCTCAAGAACTTTCTGTGGAACCTCAATAGGCGCTGAATGCCTCCTTGGCCTATAAGACGAAATCTTTCTTACTTTCCCTACCCTGGCCTTAACAGATTTTATCTCCACTCCCCACAGCTTTTCTATCTTACTGGCAATACGCCCTCCCATCATGTTTATCTGGTGGGCTGCGCCGGGGCTTGAGGCACTAACATGAAGAACACCTTCCTCGAAGGAAAAGGGCATGGTGTAATTGGCCATCTTTTGGCCCACTACATTCTTCCATTTGAGGGTAACCTCAGCCATGAATATTCCCTTCTTCAAAGATGAGCCTATTGCCCCTTCCAATATACTATTTGCCCTTCTAATCGATGACTTTCTAGGAAACCTCCTATGCACCATCTTTTTCCTTTCTTTGTCTCCTTCTTTTTTCAATCTCTATCCAAAGTATTTGTATGTCCGCAGGCGTTACACCAGAAACCCTGCCCGCCTGGGCAAGATTTTGCGGTTTTATCTTCTTCAATTTCTGCTTGCTTTCGTTGAGAAGCCCTGGTATCTCGTCGTAATCTATGTCCTCAGGTATCCTAACTTTCTCCATATTTTTCATTCTTTCAACTTGCTTTAACTGGCGCTTTACGTAGCCATCGTACTTTATCTCAAGTGTTACCCTATCTATTACCTCTTTCTCCAAAACCTCATGGGGTGGAATTATTTTGCCTATTGTCTCCCACGTTATCTCTGGCCTCTTTAAAAGTTCTGAAGCCAAAATAGGCTCATCCAGCGTGGAAGACCCTGCTTCCTTCAGTATCTCATTTACGCTATCCGACGGATATACGCGAGTTCCTTCCAGCCTTTTTCTTTCCTCTTCTATAGCTTTCCATCTTTTTTTGAGCACATTCCACCTCTCATCATCTATGAGCCCAAGCTTTCTTCCAATGTGAGAAAGCCTCTTATCGGCGTTATCATGACGAAGGAGAAGCCTAAATTCACACCTGCTTGTAAGCATTCTATAGGGTTCGTTGGTTCCTTTAGTTACCAGGTCATCTATTAGAACCCCTATATAGGCTTGAGAACGGTCCAGGACAATCATATCTTCCCCCTTTACTAAAAGGGCAGCGTTTATTCCAGCTATTATTCCTTGTGCCCCCGCTTCCTCGTAACCAGACGTTCCATTTATCTGACCAGCACAGAACAATCCTTTTATTTTTTTCGTCTCAAGCCATGGATAAAGTTGTGTGGGAGGGACGTAGTCATACTCTATTGCATAGCCTGGCCTCATTATCCAAGCTTTCTCGCAGCCAGGCAGGGATCTTACCATCTCTACCTGGGCATCGAACGGCAGGCTTGTAGTGAAGTTCTGCATATATATCTCAACGCTGCTATGAGAGACTGGCTCTAAAAACACCATGTGGCTGTCCTTATCTGGAAATTTAACGACTCTGTCCTCTATAGAGGGGCAATACCTTGGCCCCACCCCCTCTATTACACCGGTAAAAAGAGGAGACCTATCAAGATTTTTTCTTATTATCTCATGGGTTTTCTCGTTACTCCTTGTCAAATAGCACGCATAACCTTCATATACTTTTTTCTCTCCCCAATAGCTAAAACATAAAGGCTCTCTATCACTATCTTGCCTCATCAATCCACTAAAATCTACTGTATCCCTGTGAATTCTGGGAGTTGTTCCGGTCTTGAGCCTTCCCACTTCAAGACCTGCCTGTCTCAAAGAATTTGTTAGTTTTGTAGCTGGAATTTGGCCCAGGGGCCCTGAAGCAAAATTGGTAAGGCCTATATGCACCTTGCCCCCAAGGTAGGTACCTGTAGTTAAAATTACTGCCTTTGCCCCATAAACGTTTCCGAGGTTAGTCTTAACCCCTTTTATTACTCCCTCCTCTACCCATAAGTCCGTTACCTCTTCCTGCCTGAGGTCCAATAAAGGTATCTTCTCACAGGTCCTCTTGTAATGGCGATGATAGTCGTAAAGATCGCATTGAGCCCTCAAAGCCCTCACGGCCGGGCCCTTTGAGGTGTTAAGCCACCTTATATGTAACGTAGATGCGTCTGTTGCTTTGCCTTGTTCTCCTCCAAGGGCATCTATTTCCCTTGTAAGGTGCCCTTTTGCTGGTCCACCTATAGAAGGATTACAGGCCATCAAGGCCATATTGTCCAGATATAAATTCAGAAGTAATGTCCTTACTCCTATCCTGGCCGAAGCTAAGGCAGCTTCACACCCTGCATGTCCTGCTCCCACTACTATCACGTCGTACCTATTTTCTTCCGGAATCATATTTCCTAACACCCTTTCATTACTTCTACTTCATAGGTGATATTTTTCCATCTTCTACGTTCCAAACTTGCCCAGGCCAAAAGGGAGTAAAATCCTCTGCCGTGGTAACAAAGGTTTGCCACTTCGTGGATTCTACCATCTTTACTAAAATTTCCCTTCCTTCCATGTCAAGCTCTGCCATTACCTCATCAAGAAGCAATATAGGTTTTTTCCTCACTTTCCTCTCTACGGCCCATCCCGCAGCGAGCATCAAAGCCAAAGCCGTTCTTCTTCTGTGTCCTCTACTGAAAAACTCCGAAGCTCCTCTACCACTGGATTTTATTTTTATCTCATCCCTGTGAGGCCCTACTATACTCATACGATAAGTTTCCTCTTTATCTTTAAATTTTTTTATAGACTCCCAAAAATCCTCCCTTAGATCTTCAAGGCCTAAAGTTCCTCCCCTCGAAAGGAACAGTTCCACCTGGCCTGGCAGAAGCTCCCCAGTCTTTGCAAGGCCAATCTTTAAAAGATCCAACGCTGCTATCCTACACGACCATATCCATATCGCCCTCTCAGCCATGGCCCTGTTCACTAAAGATATATTACTTCTTTTTTCAAGAGCTGCCCTTTTCTGTTTCAATATTTTTCTGTAGTCGTAGATAGTAGAGGCATACAGTGGAAATAAAACAGCACAAAGCCTATCTATAAAACTTCTTCTCCTGGAAGGCCCTCCCTCCACCAGGGCCATATCTCCTGGAAGAAAAGAAAGTGAGGGCACTCTCATCCTTATCTCTGAAGCATTACTCAACTTACCTCCAATTTTAAATACTGTCCTCTTAAATATCCCTACAGCTGCTTCCAAAGATTCCTCACCTTCAAAGGCCCCCCATACAAAAGCTTTTTCTTTTTCCTTATTCCAGCATGGAATATCTCCGATCCCTTTGCTTCTGAAGGGTCCCCATCCCATTAAGATATTTATGCTTTCTAAAAAATTAGTCTTTCCAGCTCCGTTTTCCCCAAAAAGCAGGTGAAGCCCCTCTGCCATCTCGAGGCTATGGGGCTTCAAGTTTCTATAACCTTTTATTTTCAATCTCCTTAAAATCATTTCCTCAGAGATTTTCTCCTTCCGGCGGAAGCGTTATAGGCATCAGAACATAAAGAAAACTTTCTTCTCCCGGCTTAGATAGAAGCATTTGTCCATTAGGGCCATTGAAAGTCATGTGGGCTATATTTCCGTGCAGCGCTCTCATGCCGTCCAACAAGAACTTTACGTTAAAGGCAACTTTGAGAGGATCTCCATCTATCTCTGCCGGAACCTCTTCCAAAGCCTCTCCTATCTCAGGAGCACTGGCCTTCACTGTCATGTTCCCTCCAGGTGATAGGTTCAAAATTACCATTTTGCTAAAGTCTCTAACAACTATCTCTGCCCTTTCAAGAGCTTCAATCATTTTACTTCTATCAACTTCCATCCAAGTACTCTTTTCAGGAGAAAGGATTTTTTCATAAGGAGGAAATCTGGATTCTATCCTTCTAATGGAAAATTCTATATTATCCACTATAAAATATACTTGTGCGTCGTCTTCCTTGACTGTAACTTCAGTGTCATCTTCTGCTGAGGATATTATCCTGGCTAATTCTTTCAAGCCGTTGAGAGGTAAAAGAAGTTGCTTTTCCTCAAAGTCTCCTTCAAGGGTTGCCTGGGAGAGAGAAAGCCTTCTTCCGTCGGTAGAGACTACTCTCACAAAGCCATCTTTTACCTGGAAGAGCCCTGAGCTTAAGTACTGTGGGAATTCTTCCCCGGGAGAGCCAGCAAAGGTTCCTTCGTCCAGTAATCTTTTCAGCTCAGACACGCTTATATTGAAGAAAAGCCTTCCTTCTTCAGACTTGGGAAGTTTAGGGAACTCAGAAACAGGGTATGTAGTAAATTTATAGTGATTTTTTTCTCCACAGTCTATCTTTGCCTTTCCTTCATCTACTTCTATTACAAAAGTATCGGTTGGAGCTTTTTTGAAAAGTTCCCCTACAACTTTTACAGGGAATACTGCTTCTCCTGGAGTTTGTACTTCTACCCCATTAGCTACACATCTTACAGAGGTTTTGAGATCTGTGGCTTGTAAGGTTACTGAATTTTCTTCTGCTGTACATTTGACACCTGTAAGTACTGTAAGTGCACTTCTGCTCCCGGTACTTCGTTCTGCGAGTAGCCAGCTTTTTACAAAGGAGGCCTTATTTACTAGGAGCTTCATTTTTTTTCACTCCCTTCTCTCTTTCTATATGTTTTATATATTGAAAAACTTAGTAGGTCTAGTAGCAAGTATGTGTTTTTTGTGGAAAACACAAAAAAAAGAGTAATAGCAAAGAAAAAGCATGTGGAAAAATAAGTTTTATGTTGTGGGAAGTTTTCCACAAAATGAACATCTTAAAATAATACTCTTTTTTAGGTGTCTATTTTTCCACAAAAAAACACCTTATCTACAGCTTTTCCTTTATACTATCCACAATCTGTCTAATCCTCGTGTCTTTCTTATAAGCTTCCTCTATTTTCTTGACTGCATGGATAACGGTAGTATGGTCCTTTCTGTTAAAGGCATACCCAATGTGTTGAAGGCTAGAATCGGTATACTCTCTGCTCAGATACATGGCTACTTGCCTTGCCAAAGCTATCTCTGAGGTTCTCTTGCTGCTGGTAAGGGCACTTATAGGGATGCCAAAGGTCTCTGCCGTCAACTGCTGTATTACCTCTATACTTGCAGGTCCCTTGTTTGAGTTTCTTATTACATCTTTTAGCCACTTTGCTGCGTTTTCCACGGTCAATGGCTCATTATTTAAGTCGGAGAAGAACATGACACTGTTAAGAGAACCTTCAAGCTCCCTTATGTTGCTTGGAATATTCTGAGCTAAAAAGAATATGACATCTTCTGGAACTTTGTAGTTTTTGAGCTCCGCTTTCTTTTTTAGGATAGCTATTCTGGTTTCAAGGTCTGGAGGCTGTATGTCCGTCACCAAGCCCCACTCGAAGCGGCTTACTAATCGCTCCTCTATATGGTGAATATCCTTAGGAGGCTTATCTGAGCTTATAACTATCTGCTTTTTTGCGTCGTGAAGGCTGTTGAAGGTGTGGAAAAATTCTTCTTGAGTGCTCTCTTTGTTGGCCAAAAAATGTATGTCGTCTATGAGAAGTACATCTACACTTCTGTACTTCTGCTTGAATTCGTGAGTCTTGTTGTTTTGGATAGAAAGAATGAACTCGTTTATGAACTTTTCAGAGCTTACGTAAGCTACCCTGGCACCCTCCATCTTTTTCAGCACGTAGTTTCCTATGGAGTGCATGAGGTGCGTCTTTCCAAGGCCCACTCCGCCCCATATAAAAAGGGGGTTATATGCCACGCCTGGAGATTCTGCAACGGCAAGGCTTGCAGCATGAGCTAGCCTGTTAGATTTTCCTATGACGAAAGAATCAAATTGATAGTCAGGGTTAAGGCCGCTTCCTGGAGGAGGTGCAGGGCGATTAGTAACCTTCTCTGCCCGCTTTATCTCTTCTTTCGGGGCACCTTTACCTACCTGAAGGGCTACTTTGGTGGCAACGTTCATTTCTGCTGCCAAGTTTTCTAGCTTTTCGAGGAACCTGTTTTGTATTTGCTCTTTTACGAAGACGTTGGGAACATCTAACACCAAAACCCCATCCTCCAACGATATTGGAAGGCAGGTTTTGAGCCAAATATCTGTAGCACCCTTTGGAAGTTTCTCTTTTCCTTCCTCCAAAAGAGTATTCCATGTCTGTTCTAGAAAATCTTTCATAAAAACCTCCCAGATAACCTGTAAAAATACGAAGATTAAACTTTTCCACGGAGAGCATGAATAATTTTACCACAAATAATCCACAAAAATTATCCACATATTCACAGAAATGCGCATAACATATGTGGAAAAAAAATCCTTACAAGTAGGGCTTTTTTCGATATGTCTTATCGGCATGTAGAAATGACTAAAATTGACCTAAAAGATTTTAAGTGGTTCTATGAGAAATCCACAATTTTTCCACATATGTGGAAAAACGTGTTTATTTCCTTACTTTGAATTTGGTGTATCATTTAAATGTAAAGAAAACTTATCCTGGAGGGAGATACTTTGGATGGAAATCTTTTCCACATAATAAGCCACACAGACCTAGATGGCGTGGTAGCTGCCACCGTTGCGTGGCATGCTAATTTTAATAAAAGAGATTCTGTAGTAAAAGTAAGCCTTACAGGTTATGGTGATGTGGATAATATAGTGTTGGAAAGTATAAAAAAGAAAGAAAACTTTGTAGTGCTTGATCTTTTTTGCCAACGTGCTCAGACAGTAGATATCCTTGATAAAGAATTTGACTCTTCTTTGGAGCCCATATTCTTTGATCATCACAAGACAACCGCAGAAAGATATCCGAATAGGCCGTGGGCCTTGGTGGATACTTCTTCTTGTGCTGCTAAAGTTTACTTTCAATGGTTGGTAGAAAAAGGTTTCTTCAAGGATGACAAAGAGAAAAAATCTAGTTTGGCCACTTTGGTTGAGATTGCCAACGACAGAGACCTGTGGATAGGCCTTATTCCTGAAAGCCGCCTGTGGCAAGCGTACATAACAATGTGTGGGCCTTACAGCCTCTTTGCCAGATTGGCGGTTGACCCTAACCCCAGATTGACCAGCTGGGAGTATAAGGCAACCACACAATTCGTGAAGAAACAGGAAAAACGCTTCAAGAAGGCCTTAGACAGCATCTTGGTGCCAGAAAAAGATCTTATGCTTGTAAGGCCAAACCTCTTGGAATTTGGGGATGTGTCTGATTTTTGCGGCCTTGTTCTGGATAGAATGGAAGACCCTCCCCTTTTGGTGGCCGTTGTCAATAAGCGCCCCCAGGGAGATTGGAGCGTCTCCTTGAGGAGCAGAAATGCCTTTGCTGGACGCGTAGTGGGGCTACTGAAAGATGGCAGGAAGGTAAAAGGTGGAGGGCATGCAGACGCTGCGGCACTTTACTTTCCTGCCAGTTACAGCGAGGAGCTTATAAAAGACTCCCTGCTATCGGCCATTAAGGCTGTTAAAGAACAAGAGCAAAATGCCGGGCCTACCCTAGGGGATCTTTTGAAAAGCATAAAAGACTAGATTGAAAGAGGGAATGTACATGAAGAAGAGAATAGCCATATTATACGCATCAGTTGGAACAGGGCATAAAACGGCGGCAAAAGCCCTTTCTAAATGGTTTAATCTGGTATCTCCGGATATTGAAGTTTTGTGTTTAGATACCCTTTCCTTTTACTCTCCCATAGTAAGAGGCATATACACCAGGTCGTATTTGGAGCTTGTCCGGAAGATGCCCCAGCTTTGGGGATATTTTTACGACACCATGGATAACCCTTCTGCAAGAGAAGGTGTGCTTGCAACTCTTGCCGAACTAACAGAAAAAGTAAATACCTTGAAACTTTTGGACGAACTGGAAAAATTTAATCCCCATGCCGTTTTGTTTACTCACTTTTTCGGTTCCCAAGTTGTCCTTGATAAATTTGGCAAGGAGATTCCTGTGTGTTACGTAAATACCGATTTCCTAAGCCACGTCTTTCACCGGAACCCTGCCTTTTATGCATGGTTCGCGGCTTCAGAGGAGACAATTGAACAATACCTTGCTGATGGGCTAAATCCAGAGCAGATATACTTGACAGGTATACCAGTTGATCCAGCCTATTCGAACCCCCCAAGGCAAGATGAAGCCCGGGCAAGATTAGGAATAGACCCTTCCTTGCAGCACATTCTTGTTATGGGTGGAGGGATAGGTGTAGGCCCCATAGAGGAAGTCTTAGTGTCCCTATATAAGGATACAGATGCCCTGATAACCGTAATATGCGGTAACAACGAAAAACTGCATCTTAAGCTCATGGAACAGTGGGAAAAAGTAGACAGGGTATCCATAAAAGGATTCGTCGATGGCATCATAGATTATTATGCCTCAACTGACCTGGTATTCATGAAACCAGGAGGCCTCTCTACCTCTGAGCTGCTGTGTATGGGAAAACCTATAATTTTGACAGATCCAATCCCAGGCCAAGAGCAGCGAAATAGCGACTACCTGCTGGACAGGCAGGCAGCAAGAGCCCTGTTCGAGTACCGTAGGGCCGCCTCAAAAGCTAACTTTATACTTTCATCTCCAGAAGAGAGCAAAAGGCTCTCTGAATCAGCAAAAAAAATAGCCCGCCCCTTTGCAGGACGGGATATAGCGCTCAAAACTATAGAGATAGCACAAAGGCACAAAGAAAAAAGTCAGTAAAAGTCAATAGCTACTAACACTTTTTATTGTTTTTTCTCCAACAGTTTCTTTACTGCGTCCCGTATCTGGCTGACCTCCTTGCCAAGATCCCCTGCAAGGTCCTTCAAGGGTGTGTCCTTATCCAGGTTTTCTGGCCATCCAGCCAGGATAAAGGCCTCCTCTCCGCGGATCTTGTAGGTTTCCTCTACCTGCCTCATGGTCATGCTCCCCCTTATTTCCTCCGGAGAAGGAGGCACGTAGGAAGTTTTTTTCGAGGTTTCCTTAGCAGATAGGGCCTCCCTGATGCGCTCTTTGAGCTCTTCATCGTTTACGCCGGGGATGTCTTTGACCCTAACATCAAGGGGGGTGGATTCATCCAAGCCCCCGAGCTGTAAAAGGTCCTTTGGGCTTACATGAAGGACCTCGGCCATTTGGGTTATGGTCATCCATCCGTACAAGGAATCTACGGCAGCAGGGCCTGAGAGGGAATGAGAAGGAGGCGCAAAGGGCTGCCAGAGGCCTGTAATGCGACTAAAGGCTATGCCTCCAAAAAGCAAAAGAACTGCAGCTAAACCTACAAAGGCGACAGGGAGTTTCTTCTTCATCATCCTGAAAAACAGGGTATTCCCCACAGGACAGCTTTCGACACATCTGCCGCAGGCTATACATTCTGCGCTTCTTTCTACTTCGACGCTCTCAGGGTCAAGCTCCACGGGGCAAGTTCTGCTGCAGTTGTGACAATGAACGCAACTTTGCTCTACACGGGTTATTTTGGTTAAAGAGAACTTTTGAAGTATTGCCAAAAAAGCGCCCAGGGGGCATAGATACCTGCACCAGAACCTTTCTATGAAAAAGCTAGCTCCTATGACCAACAGGAAAAGCACAAGAAAACCACCAGGCTTTTCTGGAAAGTCCTTGAAGAATACAGAAAGATGCATCCACGCGACCCAAGGGTCGTAGTCTCTCCATACAAGGGTGCCCAACTTCCAAGTTCCCGCAATTATGGCCGCCAAAATCACGTATTTAAGGTATCGCAAGGGGCTATCTATGCTTGTAGGAAGTTTTCTTGGCTTTATATTCATTTTTCTGCCTAAAGAGGCACTCCACTCCCCCAATGTACCGAGGGGACAAATCCAACCACAGAAGACCCTGCCGAACACTAGAGTGATACCTACAAGGAGCAAAAGGAGAATTAAAGAGCTTGGAGCGAGCCTTCTCAGCCACACTCCTGACGTTAGAAATTGAAAAAGCCCTTCTAACCCTCCAAAGGGGCAAAAAGCATCCACCGGAGGGACACCGGAAGGACCTCCCCCTACGACCTGGTGCCTATAGCCTATCCAGGAAAGAAGGGCCAAAAAAGCTCCCTGAATGGAAAACCTCAAAAGCCTCGAATTTTTCACGGTCCACTCCCCCTGTCTTTAGATAAACAAAAAAATAAAAAGAAAAACCCCGTCTGGTAATAATTATATACGTAAATAAAAGGTCTTTCAGCAGAAACAGTGTTAAAATTGCCTTATAAATGCTGGGGAAGGAGGTGAACGAAGATGAGTATATACATGAACAACGCTGCTACGTCGTGGCCAAAGCCTGAAGAGGTGCCGAAAGCCATGTACCAGTTCATGACATGTTCCGGGGCCAACCTGGCAAGAGGGTCGTCTAGCTCTAGAGATCTAGATACCCTGGATTTGGTCATGACAACCAGAGAAAAGCTGGCTGCCTTCTTTGGTGGCTACAGGGACGAGGACCCAAGGTATGTTACCTTCACATCCAACGTTACTGAGGCCTTAAATGTGGTTTTGAAGGGCTTTTTAGGACCTTCCAGCAGAGTCGTTACCACGTCCATGGAGCACAACGCCGTAATGCGCCCCCTCAGGAGGTTGGAGTCGGAGGGAGGTGTTAAGGTTACCGTCGTGCCATGCTTTCCTGACGGGATCTTGGACTTGGAACGCTTCGAAAAAGCCCTGAAAGAAGGCCAAGACCTGGCGGTTATGAGCCACTGCAGCAACGTCTGCGGCACCATTCAGCCAATTGAAGAGATATCTAGGCTTTGTAGGCTGTACGAAGTCCCATTGGTCCTGGATAGCGCCCAGACTGCGGGGGTATTGGACATATCTGCAAGGGAGCTGGGGCTCGCTGCCTTATGCTTTACTGGGCACAAAGGCCTCATGGGTCCCCAAGGTACAGGGGGCATAGTATGGGAGCCTTCCTTTGCGGAGGAAGTGAAGCCCTTCGTGGAGGGAGGAACTGGCAGTGTCTCTCACCTTCAAGTGCAACCAGAAAGCTTGCCTGACAAGTTCGAGGCCGGAACTCCTAACTTGCCTGGAATAGCGGGACTTCTGGCGGCCCTTGAATGGATAACCAAAACAGGATTGGAAAACATCCGAAAGAAGGAAGAAAACCTTGGAAAAACCCTTCTGGAGGCAATTTTGGACATCAAGGGCCTTACCCTCTACGGCAAAAAGACGATGCAAGGGCGTCTTGCCGTCTTCGCCGTCAACCCTCCAGGTGGAGACAACGCTACCCTGGCCCTTAGGCTTTCTGACGAGTACGGCATAGAGACTCGCCCAGGCTTACACTGCGCTCCAGTGGCACACGAAACTTTAGGAAGTTTCCCCCAGGGAGCCTTGAGGCTGAGCGTGGGATATTTCAACACGGAGGAAGAAATATCCAAGGTTATAGAGGCCCTAAAAGCTTTAGTTTGAGGGCTTAATATAAGCCCCGGAGGGTGCTTTAAAGGCCTTGAAGCACGAACCTTTCCAGGGCCGCCGCTACTCCATCTTCGTAGTTAGGCGAGGTTACAGCATCTGCGCGGTCCTGGATTTCTTTTCTAGCGTTTCCCATGGCCACCGAGAAGCCTGCCATCCCAAAAAGGGGAAGGTCGTTCTCCGAATCCCCAATGGCCATCATTTCCTTGCTGGTAATGTTCATCTTATCCATCAAGATTTTTACTCCCTTGGCTTTGCTGACAGTAGGGTGAGCCATGTCCACGAATAGCTGGTTGCTGACCGCAGCGTAAATTCTTTTGCCAAATCTTTCCTGGACTGCTTTACGTATGAGTATGGCTTCCTCTGGGCTTTCTGCGATAGATAAAAGCTTGGTAGGGCTTTCATTTAAGGTAAAGAGCTTATCTTTCAGCTCTATAGGTTCCAGAAAAGTAAGGGCTCCGTATTCTAGGGCTGCCTTGTTTCTTTCGTACACGTAAAGGTTGTCTCCCACATATGATTGGATATACCACCCTTTGTCCCTGAAAAAAGCCATTAATTCTTTTGCCGTATTTGAGTCTATGGGCCTGAAGAATAATTGTTCGTTGGTCTTTGGGTTTCTTATATCTGCACCGTTTGCCGTTATGAGGGGGTCTTTCAGGTTTAGCTCCTTCGCAAAAGGCAAGACAGAAGGGAAAAGCCTTCCGGTTGCGATAGTTACACAAACTTCCTTTTTGATGCACTCTTTTATAGCCTCTTGAGTTTTAGAAGATATAGTGTTGTCTGGCTGCAACAGCGTTCCATCAAGATCCAAAACTATTAATTTGAAAGTCATCCTTTACCCTCCCTGTTAGTGGGGTTATATTATCAAAAAAAGCTTTATATGAGGAGGTATTGGGATGTTTATTAATCCATCCATGAAGGATCTGCTTCTTGCGGCAAGGTTCCTTAAAGGAAAGGTGAGGCACACACCAACGGAGCAATCTCTGCCACTATCGGAAATAGTCGGAGGCGAGGTTTACCTGAAATGGGAAAACCAGCAGCTTACGGGCTCCTTCAAGATGAGAGGTGCCTTGAACAAGATGTTCAGCTTGACCGAAGAGGAGAAGAAAAGAGGCGTTGTCACCGCTTCAAGTGGGAATCATGCCCAGGGTATAGCCATAGCAGCCTCCATGCTTAAAGTAAAGGCCACTATATGTGTTCCAGGGGTTTGTCCCGAGACAAAGAAAAAAGCCATAAAAAGGTACGGTGGCCAGTGGGTGGAGCTTGTGGTGGCAGGCCATTTCTATGACGACGCGGAAGCAAAGGCCCATAGTTTGGAGAAGGAAAAGGGGATGACTTACATTTCCTCTTTTGAGGATCCATACATAATTTGCGGAGCAGGCACTGCAGGGCTGGAAATGATGATGGATGAGCCTGAAATAGATACCATCATAGTCCCTGCAGGCGGCGGTGGCCTCATCTCCGGGGTAGCCTTGGCAGCCAAGACCCTTCGGCCTGATGTTGAAATCTGGGGAGTTCAGTCAGTTTCTTCTCAACCTTATGTAGCATCCTGGCCAATTGGAAGGGTTGTCGAGGTGGAATATAAGGATTCCCTGGCTGACGGCCTTACAGGTGGCATTCCCCAAAGCCTCCTGGACCTGTCTAGAATAAGAGTAAAAGGCTTCATAGCAGTGTCGGAAGAGGAAATAGCAAAAGCTATTGCATGGCTTTTTAGGGAACACCACCAGGTAGTCGAAGGCGCAGGAGCTGTAGGTGTAGCTGCCCTTCTTTCCGGCAAGATCTCTGGCTGGGGTCGGAAAACAGGCATAATAATATCAGGTGGCAACATCGACCACCTGACATTAGAGGAAATATTGAGAAAATACTAGTTTTATGTACTTAATCGTTGGGTACAGATTGTTTAAATATTTGTTCCAGGATTTGCTGTTTTAACTGATCCCCAACGCTCTCATCGGACCCATTGGTGGGAAGATTTATGTTGACCTTGGTTTGGTCATCTTCCACTGACGGGTCCGTATTATCTTCAGGTATTGGCTGGCTCTTAACAGGTTCGTAGACCTTTATCCCTGAAATTACGGGCTTTTCCCACGATCCGGAGACATGGAAGGTTACATCCCTGAAGTCCTGCTTCGATAGCCCTCCCACCAGGCCTCCTAAAAGCCCAGAAAGGAATTCCTGGGGGTTTTGAATATCTGAGCCCATTATCCCCTGTATTGCTCCCACGAGGGCATTAAGGGTTTGAATGTTTATGTTGCCGCTGCAGTTTAAGTCTATGCTCGAACCTGGCCCAATACTGCCATCAGCTGTAATGTATCGATATAAGGGGTCTTGGGGATAGGCTGTCATGCGGCTTCCAGGCATCAAGGTGATCGTGTTGCCAAGAATATTAAAATGGGTATTAACAGTGTTATAGCGTATGGATGACATCCCGTGAGCGGCAGCTACGGCTTTTACAGCTTTAAAACCCGCTATTTCTCCATTTTTCGCAGATAATCGCCCGTTTCCTTTTATAGGCATGGGCTTGGTGAAAGAGCCTTCCAGGTTCAGGTTGAGGTCTCCTTTGCCGGTGATTTTCCCCTTGAGTTTCAAGCTATCTCTCACAACGCCCTCTATATCGGTGTTGGACGTAGCGATCATGGCGGACCATTTACCGGTCATTAAGTTGAAAAGCCCATCGGCTGTTAAGCTTCCTCCGTAGAAGGTTCCTTTAGCCTTATAGGCTTTCAAAAACTTTCCAGAGAAGGAAAGTGGCGCATAGAAATCTCGTACGGCCAAATTGAAAATATTTATTTCATTGGAAGACATTTCCCCTTCCCCGGTCCACTCTCCACCGCTTCTAGACGCTTCCATGCTCACATTCACAAGCCCTTTGAGGTTCATGGAGCGAGCTTTTCTCAGCTCTTTGGTGAAAAGGGAGAGGTCCAGGTTTTCTCCATTTATGGACAACGATATGTCTTTTTCTTTCCCCTTCACTATGGGGAAAGAGCCTTTCACAGATATGGTACCCTCCCCTATCTGGGCACTGCTTTGTAGTATCTTCGCTACCCCATCACTTATGGAGATGCTGCCTTCTGCTTCGCCGAAAGAATAGGATCTAATCACCAGGTCATCGCAGGAGAAATCTGCCGTAACCTCTGGGGAAGAGATGGCCCCAGTTATGCGAAATGCTGCATTTAACGTGCCCGAAAGGGGGATATCAAAAACATTGCCCATTTCAGCTAGGTTGATCTTTTGCGCTGTGCCTTCAAACTCCAGTTGTGGTTTTCCCTTGGGTTCTTTGGGCATAACAACTCTTCCTGTGGCCCCTATTTGGCTGTCCCATAGCTTGAGTGAAACATCCTCGAATTTGATTTCTCCTGGGGAATATGTGGCTTTGCCCGTTATTTCACCTGTTTTAACCTTGTCCAGGCTGCCTCTTTGAGCTTTGAAGGATATATCTATCTTCGAAGGGGCTTTACTTATGGACGAAAGAGGAATTGAACCCCACAAGGTAGTATCCGAAAGAGTTATGTTATATGGTCCCTTTATCGCATCTGACGAGAAACTTAAAGTTAGGGTCGGATTATTTACGTTTCCTGTTAGTTTCCACGATGTAGAGACCTCCCCCTCAAGGCCAGCTAAAGTGGCAACATTAAGAGTTTTGAATATATGCGCTAAGGAAACTTTTTTTGCTGTTCCTCTGAAGTTTAACGAAGGTTTCCCAGTCCCAAGATCTAGAGCTTCCCCGGAACCTTTTATAGGCAGGCCAGCCCACTTAGCTGAGAGGCTCTTTATACTCAATACGCTATTGTTATATGTAAATTCAACGGAAGGTTTCTCTATTAATTGCCCCATAACCCTTATCTTGTTAGACCAGAGCTTGCCCTCTGAAGATACCTTTCCTGGCGTTCCTTTTATGCGCACAGTCCCTCCTGCCAGGCCTTCAAGCTTCATGCCGCCTATAGGAATAATCTTCCAAGCTTTGTTCAAGGCTATGGCTTTCCCCGAAAGGGTGAAGTCAAAGGAAGGCCTCTTCCCTGTCCGGATTATTCCTGAGCCTGCTACCGGAGAGTTGAGCCATTTGCCAGAAAGAGACACTAAGGAAGTATCGTTGCCTTTGAATTCCAGGTGGGCTGTAAGTTTTTCTATCGGTTGTTGCGCTATGGTCACAGATGCAGCTTCTAGCTTTACAGGTCCTAGGATTTTACCTCTTTTTATGGAAAACCCGAGATGCGCCTTTTTAATATCTCCTTTTACAAAACTCAGCCAGGAAAAGTTTTTTTGCCATAATCCGAGATCTGCATCCAGGACATTCAGGTCGAAATAAAGCTCAGGAGGTAGAGTGCTGAAGAGCATTCCTATCTTTCCAGATACCTTTGAGCTGTTGGCCAAACCAGAAATATTTTCAAACCACAGCTTCTTTCCTCTACTCCACCAATCGGACCTAAGCCCCTCTATAGGTATACCCCAAATTTTCCCCTTATCCATGCTAAGGCTCCCTCTGATGCCTATCTCTTGCCACGGTCCCTCAGCTTCAAAAGTGGCGGAAAATTTTCCACTGAAGCCCTTATCCTTGAGATCTGGCCATAAAGCTGAAAGAACGGAAAGGTCTACATCGGACAACCTTCCCTTACAGGTTACTTTCGGGAAGATAGCTCCAAAAACCTCAATTGAACTGCTGCCTATGGTAGTTTTAAATTTCTCGAAAGAGAATACACCCTTCTGATAGGACGCTTCACCATCAAGCTGAGCGACAACCCCTCTGTAGGCAACTTTTCCGCGGAATGTAAAAGCGTGTTCTCTGGAAGCCACCTTTAAAGAATCCAGAAAAAAGGAAGAGTCCTTTATGTGAACTGTACTCTTAGTAAAGGAAATGCTCCCTTCGGGTAAAGTCTCGGAAACAGCAGGAGTTTGTTTTCGAAGCAGAGACAAGAGATCATCTGCGAAAAAATCCCCGCCATTTACCGAGATGCTCCTTATTTTTGCCTCACCAAAGAGGAGTGGCAATGGGGCAAGCCTAACTACCAAACTTTGAGCCCTAGCCAAGGTGCCCCCTCCCCTATCCAGAGAGATACCCAGTACAGTATATCCACGAATAGGGTTGCCGGATATTTGTTTTAATGTTAAGTCCGCGCCCAAATGCTCTTTTGCCAGGCGCTGAGCGCTGGCTTTGGCGTAATCTACCGCCACGTTTTTCTGGGAAAGGAATAAAACCCCACCCCCAAATCCTATAAAGGCTATAGAAAGCGCTACAAAAAGGGTTTTCACATATTTTTTCATTTCCATCTATCTCCTCACAAAACTGGCCTAATAGCCAGGAATATTTTTGACTGTAGAGTCGAATCAAAAGGGAAGATTCACACTGCCATTATTGTTTCAGAAAAGAGACCAAAGAGTATCGGGGTAATTACCTAGTTAGAGCTAAGACCTCAGAATAATTATACTACCTAACGCACAGATAGGACATGCCGATGTTTCACGTGAAACATATAACACGAAAATGTTTCACGTGAAACATTACCTCATGTGTGTGGATAAGTGGAAACAAACGTGGAAAGGTTTGTGGATTTGTGGATATTTCAGTGGACAAGCTGTCAGGTAGATGTGAAAAGCTTATGGAAAAGTGTTGTTGTATCATAGCTCAACGTCCAAGATTTGGATTGGGTCTGCCAGTTTCATTTCTCCGCCAAAATAGCTTACTCTCAGCTTGCCTGCTGCTTTTATCTTGAGGCCTTTTTTGAATTTCAAGTGAGAGAACCTGGGAAGATCGTCTTTATATATCACAAGCCTCATGTGTCCCTTAAGGTCAATCAGGGATAGTCTTGTGGATGATTGCTTTATGTCCTGGATTGTAAGTTTTAGCGTTATGAATTTTCCGGATAGTGTGGGAAGTTGGCTCCATGCTTGCTCTGATGTGAAAACTCTCTGGAAGGCCCTACCCCAAAAGCCCCTTTTTCCCTTGCGGGCTAGTCGGAAGGCTTTTATTATGCGGTCTGTATATTTCACGTTGGGAGCCAGGGTGAAAGGCATTGCAAGGCCGTTTCTTGTTATTATTTCGTTTACCAAAAGGAACCTTTCCCCCTTTTTGAGCCATACCCAGGCAAGGGTCCTTCCGTATTTGTCGCGGGGTTGCACGTCCAGCTCAAGGAATACGCGTTTTTTAAGGACTAGCTCGGCGTTAAAGGCCGCTGCTATCTTGCCGAATTCCTCTTCGTGCCTTTGGGGGTGATGTAGCTCAGGAGTGTCTATTCCCAGATATCTTACTTTTCTGATGGTTCCGTCAGGGATAGTAACCCTTACTGTATCACCATCGTATACATTGGTAACAAAGGCTTCCTGCAGAGAAGCTTCCGCAGGAAGCCCTATGAGCAGGTGTGCTATCAGTAAAACTGCAAGAAAAAGCGCTGGTATGTCTCGCATTATTGATCTTTTTGGGGACAGAATTTTTTGTATCCTCCTTCTTCAAGGGCCTTTCTATGATAGGTTACTCCCTCGGGAACCAGAAGAACAGCCTCCAGGGTGTTATGGACTTCTCCGTGGAAAAGGTGTCCCCCTACGGTTTTGTGATCTTGGCCGGAAAGTGCCGCATGGGGGTGGATAAAAACTCCTCCATCCTCCATGATGTTTATCGTTCCGCTTATGCTTAAGAGCTCATGTGGGTCGTGATATTCCTTTTTCACGTATCCTTCTGGCCCTAGCCATCCTATGGTGAAATTCCTGAGCATGCCTATGGCAGATAGTATCACTGCGCCCTTTATGTTCTCTTTTTCCAGTATGTGCTTGAGTTCTGGCAATAGGTCTGTTCCGTCCTCCAGCCTTAGAGAAATTATGTTGCCTGACCTTACGATTGTGTTGCCCATTCGGTTCTTCCTCCTTTCTTTGCAGCAGTTTTTATATTGCTCAGAGGTGCAAAAGCTTCCTTGTGAGTGTTATTATATGAGTAAATTCTTCAAAAAGGGATATAAGGGGTGAAAATCATAGAAATTAAAGCAGAAATCTCCATGGATGACATCATGGAGGAAATCGAAAAAAACAAAAAAGCCCTTAAAGCTTATGCTGAAGTTTTATCAGCTATGAATTCTACTTCAAGACTCACAGGGGAAAGAGACCCTTCTAAATTATGGGAGGAGCATATACTGGATTGTGGCTTTTCCTTACCTCTTATTCCTGAGATAGGCAGTGTAGTGGACGTTGGAACAGGTGGGGGCTTGCCTGGGATACTTTGGGCTATATGTCGTCCCCACCTCAAGGTATATCTCCTTGACAGTGTGCGTAAAAAGTGTGGCGCAATAGGGGAAATAATAAGAAACTTGGGACTGGAGAATGCTTTCGTGGTATGCGACAGATCTGAGGCCTTTGCGGCGGAAAACCGCGAGAAGTTCTCTGCCGCGGCCACCCGTGCAGTGGGACACCTTGGCGTTTGTGCTGAATATATGTCTCCTCTAGTGATGAAGGGGGGGCGCCTTCTTTGTTTTAAGGGGCCTAAGGTAGCTGCTGAACTTGAAGAAATAGGCGAGACGTGGCATCATTTAGGCCTTTCAAAACCAGAGATATATTCTTATAGGCTCGGCGAAAAGAAATTGTTTTTAGTGGTGTGGAAAAAGGAGGAACATTGTCCTCCAACATTTCCTAGAAAACCTGGACGTGCGCAGAAACTGCACTGGTGGAGGTGTGTTCGTTGAAGGCTGTTGCTGTTGCTAATCAAAAAGGCGGGGTTGGGAAAACTACCTGCTGTGTAAACCTTGCCGCTGAGTTAGGTCGCAAAGGGAAGAAAGTGCTGGTTATAGATATTGACCCTCAGGGGAACAGCACGAGTGGTTTGGGAATAGATGGCAAGGCAGTGAAAAAGAATATTTATCACCTGGTGCTGGACAAGGCAAAACCTAAGGATGTAATAATTCCTACCCAGTGGGAAGGCGTATGGGCTTTACCTGCGACGCTGGATCTTGCAGCTGCTGAAGTGGAGCTCGCAGGGGTTATAAGCCGGGAGACCAGGTTGGCAAGACATCGTGGAGCCTTTAAGGATTTCGATATAGTTTTTATAGATTGCCCACCTTCCTTGGGGCTTCTGACGGTGAATGCCCTTGTGGCAGCAGATACTATCCTTGTGCCCCTTCAGTGTGAATATTATGCACTGGAGGGACTAAGCCAGCTTATGCGCACGGTAACTTTGGTGAGGCGCTATCTTAACGAAGGCTTGGACGTGGGAGGATTGGTTTTGACCATGTTTGACGCCAGAACTAACCTTGCAAAAGAGGTGGCAGACGAGGTTAAAAGACGGTTCAATGACATTATTTTCGAGACCATAATACCTAGGAATATTCGCCTTTCTGAGGCGCCGAGCTACGGAAAGCCTATAGGGTATTATGATCCTTCCAGCAGTGGAGCCAAGGCTTTCAGTAGTCTGGCGGAGGAGGTAATAGAGCGATGGCTCGGAAAAAGGCCTTAGGGCGAGGATTGGAAGCTATTTTTTCTGATAGTTCCCAGCTGGAAGAAAAAAAACAAGATAAGGCTTGCGACGGATTGGTGGATATTTCTGTAGATGAACTTCATCCAAGCCCTCTTCAGCCTAGGAAGTCCTTTGATAATGCTTCGCTGAAGTCCCTGGCGGCCTCCATAAAGGAGTGTGGGGTCATACAGCCTATTTTGGTGAGGCATTCAGATGGCAAGTACGAGATAGTAGCAGGCGAAAGGCGTTGGAGGGCTGCGAAAATTGCGGGGCTTAAGACGGTTCCTGTCAAGGTCGTAGCTGCAGATGACCTGTCCGTCATGGAGATATCTCTGGTAGAAAACCTTCAGAGGGAGGATCTTTCTCCTATAGAGGCTGCTTTGGGTGTTCAGGAGCTTATAAATAAGTTTTCCCTTACTCAGGAACAGGCGGCCAAAAAGCTTGGATGGAGCAGGGTAGCTGTCACTAACAAGTTGAGGCTTTTGAACCTGCCACAGCAGGTTTTGGAATACTTGGGAGGCGGTAAGATAACGGAAGGGCACGCAAGAGCCCTACTTTCCTTAAAAAAAGAAGAGGATTGCTTAAGGCTGGCTCGCCTTGCGGCTGAGAAAGGCCTTTCCGTAAGGGAACTTGAAGATGCTGTGAGAAGGACCTTGGCTTCAGGAACTTCCAGAAAGAAATCGATAAGGGTCATGGAGGTTCCGGAGTCGGCAAAGCGCTTTGCCGAGAGGTTCGGGATAAAGGTTAAGCTGAAAGGCAGACAGGACAAGCTTCAGGTTACCCTGGATGGGCTTAGCCCTCAAGTGGCTCTGAAGCTGTTTGACTTGCTTGAGGCAAAAGGAGAGGAGCTTTTCCCGGAAGAATAAAGGCGTTTATACGTCGTCTGTGAGGGTTATGTAATGGCTTATAAAAGGAGCCTCGAGGATTTTTTAGCTTTTGGCAAGGTTATTTCGGCAGCCCTGGTGCTTTGTGGTTTTTTGATTTTAGGGCTTTTCATAGGCAGGAAATTGCAGGCAGGTGGTTGGCCTGATTGGATTGTGCCTGCCTTTTCTGTTTTTGGGGCCCTAGTGGGTTCCTGGCAGGCGTGGATCTTTGTGAAACAGACATGGAAGAAAAAATAAAAAGCCATTCTGGATGGCTAAAAAGAGGTGGTTTTATGGAGCATCTTTTTGCACCCTGGAGGATGGCATACATCAAGAACGCCAAAAAGGAAGCAGGCTGCATATTTTGTCTATTCCCGGCGGAGAACGATGATAAAAAGAGGCTTATTCTAGCGCGAGGGAAAAAGGTTTTCGTCATCATGAATGCCTTTCCTTATAACCCTGGTCATCTTATGGTGGCACCCTATAGGCATGTAGGGGATTACGAAAAGCTGCAGGATGAGGAGCTTTTGGAGATGCATAAGATGGCAGCCAAATGCATAAGGGTCCTAAAGAATGTTATGTCCCCTCAGGGGTTCAATTTAGGTGTCAACATAGGGGAGATAGCAGGGGCAGGTTTTGCTGGCCACGTTCACCTTCATATAGTCCCCAGGTGGGCAGGGGATACTAACTTTATGCCCGTTACAGCCCAGGTTAGAGTGCTCCCTGAGGCCCTGGAAGAGACGTGGGTTAAGCTGAAAGAGGCCTGGGACAAAGCAGATGGAGAATAAGGACATATATTGGGAGCCAGCAAGAAGCGCCTCTGTGGAATTTAAAGAAAAGCGTTCCCTTTTCATTGGTCATGTGTGTGTCGCAAGAAATGAAGAGGAAGCCAGGGCTTTTGTGAGGGAGATAAGCAAAAAATATAGTGACGCTACTCATAACTGTTGGGCTTACAGGGTAGGATCGGAGAGGGTTGTAGAGTATTATTCGGACGCTGGAGAGCCTTCAGGCACAGCAGGAAAGCCCATTCTTGGTGCTATTCAACATGCAGGGGTTACCAATGCCATAGTCGTAGTCACAAGATATTTTGGAGGTATTAAATTGGGAGTGAGGGGCCTCATAGAGGCCTATGGAAAAGGTGCGGCTATGGCCTTAGAAGAGGCAGGCAAGGTAGCGAGAAGGGTAAGTTTGAATGCCAAAGTTGTGCTGGGATATGAGCACACGAGAAACTTTATCGCACAACTCAAAGATATGGATGTTCACGAAAACCTAATAGATGCCACCTATGAGGCAAATGTAACGCTGCGTTTCCCAGTGGCAAAAAGTTACGTAGCTCAGGCAGAGGAACTGTTCAAGGGTTATGAGGCTAGAGGACTGATAATCTCCTGGGCATGGGAGAGTTGAATTAAAATAAATCCAAGTCAAGAAGGTGATTATATTGCACGTTTATGATGAATTTCAACCATTTGTGACATCTTTGAGACATCCTCCCTGCAGGAGCCTTTTGAGAGACCTGTCCGACCAGGAGTTGGCGGCTATTGCTTCCTTTGAGTCTGTGCCTAACAATCAGGGGTCTGCGATTTATGTTACCAGGATAAGAAGCCGCAGTGCAGCCTTTACGGAGGTTATTTATTCTATAGATGAGGAATCCCTTTCCCTGTTGAAGCAGGTATGGGACTATCTTAGGTGGCAGCAGATGATAAGGGTGACTGCCCGAATAGGTGCCCACGACAAAAGCCCCATGATAGCCAACATGTACGTGACCAGGCGATATGCGAGAATAGCTCACATGTATGCTGCAAATTTCGCGACGGAGGCGGATCAGGACTCCGCAGATATAGTCACTGTTGTGGTTCCTGAATGGCATCAACGGAAGATACTGGTATTTCCTCAGTATAGGGTCACGTTTATTTTAGGGAGCGACTACTACGGAGAGGCAAAGATGGCCACTTTGAGAATGGCAATGCATATAGCGCGCGAAGAGCTTGGGGGCATTGGGTTGCATGCAGGAAGCAAAATAGTAAAAGTCAATACGCCTAGAGGTTTGGAGGAGAAGGGGGTATTAGTTTTTGGCCTTTCTGGGACGGGGAAGACTACCATAACCACCTCGGATCATGGCCTTACTCCTCCTGAAGGGGTAGAGGTGCTGCAGGATGACATAAACCTCCTTTTGCCTAGCGGGAAAGCTCTTGGAACCGAGCAGAATTTTTACGTAAAGACGGACAATGTGATGAAGCAACCCGAAATACTTGCTGCAGCGAGCCATTCTTCGGCCATTATAGAGAACTGCTGGGTGGATGATGATGGCAACGTGAATTTTAACAATCATACTCTTACGACTAACGGAAGGGCTGTCGTGGCAAGAGCTAAGATACCCAATACGTCGGACATTATTGACCTGGACAGGGTGGATGCAATTTTGTTCAACATGAGAAGGTACGACACCCCTCCCATTTGCAGGCTAATGTCTCCAGAGCAGGCAGCAGCTTTTTATATGCTTGGAGAGTCTACCATTACAAGTGCAGAAGATCCTTCCAGGGTAGGGCAGGCTAAGAGAGTGGTAGGCTTTGACCCCTTCATAATAGACAATCCCCACATTAACGGGAACAGGCTCTTAAGGATCTTGCGAGATAATCCCCATATAAAATGTTACATAGTCAACACTGGCAGAATTGGAGGGAGGGATGGGGCAAACATGACGCCTGAGGTTACCTTTAAGGCCATAATAGGAGCTCTATCCGAAAAAGTGAACTGGAAATACGACGACATTTTGGGGTGCGAAATCCCGGAGGCTTTGGATATTCCTAACGCAGAGCAATACAATCCTTATAACCACTACTCTAGGGAAGAATATGCTCAAATCATGGGAGCCCTGAGGAAGGAAAGAAGGGATTATCTAATGAGGTTCAAAGGGCTTGCCCAGGAGATAATAAGCGCTGTGTAGCTGGACCTACAGTTGATTTAGCATGAAAGCAGTTAAAGTAAGGAGGCGAGAAAGTTCCGCCTCCTTACTTTTTTGAGCTTGTAAAGGAGGAGAAAAAGAGTATAATGTCACTCAAATGGTCACCCATATTTTAAATAAGGTTGACAAGGAGGTTTTTGTCATGCGCTTTTCTGTCAAAACCATGGTTCTTGCTGCTATGTTTGCCGTTCTAACTGCTGTGGGGGCTTACATAAGGATACCTACGCCGGTAGTGCCTTTTACTCTTCAGACCATGTTTGTTCTGCTTGCTGGTGTGCTTCTGGGTGCCAGGGTAGGGGCTTTATCACAGGTGTTGTACGTTGTTATAGGGTTTTTAGGCCTTCCAGTTTTTGCGGGCGGAGTAGGGGGAGTGCAGGTAGTGTTTAGCCCTACGTTTGGTTTCCTCCTGGGCTTCATAGGGGGAGCCTTTATGTCAGGATTTGTGTTAGAGCGGCTTAAAGCCTTTACGTTTAAAAACGTCTTGCTAGCTTGTATTGCAGGAACAGCAGCTATTTACCTGTTTGGCCTTATGGGCCTTTACCTGAACTTGAATTTTGTTGCAGGAAAGACTGTCTCCCTTTGGAAGGTATTGAAAATAGGCTTTTTCCCATTTGTAATCACGGACTCCCTTAAGGCTTTGGGTGTAGCAGCCTTAGGAGCAAAAATTGCACCACGTCTTAAAAATCTGATGTGAAAAGGCAGAAGAGTAAGAAAAGATTGACTTATATTGACCAAATATCTTAATATCAATTGCTCTCCATGGTCGTAGTAGAATAGGCCTGAAGATACATTACAAAAATACATTACAGAAAAAAAGAAGTGGAGGGCCTTGCATGGAGCTTTTAGGGAAGCTAAAAGCTAGCAAAGGAAGGGAAGCGGAGACAGCACTTTGTCTCGTTTCCCTTTATGCTGTTTGGGGATCTCTTTTTTTGGCTAATAAGTTTTCGCTGGAGAGTTTTCCTCCTTACCAGTTGAACGCCGTGCGCTTTTTGTTTGGAGGAGCTATTTTATGTGTCCTACTGAAGGTTAGGGGCAAGAAAATGCCAACTTTGCGGGAGTGGGTTAATTCTCTGATTGCAGGGGTATTTTTGTTTGTGGGTGGTGCGGGATGGCTTACCGTGGGACAACAGTGGGTAGCTTCTGGGCTTGCGGCGACACTGATAGCCACAGTTCCCTTGTGGACAGTAGTGTTTGCAAGCATATGGGAGGGCAAGCCGAGCAGGTTGGAAGTTTTGGGTTTGTTTATAGGTGTAATCGGAGTCGCATTGCTCAACATGGAGAAGGGAATAAGGGGCAATCTCCTGGGAGTTGTTTATGTTTTGTCTGCGGCTGCTTCCTGGGGGTTCGGTTCGGCCCTCAGTAGGAAGATGGAGTGGCCTTCCGGGGAGATGGTAACGGCAGTTCAGATGATAATTGGGGGGGCAATGTTGGCTGCCATTTCCTTCTTCGTGGGCGAGAAAATGGAGCCCATCACGGTCAAGGCTGCTTGTGGAATATTTCATCTTGTTGTTCTTGGTTCGGTGGTAGGTTTTTCTTTGTACCGGCATCTTCTCAGAACAACAAGGCCAGCTATAGCTACTAGTTATGCTCTGGTTAACCCTATAGTGGCTACAGCCCTGGGAATAGCACTAGCAGGGGAAAAGTTTTCATTGGTAGGGCTTTTGGCCATGGCCGTTATCCTTTTGGGTGTGGCCCTTGTATTTAGGGCCAAGGCAAAAGAAGACTAACAGAAGATTGGTTCAAGTTAGGGAGTGAGGAGCATGCTAGAGCAGGCGGCAAAGAAAATAGCTTCTTTTTTAAAAGCAAAAGAGGTGGTGGTCTTCACTGGGGCGGGCATGAGTACGGCGTCAGGCCTGCCAGATTTTAGAGGCAAAGATGGCTTGTGGAAGGATAGGGATCCAGCCCTTTTGGCCTCCATTGGGGCCTTTGAGAACAACTACCAGGAGTTTTGCGAGTTTTATCGCTGGAGAATAAAGGCATTGCTGGAAGCCAGGCCAAATGAGGGGCATTTTAGCCTGGCTGAATGGGAGAAAAAAGGATATTTAAAGGGCATTATTACCCAAAATGTGGATGGCTTTCATCAGGAGGCAGGAAGCAAGAACGTTTGGGAGCTCCACGGAACACTGAGGAAGGTGCGCTGCGCAAAGTGCAGGAAAAGGTATGAAAGTAGTTTATTTTTAGAAAGGGCGGATTGCCCGGAGTGTGGAGGGAAGCTAAGGCCAGATGTGGTTCTCTTCGGTGAGAGCTTGCCCAATCTAGCCCTCGAAAAGGCCGAGGAACTGTCTCTTTCGTGTGGGTGTTTTTTGGTATTGGGTTCCTCGTTGAGGGTGTCTCCGGCCAATTGGTTCCCTTCCCT